>NZ_JCAJZT010000001.1:0-848505 GCF_059510395.1 Shimazuella sp. NTD248 | reverse complement strand
CACGCTGATGGTACTTGGACCGCAGGGTCCTGGGAGAGTAAGTAGTCGCCAGGCAAACACAAAAACCCACCGTTTATGGTGGGTTTTTTCTTTTTAAAAAAGAAAGCTTATAAAACTGAGTCAAGATTTCATATAACACATATGCATAAACTAATGGCTTATAGCATGTAAAAAATAGATCAAAACATTAATCATTCAACAAACCATAATCAAATAGTTTGAGAGAATTTAGAGAATAAAAAATACTCTTTGCAAATTTATTTATAGAAAGAGTATTTTTTACATTTATAGCTTAAGGGAAAGTAGAGTTTTTGGTTTTGCTTATGGAAAAAAAATACATAGAAACTAAAAGTGCAACCAATATGAATATAGCAGCTATCCAACTCCTGTTTTCAACAGTGAAATATCCTATAACTAAACCACCAAACCCAGCCCCACTGCATTATCCAATTGAAAATTTGACATGTCTCTAATTCTTTTCCCTTACTTCGAAAGCAAAAATTCAATAACTTCACTGTGGAATCTGTCTGTATGTTCTATATTAGACAAATGAACAGCTGGTAACATGACTAGTTTGGAATTAGGTATTGTTTTAGCGATCAATTCTCCATGACTCGGGAGAGTTACTGTATCTTTTTCTCCAGCTATCACCAATGTTGGACTATTAATTAGTGCTACTGTTCTACGCATATCAAATCACGAATTGCTGCGAATGCTCCCATAAATCCATTTGGATCAGTAGAAAGTACCATATCTCGAAACGTTGATACAATATCATTTTTTTCTTTCAACATAGATGGTGGAAACCAATTTCCAATAAACATATCAGCTAATCCAGACAAATCTTTGTTTTGCTTTAGCGAATTTATCAATTCATCCCATTGATCGGCTGGACCTAAATAGGATGAAGTATTGGATAAGATCAGTTTCTCAATTCGCTCTGGGTGATGAATTGCTAGCCACTGTGCCACTGCACCACCTAGTGATAGTCCAAGGAAATGAACTCGTTTGATATGCAAAGAGTCAATCAACTCGATTACATCTCGTCCCATTCTGTCAATAGAATATGCTCCTGATGGTGCATCTGAAGAACCATGGCCACGAAAATCATAACGTAAAACATGAAAGTGTTTCGATAGTTCTGCAATTTGTCCATCCCACATGTTGAGTGTAGTACCAATTGAATTTGCCAAAACCAATACCGGTGCGTCTGCTGATCCATCGAACTGATATGCTATACGATTTCTATCGCCAGTAGTAAAATGTTTTAGAATACCTTTGGTTTTTAATTCGCTTGTCATTTTCCTTAATTCTCCTTTTAAAAATAATGGATTTATGATTTTAAATCTAATAACTGCTTGCTTCTAGGTGATAAATTGTTTATTACAATGAAATCTGCTAGTTCATTTGATAAAATATATTTAGCTAATATTTTATTTTAAAACGTTAGCATTAGTAACAATGGGTATTTGCACATATTGATTATAATAGATCATATGGAATCGGAACTTCTTTGTGTGTGCCTCCTTTTCACGTATTAATCATTACTTGCTTCTGATGGAGGAATACATGGAAAAATAAAAGCATATGGTTTGATTTGCTTTTAAACTGAAAGGAAATATAAAAGGTGACTTTTGTTCTATGTAATGATGGGAGATGAATCTTAACAATGGACCAAACAGATGTAAAAATACTTGAATTATTGCAGCAGAATGCACGGACTACGATCTCTCAGTTGGGACGGCTAATTAATATGACTCAACCAGCAGTTAGTGAACGAGTGCGGAAATTAGAAGAACAAGGAGTTATTACTGGCTATCATGCGGTGGTAAATCCTGAAAAACTGGGGAAACAAATTACCTCATTTGTATTGGTACAAGCTAATGATTGTGGGAATCTATTCGAATTTTGTAAACAATCTAAAGAGGTTATGGAGATGTACCAATTGAGTGGGGATTTCAATTATATCTTAAAAATAGTGACTGATTCATTAAAAACGATGGATCAGTTCATTATAGACTGCAGCAAGTATGGTTTTACCAAAACAATGACAATACTTTCTACACCAATACAATCGAAAACGATACTAGGTGAGTCCAAATAAATTTCTACCTATATGATAGGGACAAAAACTTGAAAATTACCAACGAACAGCCTGCTATTTTGTAGGTTGTTTGTATTTTCTTATAGTTGTGTTTACTGAAATTGTTTTCCTAAAATATCCTATAAATTTTCACTAGTAAAAATTACTTATTAAGTATTATATTTAAATTAAATATATTATTTTATGCCAATGCCATGTCTATCTCTTCACTTGCTTTTTTATTGATGGAAAAGGTGCTATAGTAAAAAACATAAGAAAAAGCGGAGTGTGGGCTATGCAGAAACATAATGAAGTTCAACTTGTTGTAGTTACAGGTATGTCTGGAGCAGGAAAAACAGTCGCAGCTCAGTGTTTTGAAGATCTCGGTTACTTTTGTGTAGATAATCTTCCACCAATCCTTATATCTAAATTTGCTGAGCTATTGGGTCAATCAAATGGGAAACTACAAAAAGTAGCACTTATTATCGATCTGCGAGGCAGAGCATTTTTCTCCACCTTGTTAGACTCTTTAAAACAATTGGAGGAACAGTATGGAATCCATCATCAAATCCTTTTCCTTGAGGCAGATGATGATACACTTGTCCGGAGATATAAAGAGACAAGAAGAAGACATCCGCTTGCGCCTGACGGAACACCACTTGATGGTATTCGGCAAGAGAGGGTGTTATTGCAGGAGCTTCGAGAAAAAGCAGATAATGTGATTGACACTAGCAGACTTCGACCACTTGAACTCAAACAGCAGATTCAAACATTACAGAACGCCTCGAAGACAGATGCATTTGTTACATTTATGTCATTTGGCTTCAAACATGGAATTCCCATTGACGCTGATTTAGTTTTTGATGTGCGTTTCTTACCTAACCCACATTATGTTAATGAATTGCGTCCGCAAACAGGCAGAGAAAAGATCGTCTCTGATTATGTGATGAAATGGGAAGAGACCAAACTGTTTCTAGAAAAGATAATAGATTTGCTAACTTTTCTTATACCACAGTATAAAAAAGAGGGTAAGTCTCAACTCGTGGTAGCGATAGGTTGTACGGGGGGTAAGCACCGTTCTGTGGCAATTGCCGAGCATCTATATCATACATTGAAGGATCAGGAAAGATGCCAAGTGAAACACCGAGATATGGAGAAAGGCGGTTAAGCACAGGTATGAAACGGAAAAAACAATACCCGCGGATGGTCTGTATTGGTGGAGGTACAGGGTTATCAGTCTTGCTCAGAGGTCTCAAAAAGTTTCCTGTAGAGATCACAGCCATTGTGACAGTCGCAGATGATGGTGGTAGCTCAGGTCGATTGCGTAATGATCTACAGATGCCCCCGCCTGGCGATATTCGAAATGTATTAATCGCAATGGCTGATACAGAGCCGCTGTTAGAGAAAGTTTTTCAACATCGCTTTCAAAATGGAAACGGACTAGCAGGACATAATTTAGGTAATTTAATGATTGCTGCCATGCAAGAGATCACAGGTGATTTTACTACAGCAATCAAAGAATTGAGTAGAGTGCTCGCCATAAATGGAAGGGTTTTCCCTGCGAGTGAGCAAGATGTGGTGCTCTTAGCAGAAATGATGGATGGAACGATTGTCAAAGGAGAGTCTCAAATTCCCAAGGCTGGGAAGAAAATACGTCGAGTGTTTCTCCATCCGCCAAGTCCAAAGCCGCAAGAAGAAGCGATAGAAGCCATTCGAGAAGCGGATGGGATAATTGTAGGTCCAGGAAGCTTATATACAAGCATACTTCCAAATCTCCTAGTGAAAGGGATGGCAGATGAGATTCGGAATTCCAATGCTTGTAAAATTTATATTTGTAACATTATGACGCAGCATGGTGAAACAGATGGCTTCTCAGCGAGCGATCATATTCGCGTTATTTATGATCATGTTGGGCCTGGCTTGTTTGATTTTACATTGCTGAATAATGAAGTCCCTCCTTCTTTTTTAAAGGAGCGGTATGCTAGCAGTCAGCAAAGCATGGTTCTACCAGATTTAGAAGAGATCATGCGTCAAGGGTGCCATCCAATCATGGATAACTTGCTGCTCTATCGAACCTTACTAAGGCATGATGCTTATCGGATCAGCAAACACATCTTAAGGTTAGTTCGTGGAAGATTAAGGGAGTATCAGGGAGTTTAGTTGCGGATAAGTGTGGGAATCCATTAAAATGGATAGTAAGTAAAGTAGCTAGAAGGGACAAATCATGTCGTTTACTTCGGATACAAAAAAAGAACTAACAAAAATGGAAACCAAACCATGCTGCAAAAGAGCTGAGTTATCAGCATTAGTCCGCATGAATGGTATACTTGAAATCAAACATAAGCAACTAATGGTGGAACTTGTTACAGAGAGTCCTTCTACTGCAAGACATATGTTTTCCTTATTGCGTGGATTGTATCAAGTTCAACCAGAAGTACTTGTAAGAAAAAAGATCAGGCTGAGAAAAAATAATGTGTATTCTATCCGTCTTCATCAAAATTCAGCTAAAATACTTGCAGATTTGGCGATTTTTGAACTTGAGACGTGGCAGCGAATCCCAGGGATTTCTTCCACTTTAATCGTTAATTCTTGTTGTAAACGTTCTTACCTAAGAGGTGCCTTTCTCGCTGGTGGATCTGTCAATAATCCTGATAGTGGTTCTTATCATATGGAAATCATGACAACCTACCACGATCATGCGGAATCCTTACAGCAATTAATGGAGGAATATCATCTGAATCCCAAAATGATTGAACGGAAGAAAGGCTACATCGTTTACATGAAAGAAGGAGATAAAATTGGTGAATTCCTAAATATTATTGGGGCTCACCCATCACTCCTTCACTTTGAAAACGTTCGCATCATGAAAGATATGCGAAATTCAGTCAATCGGTTGGTAAACTGTGAGACTGCAAATCTTAATAAGACTGTACAGGCTGCGATGCGGCAAAAAGAAAATATCGAGTTGATAGCAGAACATCATGGACTGGATAATATACCTGAAAAACTCAGAGAAGTAGCGGAGCTGAGATTACAATATCCAGAAGTAAATTTTACTGAACTAGGAGAGTTAATTCCAAGCGGGAAAATTAGTAAATCTGCGGTGAATCACCGTATGCGAAAAATTGATGAGCTGGCCAAACAACTACGAGACAAATTGGGGGAAAATGACAGTGTATAATCAAAACGTAATAGTGACTTTAGATGTTGGCCTACATGCCCGTCCAGCAGCATACTTTGTTCGTGAAGCAAGCCGTTTTTCGTCGGAGATTTATGTGATCAAAGGCACAGCCAAAGTAAATGCGAAAAGTATTATGGGTGTTATGAGTTTAGCTGTTAATAAAGGGACAGAGATTACAATCGAAGCATCAGGACGAGACGAACAGGAAGCTGTAGAACGATTGGTAGAGATCGTGCAAGAAAAAAGTTAAGAGAGTGTCACAATTATAACAAGGTTGAAGGCTAAATTTTGTTATGATGGAGGGTGATGAAGAATGACATGGAGGACAACAACATGGATATTCTACTTTACCCTCTTTTTGTATTGGGTTGTATGGTTTTATTCTTTTGTTGTTTTCGTTTCTTTCAGGAATCCCCGTTTTGGGGAACAGCTTGGGTTTTTTTCCTAATCATAGCCCTTGCGTACGATAATCTTGTCTTGTTATGCGGTAGATGGATTGGGTTTGGAGAAACATTGGAGATGCTAAGTATGATTCGTTATCTCCTGCATGTATTACTCATCCCTACACTAGCCTTTGTATCTTTAGATTTTCTTCGGAGAACGGGAGCGAGATGGGTGGAAAGTGTAGCAATCAAAGTATTGTTCAACCTCTATACTTTCATCGTGACCATCATTGGAGTTTTTCATGATTTTTTGTGGGTTCATATGGAAGCAATTTCTATAAATGGGATTGACCGGTATATTGTGAGCGAATCTCCGTTTTCAATTTCGATGCTATTTGCTTTTGTACCGATGATTTTTACATCCTTTGTGGTGTGGAAAAGAATGCAATGGTCTATCCTATTTTTTGGATGTCTCTTTGTTAGTTTACTCGGAGCGATTGCTTTCTTTGTTGAATATTACGCACTTGGTTCATTTACCGAATTGATTTTTATGTCTGTTTTAGTATTGACAGAATATAGATTTAAACAGGAAGATTTCACATCCAACCTTTTTGAAGCATGAAGATAACCCTACCTAGACAAACTACTTTTAGGAGGTGGGAAACATGCTTCGACAAATAGGTTGGATTATTTTATGTTTTGGTCTTTTGCTTACGGCTTGTCAACGTACAGCAGCCCCTGAGAGAAGAACAGGTTTGGATAATGATTCTCGTTCCTATAGTTATGTGAGTTATCCAGAGAGTAAGATGGTTCAAGCTGCAAAAACAGTTGATGCTGTTTACCGGGCAAAAATGGAGTATACAGGTCGCAATATTATCATGGATATCTATGTAAAACCTGGTGTTAAGCCTCGTAATTATGCCATGATTGAAGCACAAGTAAGAAAAAAAGTTACACAAGCAGCTCCGCTAAATCCTTTTATCCTTCATATCCATCCAACAGAAGAAAGCCGAACCTGATGTTAGGTTCGGCTGTATTTTTTATGTCGGGGTCGAATCACTGGCTTGTGACCGACCCATTTGTACGTAATGTCGTACAAACGTAAGATGCAAGACGCAAGATGCTCGGACGTAAGATGCGAGACGCTCAGACGAAAGATGCAGGATGCGAGATGCTTAGACGAAAGACGTCAGGACGTACGGATGAGTGATGCAAGATGAGTAACATAATCTTTGATGTTACGATTTAATCATACTATAATAAATAAGATAATTCAATCAATGGATACTAATTCTTAAATAGAAATAAAAAAACCGGATTAAATAAATAATCCGGTAATTATTGAGGAAGTTGCTATTCCCTGTGTTTGTTTTTTTGCAAGAATGTCATTCTAGAAAAATCGTTTTATCTATTCTTCGCTCGTTTCTTTTTCTCAACGAAACGATTTTTTTGTTTCCCAGAAGCAAAAGAGCCGCCTTTTCCATTACTTCGCTTTGTTTTAGGAAAAACTCTCTTTTCTGTTTTTCTCTCTGGTTTTTTTGGTGTACGTAATCTTCCTGGTGCATTTAGATCGGAAATGTTTACTTTTGTCTTATTTGGTTCCTTGGTAATCATTTTGAGAGCTGCTGCTACAAGTGCTACAGAATCATGTTCTTCTAACAGTTTTTTAGCGAGCTCGCGATAAGAACCATAATTTTTTTCTTCCACTGTACTGCGTAAGTTTTCCATTGCAGTTAACTGTTGACCTTCTAACGCTTCATGGATCGTTGGGATTGCTTCTCGTTTAATCTTTTTCTTGGTCATTCGTTCGATATAGCGAAGGTGATCCATTTCACGATAACTGACAAAGGTGATTGCTACCCCTGTTTTCCCTGCACGGCCAGTTCTGCCGATGCGGTGGACATAGCTCTCAGGCTCTTGAGGGATATCGAAGTTATAGACATGGGTTACTCCTGAGATATCGAGTCCGCGAGCAGCGACGTCTGTGGCGACCATGATATCGATTGTACCCTCTTTAAAACGGCGTACAACCGTATCACGGCGAGTTTGGTTGAGGTCACCATGCAGTCCTTCCGCAGCATAACCTCGCTTGCTCAACGCCTCAGTAAGTTCGTCTACGCGTTTTTTGGTACGTCCAAAGATGATGGCTAGTTCTGGAGATTGGATGTCGAGCAGGTTACATAAAACATCAAACTTTTGCTTAGGAGCAAGTTCAATAAAAGATTGCTCGATGTTTGGCATGGTAACTTCTTTTGCTTTTACTTTTACTTGCATAGGGTCAATCATAAATTTATTCGCCAATTTGCGAATTTGTTCAGGCATGGTAGCAGAGAAAAGCAAGGTTTGTCTCTCAGATGGTGCTTGATCCAAAATAGCCTCAATATCTTCGATGAAGCCCATATTTAGCATTTCGTCTGCTTCATCCAACACAACGATCTGGATATTTTGCAGGCGAATGGTTTTTCGACGAAGATGGTCTTGTAGTCTACCTGGTGTACCGACGATAACTTGAGGTCGTTTTTTTAGTGCTCTGATTTGGCGGTCAATATCTTGGCCGCCATAAACAGGTAATGCGCGAACGCGTTTAAATTGACCGATTCGATTTAATTCCTCAGCAACTTGAATAGCGAGTTCTCTGGTAGGTGCGATGACCAAAGCTTGAATACTTTCATCATGTGTATCGATGCGCTCGACAAGAGGTATTCCAAACGCTGCGGTTTTTCCTGTTCCGGTTTGTGCTTGCCCGATAAGGTCTTGGCCTGAAAGAGTGATAGGAATGGTTTCTGCTTGGATGTCGGTAGCTTCTTCATAACCCATTTGACTGATGGCTTGCAGAAGCTGTGGGCTTAATCCTAGCTCGGAAAAAGGTTTCAATGTGTTTAAAACTCCTTTAATTAATTTGTGGTTGTTTCTCTTATTATTTGTATAAAATCTCATCCTATGTTGCAGGATGCAAGAATCTAACTCCAGATGAGCAAATCCGCTGATCCGCTTCGCGTGAAGGGACCCCGGAACGTGTCTTCCGCGTCTTGTTGTAAAGAATACATGGGACGCTACAGCCAAGCATAGAGAGACTAGGAGCAAAGCGGCCTAGCGAGCATTTTGCTCTTGTTTGAGGTGTATATCTTCGCTGGGAATGATTTATATCTATATCTGCTCAAGTAGAGAATCTAATCTTTTAATCCCGCAAAAAATCCACCCGTCAGGGTGGATTTCGATTCATCTTATTTGTCCATCTTATTTCTTTTCGATCACTTTGTCAATCAATCCGTACTCTAAAGCTTCCTCAGCGCTCATAAAATTATCGCGGTCGGTATCTTTTGCGATTCGTTCGATGGGTTGTCCGGTAAATGTGGAGTACAAATGATTTAGTTTATCGCGCATTTTAATGATACGTTTTGCTCGAATTTCAATATCAGATGCTTGACCTTGTGCACCGCCGAGTGGTTGGTGGATCATTACTTCACTGTTTGGCAGGGCAAATCGTTTTCCTTTTGCTCCTGCTGCAAGCAAGAAAGAACCCATGGACGCTGCAATCCCAATACAGTTGGTTTCAACATCAGGCTGAATAAACTGCATGGTATCATAAATTGCCATTCCAGCAGTAATGGAGCCGCCTGGAGAATTGATATATAAGTGTATATCTTTTTCTGGGTCTTCTGCTGCTAAGAATAGCAACTGAGCAACAATCACATTTGCTACATCATCATCGATAGCACTACCAAGTAAGATAATACGATCTTTGAGAAGTCGAGAGTATATATCATAGGAGCGCTCACCACGGTTTGTTTGTTCAACTACCATTGGTATTAGGTTGTTCATCATGTTCGTCTCCTCCATATGTAGGAAATATTTTGTTCACAGGACTATCATACCTCATTGGTCAAAAAAGGTCAAATATTTTTCAGAGGGGGAATTTCTGCATAAAATCTTGTGTTGAAGTTTATCTTAATAAAATCGTATTATGTTCTTATATATTCAAATGTTTTTATTTCAATAAAAATGAATAAATGATCGTGTTATCCCTTGAAATCATACTATGAAATTTAATTTACCTCATATAGTTGACTTATCAACAATATGGAGTTATACTCTGTTTATAGTTGATAAGTCAACTAATAACCAGCCACATCATAGTACTACAAATGTAGTAACAGGTACAAAATACTATCTATGGTGTAAACAGAAGGGTGAGAGATTATATGATTAGTGGAGCATTTCCTTATCAAAAAAAGCATCAACAAGTTTTCGATTTAGAGATGGCATATGTGGAAGTAGGTAGTGGTAATCCAATCGTTTTCTTGCATGGCAATCCAGCATCTTCCTATCTCTGGAGAAATATTATTCCTTATGCGCAAGAATATGGACGATGTATTGCCCCAGATCTAATCGGAATGGGAGATTCGGAAAAATTAACTGAAAGTGATCCAGATTCATATACCTTTGTCGAGCATCGAAAATACCTAGATGAGCTTCTCAATAAACTTGGAATTCATAAAAATATCATCTTCGTGGTACACGATTGGGGTTCAGCTTTGGGCTTTGA
This sequence comes from Shimazuella sp. NTD248, assembly GCF_059510395.1. Taxonomy (NCBI): domain Bacteria; kingdom Bacillati; phylum Bacillota; class Bacilli; order Caryophanales; family Thermoactinomycetaceae; genus Shimazuella; species Shimazuella sp. NTD248. The sequence continues at coordinate 838,312 of NZ_JCAJZT010000001.1, read as the reverse complement.
TTGGGCACGACGTCATCCTGGTGCGGTAGATGGCATTGTGTACATGGAGGCGATTATCAAACCCCGCAGCTGGAGCGAGATTCCAGAACAGGGGCGCAAAATTTTTCAGGCATTGAGATCTTCAGAAGGAGAAAAAATGGTACTGGAACAAAACTCTTTTCTCAATGTCAATCTTCCGGTTGGTATCTTGCGTGAGTTGACAGAGGAAGAAGTGGCTCAATATCACCGACCTTTTACAGAAGCAGGGGAAGGACGTCGTCCGATGTTATCTTGGGCGCGGCAATTGCCCTTTGATGGTAATCCAGCGGATGTGACAGAGATAGTCACCGCTTATGGTGATTGGTTAGCACAGAGTTCTGTTCCTAAATTATTCATCCATACAGAACCTGGAACAACTCCACAGTCTCATGTAGATTTTTGCCGCAGCTGGCCTGAACAGACAGAAATCACAGTAGCAGGGCGGCACTATCCAATGGAGGATGCTCCTGATGAGATTGGAACAGCGCTTGCAGCTTGGTTGGAAAAGTTGAAATAAAGATTTTTGATAGCTGGTTAATTCTCCAAAAAGAATTAACCAGCTTTTTTCAAATGTAAAGATAAGATGCTTAAATTACTAGAACGGTTGCATCAATAGACAGTTATTTTCATTTTTTATATAATGAAATCAACCATTCGTTGAGCCCCAATTGTGGGGGAAGGAAGGCAATCATGCGTCCCTCTCGCTCCATCGAGAAAATCGCAGCTCGTCTGGCCATCCTGTGTGGCGAAATCGAGGCGGAACTCCAGATCACCGATCAGCACCTCCGGAGCGCGAAGTGCCCCTGTGAGGTATTCATCTACTCGGTTGCGAAGGTCATGCTGGAAGCCAAGAAGCGTCGGGCGGACCTGCTGCTGACCGAGCTGCTGAAGTCGGTCCCCGAGGAACTCCGTTCGCTCCTGCTCGACAAGGGCAGGGCCTACGGCTACGCACGCCGGCTGTACGAGCGTTACAGCGTCCTCGTGAAGAAGTACCCCGGGTACGCGTGGAACTACGGCGTGGCCGTCCAGATGGAGCTGATCGCAGGGATCGACTTCTACAACAAGGTCTACAAGCCCTGGCTCTGCAAGTAAGAGCCTCCTCCACGGGACTCACCCCGGGGACAGGAAGACAGCAGTGCTGATCTCCCTGCCTCCGGGCCCAAATCCAAATTCATTTATATATAGATAAGCTGTGATTATCATTCACAGCTATTTTGCTTTCTATGAAGGAGAGTTACTATTCATGAATGTCGATTGAGCTTATTGCTAGACGGAGAAAAAGTTATATTTACATCAAACGATTGTCAGGCAACAATGGAGAATGAGAAAACAGATTTTCCACAATGGTTAGGATTTCATCATATTGTTTTTTTTCTGTAAACAGAGGAAGAAGGACTGGCTTTGCGAAACAGATTGCAACAGCTTGAAGTCGTGATGACAGATATTTATGAGCAAGGTGAGATTCGTAATTTTATTTTCCTCGATAATAATGGTATTCAGATAGAAGTTGTTTGGCCAAGGTAATTACAGGAGTCATCATGTTTATAAAGCAATAAAAGTGTGAAGATATGGGATCGTTGAAGGCTTTTTAGTCCATCGACATCTATTTAATTATTTAGTATACTTGGAAGTATCCACGAGTCCCTTTTATGGGGGAAAGTAGGTTGTCATGGATTCCACTCTCATCGCTGCCCTGCGGCTCATCGTTGTCAAGGCTGTAGAGTGTGGAGGGCTTCAGGCGAGGATCGGTTTCTCCAAGGAGGAGGCGATCATGTCCTCGGATGTGAAGCTGCATGAGGATCTGCGCCTCATGACAGAGAGCCTCCAGCAGGAGCTGAACAGCAAGGAAGCGGAGCTGGAAGAGCTGCTGAGCACCCTCCCGGTCAGGAGCTCCGGTCTCCGCGAGGCCGTGAGTCTGCTCAAGAACTGGGAGCGAGCGAGGAGCTATGCCATCATCTACCTTGCGATGAGCGGCTCCGGTAAGTACGAGGAGTACTACCGGGACAAGGTCTTCACCTTCGGTGAGGAAGCCAAGCAAGCTGAACTGGCGTACACCGAAGCGCACCAGAGGGTCCAGTACTACTACTGACCTCAACGGGGCTCAACCCGGGGCAGAATGGTCGATGGCGAAAGCCGTCCCACTCTGTCACCGGGACCCAAATATAATGGTAAATATGTTCATATACACAAGAAACCTGTGAAAATATCACAGGTTTTTTCGATTTCACTATTTAATATCTGTTTTTGATGCTCCTACCATTGTAGTGATTAAGAACTTTTTGTTTTTGGAGCTATTTTCATTTTCATAAAGATACCAAGCTTGTCTACATCTTCACGTATGCTCTTGCACTCTCGTAACTGCAAGTTATACGCTTCAAGAAACTCTGCTATTTTCTTTTGGTTTTCTATCAATTCAATTGTTGAACTTGGAATATGTTGAACATAAAATATTGCTGTTTCAAAGTTGTACCAAAAACGGATTTCAGCTCGACGTTTAAGCGAAAATATCATAAGCTTGCCCAACAAATATCCACCTGCCTTCCTCAATTTCAACATGGAAAAAATCGAGCAAAGGAATTTCAATCTCTACCTCTTCTTTCGTTGTAATCGTGATGACATTTAGTTCTCTAGGTTGGGTATTTAACATAACTATCAATCCTTTCAACTAAATTCCAATTACTTCCCACACATTCAGGATAGAATAGTATAATGAAGATAACAAAAAATTAAAATATTGTGTTCTTATTCAATTTTGAAATGAATTTTCCAAGCTGTTTATTAAATATCTCTTTTTATACATCAAAAACACATCTACCAAATGTTTTTTTCCAAAAACCCATTTTTTCTCTTGTTTTGTCGTGTTATTTTTTTGTGCTATTATTAATAACACTACGAAATATATGGAAATTTACAATGGAATACGTAGGAAGGAGTAAAAGAAGTGACATCGGAGAATCGGCGTGATTATTACTCTATACGCAATCGCAAACGTGTAGGAAATTTTATTATTGATTTGGGTACTTTTCGGAAACTCTTCTATAACATTTATCGTCAATTTGAGAATAAACACTACTTCCAACAAGCTATGGGGAAACACTGCCCAGATGAAGGATATATATTGGGTACTATGGGCGATGTTATAGATGCATACGCGGTTATGCATTTAAAAAAAGATGGTTTATTTCCAATTGATGCAACACGTATTACTAATCCTACATGGGATTATATTAAGGATGACCATGAATATTTCTACTCTGAAGAAGATATATTTGACCTGATTGAATTTTTGTATGACCACATATCAAAACCATTGAAAGGACGCTATCACTCTTGGGATGATTGTGGATGGCACTATGATACGTTCGATAAAGAAACCGGACAAGAAGAATTTCGCAAAGAAATAAATGAGAATCTAGCACTCTACGGAGATGGTTGGGAATTATCCCCTGAAGGTGAGATTTTGACTCTCGGAGATGATGGTTTACAAAATTTATATGAAGCAAATATTCCTGTATCAGAGGAACACGAGATACCTGTGAAACATCGTGTGGAATCGGCTATTAAGAAGTTCCGACGTTACAAGTCTTCTACTGAAGATAGAAGAGACGCTGTCCGTGATCTTGCAGACGTGCTTGAATTCTTAAAACCTCAGCTAAAAGAAGTGTTATTTTCAAAAGACGAAAGTGACTTATTCAATATAGCCAATAATTTTGGTATTCGACACCATAATAATAGACAAAAAACAGACTATGACCTAGCTATTTGGTTGAGTTGGATGTTTTATCACTACCTAACGACTATCTACACTGTTTTACATCTAATCGACCGAGGTTTTTATGCTCCTAAATAAATAAACAAAGTTATCTTGCTTTTAGGCGGTGTTGTATGGGAAAGAACAATCAAATATTTGTATCAGCTGAACTCGGAGAGATTTTCAGAGAAGAGAGGAAAAAGAAAAGATTTAGTCAATTGGGTTTATCTGTTGAAATAGACGTACATAACTCGATAATCAGCAAGATAGAAAAAGGAGTTTACAAAGCGAACAAAGACCATTTGGAGAAATTATGTGAGTATTATGGTTTTAACTTGGACGAGTTATCCAACCACTATACAGTTGAGACTGTGTTAGGTGATAAGTTAGATACAGATTTGAAATTGTTAGCAATTGAGTACGATGTTGATCTAATAGACAAAGAACAAGGTATTGAAGAACTGAGACAGTTGGAAGAGTACAGCAAACACAACGGAATGAGTGAAAACTCACTCGTTCTGTTCCCTTACTATATAAGAGCAAAATATTATGAAAAGAAGAGAAAATGGAATACAGCTCTGGAGCAGTATGGAACAGTTGTCCAAATTGTCAATTCATCTGTAGATGATATAGACGACAGCAATTTGAAATCTGCTTGTTATAATGGAATGGCAAGGGTTTATTTATTTTTGAATGATCTTGCTAACGCTCTAACGTATGTAAACTATGGAATTGAATCGTTCAAGCCTGAGAACAAACGTCACCATATTCAATATAACTTATGGATTAACAAGGCAATTATCCTTGAGAAACTGAACAGAGACATGGAAGCGTTGTTACTTGTGGAAGAAGTATATGAGCAAGGAAACAGCATAAGAAGTGATGATGCTTGGTTAAACTTATTGCTCATTCGTATTGAGTTGTTGAACAAACTAGGCAGATATAATGAAGCCATTCATTTTGCACAAGAAGGACTGTTCCTTGCTCGTGTTGATGAATTATATGACCATGCCTTTGACTTGTGGTCGTCTTTAGGTGAAAGTTATTATCAAAAAGGATTTATGACAAATGCTGAACTTTGTTATCAATCAGCTCTAAAATTAGAAGGTAAAATAAAAAAGAAACGCTTAGCTATTAAAACCCATACTCATTTGGGGATTGTATACTGTGGATTTGAGAAGCTAAAAAAAGGTCAGTCTATACTTGAAAACGCTGTCAAACTAGCACGTGAATACAAAGATGTTCAAGGCATAGTGAAAGCTCTTATCGCTTTGAGTCAATGTTTGATCATGCAGAACAAGGACATGGACGCATACAAATATCTTGAAGAAGCAAGAGAACTGGCAACTGAGTATCACTTTGAAGAGCTGATGTTTGACATTTTACTGAATATGAGTGATATTTGTAAGAGACAGAATTTACCCGATTATCATAAAATAACGGGTGAGTTCCAAGAGGTTTCAATATCTTTGGTGAAAGGTAGGAAAGCACTAATGAAACATCAAACCGCAATCCCAAAAAAAGTTGCTTTCAGCCACCCTCCAAATGACTAGAACCGTATCAAGAAAACTCCTATCCTGTTCATGGTTAGGAGTTTTTGATTTTATTGACCTAAAAATCACTAGTAGACGCTCGTATGGTTTTATAGTCATGAAAAACGCTCTTTTCTTCGAAGTTTCGGAAGAAAAAGAGCGTGAACAGCGGTATTCAATTTCCTACGTTCAACACTTGAACCCACTGATAAACCGCATAAATATTGTTGTGGTGCGCCTACCAGGATTCGAACCTGGGCACCCGGTTCCGGAGACCGGTGCTCTATCCCCTGAGCTATAGGCGCATGATAGGACAACCGCTATTATACCATGTTTTCAATCCATAGTACAACAATAAAAAAAGTGTACAATTTGTGGTTTACCTGTACCCTAAAATATAGTAATTTAAAGTAGTAATGATTTTTGTTGACAATGATTGATCCTATACATCATTTCTCATGATGATAGGAGTTGGTAGATGGCGATCTCAAATAAACGATAATATTTATCGCATGTCGAGATAGTAAGCGGTTTCCATAAGGCATTTTGTCTTGCACCCAGAGATCAGTCAACGCATATCAACTCCCATTAGAAAGGATGATGGGATGCCATTCATCGTTAACAGTCCGATTGGACTGTTTTATTTATTTGAAATGGCATTTTTTTGGTCATACTACTAAGGAATGCGTATAAGGAGGAAGTATGTATGGGTAAAGGTAGAGTTGCAATTAATGGATTTGGAAGAATTGGGCGTAATGTGTTTCGTTCTCTGATCGATCATCCAAACTTGGAAGTAGTGACAGTAAACGATCTAACGGATAATAAAACATTGGCTCATTTACTTAAATATGATTCGGTACACGGTACTTTGGATGCCACCGTTAAAGTATCTGATAATGGTTTTAAGGTGAATGATCACGAAGTAAAAGTAACAGCGGAACGTGATCCTGAGAAGCTATCTTGGGCAGAAGATAACATCGATATCGTGATTGAATCTACTGGTCGTTTTACCAAACGTGCAGATGCAGAAAAACATTTGAAAGCCGGTGCCAAAAAAGTCATCATTTCTGCTCCTGCTTCGGATGAAGACATCACCGTCGTTTTAGGAGTAAACGAAGATAAATATGATGCACAAAGCCATCATGTTATTTCCAATGCTTCTTGTACAACCAACTGTCTGGCTCCTGTAGCAAAAGTATTGCATGAAAAATTTGGCCTCAAACGCGGGTTTATGACTACTGCACATGCATATACCAATGATCAACAAATTCTCGATCTTCCTCACAAAGATCTTCGACGTGCACGTGCTGCTGCAATGTCTATGATCCCAACTACTACAGGTGCTGCAAAAGCGATCTCGCTTGTTCTCCCGGAACTGAAAGGAAAATTAAATGGTATGTCGATCCGTGTTCCATCTCCAACCGTATCTATTATTGACCTCGTTGCTGAGTTAGACAAAGATGTGACAGTAGAAGAGGTCAACAGTGCTTTGAAAGAAGCAGCAGAAGGGGAATTACAAAATATATTGGATTACTCCAATGAACCATTGGTTTCGATTGATTACAAAGGAAATCCACATTCTTCTATCGTTGATGGACTTTCCACGATGGTATTGGAAGACAACATGGTAAAAGTACTTGCATGGTACGATAATGAGTGGGGTTATTCTTGCCGAGTAGTAGACTTAGCAGATTTTATTTTAGAAAAAGGTGTTTAATCCTTATTTTTAAACAGCATATCTGTAGAAGGGTATAAAATAATCGGTTACAATCAGATCGGTTTTAATCGAATGTTTTGTGCGCAGTCAATTGGGGAGGAATCACCTTTGGATAAACTTACTGTCTATGATATCGATTTGCATGGCAAGCGAGTATTTTGCCGTGTCGATTTCAATGTTCCATTATCAGAAGGTAAGGTGGCAGACGATACGAGAATTCGTGCTGCCATCCCTACTATTTCGTACTTGCTGGAACAGGGCGCTAAAGTGATACTGGCAAGCCATCTTGGAAGACCAAAAGGAAAAGTAATCGAAGGGTATCGTCTGACACCAGTTGCAAAACGACTTGGAGAATTGATTTCCAAAGATGTGAAAAAAGTGGATCAAGTGATTGGGGAAGAAGTAACGGAAGCTGTAGAACAGTTACGAGATGGAGAGATTCTCCTTCTGGAAAATGTTCGCTTTGAAGCAGGTGAGGAGAAGAATGATCCGGCATTAGCTAAAGCGTTTGCTGATCTTGCAGATGTCTTTGTCAATGATGCTTTTGGAGCAGCTCACCGAGCACACGCTTCCACCGCTGGTATAGCTGCCTACATACCTGCCGTTGCTGGGCTTTTACTGCAAAAAGAATTGGAAGTACTAGGAAAAGCGATTGGTGATCCTGATCGACCTTTCACAGCTATCATCGGTGGTGCAAAGGTAAAAGATAAGATTGAAGTGATTCAAAATTTATTGCAAAAAGTGGACAACCTGCTAATCGGTGGGGGTTTGGCTTTTACGTTTGTCAAAGCACAGGGTTATGAAATTGGGACCTCTTTGCTGGAGAAAGATAAACTCGATTTAGCCAAAAGCTTAATCCAGCAGGCTAAAGACAGAGGAGTAAAATTGTATTTGCCGATCGATGCAGTAGTAGCTGATCGTTTTGCAGTAGATGCAAAAGGTACAGCAGTAGACATTGATCAGATTCCAACTGACAAAATGGCTTTGGATATTGGTCCTAAAACGAGCGAACAGTTTCAAGATGTGGTACTTTCTTCTCAGTTGGTTCTGTGGAACGGTCCTATGGGAGTATTCGAAATGGATCAATTTGCAAAAGGAACGTATCGTGTGGCAGAAGCTCTAGCTCAGTCTGATGCCTATTCTATTGTTGGAGGCGGAGATTCTGCGGCTGCACTCGTAAAATCAGGTCTATCCGATCAAGTTGATCATATTTCCACTGGTGGTGGAGCGTCTCTTGAGTTTTTAGAAGGAAAAGAGTTACCGGGAGTAGTAGCTTTGACAGATAAAAGATAGGGGGTAGATCATGCGTACACCTATACTAGCTGGCAACTGGAAGATGTATAAAAATCTATTAGAAACAAAGGATTTTCTAAGACAGTTTCATGAGCAGACCATTCCTGAGGATCGAGAAGTAGTCATATGTGCTGCCTTTCCTTCTTTACCTTGGCTGACAGAAGCATGTGAAGGTACTTCGATTCAAATTGGTGCGCAAAATGTGCATTGGGAATTAGAAGGCGCTTATACAGGCGAAGTAAGTGTGGAGATGCTGAAAGCATTACATGTTACCCATGTCATTATTGGTCACTCGGAGAGACGGGCATATTTTGCCGAGACAGATGAAGTGATCGGTCGTAAACTTCGCACCGTACTTACCGCTGGTTTAACTCCAATTTTATGTGTAGGAGAAACATTGGAAGAAAAAGAGCTGGGGAAAACAAATGAAGTGGTTAAACGTCAAATTCGTACAGCATTAGAGGATGTCAGTGCTGTTGAAGTAGGCAAATTAATCATTGCATATGAGCCTGTTTGGGCTATTGGCTCAGGGCTGGCTGCAACTCCTGATGATGCGGAAACGGTTATTTCCTACATTCGCAGTTTACTGCCAGAACGATATCAAGATAAAGTTCGTTTGCTGTACGGAGGAAGTGTGAAACCGGGAAATATCGCAACATACATGAGTCAACCGAATATTGACGGTGCGCTCGTTGGTGGTGCTAGCTTAGATCCTAACGGGTTTCACCAGATGTTAGATGAGGTGTAATTCATGCATAAACCAGTAATGCTCTGTATCTTAGATGGATTTGGCCTGCGGGAGGAAACCAAAGGCAATGCAGTAGCCGCAGCAAGGAAACCAAATTTTGATCGATTTTGGAGTGAGTTTCCACATACTACTCTAGGGGCCAGTGGTAATGCTGTTGGATTACCTGAGGGGCAAATGGGTAACTCTGAGGTCGGGCACTTAAATATTGGCGCTGGTCGTGTTGTATATCAAGATTTGACAAGGTTATCCAAAGCAATTGATGATGGTTCCTTTTTCCATAATGAAACTTTTCTTCAAGCGATAAAACATGTCAAAGAACATAATAGTAGTCTTCATTTATATGGGTTGCTTTCCGATGGTGGTGTTCATAGCCACATCAAGCACTTATTCGCCTTATTGGAACTATGTGCAGAGGAAAAATTGGAGAAAGTTTTTGTACATGCATTTTTGGATGGACGAGATGTTTCTCCAGAAAGCTCGGTTGACTACATTCATCGATTGCAAGCGAAGATGAATGAACTGGGAGTCGGAAAAATCGCTACTCTGCAAGGTCGTTATTATGCTATGGATCGGGACAAACGATGGGAACGTACACAGAAATCGTATAATGCGATGGTCTATGGAATAGGTCCAACTTATCAAGACCCAATCCAAGCTGTCCATGAATCATACGAGAAAAGTGTGTACGATGAATTTGTGATGCCTACTGTTCTCGTAGATGAACAAGGCCAACCTGTTGGTAAAATTCAGGACAATGATGCTATTATTTTCTTTAATTTTCGACCTGATCGTGCCATTCAAATCTCACAAGCATTTACCAATGCTGACTTTCGTGGATTTGATCGTGGAGAACATCCTCCAAAAGATTTATTTTATGTATGTATCACGAAGTTTAGTGAATCGGTTGACGGCTATGTCGCCTATAAACCTACTGACTTAGACAATACACTCGGAGAAGTATTGGCCCAAAATAATTTGCGGCAGCTAAGAATTGCGGAGACAGAAAAATATCCTCATGTCACCTTTTTCTTCAGTGGAGGAAGAGAAGATCCGTTTCCAGGTGAAAAACGAATCTTGATTAATTCTCCAAAAGTTGCAACCTATGATCTCAAACCGGAAATGAGTGCGTACGAAGTAACGGATGCACTATTGAAGGAGATCCACGAAGAAAGTGTTGATGTTATCATCCTTAATTTTGCAAACCCAGATATGGTAGGACATTCTGGCAAGTTAGAGCCTACTGTAAAAGCAGTGGAAACAGTGGATGAGTGTCTAGGGAAAATAGTAGATGCACTGTTAGATAAAAATGGTGTTGCGATTATAACTGCGGATCATGGGAATGCAGATATGGTTATCGATGAAAATGGAAACCCGTTTACCGCCCATACAACAAATCCAGTTCCTTGTATTGTGACATTGCCTGGGATAGAACTTCGCTCAGATGGCGTATTGGCAGATCTTTCCCCAACAATATTGGATTTGTTGGATGTTACCAAACCAGCAGAAATGACAGGAAAATCATTACGAATTGGAGGCGCATAATAAATGACTACAATTGAAACTGTATACGGCCGTGAAGTACTGGATTCTAGAGGGAATCCAACCGTAGAAGTAGAAGTGACGCTGGAGACTGGTGTAGCTGGAAGAGCAATTGTTCCTTCTGGAGCATCAACTGGAGCTCATGAAGCTGTGGAACTACGAGATGGTGAAAAAGACCGCTACGATGGAAAAGGCGTTCTGCAAGCAATTCGCCATATCAATGGAGTAATTGCAGAAGAACTAGAAGGTATGGATGCACTCGATCAATTGATGATTGATCAAACGCTCATCCAGTTAGATGGCACGCCTAACAAAGGTCGTCTGGGGGCTAATGCTATCCTAGGTGTATCCATGGCAGTGGCACGTGCAGCAGCAAATGCACTCAGTGTACCATTGTATAACTACTTAGGTGGATTTAACTCCAAAGTGTTGCCAGTTCCAATGATGAATATCCTAAATGGCGGAGCACATGCAGATAACAACGTAGATATTCAAGAATTTATGGTCATGCCAGTTGGAGCCAGCAATATCCGGGAAGCAGTCCGAATGGGAGCAGAAATTTTCCATTCTCTAAAAAAAGTATTAAATGAACAAGGGCTTTCTACTGCTGTTGGGGATGAAGGTGGATTTGCTCCGAACCTCTCATCTAATGAAGAAGCTTTGAAAACGATTGTTACAGCAATTGAACGTGCTGGCTACAAACCCGGCACAGAAGTAAAATTGGCACTCGACGTTGCTGCGACCGAGATCTATCAAGATGGAAACTATCATTTTGCTGGTGAAGGAATTACTCGTTCTCCTCAAGAAATGATCGCTTTTTATGAGGATCTTGTGTCCAAATACCCCATTGTTTCAATCGAAGACGGACTTGCAGAAGACGATTGGGATGGATGGAAACTCCTCACGGAACGTCTAGGAGAAAAAGTACAGTTGGTTGGGGATGACTTATTTGTGACCAACACTGTACGTTTGGCAGATGGGATTTCCCGTGGGGTAGGGAATTCGATACTAGTAAAAGTAAATCAAATTGGCACTTTGACGGAAACATTTGATGCAATTGAAATGGCTAAACAAGCAGGTTATACTGCTGTTATCTCTCACCGTTCAGGTGAAACCGAAGATACGACAATTGCAGATATCGCTGTAGCTACTGGAGCCGGTCAAATCAAAACAGGAGCACCATCACGTACAGATCGTGTGGCAAAATACAATCAATTGATGCGGATTGAGGATGAACTTGGTTTTACTGCAACGTATCTAGGGGATAATGCTTTTTACAACCTGAAATAAATGTGGTAAATTGAATGGGGCGAGGAGGTTTTATCATATGGTACTTGCAGTAAAAATATTGTTTAGCGTCGTAAGCGTAGGCCTCATTATTGTAATCCTTATGCAGTCGAGCAAAAGCGCTGGTCTATCAGGTGCAATTGGTGGCGGTGCTGAACATAATATGGGTAAAGCAAAAGCGAGAGGGATCGATTTACTGTTATCCCGGATAACAGTAGCATTGGCAATACTCTTTATGATTCTTGCTTTAGCAGTTGGATACTTTATAAAATAAAATAGTTTCCCTTTAGACAGCTGAGTTTATCGGCTGTTTTTTTTTGTTCATTATTGTTTGTCTTTTGCGATTTGTTTCCGCTCGTGGTATAATTTCGTAAGAGTTTCCAGCACTTTACCTATTCAAACTACTAAAGCGACTCGTCTGTGAGTCGCTTTTCATATAAATCGGAGCTGAATGTGATGCAATTGATAAAGCGCTCATCTGACCCTTTTTTTTATTCAGCTGGAAAAACGGGTATTCTACTCATACATGGATTTACTGGAACACCATCTGAGTTAAGACCAATGGGAGATTACTTACATAAACAAGGTTTTACGGTATCTGCACCGCTATTGCCTGGGCATGGAACCTCTCCTGAAGATTTACAGATTACCCGCTGGCAAGATTGGGTGCAAAGTGTTGAAAATGCATTTGAGGAATTGAAACAATCAGGTGTACAAAGACTATACCTAGTGGGATTATCCATGGGTGGCATATTAGCTCTTGTCCAAACCATCCAGCAGCAGTCACTCATCAGTGGAGTAATATCGATGTGTGCTCCTATAAAGGTAAAGGATTTTCGGGCAAATTTTGTGCGGTTGATCCATTGGTTTATGCCTTTTTCGCTTAGAGGAGAAAAACATCCCGATATTGAACAGCATTTGATTCCATATGATCGCACACCACTCAAAAGTGTTGGGGAACTAAATCGATTGATCCGTTTCGTTCGAAGAAATTTGAAACAGGTAGAAGTACCAGCACTGATCATACAATCACGCCATGATGAGACAGTGAATCCAAGTAGTGCCACTATTATTTATAACAGCATTTCTTCCCAAGATAAGACACTTACCTGGTATGAAAACTCCTCTCATATTATTACGGTTGATCGAGAGAGAAAAAAGTTATTTCAAGAAGTGGAGCAGTTTATATTGCGTACTTCTTCTGAAAGGGAGTAATTTGGTTGTTAAGCCTACAAAAAATAGTGCAGTTTCTAGATGAAGAATCTTATAAACCACTATCCTTTGAGGAAATTGTGGCAGCGCTTGATTTAAAAGGAGAAGAAGATAAGCTTGCTTCTCTTTTAGAGGAATTAGAAACAAATGGTTTTGTCATCAAAACGAAGAACAAGAGATATGGAACACCGGATCGAATGAATCTCGTTAGAGGAAAAGTTCAGGGAAATGCCAAAGGGTTTGCTTTTGTTATTGCAGATAAAAGCGAAATAAAAGACATCTATATCCACTCCAGTGATATGAATGGTGCAATGGATGGAGATATCGTTTTGGTACGTGTATTTAATAAAAAGAAACAAGACCGTCGACCAGAAGGGGAGATCGTAAGAATTGTAAAACGCGGCCGTTCACAGGTGGTTGGAGTTTTTCGTGCGATCAACGAACATTTTGGTTTTGTTGTACCAGATGATAGAAGGCTGCCAGCAGATATTTTTATTCCTGAGGAGCATCGCATGGGTGCGTCCAATGGTCAAAAAGTCGTTGTTAAGCTGAGTCATTTTCCAACTGACCGCAATAGTGCAGAAGGAGAGATTATCGAAGTTCTTGGAAACAAAAATGACCCGGGAGTCGATATTGTTTCCATTATCCGCAAACATGGTCTGCCGGAACAGTTTCCACCTGAAGTGGAGGCAGAAGCAGAAACTATTAATGAGACGATTACAGATACAGATCTCCAGGGCAGACATGATCTACGTGATCGAGTAATGGTGACAATCGATGGAGAAGATGCCAAAGATCTCGATGATGCGGTGTCTGTGGAAAAATTACCGAATGGAAACATTTTATTGGGGGTACATATCGCGGATGTTGGGTACTATGTGACAGAAGGAAGTGCCCTTGACCGTGAAGCGTATGAGCGTGGATGTAGTGTCTACTTAGTAGATCGCGTAATCCCAATGCTGCCAAAAAGGTTGTCCAATGGTATTTGTAGTTTGAATCCACAAGTCGATCGCCTAACCATGACTTGTGATATGGAAATGGATAGGCGTGGGGAATTGGTGGCTTATGATATTTATCCATCTGTGATCTGTACCAATGAACGGATGACTTATAGCAATGTACAGAAGATTTTAGAGGAGCAGGATGAAGAGCTCATCGAACGTTATAAAGATCTGGTACCTTATTTTCAACTGATGGGAGATTTAGCAGAAAAACTTAGAGCAAAACGGATACGTAGAGGTGCAGTCGATTTTAATTTCACCGAAGCAAAAATCAAAGTAGATGAGAGTGGGAAGCCAATCGATATCGTAAAGCGCCCGCGTTCTGTTGCTGAACGTCTGATTGAAGAGTTTATGCTTGCTGCTAATGAAACAGTGGCAGAGCATTACAATCGCTTAGAAGTACCTTTTGTTTATCGGATACATGAAAATCCAGATGCAGAGAAATTACAGTCCTTTTACCAGTTTGTAACCACATTTGGTTATCGTATGAAAGGCAAAGCGGATAAAGTAAAACCTCGTGCCCTCCAAGATTTACTCGCAAAAGTCAGTGGACGGCCGGAGGAAAAAGTGATAAGTACGGTTATGCTCCGTTCCATGAAACAAGCAAAATATTCAACAGAAAATGCTGGTCACTTTGGTTTAGCAGCTAATTTTTATTCGCATTTCACCTCGCCCATTCGCAGATATCCAGACTTATTGATTCATCGGGTGATGAGGGAAATTTACAATAATGGGGCTTTATCCTCAGAGCGAATAGAACAGTTGCAGTTATTTCTGTCTGATGCCTCTGAGCAATCTTCTGTTCGTGAACGAATTGCAGTAGATGCAGAGAGAGAAACAGATGATCTGAAACAAGCAGAATACATGACAGAGCATATTGGTGAAGAATACGAAGGAATTATCAGTGGAGTAACTAGCTTTGGTATTTTTGTAGAGTTGGATAACACCATCGAAGGTTTGATTCATGTTAGTTTTCTCAATGATGATTACTATCGGTATGAAGAAAAGTATTATTGCTTGATTGGAGAACGCACCGGTCGAGTGCTGCGAATTGGCGATAAAGTAAAGATCAAAGTAAGTGGAGTCAATATGGAAGAGCGAAAAATCGATTTTGAGCTTTTAGAGCATACTCCACAAGATATTCCATTGCCAACAACACAAAAGGAAAAGCAAAAGAAGAAGCCTGTTCGTAAAAAGCCAACAAATAAAGCAACCCCAAGAAAGCCAAAACCAACAGGAGTCAAAAAAGAAACAGCAAAAAAAGAGGCAGACGCTCCAGCAAAACCACGAAAAAGACGTAGAAGAAAACCACGCAAAACAAGTGTAAATGGATGATCGAAGTATATAAAAAGGCTTACTACCTAGGTAGTAAGCCTTTGGAATCCTTTTTATTATTTCACCAAGCGACGATATCCGAGGATTGCACCACCAAGTGCGATGAGAACAAGTCCTGCAACCAAACCAGTTGGGTTAGAAGTAGCAGTTTTAGGCATTGGTCCACCCTTTTTAGAGTTGTTAATAACTTTATCCACGGTTCCTTTATCGACAGGTTTTGTAGGTTTGTAGTCAGTTGGAGGAGGTTTGATTTCTCCGCCATTCCCTTCTTCCGTAACCTCCAAGGTCATGAACTTGATGATCGCAGTTTCTTCACCATCCACTTTTCCTTCAAAAGCGATATAGACCAAATAAGTACCTGCTTTGATTCCTTTGAAAGTATGAGTGAAAGTAGTACCTTTAAAATTTTCAACGTCTTTAGCGTCGATAATTTTTTCACCATTCTCATCCGATACTGCAATACCCCAGCTACCAACTGCGTCTTTTGCAGGGTTAAGAGTACCAGTAAATTTATCATTGTTGCCTACTTGTTTGTAGTCAAATGTTAGATCAGGAATGGAATGAGTTCCTTCTACTTTTGTTTCTTTCCCATCTGCTTTTCCTTCGAATACGATTTTGATCGCATGAGCTTGAATTTCTCCCGCTTCCTCAAAATCAGCATCGAGAGAGAGGTTAAAGGAAACCGAGGTTTTTTTGTTGTTTTTAGTAGCTTTCTTCTTGCCATCTACATAAAAAGTCCAAGTTCCTTCAGCAGATTTAACATCGGACAGTTGTGCATTGATCGCATAACCAACATCGTTGAGTTTACGATGAATTTCCAGCTTTGTTTCTGTAACAGGAGTAGTAGTGTTGTTATCGGTTTCTTTTGGTTTATCCGTTTTACCAGCAGGAGGTTGTGTTTCTGTGTTTGGTTTAGGAGTTTCTTTTTCTTTGTTTTCAGCTGGTTGTTGGTCTTTGCTATCAGAAGTTGTTTTTTCGTCTACTGGAGCAGGTAAAGTATGAGGTTGCTCCGTATTCGTTATGGTAGAATCATCTTTCTGAGTTTCTTCCGCCTTAGCAAGATTATGTAGAGGTGAAAGTGTAAAAATTAACGCTAATGAGAAAAAAGAGGCAAGTAAGCGCTTCATCAAAAGAATTTCCTCCTTAGGAGTATAAAATTATATTTATTAACTAGCTAATTATAGGTTTTTAAAATGGTCAAATCAACTAAAATATCAAAGATATGTTGTGATTATATCGATTTTTTGTGTCTGATTTATGAAACTTAATTTGATAATCGAAACTTTAGGGTAAATGTTTGATCGATAAGGACACCTTTCATCATGTGCAAAGTATTCCTTTTGACTTTTATTTGAAAGTGAAAAATATATAATATGGTTAAGAAAAGAAGATGGGATAGTGCTACACTGGCAGTTTATTCCGAGAGGTCAACCGCTTGAACTACGGAATATAGTTTGGCGATTTATGAACGCTATTTTATACGTAGTGTTATCTGCCAATAAAAAAGAGTGTACACTACCCAAAAAACTAGAGAATCCTTTCGTTAGGTACGTTGTAAATAACGTAATTAACGAAAGGGTTTTTTGTTATGCCTAAAGAGAGAAAGCGAGGACGGTCGAAATTAGAACGTGCTTTAAGCCGTGTCAATGAAGAACTGGCAAATAGAGTTTTATATATTTCATAAATAAAGGGTTCTTGAAACGCTTAATTTAAAGAAACGCCGTCTAAGGGCATTAAAAATCCGCTGAAAGGTCAAAGTACCTCAGCGGACTTTTTTTCCGTGACAGGGCGTATCAGCGGCTCTATATTTGAGTTAATTATACCGTCAAATTTATATGAACAAAAGTTGTTATCGAGCCCGAGCAGCCGCTTGATTAAAAGCAGTTGCTCAGGTGTACTCTTAGCCGGAGCACATCCTACAGGAGAAATATCCCTGTGGGGCTCTCTGTTATCACAGTACGACGTCGGTGTACGTTCCGTCCCCGTTTTTCCTCCACCTACGGTTGCCGCGGTGGTCGAGGCGGTAGTGAACGCCGTCCTCGATGACGCACTTGTTTCCCTCGCTGTCGACGTAGTCGTAGCACACCGCGCGGGAGTTCACAGGGATCTCGACCTGCGCGTCCGTACTGTCGGAAGGGGTCTCAGCGTGAGCAGACACAGGAACCTCCTGTAGAGGTTGGTTATTGACTAACTTTATTTTAAATTATTTACAATTCATTTTCAACAGGTTAACGCTAACTAGAGTGGATACCCGCTAGAGTTGGCGTATTGGATAGTGTGTAATATGGTGAATTTGCTCACTTCGGGTAGCGTGCTAATTACGTTCGGGAAACTGTATTTGCAATAATAGAGGTAACGGGGGTTATCTTTAACACTTGTTTTTTATCGGAAATTGCGCTACACTAACATTTGCAACGTATCTAATATGGGGTATTAGCTCAGCAGGGAGAGCGCTACACTGGCAGTGTAGAGGTCAGCGGTTCGATCCCGCTATACTCCACCATCCAATGTCTATAAGCGTTTTTAAACGATATGTGTACGGTAATTTATGCAAAGTGTACTCTGTAAATAATATGTAGTGTCATAACCTTCAATTAGGTACGTTATGAAAACGTGCTCGATGGAGGTTTTTTTGTTATTCCAAAGAGGGGAAACGAGGACGGACGAAATTAGAACACGCTTAAGCTGGGTTAATGAAGAACTAGCACGATACCACCTATCTCATCTATTTCATGACAAGACCGCCACCTTTGCGAAGTGACGGTCAGTCTCATCTCTTTTCAAGACGATTTTTAGGAATATACCTGCTGAGCTGCGTGTGCCAGCCCGTCGATCCATTCTTGATGGGCGTTAAGCATGGGATTTGGCTTTTCTTGAGCCATATCTTGAGCTGGCTTCCCGTTCTGTGTCTCTTGGGTGAGGATTCGTACCCGACCGCCGGGAAGATCCTCCAGCAGCCAAGCGTGGTGAACATCTAATGCTGTATTTGCTGAACCTTCCACCCAGCCGTGCCAAGCAACTCGTGCCGGTTTACCATCGACAGGCGGTTCGTATTCAGTTACCTCCGCCTCTACTGGGAAACTGAAGGTAGTGAATCGAAAGCGGGCACCCTTACTTAACTCAGGGCCAGATCCATCGTAAAAGCGAATATCCGAAACATTGCTGTAGTAACTTGGCCATTCTGAGGTGTTATTGAGGTACTTCCACACCTCAGTTGTGCTCATACTAGGTACGATAATCTCATTAGAAACAAAGTTGTCGGTTGTACTTGGCGTATATCCTTCGGGCCAAATGATTTCATTCATGGTATAACATTCCTTTCTTTTATCTGGAAAAAGGTTAAAACGATGTGTCGTTGATTTGGTTCCATGGGAATGTTTCGTTGCATCCGATAATTATCCAATGAAACGAAACCTTTTTGTATTACGCGATTATCCAAATTGTTTTATTCGAATGACAATGGTTTGATGTTGGTTATTTCACCCACTCCACCACTTTATCGATAGACTGCCTAGTCTTCTGTCGAGGATCTTGTATGCGATATCCAAATGCAACCATTGTTGAAATGCCGAATTGTTGTCCTTGAATAATCCCCTCTGTTTTTAAAATGTCCTCTGCCTTCTCCTTGTCATATCCTTCAATGGGACAAGAATCGATTCCGATTTGAGCTGCTGCTGTCATCATATTGCCGAGGGCAATATACGTTTGTTTGCTTGACCAATCAAATATAGCACGGTCGCTTTCTAGTAGACGAAAGTCGGACTCCTGAAATTTTTTCAAAGCTTCGTATTTCCCGTTAATGTTTTTTTCTGGCAACTTCTGGATTTCTCTGTTCATATATTGAATATAAGCAGAATCATAGTGCATATCTTCTTTTGTTCTCGCTAGTATGATGACAAAGTGACTAGCGGTTGGAAGTTGACGCTGTCCTCCCCAAGTGACAGTTCGTAGTTTTTCACGTAAAAGTTCGTTTTGGACAACGACAAATTTCCATGGTTCAAATCCAAAGGAACTGGGTGATAATCGCCCTGTTTCTAAAATAAAATCAAAATCTTCATCCGAGATTTTTTTCAGTGGATCAAATTCTTTACAAGCATGGCGAAAATGATAGGTTTCGAGAATTTGTTCTTTTCTAACTTGTTTTGTTTCTATCGTAATCAGATCCTTTCTTTTTATTAGTTTGGATAGTGATTTATTTTAAAGACCTTTTATTCAGTCGAAGAATCTTTACAAAGTCTATTGTAATGAGTACAATACATATTTAAAAGTAGGCACATTTTTGTTGTATAGTATCATTTTTTATACTTATGGGGGGATGGAATTGGAATTTCAAGGCTTATCAAGTTGGGAGCCATATGGATATGCTTGTCCGGTTGAGGTAACGATCGATGTGATGGGGGGAAAATGGAAAAGTATTATTCTTTATCACCTTCTGGCAGGAAAAAAGCGTTTTAATGAGTTTCGCCGGTTAATACCTGGAATTACGCAACGGATGCTCACCTTGCAGCTTCGCGAGTTGGAACGGGACGGAATCATTCATCGAGAGATATATAAGCAAGTGCCGCCAAAAGTGGAATATTCTTTGACTGAATTTGGGCAGACATTGGCTCCGATTATAAAGCAAATGATGGAGTGGGGGATAAAGCATACTAAGCAAATTGCAGAATCACGTGAGGGAACAGTGTGAATAAGGCTTGTTAAGTGAAACCTCGAAATCCTGTACAACAATTGACATATGTATACTAGGTTAAACTAAAATCATATAGTGAGTTACACTGGTAGTGTAGAGGTTAGCGGTTGAATGCCGCTATACTCGGCCACCCAAACCTCTTGTATATCAAGGGGTTTTTGATTTTTAGAGATACAAAGAAAATAGAGGAAATGTAGAACTGCAAACGAAATACAAATCTTTAGTACACTGAAGTTTTTGTGATTTTTCGGTTGGTTTTCTGTTAGCAATTGCTCAAAGCCCTCAGCAGTTTCTTGTTGTATATTGAGTAAGGTGTGGCTATATGTGTCCATTTTAATTCTTGTGTTTGCATGATTTAGTTCTGAAACAATTTTGCTGTTTCAACTTTAAAATAGCATGAGCTCGCCGGATGTCATGAACACATATTTTTGTAAGGGGATACTGTTCAATGATTCGGTAAAAACTTCGTACTGGTGGGAGTGCCAAATCTGTCGCAATAATCAAATCCTAATTTGGATATGATTTAAATTAACAGCTGCTATTGCAGATATCATTTGGTTTTACTTAACTAAAGATTGGAGAGACCTTATGAAGATCCTATTAGCCGAAGATGATCATCGTCTAGGCAAAATATTAGAACATATGTTAAAAGTGAAAGAAGGGTATTCTGTAGAGTGGTATACGAACGGAATGGAAGCTTATGAATATGCCCTTGCCTCCCATTATGATTTAATCATATTGGATTGGATGATCCCTAAACTAGATGGAATCTCTGTATGCCAAAAACTAAGACAAAATGGCTATGCAGGAGCTATCTTAATGTTAACAGCCAAAGATAACGTTTTGGATCGTGTAGAAGGGCTTGATTCAGGTGCTGATGATTATCTAACGAAACCGTTTGAATTGGAGGAACTCTTTGCCCGTATCCGTGTCCTTACGAGAAGAAACTATGCCCCATTGTATGAGGATGTTGTCTCGTTAGGAAATCTTAAAATTGACCGTACGAAACGTATATTATATCGTAATGGAACTGAAACTACGCTAACTCCACGTGAGTTCGATTTACTAGATTTATTGATTCGTAACAAAGGTCAAGTTTTAACTCGTGAAGTAATTCTTGATCGTGTATGGGGTTATCATGCAAATGTAGGATTTAACTCTGTAGATGCCTACATCAAATTGTTGCGAAAAAAAATTGATGAGCCTGGAAAGCAAACAATGATTAGTAATATTCGGGGAGTAGGATACTCTATTGAAGCATAATTTGAATCTATTTTCTTCTACTAGAAAACAGCTTACACAATATAATAGTGGAATGTTAATTATTTTCTTATTACTTTTTAATGTTGTAATAAGTATTGTTCTCTTTCTTATTATTTATCAGGAACAGAGAATGGAATTGTTTGATCTCGGTAAACAAGAGATTAATGAGCTCAAGATAGATATAGATGAATATCCAAGAGAGCAAAACAAAGATAATATTCCAGTTCCTAGTATAAATAGAACAAAAGGAATTTTTCTAACTTATTTTCTAAAATTCAATCATAACCTTATCATCATTGATGAGTTTTCATCAAAAATCCGTAAGCCTATCTTAAAAAACGTAGCAAATTGGAAACCAGACAAAATGGAATTCAAATTTTTGAGGATTGAATTGTCCGAAAAGGACTCTTATTATCTATTTCTTGTTTCACAAAATGTTTATCAAAATGGCGAACGCAAAGGAACGATTTACATCGGGAAAGATATCACCTATTTGATCACCATGTATTACCACTTTTTATTTATCCTGTTAGGAATTTCGCTTCTCTTTTTTGTGATTGCCCTACTTGTTGGACGAACCATGACAAAGCAAGCAATTAAGCCAATAATTAAAGCATATACGTTACAGTCTGAGTTTATCGCTAATGTTTCCCATGAATTAAGAACTCCTTTAAGTGTGTTGCAATCAGGACTAGAGACAATCGAATTTGAAGAAGCCAAACGTTTCTCGCCAATCTCCAAAAATATCTTATCCGATCTGCAAGAAGAAGTAAGAAGCACAACACAACTAGTGAACCATTTATTATATTTAATCCGTTCCGATTTAGGTGAACAACCAACGATAAAAGAGAATTTTGATCTACTCACTCTGATGCAACAAATTATTCGCCTATTCCAACGGTTGTCCGAATCAAAGGAAATAAGATTAGATTTACTTACACAAAATCCATTACCAATTTACACAGACAAAGAAAAAGTAAAGCAATTGCTGTATATTCTCATTGATAACGCATTAAAATATACGCCAAATGGTGGTTATGTAAGTATCTCATACGAACGAAAAAATGAGATACTTTCTATTATTGTTCAGGATAATGGAATTGGCATTTCTTTTGAGCAACAGAAACGTATTTTTGACCGATTTTATCGAGCAGATAAAAGCCGTTCACGGCAAACTGGAAGTTCAGGTTTAGGTTTATCCATCGGTAAATCGATTATCGAAGCATTACATGGAACAATTAAAGTTTCTAGTAAACAAAATGTTGGAAGTAAATTTACCATTATCATCCCACTTCAAAAAGGGTAAGTTTTTTAGAATTGAGTTAGACAGTAATTATGTCTAACTTTTTTTGTTTTTTTCATGTGTTTTTCAGTCTTCTGTTTTATAGTCTTTCAGTGAGAAATAACTAGTGATATATGAATGAACAAAGGAGGATCACATAAAATGTCCAGTGATATACCGACTAGCTCATCACGAATTCAGGAAATCTGGAACAAGGTTCCCGAGGTTACGATTTTCTTCTGGATTATTAAAATCATGGCCACCACGGTTGGGGAGACTGCGGCAGACTTTCTGAATGAAACACTGGGTTTTGGTTTGACGAACACAACTTTTGTTATGAGTGGGCTCTTGCTTATCACCCTGTTCTTACAGTTTCGAGCAAAAAAATATATACCGAGTATTTATTGGCTCACTGTCGTACTAATCAGTGTTGTTGGCACGCTGGGTTCAGACAATCTCACAGACAATTATGGAGTATCACTCGAAACAACAACAACTTTCTTTTTCATCTTAATGGCAGCAACATTTATCATTTGGTATGCAAGTGAGAGGACTCTATCCATTCACTCCATAAATACTACGAAGCGAGAAGCATTTTACTGGCTAGCTATCTTGTTTACCTTTGCTCTTGGTACTGCTGCTGGCGATCTGATATCGGAAGGGTTTGATCTAGGTTACTGGGTATCAGCGCTCATGTTTGCTGCCGTAATTCTAGTGGTAAGCATCGCCCACTATCGCTTTAAATTAAATGCAGTGTTATCCTTCTGGATTGCATACATCTTGACCCGCCCCTTTGGCGCCTCTGTTGGAGATTTTCTATCCCAGCCTCGAAGCGACGGAGGACTTGGTTTGGGTACAACGGGAACTAGTTCTATTTTTCTTGTCATCATCTTGAGTTTAGTCATCTACCTAACCAAGACGAAAATAGATGATTCCAACAAAACGGAACAGCTTCTTGTTCGTTAATCAGTTGACTTTAGAATCGCTTAGGAGAGGGTGGAGCATAACCTCTCCTCCATCTTTCAATCTGTAAATAATAATTTACAGTCAAATCGTTTTCATAGGACGAACTCCAGAGAATAAAGGATATATTTCGTATAAATTCGGAGGAAAAAACTACAAATGAATAAATCTGTATCTAACAACATGCAACAGGGAATGCAAATCTTTACAAAGGTTCCCGAGATTACAGCCTACTTCTGGTTAACCAAAGTACTGACCACTGGAATGGGCGAAGTATTTTCTGATTATCTAGTCAAAAGTATCAATCCCATGATTGCCGTTGGGCTAACAGGGATTGCCTTAGTCGTTTCTTTGATCCTGCAATTTTCCGTAAAAAAATATGTGGCATGGATTTACTGGTTAGTCGTTGTGATGGTAAGTATTTTTGGGACGATGGCTGCTGATGTAATCCATGTTGCCATAGGTATCCCATATGTGGTATCCACTATCTTTTTTATCATTGTAATGATTGTCCTCTTTTCCATTTGGTATGCGAAAGAGAGAACTCTCTCTATACACAGTATCTATACTCGTCGACGTGAACTATTTTACTGGGCTACGGTGCTTATCACATTTGCACTAGGTACCGCTGCAGGAGATATGACAGCATCCACTATGCACTTGGGCTATTTTTCTTCAGGAGTAGTGTTCACTGTCTTCCTGATTATACCAGCAGTAGGCTGTTGGTTATTTGGTCTGAATGAGATCTTAGCCTTTTGGTTTGCATATATCATGACGCGTCCTGTAGGTGCCTCTTTCTCGGATTGGATCTCGGTTTCACCGGGCCGTGGAGGTTTGGGATGGGGAGAAGGTATTGTCAGTCTTGCAATGACCATAGTTATCTTGGTGCTTGTAGGTTTTCTGTCCATTACTCGTAAGGATATGAAAAACGAAATTGCTGGTTCTGTAATGAATTAACAAGAAACGAAGTGGTATTATCTTCATTCAAATTGAAAAAAGAGCCAAAGAACCCATTTTACCTTTCTCTAGAATGCAGCATCACAATATCATATTCCGTCTGACCAGATTGGATCTCTTACCAATCCTGAGCTTCTAATACACCAAGGAGCGCGAATTCCTTTACACATTCAAGAGTTACCCAGAGAGACACTCGGACATACGATGAACCATGGCTTTATTCTTTCGATTTGCTTTGCTTGGGTTAGTTGCTGCGTTTTTTGCAGGTTCTGCTCGTTTTAACCAATTCAGTTCGCGGAATAAAATCAGTCAGGCAAGTCTAGATCAATCATGATGGTTAGACTTCTTGTACTTGTATTCGTTGGTAATCTTGTAGTTTTATCATTCAGAGAATATTTTAGACTTAAATATGTTCGATTTCCTCTGTAAAAGATCCCGGTACCTTTTGGTACGGGATTTTTGTGATGTATGGCATTCTTTTAGGGGAAATGGACATACTACTTTCATACAATTAGAGATGGAGCAAAAGTTACTATGAAATGGTTGATTATTGGCATACTTCTATTTATTACGATAAACAATACAGGTTTAACTAGTCATCTTGCATATGCAGATGATCCTCCTAAAGATCGAAAATATTATGAGACCCATAAGGAAATCTTTTGGGATAAACCCATACATAAAAAGTGGATTGCATTAACCTTTGACGATGGTCCGAGTTCGAGAACCACAGGAAAACTTCTCTCTCTTCTTCAAAAATACCAAGCGAAAGCCACCTTTTTTTGTTTAGGCAATAAAGTAAATCGATATCCGAAGATCGCTAAATCTATTGTGGTACAAGGTCATGAAATTGCCAACCATACTTATTTCCACTTCGATTTGAATCGATTAACGGGTGAAAAATTAGACAAAGAAATAAAGATGACTCAGACAGCTATAGAACAAGTTACTGGAACGAAACCTTATTTATTTCGGCCTCCAGGTGGAGTATACAATGATCAAGTGGTGAGCATTGCAAAGAAAAATCAACTTAGGATGATTATGTGGAGTTGGGATCAAGATACAAAGGATTGGAGTAATCGGACAAAAAAATCATCTATTGTAAATAAGGTTCTAAGGAATGCTAGTAATGGAGATATTATTTTGTTTCATGATATGAACGAGAAAACAGTATTGGCTTTAAAAGAAATCCTGCCAGAATTAAAAAAACGAGGATATCAGTTTGTAACCGTCTCCCAAATGTTACAAGCAGCAGAACAATAATTTTATTAATTCCAAAATAAGTTTCGTTACCAAAAATAAGAAAGGATTATTTTGTTCCACCTCCAAGCGCTAGCGTAAGTGAAGGAGGTTCATAGAACGATTACTTGAAAAGTCAGATATTCCTCAAATTCTGTCTTATTAATGAAACTTAACAATAAGGTACATAAAGAACATAAAAAATACAAAAACACATAAAAGCACAGTCTCGTTACGATCGCTTAATATTTTTGCTGCCTCTTTATTCCCAGCTTTTTTCGCAGCTTGTAACCACCGTTCTCCTTCCTTTTTATTTTGTTTGAGATACTCTCCCTTTATCAAATACTTTCCCAAAGAGTACATAGCCTCTGTATACCCAGCATTTGCAGCTGCTAGTAACCACCGCTCTCCTTCCTTCAAATTCTGTTCGAGATACTCTCCTTTGATCAAATATATTCCTAAAGAGTACATGGCTTCTTTATTCTCAGCTTTTGCAGCAGTTTGCAGCCACTGCTCTCCTTCCTTTATATTCTGTTTCAGAGGTGCCCCTTCTAATAAGTGACATCCTAACCGGAGCATAGCCTCTTCATGCCCAGCTTTTGCAGCGTCTCGTAAATATTGTTTTCCTTCCTTTGTATTCTGTTCTAGCTGTTTTCCATCTAACAAATCCAATCCTAACTGGAACATTGCATTTACATCATCTGCATTTTCAGCTTGGATGTTTGTTTCGCTGTGTCTTTCTATTTCTATCGATACTGCTGCTTCAATTGCATTGTCTGCTTCAGGATTATTGTCTAAGCCCGCCAATTGGAGAAGAACATGCTGTAAATCATCAAACATATCCCTTACATGCTGATATCGATTTTCCGGTATTTTTTCTGTCGCTTTTTTGATTACTTGGAAGAGGGAAGTGGGAATATCCGGGTTGATTTGTCTTGGATCAGGAATGGGTTCCAATAGATGCATCATTACAACTGCAATATAATCATTTGCGGTAAAAGGACGCTGTCCCGTCAATAGCTCGTATAGCACAATGCCAAGAGAGTAGATATCAGACTGGTGTGTAACATCTTTATTTTGAGCTTGTTCAGGCGAAAAATAAAACATCGTTCCGATAAGTTCTCCTGTTTGTGTGAATGCGGTATCCGATGCCATTCGACGAGCTATGCCGAAGTCAGAGATTTTAATTCCTCCTGAATTCGTCATCAAGATATTCGATGGTTTGATATCACGATGAATGATCTCATTTTCATGTGCATAGGCTAACCCGCTGCATATTTGAAACATAATATGTAATACATCGATTACCGGCATCGGTTTGTTGTTTGCGATCCATCTATCCATGGGGATACCGTCGACATACTCCATCACCATAAAAGGGATATCCTGATCCATATTTGCATCATAAATATTTACAATATTTGGGTGTGGCAATTTTGCTAACAGCTTTGCTTCTCGATCAAAGCGATGATCCAATAGTTTCGCTGCATCGGAAAAGGGGACTTTCACTGCTACTCTTCTTTCTAAGATGTGGTCTTCAGCTAAATAAACCGCACCCATCCCGCCTTTACCAATCACATCCATAATCTGATATCGTTGACCTAGCAGACTTCCGATCATGAAAATTCCCCCTTTTTACTTAATATTATAACTTTTAATTGTACTAATAGGAGAGTTAACTTGCATGATATTACCAGCAGGAAAGGAGAGTATATATGCTAAATACTATGTGTTTCGGTATTCTATAAATTCGGTCTTATTAATTTAGATACTTATGAAGGAGGTAGATAATGAGTATCCAGAAGGCTATCCATCCGAGAGTATCTTCAATCGATTCTCCATTTGATGAAGAGTATACTTCCTCATCATTCCTTTTTTTTGCAGCAGCTAACCATCGCTCTCCTTCTGTAATATTCTGTTCTAGATACTTACCTACTACCAAATACTTCCCTAGACAATACATTGCCTCATCGTTCTGAGCTTTAGCAGCAGCCCGTAACCATCGCTCTCCTTCGATAATATTCTGTTTAAGATATTTTCCTTCAATCAAGTGTTTTCCTAGATAACACATAGCCTCATCATTCTCTGTTTTAGCAGCAGCCCGTAGCCATTGTTCTCCTTCGGAAATGTTCTGGTTTAGAAGATACTTTCCTTCAATCAAATACTTTCCTAACAGGAACATCGCAAATTGATTTTCAGCTTTTGCAGCGGCACGTAACCATTGTTCTCCTTCTACTACATCTTGTTTTAGGTGATACCAATTTCCCTCTATTAAATCTCTGCCTAAAAAGTACGAATACAACATGTTCGCTTTTGCAGCCGCATGTAAGTATCTTTTTCCTTCCGTAATATTCTGTTCTAGATACTCTCCACTTATCAAATATGTTCCTAACAGGTGCATCGAAGCAGGGTCCTTTTTAGCAGCCGAACGTAAGCACCGTTCTCCTTCCCCAATATTTTGTTCCAGATACTCTCCTTCAATCAAATGCTTTCCTAAATACTTCATCGCGTATGGAACATCTTCCAATTCCGCAGCTGCTTGTAAGTACTGTTTTCCTTCCATAATATCCTGTTTCAGATAATCCCCTTCAACCAAACACCTCCCTAACCAGTACATCGCAAATGGGTAAGATTCCGCAGCATCCCGTAAGAACTTCTCCCCTTCCGAGATATTCTGTTCTAAATACTCCCCTTTCATCAAATGCTTTCCTAATTGGTACATCGCATACGGGTCAGATTCCGCAGCAGCTCTTAAGTATAACTCCCCTTCCACAATATTTTGTTCTGTCCGTCTTCCTTCGATCAAATCTAATGCTAAAAAGCACATCGAACTAGGATCAGCTTTGGCAGCGGATATTAACCACTGTTCTCCTTCGATAATATCTTGTTCTAGATGCGTCCCTTTTTTTAAATACCATCCTAACTCTTTCATTGCTTCTGCATAACCTTTCTCGGCAGAGGCACGTAACCATCGCTCTCCTTCTGTCACATTCTGTTGGAGATGTTCTCCTTCAATCAAATACTTTCCAAGCAGAAACATAGCCTCTGTATTCTCTTTCTGTGCAGCATCGCGTAACCATTGTTCTCCTTCGGCAGTATCCTGTTCTAGATGCTCCCCTTCAATCAAGTGCACTCCTAAATAAACCATAGCCTCCACATTCTCTTCTTTTGCAGCGGCTCGTAAGTATAGCTCTCCTTCCGTCCCATTCTGTTCTAGATGATCTCCATCCATCAAGTGCATTCCTAAATGAAGCATAGCCTCCACATTTCCAGCCTTAGCAGCATCGCGTAACCATTGTTCTCCTTTTTCAATATTCTGTTCAAAATGCTCCCCTTCAATTAAGTGCATTCCTAAATAAAACATAGCCTCTACATTTCCAGCCTTAGCAGCAGCCCGTAACCATTGTTCTCCTTTTTCAATATCCCGCTCCAGATGCTCTCCTTCAATCAAGTGAACTCCTAAATGAAGCATAGCCTCCACATTTCCAGCCTTAGCAGCAGCCCGTAACCACTGTTCTCCTTTTTCAATATCCTGTTCTAGGTTCTCTTCTTTCATCAAGAGCATTCCTAAATGAAGCATAGCCTCCACATTTCCAGCTTTTGCAGCTGTTCGTAACCACTGTTCTCCTTTTTCAATATCCCGTTCTTGATGCTCTCCATCAATCAAATTCCGTCCTAACTGGAGCATTGCTTTTGCATCACCAGCCTTAGCGGCCGCTGGGATGTTTGTTTCGCTGCGCTTTTCTATTTCTATCGATACTGCTGCTTCATTTGCATTTTTCAATTTAACATATTTTTCTGATCCTTCCATTTGGAGAAGAACATGCTGTAAATCATCAAACATGTCCCTTACTTGCTCATATCGCTTCTCTGGTTCTTTTTCGGTCGCTCTTTTGATTACTAGGTAGAGGGGAGTGGGAATATCCGGATTGATTTGTCTTGGATCAGGGATAGGTTCCAGTATATGCATCATCGCAACTCCAACAAAATCATTTGCGGTAAAAGGACGCTTTCCTGTTAATAGTTCGTATAACACAATGCCAAGAGAGTAGATATCGGACTTTTGTGTAACTTCCTTATTCCGCGCTTGTTCAGGCGAAAAATAAAATGCCGTTCCTACAAGTTCTCCCGTTTGTGTGAATACGGTGTCCGATTCCATTCGACGAGCTATACCGAAGTCAGATATTTTAATGTCTCCTGAACTCGTCATCAAGAGATTAGAAGGTTTGATATCGCGATGAATAATCCCTTTCTCATGTGCATAGGCTAATCCGCTGCATATTTGAAACATGATATGTAATACATCAAGCACTGGCATAGGCTTCTTGTTTGCGATCCTTCTATCTATGGAGACACCATCGACATAATCCATCACAATAAAAGGAAAATCTTGATCCAAATTTGCATCATGAATATTTACAATATTCGGATGGGACATTTTAGCTAAGTTCGTCGCTTCTCGAAAAAAGCGTTGATCCAATAGTTTATCTGTAGTGGCAAAGGGAATTTTCACTGCCACTCTTCTTTCTAAAACTTGATCTTCAGCTAAATAAACCGCAGCCATCCCACCTTTACCAAGCACATCCATAACCCGATATCGTTGATTTAGTAAACTTCCGATCATGAAAACGCCCCCTTCTTACTTATATTATAGCTTTTAACACTAGTGATAAGTGATTTAAATTGCATGATATTGCCAGTCAAATAAGAAGGAGATCGTTTTTATCGCAGTTATTGAATGGACAGATATTTTATCTAATTTTTATAATTATTTTCCCTTTTGCTCTTCCTGATTCCGAATACTCAAGTGCCTTCTGGGTATCTTCAAAGCTAAAAACTCTATCAATCACAGGTTTGATTTCTCCAGATTCAATAAAGTTTGCAATAATGCTTAATTGTTTTCCACTAGGCTTCATAAACAAAAATGTATACTGTACATTATGCTTCTTTTCAAATTTAGAAAGTTTGTGACTGACTACTGAAAACAAGATTTGTTTAATGAGTCCTAAATCATTTTCTTTAGCAAAACGGGCATTTGGTAATCCTGAAACAGAAACAATTTTCCCTCCGCTTTTTATAACGTGGAATGATTTTTCTATGATTTTTCCTCCGAGTGTATCAAATACTGCATCATAATCTTTCAGTATATCTTCGAATTTTTCTGTTTTGTAATTAATAATTTTATCTGCACCAAGAGATTTTACTAAATTAATACCAGCTTCACTGGCAGTAGTCGCAACAGTTGCTCCCATTAATTTGGCCAATTGAATAGCAAATGTACCTACACCACCAGCTCCAGCATGAATCAAAATTTTCTGTCCTTTTTGTAATTGTAGGATGTCATGTAACGCTTGGTATGAGGTGAGACCTACGAGTGGAATCGATGCTGCTTCCTCCAAACTCAAATTTTTAGGTTTTAGAGCTATATCGTTTTCATGAATGGAGATGTATTCTGCGAAAGTACCGATTTTACTTTTGCGTGGACGACCATAAATTTCGTCTCCAACTTTAAAACGAGTCACTTTTGCTCCAACCTTTGCTACGACTCCAGCAAAATCATTCCCTAGAATAAGTGGCATCTTATGTTTAATCAGTAATTTTACATTTCCATCACGGATCTTAAAATCAACAGGATTTATGCTAGCGGCATGAATTTCCGCGAGAACCTCATAATCTCCAACGTCAGGTAAGGGCATATCTGCTAAAGTTACTGGGACTCTCCCATACCTTTTAATAACCATTGCTTTCATTGTCTATACCTCCAAATAAAATCTAATATAATGCTTGCCTTCAATAAGACTTCATCAACTTTTCAATATCCAACACTAGATTTTTAAATAATTCGTCGAATAGTTTAAGTTAATCAACCAAAAGAATAAGTATAAGAATAAATTATAGATCTTTCCTGTGCAATATTGGGAAAGAAAATCGAGACGAATCATATCTTACTTTTACCTATGTGCCATTGGTCTTCGTTCAGATATATACAAGGAAACTAAGGTAATTCTTTATCCTATTTCCTATCTAATTCTTTTTCATTGTCTTCTTTCATAAAGATAAGGAAGAGAATTTTTTCATATATGGAAGCGGTAATACAGAAAAACGAAAGCCATGAAGATGGAGGTAGGTGGATGTCTGATCTTTTTGTAGCTCGTTCACTAGATGAGATTCGTTTTTGGGCACGTATTATGAAGGAGCACTCCCTTTTTCTCAAGTTAGGATTTCGATGTGAGGACCAAACTAATCCAAGAAGCGGATTATTATTATGCCGTATTCGAAGACATAGAAAATAGAGCCCATGCATTCTCATTGGAAACTGATCCAAAGAAAATAAAAAGTTTTAATTCAAAAGTTATTGTTGCTGCTACTGGCATTTGGGCATTTAAAAGAAAAGTATTAGGTTTGGTCATTTGTTGCAAACTTCCAGGCCAAAATAACTTTCCATTACTAATTGACCATACAAGCAGAGAAGCAAATTACTTTCGAAGAAGATTAAAGGAACTGAATAAAGGGAATTTAGCTCCACTACAAGACGCTATTATTGATGAGAATGTATTCTTCTTACGTATTATGGCTGACCATGCAAAATTTATTGGTCATTTACTAGATCCTTCTGAACGAAAATTAGGGGAAACTGCGAGGAATTTTAGTCACGATTTTGATCAGTTACTCTTTCAAGCAAAAGATTTAGAATCCATGCGACCTCAATCACAAACAGTTCCATTGCTTGGGCAGTTTCTTGATCAAAATCGTGTTTCCGTACAATCCTTACGAGACTTCAAGAAAACCGCACGTGATTTAATCGAACAGTGTCGGATCAAAAGTATTATTCATCCATTATTAGCAGATCATGTTTTCCGGGAAGCGGAGAGATTCCTTGAAATCATTGATATGTTTGAACAGCATTTATCGCAAGTCCAATGTTAGATCCATTTATATTTTTTGATAGAAACTCATGAGTAATCTTCTTAAGAAAAATAGATCAATAGGTATTCATACAATCTTCATTTTTCATTCAGCGTAAAACACTTAATAAGAGAAGAAGGTTTTTTTGGCTAAAAAAGTAAAAGTAAGTTCCACTTCCTAAGGATTTGTAATCAATTTGCTCGGAGGGAAACATGAAATTGATCCAGGATCAGTTTGTTTAATTAGCCATGCTAGGAAGATTAATGAAACAATTTTAGGAAGGCGTACAATTCCCCTTTGGTTCGTTATCAACTTTTTTATGCTTATTTAGAGGGGTGAAAAAACGTTTCATCCCTGATGTTTACTGTGTTAAGCGCTTAGGTCTTATTGCAGCTAAGGAAATGGAGCCTGCATACTCACTTTGGTTTTTGTTAAATATAAAAAATCCCGATACCATTTGGTTCGGGATTCTTTGCGTTATTATCAAACAGGTTGAAAATAACTATAGCAAAATCAACTTTATCGTCACAGTAATCTCGATATGTCTAATAAAAAAATCTTGGTGCGTGGATGATCCTGAGACCACCCACGCGTGAACAGGAAGAGTGGACTTGAACCACTGACCCGCATCCCTCGCAAGGGTGTTGCTCTACCACTGAGCTACATTCCTGTTCATTGAGTATTCTATTATAAAACGAATTTTCCTACAAATAGAGTATAAAATCTAATCATTGAGCAGAAAAAAGATGAAACTGTAAAAATAAAAGTCCAGTGTAGCCGGACGTATAAAAGTAATAGAGCAATATTCGATTTATATAATTAATGAGTATCCAAAAAACAAAAACGGCAAGACTGCACTTGGTTTTATAATTTTTTCGTTGCATGTAATAACCACACAAAATGATTATAACGAGTAAAGGTCACGTCAAATCCATGTTTTTCTAAAATGTTACGCAACACGGGAATGGTTGTATAGTACTCCCTTTGTAAATCTTCGGCTAAATGATGAAATCCACGCTGTTTTGCGTGCTTAATCGTATCCATAAATGCTTTTTCATTTTCAAACATGGTGTCAGCGAATAGTATTTTGCTGCCAGATTGAAGAAACTCCCCATACTTTTCAATGGCTTCTTCTTTTTCTGCATCGGTTAGATGGTGAAATGCATATGTGCTGACAATGCTATCGATTTGAACATCCGGTTGTGGGAATTGGAGGAAATCCCCATCTTGTATGGATATACGATTACCTAGTTTTTCCACCGCTAGATCCCTCATTGGTTTCGAGGGCTCAATTCCATATATATTTAAATTGTTGTTAAGGAGTTTTATTGTTAAATTTCCTGTTCCAACCCCGAACTCCAACACATTTCCAAATGCTGACTCTGCTGTATCCTGCAAAATAGCTTCATACTGTTCAAACACTTCCTTGTACTCTTCATCCTGTCCAGAAACCGAAGAATCATATTTTTCTGCCCAACCCTCAAAGATGTCTAAAAATTCCCGACCCATGATGTGCACTCCTTTAATGATTATAATTTCTATAAGTATAGTGTGATTTTAAATGTTAATTTCTCTCAAATTATCACATCTCTTTTCTTTCAGCAAGTAAAAAAATAGACAAAGGAAAAAAGGAGAAATTCACAGAGAAGTGAATGATTAACATATGGTGCGTAAATGCTATATATCTTGGCCTAGGAATGGTTTATTTGATTTTCTATGTCTTTTGCTATTTTTAACCCTATGAGGCAAATGGTTAACCAAGCTCCTCCAACAGCATACCCACCTAAAATATCACTTGGATAGTGAACTCCAAAATAAACTTTACCAATCCCAATCATGGTAACGAAAATAGAAGTGTTTATGATAATAAAAGCTTTAGCAGAATTTGATTTCATAGCTGTAACAAACAAAACACATAACATGCCATAAAAAATAATCGACCGCATCGAATGACCACTAGGATAACTAAAACCTGAATTTATTAGTATTCGATCCAAATCTGGACGTTGACGGTGGAATATGGATTTCAAAAGGAGATTGAAATACTGTGCTCCTACTATTCCAATTATGAGAAAAAAAGCCTCCAGTCTTTTTTGCATCCAAATGAATAGAGTCGAAAAAATGATAAGGAGTAAAAATATGCCTTCATTTGACCCAAAAAAGGTAATAAACTTCATCGGTTTATTTAGATAAGGGTAAAAAGTGTGCAGCCAATTGATGATGGCTTGGTCCAAGTGGTAAAGCTTTCCTTCTGCTAGTTCAGTGGAAATCTTCCCAAACATTGTAATAAACAAGCCAAGCATTACAAGAGAAAATAGGATATATGTTTTGGTTGATCGAGATAGCGAAAAACCTCGCATGAAAACGTATCCTTTCAGGAGTACTTGTATATAGTTGATTGATGTTGACTGTCAGAAATTAGTTAAGTTGGGAAGCTAAATTTTGATTGTTAAGAACATGGATATGCAAATCTACGACGAAACTTTACCATATTTTCTTATTTCAAATGTCTCAACATGTGCATATAGGAAGATCCCCTTACCAATTGGTTAAGGGGATCGCTGTTAATATTTTGAGTTATGATGATTTGTTTTAGGAAGATTTTTTTTTCTGTTCTGTCGTATCAAGTAAAGTCCAATTCGATTTACGATGATGAAACCGAAAATGGTATAGCTGATAGTAGTCCATGCACTATCTCCCATATAAATATATCCCAATACAATTTTTCCAGCTAAGTATATATTCCATATGATAAGACCTAATTTAATGGAGTGTTTCCAAAAAGCCAAACACAAAAATACAGCAAATATAAGATATAGAATGGCTATAACCAAAGCAGAGAGAGGGCTGTGGAATATTATTTTTTCATATTCAAGACCCGCTTGCATGTGGAGGTTATTGAACGTTCCATTTGCAATTAAGCCTACTATACTAAAAGTCATAAAAAGAAAGGTAATAACTAATCCTAGCCAGTGGCGTTTATAAGCAAAATAACAGCTGACGATTAAGAAAATCGCACGGATATACCAGTTTAGTGGATTTAAATGACGACTAAACGCTAAAATTGTATGAAATTCCAAAATAATCACTCCTGCTGTTTTCACACGAACTGTTGCTATCATTCTAGTTTGCATTTATTTCATTTGGTATAGGAAAAATATAACTCACTTTCATGCATTTTTAAAATAATTCACAGGGTATATGATAACAATAAGTAAATTGCCCATTAAGGTTGTAATTTAGATTGTATAATTTTCAGTTTTATTTCTTCTTCTATGTATTTATCTAGTAATTTGTTTATTTCTATTCGTTCTGTCTGCTCAGCAAATGCAGCTTCGAAAGAAAGTTTCTGAGACTCAAACTCTAGTGTTTCTAATCTTTCATCAACTAATTTTGTAAGGCTTTGAAACTCTATTGTGTTTATTCTTTCTAATTTACGAAGTTGAAACTTTTCTTTTAGGTTTTTCAAAGCATTTAATTGGTTAGTTGTTTTCACATATTCCCTATTAGATGGAGGGTTTAAGATTGGACTGCCTTTGCATAAAAGGTGTTTGGTGAAAAATAAAATACATTCTTTGACCAGTTTTTCTAAGTAAGATAATTCATCCGGTGTTAATTTATTTTTGGCATATAATTTTGTGATCATAACAGTTGTCTCTCCTTGATCATTCTAATTATTGCCATTATAACAAATAGATGGTGATGTGGGGAGGGAGGAGCAAGATGCCTCAAAATAAGCAACTGTCGTTTTTTTGCTTGTTATGGAAAACTGCTATGGTTCTTGCACGATAATCGATAGGCTAGAAATTTCATCGTAAGTATGAAATGATACAATCGTTAAAATACTACAGTTAAAAAGAAAAAGACAATTAATCATTTGTGTAACTGCTCGAATGATTACAGCGTCGAGGGAGGAAGGATGGACAAAAAGGTTACTTGGCTGGAACTTTTCTATGATCTCATTTTTGTAGCAGCTATTGCAAAAACGACCCATGTATTACTACATGAACATCATGGTAAGATTCCATTCGAATATTTATTAAAATTTTTGTTGATGTTTGTTCCTATTTGGTGGGCGTGGGTTGGGCAATCTCTTTTTATGAACAGATTTGGAGAGGATACAGTTAGGCATCGTTTATTTATGATAGTGCAAATGTTTTTTGTTCTATTGATGACTGCAAGCCTCCATGTCGATTTTGACACCTATTATTTTACTTTTCTCATTGGATATGTTGGGATTCGTTTTCTTACTTCACTCCAGTATTTATGGATTAGTCGTAAGGAAAAAGGTGTACGCAAACAGACAGCAGCATATTTAGGTTATGGCTTTTTCATCGGCATTTTGATTTCTTTATGTTCTTTATTTTTTGATTCATGGTTAAGATATTTCGTTTTGTATTTAGGAATATTTATTGATGTATTCATTCCTGTGTTTGGACGCAAATATTTAAAAAGGGTGCCTACTCATCTCGGACACTTGTTCGAGCGGTTTGGTTTATTTACAATCATTTTATTTGGTGAATCTATCGTTAGTTTGATTGCAATTCTTAACATAGAAGATCTAAATTGGAGGACAATTGCATTTGCTTTACTCTCATTTATTATCGTAATTGTTATGTGGTGGCAATATTATGATAATTTGGAAGAAAAGTTAGATAAGCAAATAGCTTCATCCGGTCAATCTATCATTTATGGTCACTTATTTATTTATCTATCTTTAAGTGTTATTGCGGCACTTTTGCAACTATCTTCTTTATACAAGATGGATTACAAATTTTTATTGGTGTTAACTTTTTCTATCGTATTCCTGTATGTAATCTCTACCATTTTGGTGTTTCATCAATATCGAATCGAAGAGCATAAACTAAAGTTTTCCCATTTGGGTCTATTATTCGTCTTATTGGTTATCTTTTTGATCTTTGACTACTTTGTGATTGTTTCCAACTTGGTCATCTTTCTAGAACTCTGTATCTTCTTTCTAGTCTTTAAAAAAGTAACCTGATCAAACTCACTTTGATCAGGTTACTTTCAACTCTAAGGCTGTGAAAACTATGAACCCAATTGGTTCTTTTGCACATATTGTTCTGCGCCAGAATGGCTTTGTGAAGAAGAAATTGGAGGGAAGAATTTTTTTTTCACCATTTCATCTACTCTTATACAGTGATATCCTTTGTGGAGAACATTTTGGAAAACATATTCCAGTGCTTCGATTGTAAACGATGGAGCATCGATATCAGCACCCAATGTATCTCCACTATCATGTAACAGAATAATATCCCCGTCTTTTATGTTTTGAAGTAAATTTTTCTTAATTCTCTCGCTTCCTCCCTTACTTTTCCAATCGCCAACCATTAGGGACCACAGTATAATTTGAAAATGTTTTCGTAATCCAAAGTCAAATAAGTTCAGTAAACCCCAAGGAGGTCGATAAAAAATGGGACGGACTCCAGTGATTTGTTCAATAAGTGAAGCTGATCGATTCAATTCACGATGAAGGGCCCATGGTGTACGAAACCAATTAGATTTATGTACATAATTGTGCACACCGATCAAGTGTCCCTCAAGATGCATACGACGAATTAAATTCGGGTATTTTTCTACTTTCGACCCAAGAGTAAAGAAGGTAGCTTTGATATTATATTTTTTTAAAAGATCTAGCAGTTGAGGAGTATATGTTGGATCAGGACCATCATCAAAAGTAAAGGCTAATCCATGCTGGATAGGTCTTCTTTTGTATACCCCAATACCTAATCCCAAAGTAGCGATAGCCGGAAGGATTGCATAAACAAAAAATAGAATTACGATAAATATTATTTCTGTCACTAGAAAATGCCCCTCAACAAAATGTAACATTTGTGAAAACTCCTTTTTTGTAGCTTTTCGTGATATGCCACAAAGTTGTTCTTATAAAGCTAAGCCTATTATAAACAATAAAAAAGACGACTGAAGTACAAGAAAAGTTCACCAAACAAGTATTTTTTATCATTTTTTTCTTTTATTGATTTTAGATAGGACGAAAATACATTTTATCAATCGTATAAAAAAAAAGAAAATATAAATAATGAGTAGTAGATGAACTTTTGAGTGTTGTTCACCGTCTATTAAGGTATGAACTTTCTTATTGAAGTGGAGGCAGGAGAGGGTAGGGTGTGGACCAAGAGCTTTACGATCTGATCACCAAAGCAAAACAAGGGGATAAAAATGCATTTGAAGCCCTTGTAGAGCGGTACAAAAGACAGGTATACTATCAAGCTGTAGCTATGTTAAATGATACCATTGAGGCAGAAGATGTCCTTCAAGAAGCTTTTATCAAAGCCTATTTCTCTTTGGAGAATCTAAAAAGTCCCTTTGCTTTCACTTCTTGGTTAAGTAAGATTGTGTATCATTTATGCAATGATCGTTTAAAGAAGCGATATAAAGAGAAAGTGGTTGTCAGTGATTGGCTAACAAATAAAATAGAGAGTATTCATAACTCAAATCTTCCTATCGAACAAAAACAATTGGAAATGGATTTATATCAAGCTTTAGAGTCTCTATCTTCTGAGCATCGTTCCGTTTTTCTACTCAGAGAAATACAAGGATATTCATATCAAGATATAGCGAAAATGATGGATATTCCTGAAGGAACTGTCAAATCAAGAATACATACGGCTCGTATGACATTACGAAAAGAATTAAAAAGAGAGGGGTGATCAAAATGCAACATGTGGATCATTTGCTATCTGCCTATGTAGATAATGAATTGAAAGAGCAGGAAAGATTAGTAGTAGAGAAGCATTTGCAAGATTGTACAGATTGCCTCGAACTATATGAAGATTTCACTTGGATGAATGGGCAACTAAAAAATACTTTTGAAAGCATTTTATTACCGAAGGATATAACCAGCAAGGTAATGGCAGGAATATATTCTGATGAAGAGCAAACTTATCGAGAAATACAAGGTATCCTTTCGTATACGGCCTTACGTTGGAGTACCATAAGTAGTATTTTACTTCTGCTTGTCATCCATATATCTCTGTTTTTTCTATTAGGGAGTCTATTTTCTTTTACTCCTATTCGTATTTTGTACCATCTCGTTCATAGTTTTCATACCGTTTTTTCTGCTATACCATACTTAAGTCTAACTGTAGCTATTTTCTGTATTCCTTTGATAGGGGCATCGCTTTGGTCTTTACGCCTATTGTTGAGTTCAAAAAAGGTGGAGATACAACAATGAAACGGAAGTTCATTTTATTAAATCTCCTATTTTGTGTTTTTGGGTATATATGGATGGGAAGCGGAAATGTATATGCATCAAATAGTGCAGATACCTTGCCCTTTTCTAACAATAATACGGTGTTTTCACATAAAGATTTGGTAATTTCCGAGGGACAAAAAATCGATCATGTCGTCGAGTTTGGCAGTGATGTTACATTAGCAGGATCGGCTAGAGAAATCATCGTGGTAGGTGGTAATCTTCATATTAAGAAAAATGCACATGTAGAAGAATTAGTACTCGTCATAGGTGGAAAGATCACACAGGAGCCAGGAGCCAAAGTTACAGATGAAATTTTCCATCTGTCTTTTGACAATCAAATGGCAAACAATTTGCTGATCACCAGCAGTTTTATGTTTGGTTGGTGGTTCTTTCGATTCTCTTTAAGTTTGTTACTGTTCATTCTGCCTATAGCGACTGTTCTCATCACACAGCAACGAATCGAACCTTTTATTGTGAGAATTCGTCAAGAGTTAAAACAAACAATGCTAATAGGTATAACAACAAGTTTATTATTGCTTGCTATTGCTAGCCTTCTTATCATTAGTATTATTGGAATACCGATCCTCATTATTTTAGCCCTTATCCTCATCGTCTTTAGCATCATTAGTTTAACGGCTGTTTCGATCATGATCGGCGAGCAGATTTCCTTGATAAGGGGCCGCGAAAAATGGCTGATCGCAGCAGTTGGTTCAGCTATCCTTGCGTCTGTTATTAACTTTCCATTATTAGGAGGAATTTTGTTATTAGGTCTTCATTGGTTATCGTTAGGTCTCATGACTACATGGTTATGGGAGAAAAAGGATAGATGGAGCAAACGGAAAATTAAAGGATGAAATAGATGAACTGGTCTAAGGTTTTAGCACATACCAAAAATTATATACTAATTTCTACCTTGTTTTTATCCTTTTTCACTTTTGTCTTTGCCAGATTTGCTGATGAACTGGTGGAAGCTGACTTATTTCACTTCGACCAAACGATTATCGATTGGGTAGAGACATTTATTAATCCAAAACTTACTTCCATCATGAAAGTCTTTACCTTTTTTGGTTCTCCACTAGCATTAATATTATTTCTTATCATTACTGTATTGTGTATGCTATGGCAAAGAAAAAGATGGGAAGCTTTGTTTCTTGTCATTGCGATAGGAGGAGGAGGGCTGTTTAATCTATTACTCAAGTGGATTTTTCATCGCCAAAGACCAACTTTGCATCGTCTCATTCAAGAAACAGGCTATAGTTTTCCCAGCGGACATTCCATGGCTTCGTTTATTTTTTATGGAATGATTTGTATGTTATTCATGGTGTTTTTAAAATCTAGAACACCAAAAGTTATCATGTTCCTATGTACTGTTATTATGATCGTGATGGTTGGTTTGAGTCGAATTTATTTAGGAGTCCATTATCCAAGTGATGTTCTAGCTGGATATGCAGCTGGTGGAGTATGGTTAACGATTTGTTTAATAGGTTTGAGGCTTGTAATTGGGGCAAGAGAGAAGAGTGAAACTAACTTCTAGACATACAAGAAGTTAGTTTCACTCTTTGTAGGAGTATTCTTTTTATTTGGACAGACATCTGTGTTAAGCTATAGGTAACCAGCCCTAGTTGTGAGGAGGACAAGGTGAGCAGCTTGGATGATCTGTTCAACCAGATCGAAGAGGATGGTGTTGACGTACAGCAGGTGCGCGACGCAATCGAAGAGGGCGAGAATCGGTGGCTTCAGAAGCTGCTGATTCTCGCCCAAGACTCCATCAGGTGGTACCGGCGGGCAGCTGCGAAGCTCCGCGATACAGGGTACGAGATGGAGATGCTCCCCATCGGTCAGAGGGGGGTAAGCCCGTATCGAGGGGCCAAGCCTTACCTGACCAAGGCGGAGGAGTTGCTGGAGCTGGTCAACGAGCTCCGCGGCCAGACCGATCCGCACGTGATCCACGCCATCGAGCAGAAGATCGTTCGCCTCGTCCCCTTGGATCTGATGCGGTCCGACAGTTAGGGGTGGGGGGCACCGCTCTGGTACCGATGTGGTACCAGAGCCGGCGTCCCGCCGATTTAAAGCTAAAACAGCTTATAAAATACTATTCTGCTGCTTTTTTGACAGCCTTTACTTCATACTTCCTGACTTCCATACCAAGGATATATTCTGGTTTTGGTTTTCCGATTTTTGCTTTATGCTGGGCGATATGTGCTTCGCTTTTCCCCCATTGTTTCCAGTGTTCTTTTGATTCCCACCGTATCAAGACGATTATTTCTTCATCACCACGTCGAGCTTTCTTGACCATGATAGTTGAATCAATAAACCCATCTTGTTTTTCAATGATCCCTTCTTGGCTGAATCGCTGGACTACTTGTTCGGCATTTCCTTCTGTGACGGTCATTTTCCTTAGCTGCACAAACACCCTATTACCTCCCATATAAATAATTCAGTCTTCTTCTTTCTTCTCATCGTTAGAAGTCTCCATGTCGGAGAGATTTCCTTGATCTGCTTTTCCTATGCTGCTTGATCCATCTTCTTCAAATTCATGAAGTTCAAATAAGTGAACAAACTCATTGATGACCATTTCCACTGCTTTTAATTCCCCTACTAGAACGGGGTGGATGGATTGAAGTTCGGCTGAATTTAATTGTTGTTTAAGGGTAGATCGTTTCATATTCAGCATCTCCAAGAAAGCGATGGCTCTGCCTCTGCGAAACGTTTTAGCCCCATGTCTGTGCATCTTATGTTCTCTTCGCCTATGCTCCTCACCAAAGTGATGCTTGAACCTCTCATACTCTTTAAATCCGGGATATCTCATGAAACCCCTCCTGTTTGTATGCGTTTGTATACAACTGACTACGATTTTAATTGTATACGTTTGTATACAAAGTGTCAAAGTGATATTTTGTAGGTATTCATCTACTGCCATTTTTTTCTGTTAGGAGAAAGTACTTTTTTTAGTGTGTTGTATAAATTTAATCTTTTTTAAATTCGAATAATGGGATGATATTATCGTTATACTGTTGTATCCTATGATTAGAGGTAGCAATAAGGCTATCTCTGCGTCTACCTCATGGAGGTGCACATGACCGCCGATCCCACCGAAGAGAATCAGGGAACGGGTCAGTCTGAACCGCAGGATCAGACGCAGTACCCGAGTACCCCCGAAGAGCAGCGGGAGCTCGCAAGGGACTACTCCAATCTCCGGTAATAGG
Source organism: Shimazuella sp. NTD248 (assembly GCF_059510395.1). Lineage (NCBI taxonomy): Bacteria > Bacillati > Bacillota > Bacilli > Caryophanales > Thermoactinomycetaceae > Shimazuella > Shimazuella sp. NTD248. The sequence continues at coordinate 795,136 of NZ_JCAJZT010000001.1, read as the reverse complement.
AGCTGATCGTTCCTGTTAGTTGGAGACAAGGCCGGCTGATCTGTGTGCGAATACAGATCAGCCGGTCACCCAATGCGATATTTCCAATTGATATAAAAGAAAGCGAGGGAAATTCCTCGTTTTTTTATTTGTAAAAATCAAACGACCGACTGACAGATGACATCAGCCGGTCGCTTTGTTCCCTAATAGCAAGCAAGGGACAAATGGAGTGGATATAGGGTAGGGGGCTATGTTAAAATAAGGGGAAGTATCAGTTTCTAAGATCGGAGAGAATGATAATGGATATAAATACAAATGAAAAATTGACACAAGAAGCTTGTCATGTAGAGGATGTCCGCAAAAGTCATCACTCTGATAAGATCAAGAAAAATTTGATGAACCGTTTAAGTCGAATAGAAGGACAAGTTCGTGGTGTCAAAGGATTAATAGAAAAGGATACGTATTGCGATGATGTGTTAAACCAAATTGCTTCCATTCAATCCGCATTGAATGGTGTTGGCAAACTGCTGCTAGAACAGCATTTGAAAACGTGTGTAGTAGAACGATTTCAGGAAGGCGATGAAGAGGTAATTGATGAACTATTGATTACTGTCAACAAGTTGATGAAATAAGAGGATAGACACCGGGACGAGTTATCCCATTTTACGTCTCTGTCTTTTTTTCGTTAAAATAGTATAAGTCCAACTGATATTTCAGAAAGCAAGCCATAGTAAAGGAGTTGTCTTTGTTGCATCCTGATCGAGAAAAGAAAGTCCATACAGGTTGGAAAATACTTGGTTATGTGTGTGTTGCACTTACTGTACTTTTGGCATTAGCCGCTGTAAACAATATTGCTGGTGCAAGTGGTGGTGATTCTGCTGAGCGTTTAGGAAGAGTTATCGGTGCTATAATCGTTCCCGTATTAGTAGGATATTTTGCACGATATTGTTTTCGTAGGTCAAATAGATAGTAAAGAAAAGGAAACCACTGCTTAATAGATAGCAGTGGTTTCCTATATGGCTCTGCGACTTAATTTTCGTCTACTATTTAGAATAAGGATTTCCAGTAATAGTCCAATTCCTGAGGAAATCCAAAGCGCTTCTGTACTGTTTTCTTCTACTCGGTTTGCGACGATAGGAGGAAACCATCCCGATGGGTCTTCTAAAATGGTTGCTTGCTGGCCTATTTTTAAACCCCAACAGCCAGTAGCTTTAGTGAGGGGATAACGAATTGGTTTTTTGTCCATTGTGACTAATTTACAATCTTGAGTTTCCTCTTGTTGATTTCCGTTGAATAGTTGTATATCTACAACGATGGCAAGCTCTTTTACTCCTAACTTTTCCATGGATACATAATGTATGGCAGCACCTGCATACATCAGAAATGCAAAAGAAGCGAAGCCGACTAATATACCAAGTGAAAATCCACGAATGGAAATTATCGCGATAATAAAAAGAGCAAGTAAATAACCAATGAACATAAAAGGTGGATGATCAATGAGCCATGCGCAGCCGATGAGAAGCAGAGGGATAACGATCAGTAAGGATATAGTGACCATCGTGTAGGAAACAGAAATACCATTCTGTGTTTTTTGTGTTTCCACTGATAACATCCTTTTCTGTGATATTATCTTTATCTTTCGATTAATTATACAATAAGGCGGAGGATAAAATACTTATCCTTTTGAATTTATTGTATTTTTCTGTAAATAAGAAGCGAGTGTGAATTGTTTGGTCTTTTTCATAAAAAAAATCACTGCTACACGCTATGCAGTGATTTTTTTCTCCGCAATCTCCCATACAAAATAAAGATTTCCATCAGTAGCCCGATTCCAACGGAAGTCCAAATTTGCTGAGTGATTGAACCATCTAATTTCGTTGCAAGCATCGGTCGAAGCCAACCAGAAGGGTCTACTACAACGTTTACTTTTTGTCCAACCTTTAAGTTATCCCAACAGCCCGTTGCTTCTGTCATCGTGTATCGTACAGGCTTTCCATCTGTTGTTACAATTGTGCAATTCCAATCTGCACCTTTTCGATTATTTTCATGAGCTATATTTGCTAAAATAGCAGAATACTGAACTCCGGATTTTTCCATTGATATGTCATGTAGTGCAGGGCCGACAAACAGTAGAAAGGCAAATGCAGTAATACTAACAAAAGTACCTGGGCCTGCACCACATAGTGCCCAAGCGATACAGATCACGAAGAGTGCAAGAAAGACGCCAATTATATCAAGAGAAGGATGCTGGGCCAGCCATGCACATCCGATGAGAAGAAGTGGAACGAAAACGATAGTCATGATAGTTATCAAGAGGTGAGAATAAGTATTTTTTTGCTGTGTCTTTTGTACCGGCATATTGTACTTCCTTTTCTGATTGGTATTCATTTTATATTCTATCTACTGTTCCATCAGAGTATTTTTTACTTTATTAGAAAAATGCAAACCAGATCCGCGGGTTTCTTTCGTTTCATATAGCGAATATTGACTCTTTTTGTATCTCAATAAAAAAACAACCATACTTGATAAAATAAACTCAAGCATGGTTGTTTTCTTCATTTTGTTCTTTTAACAGCCAGCCAATTTCTAGTGCTTGTACCAATAAAGTAGCAGTTGATTGGTTTGTTGCTAGAGGTATACCATAAACATCGCATAGGCGGAGCAAAGCACTGATATCTGGTTCATGAGGCTGTGCGGTGAGTGGGTCACGAAAGAAAAAGATCAAATCGAGATCACCCATAGCAATGAGAGAACCTATTTGTTGATCTCCGCCTAATGGACCTGATTTTAATAGATGAATGTCTAAATTAGTTGCTTCCATGATGCGTTTTCCGGTTGTTCCTGTTGCGTAGAGGGAATATGGCAGAAAAACAGATTCATATTTCCTCATAAATTCAACCATTTCTACTTTCTTTTTATCGTGGGCTACTAGAGCTATTTTCAACGTGACCGCCCCATTTTATTAGATTTCATCTGTTTATTTCTAGTAGATATTATACTTTTTTATCAGTATATATGAAAGATAGATTGAATTTAAAGAGAAAGAAATGACTGTTTGATTTTCCATTATTAGTATAGATTTATTAATTAAATATATAAAAATAATGCCAAATGGCTAATTTTTCGATATTTCTGTTGACGTCAAAGCATAATTTTATTAGTCTTATAAAGGTTCTACCAATAAAAAAACTGCACAGCAAAGAAAGGAATGAATTAATTTGGAATCTTACTTTCATTTGGAAACTTATACAAATGACACGAGAAGCAAAATTTACCGAGAAGTAAAAAGTATTCCTGCGACAGAATTGGAATCCACTATCCCAACAGGCGTTTCTACGAGCACAAAACCAAAATGGATGAATTGGTTACGTGTAGTCCCTTTTCTCAAATTCTAGGATTCCTCTTCTTCTCACTCGCTTTGCTTCTTCTGTATTTGTTATTCCAATCGTCGTTTGATTACCTAAATTCCCACTCTTCACTTTTTCTATGTCATTGTTTTAAAGGAGTTATTTTCAGATGAATATTAGCAAGAATTGCATAGTACTAGCTAATTAAGCAGTATTTATACCAGAGACAGGTTTGGATATTAGGTCAAACTCTTTTTGCCTAATGCGGAAATCTGTCTTTTTTGGTGTATGTGTCTGAAAGCGATTTCTTCTTATTACTCAGTTTTACGCGAAAAACTTGTCTTTGTCAATAATTTATTTTTGTTTTTAAATTTATTTTTGTTTTGGTTTGTGAATATCCAGTAAATGAATAGTTGAGGGAGGTTATTTTTGTAGTTTAATATTTATGGAAATAATTTAATGGTTTGATTTAAAAATTGAAAAGGGAGTTTCAGCCTTTTTATTGGGATATTAATTTAAACTCTGATAAGTCTTGTCCTTATAGGAAAATAGTTTAACTAATATCACAGGCTAAATAATAAAAAATATAACGTTCAAATAACAACAAATCATCTGTATAATAGTAATTAGCCTAATACAGGCACCTAAAGGGGGTTCCCCCCCCTGAATGTACAACCGACCTAGAAGGAGCAAAGTAGTGAACCTCTCTGAGATTTTCGCGAAGGCACTGACCGGAGAGCTGATCATCGAGACCCCCCGGTTCTGGCTCGTGCCGACGTCGGAGGAGCACGTGGACGACCTGATTCCGGTTCTGATCGAGCCGGAAGGCAAGAAGCTGTCCACGTGGGGCTTCTACCACCCCGACACCGCCGAGCGCATGAGTCCTCGCGACGGCGTGACCGCTCGTGAAGTAGTGATCGCCTTCATCAGGTCAGCTCGTGCGGCCTGTGAGGCTGGCGAGCGCCTGCCTTTCACCGCCATCGACAAGATCGATGGCAAGGCCAAGGCGGTCATCTCGTACGTCGACATCGTCGACAAGCACGAGCGGTGCACGCTGGGCTGGGCCATCGCCGGACCGGAGTACCGCGGACAGAGGGTGATCTCCGAACTCGCCATCTGGCTCATCGACTGGGCGTTCCGCGTGGCTGGTTTCGAGCGGGTTCAGGCCGACGTCTCGGCCGAGAACGAGGCCTCCATCAAGGCTGCTTCTCTGGCAGGACTCCTTGAGGAGGGCCGCCGCCGCAAGCACATGAAGGTCGCCTTCCAGAACGAAGATGGGACCCAGCAGCGTCACGACATGCTGCTGATGGGCCTTCTCGCCGAGGACTGGCCGGGCGCAGAGCGCCAGATGGAAGAGCTCTGGAAGGACTCCACCACCGGTTGATCCATCAGGATGGGGAGAACTTCTCCGAGTCGGGCACATTTCGTGCCCGGCTCACCTGATAATGAAATGAACCAGACTTTTGGTTGTATATATTTGAGTATTCATTTAGTACATTTTGCTTATATCGTCTTCTTTGAAACCCTTATATAGTAAGGGTTTCTATTTTGTTAAAGAAAAAAGAAAGTCACATACTTCTGAGTTATCTTCCAATTGTTAGACATACGGTGACACGAATGGATTGCCTCGCCATGTAGGAAAGCGGATCCATTGTCGCATAATATGAACTCCACCTCTAGAGTGTTTCATCTGAACCAGTGGGGAGGCGCCACATAAATAGATTGAATATTTTGATGATATAAACTCCTTTCAACCTGTGTTTACGCTTCTTACATAACTATTTGTATTTTTATAGCCTCCTCTTTTTTTATTTATCTATTAATAACTCCATTATTTTCTTTTCCTAGATTCAAAACTAACTCAGGTGTATGTGATGCTTACTATCGTTGATAGAGAAGAGGTGATCAGTTTATTCTCATAAAATGGAAAATATTTGTTGTGAAAAGAATTCCGCTCTACATTTATAATATCTGATCTCCTATAATTATACAATTCTTATTTTTTGTATTTATTTATTTTTTTGGGGTTGACAGACTATTTTTCCTATATGTTACAATATTGAAGTGTGACAGGAATGTTTTTCAGTTTGCTGATATACTTTGCTGCTATGTTTCTGTTTTGCAAATTTGTTGTCCCTGCAAAAATCTCCGAAATGATAATAGAATAGAAATAGTGTTCTTTCCTTACGCCGAAGAAAATAGTTGTTTTCCTCTGCCCGCTTTGGGCTGCTTTGTATGCAAAACAGATATTTTGTTCCATCATTATTTTTCCTCGAAAGGATGAAGTGGATGGCACTGCTTCGGCGGTTTTCGACAACTACGAAGGGCGCGATGACTTTTACTGGTAATACGCTCGGCTATGGCGAGCTAAATACCATCTACAATGACATTGGCGCATTTCTGACCCTCGATGTTTCTCTGCAAGTCCCTGGTTACCCTCTTGGAAGTACGCTCGATTGGAAAAAGAATTCTTCGATGGCCTATCTCAATCTCCCTACCGGCAGTGAAGTGTTATATGCAGAATTGATTTGGGGTGGATCGACCAAATCAAGTAAAGAAGATGTGACAAATGAGATCAATACTCCCGTTACGCTGATGGATTCATTAGGTGGATTGCAGTCGATCACACCTGATCCTGCAACAGCCCAGCAAGTCACCCATGAATCGCAAGTGTTTTATATTCGTTCTGCTGATATTACAGATATCGTGAAAAACAGTGGTGCTGGGTCTTATGTGGTCAATGGTGTACCAGCAACGGTACTCCATACGAGTAGAAGTAACGCTGCTGGTTGGACGCTGGCAGTTATTTATAAAGATGTATCCCTTGCTCTTCGAAACATGAATCTCTTTGTAGGTATTGCCTCGATCGACCGAACTGGATTTGTCGATCAAACCATCTCTGGTTTTGCTACCCCTGATACAAGACCATTCGCTGCCCGTGCCTTATTGACAGCGATTGAAGGTGACAGTTTCATCCCTAAAGATCAGTTTTTATTTGGGCCTGATACAAGCAGTTTGCAAGTGATTTCTGGGCCAAATAATTTAGCAGATAATTTCTTCGCCTCTCAGATCAATGATGACAATGGAAATTTGGACACCAATGGGACAGCTGGTACAAACAATGTTATCCCTGGTCAAAAGCAATCTGCCAACCGCTATGGTTGGGATATTACCAATGTCGATGTTTCTAACGCGATGGATACATCTCAGACATCTGCAATTGCACGTCTTGCCACTAAGGGAGATGGATTTGTCTTATCTGGTCTCGGTCTGCAAATTGATGTGAACAGCCCGGATATACAGATGGAGAAAACGGTTGACAAAGATATTGCTGTAGTCGGAGATATTTTAACCTATACTATTTTGGTTTCTAACAATGGATTGGTAGAAGCCGAGAATGCCATTTTTACGGATAGACTGCCTGTTGGTGTCTCGTTTGTTCCCGGAAGTTTGCAAATAGATGGGATCACCCAGCCGACAGCAGATCCTACCAAAGGTGTATCCATTGGTTCCGTTTCGATTGAAGGACCAGTAGAAATCGTATTCCAAGTAGAAGTAACATCTGTACCGCCAAGTGGAAAAGTTCTAAACAAAGGAACGTTAGATTATGAGTTTCATAGTGCTCCAAGTCTTCCCGTCAGCTATGGTTCGAATGAATCCAACGAAGTGGAAACAGTGGTCAAACGAGTTCAAATTGATGCTGTGAAAATGGAAGATAAATCAGTTTACGACAAAGAAAATGAAGTCATTACTTATACAGTTCTCGTCTCTAATAATGGCGATGTCAATGTAAATAACATTTTGGTCAAAGATGTGATTCCTGATGGAACTGCCCTTGTTCCAAACAGTATAAAAGTGAATGGTACTACCATAACAGGTGATCTAACATCTGGTATCCCAGTTGGTTCCCTCGCACCTGATCAGAGTGTGGAAATCACGTTCCAAGTGTCAGTGTTAGCTCCATTACCTCTGCAAATCGATAATCAAGCAGAAGTGAGTTATGACTATCAATTAAAGCCAGATGGTGAGGTTGTATCAGAAAGCGAGACGACAAATGTTATTACAGCAGTGATTTTGACAGAATGCCAGAAAGCACAAAATCAAATTTTTGAATCGGTAGCACAGCAAGAAATCGCATTAGCTAGATTGCTACAGGCTGAGAGTACCAAAGTAAAAACGGCAGTAGAAGCTTTCTCTGAAGGAAGAATATCCGCTAATCAGCTAGCTAGAATCAATCAAAGTGCTGATCGGGTCACTCGGAAAATTGCGCAGTTAGAAAATATTCTCAAACAAAAATTAGATGTTGCCAAGGAAATTTGTTGCTCGTAACGTGATGCAAAGCAAAAGGAGAGAAGCATGCCATTTTATCAACGCTTTACGAAAACGACAAATGGTCAATTGACGTTTACTGGTAATTCGTTGGGATACTCCGATGGTGGCAATGATATTGGAGCTTTTATCACAACTGATACATCCAAGCAAGTGAGTGGATACCCAGCAGGAAGTACGATGAATTGGCAAGACAATTCATCTTCGGCAATATTGCGGATGGTCGATGATGCAGAAGTGCTCTATGCTGAGTTGATGTGGGGTGGATCAACTAATTCTGATTCGGAAAATGTGATGGGATCGATCAATTCGCCAATTACTTTTATCACTCCTGCTGGTACTTTTTCCGTAAGTCCGGACCCGCTTACAGCAAGAGAAGAACCAGCGACTTATGGCCAAGTATTTTATAGTCGTTCAGCGAATGTGACGAGTTTGGTGCAAGCGGCTGGAGCAGGTGTTTATACGACAGCTGGAGTTCCTGGTACCGTACGACCGAAAGCAGGAGCAACAAATACTACTGGATGGACACTGGCAGTTGCATATAAGCACCCAGATCTGAAGATTCGAAATATGAATATTTATGCAGGTTCCCAACTGATCAACAGAAATAATCCGCCTACAGACGAAATTTTATCTGGGTTTATGACCCTAGAAGCAGGTGAAATCAAAGGTCGAGTGATGTTGACCGCGATAGAGGGCGACTCAAGTATTTTAGGAGATCGTTTTGAATTTGGTCCTGATACTTCATTGTTTTCCGTGATCTCTGGCCCAAACAATCCCGCGAATAACTTTTTTTCTTCACAGATTAACGATGACAATGGGGATTTGGATACGAGTGGAACATCAGGTACATTAAACCAATCCGTTGGTTCAGATGCTTTTGGTGTTCGTTCGGGATGGGATATTACAAATGTAGATGTATCCTCTACATTACGAAACAGTCAAGATCAAGCAATTGTACGTATTGCTACAGCAGGAGATACGTATATGGTCAGCGGATATGGTGTGCAACTCGATGCCAACAGTCCAATTGTGAAAATGACCAAATCAGCAGATAAAACAAAGGCGGTAGTAGGGGAGATTGTCACCTACACCTTAGAAGTCAAAAATGAAGGATTTGTACCTGCGACCAATGTTATTTTTCAAGATTTCCTCGATCCAGAGCTAGAGTATCTTCCAGATAGTTTGCGGGTTCGCGGTGTGTCATTTCCGGGTGAAGATATGGAAACAGGAGTTAATGTTGGTACGATCTCCGTTGGTGAGACGATTATCATTACCTACCAAGCAAAGATAAAAAAAGAACCGCCAAGTAAGGTTGTTCACAACAAAGCTTCGATGACATTTGATTTCCAAAGTAGACCTGATCTACCTATCTCTACTGCGACTAGTGTAAGTAATGTGCCTGTTGTAGAAGTGATTGAACCTCCCCCCTGTGAAGAAAGCAAAAATGAGATTATCAAGACCGTGGCCGAAGCCGAAAAGGGCATCGCTCATGTCATTCGTGCAGAGGCAGAAAAGGTCGAAGTTGTCTCCCGTGCTTTCCAAGATGATACTGTATTGATTCGTGATTTGATCGCAGTGAATGACAGCGTAGAACAGATGTTGGATGCAGTGATTGAATTAGAGGAGAAATTAATAAACAAATTATCAATCGTCAAAGATGTTTGTGACTACTGTTAGGTGAAAATGTGCAGTTGGAAAATATACTCAAATAAAAATGAGATGTTGCCAAGAATACTTTGTTGCTCGTAACGAAAATCAAGGCAAAGGAGGAGAAGCATGCCATTTTATCAACGCTTTACAAAAACGACAAATGGTCAACTTACTTTTACTGGTAACACGTTGGGCTATGCCGATGGCAGCACCGACATCGGGGCGTTTATTACGATTGATACCTCTAAACAGGTAGGCGGGTATCCAGCAGGAAGTACGATGAATTGGTGGGAGAATTCATCCTCAGCAGTTTTACGTATGGTCGATGATGCAGAAGTACTCTATGCGGAACTGATGTGGGGTGGATCGACCAATTCCAATTCAGAAAATGTAATAGGTTCAATCAATACGTCTATTACTTTCATCACACCAACAGGCACTTTTTCGGTAAGTCCTGATCCGCTAACTTCTAGAGAAGAACCATCTCAACAAGGTCAAATATTTTATGCTCGTTCAGCAAATGTGACCAGTTTGGTGCAAGCGGCTGGTGCAGGAGTATATACGACCGGAGGTGTACCCGGAACAGTTCGACCCAAAGTAGGTGAAACGGATACGGTTGGATGGACGTTAGCAGTAGCATATAAACACCCTAGTCTGAAGATTCGAAATATGAATATTTATGCTGGTTCGCAATTGATTACACAGTTTAATCCGCCAGTCGATGAACGTTTGTATGGCTTTATGACATTGGAAGCAGGTGAAGTAAAAGGTCGTGTGATGCTGACTGCGATGGAAGGAAACTCCAATCTTCCAGGCGATCGCTTTGAGTTTGGACCAGATACTTCTTCTATGCAAGTCATCTCTGGTCCTAATAATCCCGCTAACAACTTTTTTGCTTCCCAGATCAATGATGACAATGGAAACTTGGATACGAGCGGGACAGCAGGTACATTAAACAAACCTATTGGTTCAGATGGTTTTGGTGTTCGCTCAGGTTGGGATATTACAAATGTGGATGTATCCAGTACGTTACGCAACAGCCAAGGTGAGGCGATTGTACGTATCGCTACGGCGCAAGATACGTATATGGTCAGTGGGTATGGTGTGCAACTGGATGCCAATAGTCCGATTGTCAAAATGACAAAATCAGCAGATAAAACCAAGGCGGTAGTAGGGGAGATTGTTACCTACACCTTGGAGGTCAAAAATGAGGGATTTGTACCTGCTACCAATATTATTTTTCAAGATTTCCTTGATCCTGAGCTGGAGTATCTACCAGATAGTTTGCGAGTACGAGGGGTAGCTTTTCCGGGAGAAGATATCGAAGCAGGAGTAAATGTCGGTACGATCGCAGTTGGTGAGACAATCATCATTACGTATCAAGCAAAGATAAAAGAAGAACCCCCAGGTAAGGTTGTTCACAACAAAGCGTCCATGACCTTTGATTTTCAGAGCAGACCTGATTTGCCGATTTCTACAGCAACTGTGATCAGTAATGTACCGGGAATCGAAGTGATCGAGCCTCCTTCGTGTGATGAGAGCAAAAATGAGATTATCAAAACCGTTGCAGAGGCAGAAAAAGGAATTGCCCATATCATTCGCGCAGAGGCAGAAAAAGTAGAGGCTGTATCCCGTGCATTCCAAAATGATGAAGTTTTGATCCGTGATCTCATTGCAGTTAATGAAAGTGTAGAGCAGATGCTCGATGCGGTGATTGAATTAGAAGAGAAGTTAATAACAAAACTATCGACCGTCAAAGAAATCTGTGATTACTGCTAAATCAAAACAAATGGGGAGGAAGGTGTATTATGGCACTCATTCGCCGCTATGCAGCTACGATCAATGGGGCAATCACGTTTACTGGCAATGCGCTGGGGCTTGCTGATCTGAGTAATCCAGGGAACTTTTATATTGGCGCATTTCTCACTACAGATACAACAAAGCAAGTATCTGGTTTTCCACCAGGAACGACAACAAACTGGGCGGAAAATAAGTCTGCGGCCGTTTTGCGGCTCACAAGCAGTGCAGAGGTGCAGTATGCAGAGCTAATTTGGGGTGGTACAACAGATGCAAATGTCAATGGTGCATTGAACAATCCTGTTGATTTTACCACTCCTAACGGCACGGTTTCGCTTGCTCCTGATCCTGCCACCGCACAACAAAATGGCAACTTTTACGTTCGTTCTGCGGATGTGACTGATTTGGTAAAAGCAGCAGGGGATGGCAGGTATGCAGTTGGCAAGGTACCAGCTACTTTAGGAGCAGTTGGTTGGACATTGGCAGTCGCATACAAAGATGCTGCCATGCCAAGTCGAAATATTACGTTTTTTGTTAATGACACATTTATATACAATGGTTCTCCTCAATCGATTGAAGTTACCGATTTCGGTACTCCTACGACAGGACCTGTCAATGCGCGCTTGTTAGTGACAGCAATGCAGGGAGATACAAACCTTGTCGGTGATCAATTTTTGTTTGGACCAACGGACTCCACTTTGCAGCCCATGAGTGGTCCGAACAATCCAGCAAATAATTTCTTTGCTACCCAAATCAATGATGACAATGGAAACTTAGATACAAGTGGAACAGCAGGTAATCTCAATCCTGCTATCGGTGGTTCAAACGGTGTTGTTCGTTATGGTTGGGATATTACCAATGTCGATGCTTCCACGGCGATGATCAACAGCCAAAATCGAGCGGTTGCTCGCTTTACATCCAATAGTGATGCTTATCTCATATCTGGCTTAGCGGTTCAGATCGATGTGGACAGTCCAAAGATCCGAATGGAGAAGACAGCGAACCTTTCGGAAGCAAAAGTACGAGATGTTGTCACTTACACTGTCCTGCTGGTGAACACAAAAGAGATCGAAGCAAGAGATGCTGTTTGGACCGATATATTGCCAGCCGAACTTCAATTTGTTCCGGGAAGTATTCGAGTTGATGGAGTTCCCCAGCCGAGCAGTGATCCTGCAACAGGTGTTTCCCTTGGTACATTGGGCTTAAATGAACCAGTGGAAATCACATTCCAAGCTAAGATTGTGAATGTCCCTCCAGATGAGATTATCGAAAACGAAGCTTCGCTCACGTATGAGTTTGAGAGTGCCCCTGGTTTGCCAATTGCGACAGGCGAGGCATCCAGTACAATCGCAGAAACAAAAGTAGTCGTTCGACCTCCGACTCCATGTGAACGAAACAAAGAAATAATTGAAAATTCCATTCGCCAAGAAGAACAAAATATGAAATTGCTTCAAGATGCGGAGCTGCTCAAAGTGAATGCTGCCAATCAAGCATTTGCAGATGGGACCATAACCGCTGCGGAGCAGGACCGGATCATCCAAAGTGCGGATGGTGTTTCCGATGCGCTTCGTGTGCTGCAACAAGCACTTGATGACAAAAGAGCCAGCCTCACAGATTTATGTAGTGGATGTAAATAGAGAGGAGCGGTGAAAGATGGCGGAAAAACCAGAAGTGGTGTTGACAAAAGAAGTAGATAAGACAGATGCTGTCGTTGGAGATATTTTGACTTATACCGTGTTTTTGACAAATGATAGCTTGGTAGAAACGAGTAATGTGATTTTTAAAGATGAATTACCAGAAGAACTGGCTTTTGTGCCGGGAAGTGTAAAGATTGATGATGTTCCGAATACGAGTGCTGATCCGACTGTCGGATTTCCTCTTTCCTCTATATCCATTGAAGGTCCAATCGTAGTTACCTTTGAAGTGGAAGTACTGAAACCTGATCCTAGTGGTGTTATTGGGAATACAGCAAGTGCGGAGTATGAGTATGAAGGAGAACCAGGTGAACCACCGGTCAAAGACAGCGCAACGAGTAACGAAGCACAGACCAATGTTCCTGCTGGGCGATCAGCTTGTGAGTGGGCGAGAGATTTGATCATACACTCCATCGCCCAAGAACAAAAGGCGATTGCCGGAGTAATCGATATGGAAGGAGAAAAGATTCAAGCGGCTTCCCAGTTATTTCGCGCCGGTCTGCTCACCGTAGCGGAGTTGTTGGAGTTAAACCAGAGTGCAATAAATGCCGTGCGTTCCATTGCACAATTGGAAGATGTGTTAATTCAAAAATTAGATCAAAGCAAAGATATTTGTTGTGGTTGTAGCTAAAGGGAAAGGATGGATGAGATGAGCTTTCAAAGGCGTTATTCGACAACGACAAATGGGGCAGTTACGTTTACCGGAAACACCCTTGGATTGAGCAATACCAATACCATCTATTCAGATATTGGAGCATTTATTACCCTCGACACTACAAAGCAAGTAATCGGATATCCTCCTGGTTCTACACAGGATTGGAGGGAAAATGGTTCTGCTGCTCGCTTACAAATACCGACTGGAGCAACGGTTTTATATGCAGAGCTTATCTGGGGAGGTTCTACCAAGACAAGTACAGAAGATGTGACCAGTGAGATTAATGGAGCGATTACGTTTGCTTCACCAGTCAGTACGTATACTATCACACCAGATACCACTACTGCACAACAAGTAAACCAAGCAAATCAAACGTTTTATGTCCGCAGTGCCAATGTGACGAGCTTAGTGAACAGTGATGGGGCAGGTACGTACACAGTCAGCGGTGTACCTGCAACGGTTCAGCGATTTAAAAGTAACAACGTAGCAGGTTGGACATTGCAAGTGGTCTATCAAGATGCTTCGCTTCCTCTGCGAAATATGAATGTATACGTCGGGACAGCTTCTATTGAGCGGGCTGGTGCGATCAATCAATCCATTACTGGTTTCTCCACTCCTGATTTAGGAGATGTTCATGCCAGACTGCTCGTTACGGCTATGGAAGGTGATTCCAGAATACCAGGAGATCAGCTCCTATTTGGCAAAGATGCGTCTTCACTGAGCCCTGTATCAGGACCGAATAATCCTGTAGATAATTTCTTTGCATCGCAGATCAATGATGATGATGGAAATCTAGATACAAGCGGAACAGATGGTTCGTTAAATGCCACCCCGGGAAATGCCGCTGGAGCGGTTCGCTATAGCTGGGATATCACCAATGTGGACGTCTCTGATGCGATGGAAAATAGCCAGACAGACGCAGTTGTTCAATTTACTTCCAAATCGGATGGATATATTGTAACAGGTTTAGGGGTGCAAATCGATGTAAACAGCCCGGAAATCAAAGTTACCAAAGAAGTAGATAAGAAGGCAGAAGTAGTGGGAGAAATTCTGACTTATACCATCTTTGTAGAGAACGATGGACTAACCGAAGCACAAAACACCATTTTAAAAGATACACTTCCACCTGAGGTTTCATTTATTCCCGGCAGTCTATTGATCGATGGCGTGTTACAACCAAGTGGTGATCCAACAGCAGGAGTAAATATTGGTTCGGTTTCTATCGAAGGGCCGGTCGTGGTTGAATTTCAAGTAAAGGTAAATAAAGTTCCCCCAGATAACGTAGCAGTAAATAAGGCTTCTGTCATCTACGATTTTCAAAGTGGTCCTGGTTTGCCGACCTCTACAGGTACAGCGGAAAGCAATGAAGCGACAACGGTTATCCGTTTTGTTCAAGTAGAGATAGCCAAAAGAGAAGATGTGCCTGTGTATAATCGAGCAGGAAACACGATTTTGTACACGATCGAGATTGACAACACAGGAGACACTGATCTGATAAATGTTGTCGTAGAAGACGTCATTCCAAATGGTACAAAGTATGTCGCTGGCAGCTTAAAACGAGATGGTGTTCCGGTTAGTGGGAATATTGAAACAGGAGTAAATATCGGAACGGTTGAAGCAGGTAAACTTGTCCTCGTTACTTTTGAAGTAGAAATCGATAGCCCAGAACCAGAAAAAGTGGTCAATGATGCAGGGGTTCACTATGAATACGAACTGATCCCCGGAGACCAAGTATTTGAGAAGGATACAAATACAAATGAAGTAACAGCAACACTTGTCACCAACTGTAAAGAAGCACAAAAGCTCGTCATTGGTAAAATAGGAGAAGAGGAACTGGCAATAGCAGGAGAGATTGTTCAAGAGAAAGTAAAAATTCAAGATACCATCCGTTCCATTTTTGCTGGAGCAAAAGATGCCCAAGAACTTTTAGAGGTCAACCAAAATCTAAATCAAAAATTGCAGAGAGTTATTTCTCGTGAATCAGCATTGCTTTTGACTTTAGAAAAAGGTAAGAAACTCTGTTGCTAGCTTACTTTCCACACCAACATTACATCTAATGGAAAGCAAACGCCTAGAAGAATAGGCGTTTGCTTTTTTCTCCTCTTTATCGTTTAGTCAGAATCACAAGGCCTCCATGTAACAAAATAGGTCTTCCGTCATTCATTTCTAAAGGATAGACAGGGGTTGCATCGAAAGTATCACTAAAATATGTTTTTATTGCTTCATCGGTAATGGCATGAAAACGTTCATTACTGGTATCTCTACAGCCGCGTATGAAGATTTTACCGCCTGGTTTTAGTAAACGAGCCATCTCTTTTGCATAATCAGGCCGAATGTCATTAGATAGCACATGAAAACATCCACGGTCATTGATGAGGTCGACAGTTTGGTCAGCAAGCGGAACATGAAGTATATTTGCTTCCTGAAAGGTGACGGATAATCCTAAATCTTTTACACGCTCAGTGGCAATCTTGAGAGCTTCTACACTTTGGTCGAATCCATATGTAGTAAATCCGCACTGTGCTAAGAAAATTGCTTCTGATCCTGCTCCACAACCTACATCAATAGCGACTTTTCCAACTGTGGAACCGTAAGCAGCAGCAAAACTGACTAGTTCTTGTGATGGATGGGACATTCCCCAAAGCTGCTGGTATTCCCCAGTCCGATAAGCTTCATCCCATTGTGAAAATGTTGGCATTTTTCGATCACCTCACATCCATTGTAAAATATGGAATCACTCAAAGTAAATGCTAAAAACGTTAAAACCATCAGCCTAATAAACTGATGGTTTTACATTTATAATATGGACTTTTCCATGATTTTCTTCCATTCAGCTTTAACCATGTAAAGGATTATACTCTATAAACGGCAACCGGCTGGATACGATGATCCAGCCGATCCTGCGTCACCTATCAGTTGTGTATCTATCAAGGTGACGTGCCGTATTCTCTACTCGGAAGAAGTTCAGAGCTTCTTGACTCCGTCCGCAGCGGGTTCGACTCCTTCCTGGCTCGGCTCCACCGTGTCCGTGTTCTTGCGCAGCTTCTTCCACTTTGCGATCAAGAGGAAAAAGCCGCTGAGCAGGAACAGTCCGGCTGCGAGCGTCAGAATGCTTCCCCACATATAGATGTTGGACAGATCGTGGAGGTTCTCGCTCAACTTCTGGCAGAGCTCAGAGACACGACCGGAGTTGCCCGGCTTCTGCCTCCAGCTCTGGGCGTTGTCCCGGTTGCTGGAGCTGAGTGAGAACAGCCACCAGCTCGCCCAGAAGTAGAACGCTGAGCCGGCCAGCGAGAGGAGCGGTTCGACGACCGGAGACAGCTTCTTCTCAGAGCGCTTGCTCTCGTCAACGACGACCAACTTGAAGCGGTCGCCAAAGGCGATCTTCATTGCACCGAGTGTCACATAGACGAAGATCGCTCCCATGATCAGGAACGAGGTGGTGGCTACCCCCAGCGCGTTGAGGCTCTGGTGCTCGTACGAGCTGGTCTGGTAGTGCTCGAACAGGCTCTGGTAGTACCGGGAGTTCTCCCCCTGAATCTCCCCCATCATGAAGAGGGGGTAGAGGATCGCCACGAAGATGACGCTCACGAACAGCAGAGCCCGAAGGATGCGCTTGAAACGGTTGTTCATATACTCTTCTTCCGGTTGAGTTACGGTTGTACGTAAAATATATCACACTAATAAGGGAGTTGGTATTGTTTTCAGCCTCTTTTCTGTAATATCTGACTAAATATCACAAACTCATCTATTATAGATTCCAGCTCTTTCCCGACAGTTTAAACAATAGAGAAGCTGCTTTCCTCTACGATGAGAAAAGCAGCTTTGTTTTTTAGCTTTACGTATAATGGATCAGATTTGCAATGATTACAAATACGGCGCCGATGATCACCCATACGATCATAAGTGGCCACATAAACTTGAGCCATTTTTGATAAGTAATCCCTGATACCGATAAGCTTCCCATCAACATAGAGGAAGTTGGTAAGATGATATTCGTAAATCCATCCCCCATTTGGTAAGCTAATACAGCTGTTTGTCTTGTTACATGGATGAGGTCTGAAAGTGGAACCATAATCGGCATCGTAGTTGCAGCTAACCCTGTACCAGAGGTGATAAAAACATTCATAATAGTCTGGAAGAAATACATGCCAAGGACTTGAATAGAACTTGGAAGATGACCAATAAGTCCAGATAAAGAATAGACAATGGAATCGATGATATGTCCTTCTTCAAAGACCATCAATATACCACGAGCTAAACCGATGATCAGTGCTCCATATGTCATTGATTTAGCTCCGATGACAAACTCTTTTGCTACTCTGCTCGGGCCAAACCCGGATAAGAATCCAGCGATGATGCCCATACTCAAGAAGAGTGCGGATAACTCCTCGATCCACCAATCCTGTGTAGATACTCCCCATACTAAGCTGCCAAAACCAACTAAAAGTGTGAGTAAAACAAGATAATGTTTGCTTTCCATTTTTGGAACATCTACTTGCTCCAAAGTTTGACTATTATTCTTCTCTTTTTCTAGATCTGCAACATAAGAAGATTTCGGATTATTTTTTACTTTTTGTGCATAGCGGATGAGGTAGTAACTTGTGATGATAAGTAAAACAACTAGTAAAATAGCACGCAGCCATAGTCCAGAAAACATGGGAATTTGAGCGATGGTTTGGGCAATCCCTACATTAAATGGATTTAAAAGTCCTGCTGTAAAACCGATCGAAGCACCAAGGGAAACCATCGCCGTTCCTACAATTGCGTCATATCCAAGTGATCGGGCGACAGCTATACCAATCGGAACAAACACCATACACTCGGTAGACATCCCCATCGAAAAGCCGCCAACCGAAAACAGGGTGAGGAAAATGGGGATAATGAGCTTGTCTTTGTTTTGAAATCGATGGGCTATCCTCCCAGTTATCGCATTGATAGTGCCTGTTGCCGTAATAATTTGAAAAGCACCGCCGACGATAAAAATAAACATGATGATATCAGCAGAATCATTTAATCCTTTGACGATCATTTTCGGAACTTGGACAATGCTGACTGCACTTGATTCGATATGATGATAAGAATTTGGTACAAGTTCGGTCTGATCTGTTTTTTTATCTTCAACCCGTTTGAACTCGCCAGAAGGGATCAAGTATGTGAAAAAAGAAGCGATGATGATCAATAAAACTAGCAAGACATACGTGTGTGGAAACTTGAAATATTTGAGTACTTTGCTCATAAAATTTCCCCCTACTAGTCGCATCTAAGATGATTGTTTTTGTTTCCAAGCTTCAAATTCTTGTCGAACTTGCTGAAAAGCTTCTGGATTGTCGATCAGATCATATGCTGTCATAGCAAGTGCTTTAGATGCCTGCATCAGACCTGCCATACCAGCTTCGGAACCTGCAAGAGCTGCAAATTCAGATGTATGGGTGGTTTCATTTCCGATTTGAATATAAGGGTGGATAGTAGCTGTTACTCGTCCAACATTTCCAATATCGGATGAGCCTAATCCACCTTGTGTCGGCGGTTCACTTACTTCAATTCCCATGGATTCGAGGTTATGGCGAAAAAGATCTGCTAAAGCATGATTGTTATTTCGTTCTGCATAGATGAGTCCTTCTGTAATCTCGCATCTGGCTCCCATAGCTTCTGTTGCATGTTCCACTGCGCGATACACTTTTTGTCTAACAACTTCAAGTCCTTTGACAGTTGCAGCCCGCATCAAAAATTTGGCTTCGGTGAAGTCTGGTACGACATTTGTCGCTTCACCGCCATGCGTGATAATGCCATGAATCCGTACATCATCAGTGAAAAATTGGCGCAAGGCATTGATTGCATTGTAAGAAGTGATCAATGCTTCCAATGCACTGATTCCTTTTTCTGGGGCAGAAGAAGCATGTGATTGCTTGCCGAAAAATTGAATCGTCGCGTCCACGCAAGCTAATCCACCGCGAAGTACCCATGTTTTCTTTTGTGGATGGCACAGCATAGCTGCATCGATATCATCGAAGATGCCATCATCAGCCATCAAGATTTTCCCGCCACCTTCTTCTTCAGCAGGTGTTCCGATGACGACAATTTTCCCTTGCAGATCCGGTACAGCATCTTTTAACGCTAAAGCAGCTCCTACAGCTGATGATCCGATGATATTGTGACCACAGGCATGTCCAATTTTCGGCAGTGCATCATATTCTGCAAGAAAGGCAATAGCAGGTCCTTCTCCATTGTCCCAAGTAGCACGAAAAGAAGTGGGGAGTCCTGACAAGCCTTTTTCAATTTGAAAACCTGCTTTCTCTAAAGGTTCAATCAACCAGCCTTGTGCCTGATGTTCTTCAAAACTTAATTCTGGGTTCGCGTGGATTTTTAATGATAGCGCTTTTATTTCTTCGCTTCGTTTTTCTACAGCAACTTGAATTTTATCCTTATTATTTCCCATCGAAAGTAATCCTTTCTCTATCCATTTCTTAAAGAAGGTGATAGCGTTATCATTACTTAAATTGTACTCACTCCTCTGGGATAAGGGAATTCAAGAATTTTTTGGTTCATTCATAAAAAATTTTTAGTTAATCATGCGGATAAGTGGATTTGATATAGTTTACAAAGCGTTGAACGACTTTCAGGTGTTCGGTTTCCTTTTTATGCATCAGCCAAGTGTTCCGTTTTAAAGCTTTGCTATCTTTTGCCATAAGATCATACGTGTAAAGATCGTCGTCCTGATGGATAAAAATACGAGGTACAATTGCATATCCCATCCCGTTTCGCACCATCTCCCGGCACGTTTCATAACTATCTACCTGCATGGCAATATAGGGAGGCTGGTCATAGTGATCATTCCACCATTGATCAATACTGTGGATAATTGTTGTATGAGAGCTGCTTTTTGCTTGAATGGAGTTGAGAGGTTCTCGATAATGTACTTTTGGTAGATCAGGCAGTTTATTAAGATCGATTGGATCTTTGGAGATAATGCAGATATTTTCCTCTTCTAAAAAGTATTTTTCCTCGTACCAATGGTAATCCCCGCGAATAATCCCGACATGGAGCTCATCTGCTAGTAGCCCATCGATTAACTCATTGCTCATTCCTGTTGTGACATGGATTTGAATTTGAGGAAAGGCAGATTGAAATGTTTTTAATAAGGGCGGGAGCTTGTA
Source organism: Shimazuella sp. NTD248 (assembly GCF_059510395.1). NCBI lineage: Bacteria > Bacillati > Bacillota > Bacilli > Caryophanales > Thermoactinomycetaceae > Shimazuella > Shimazuella sp. NTD248. Next base: position 774,525 of record NZ_JCAJZT010000001.1, on the reverse strand, counting down.
TTGAGCAAAGTAACTGGAAACACCTAATCGGAGAGTTCCTCTCTCGTCATGACGAATGTTGATGACGAAGTCTTTTGCTTTCCGCAGATTTTTTAGTGTTCTCTCTGCGTAGGTAAGGAGGTATTCTCCTTCTGGAGTGAAACGAATTCCTTTCTTTTCTTTAACAATGATGGGGACAGCAAATTCCTTTTCGATTTGCTGGAGTCGATAGCTCAGTGCAGGTTGAGTGATATAAAGCCGTTCAGCAGTTCGTGTTAAATTGCGTTCTTCATTTATGTATATCAAAAGCAAGCAATCTTGTTCCGTCATACTGTTATCCTCCGTTATGATAATGTTAATATGCACTCTATACTAATAGTTATGAAGATAGATAGATAACCAATTGGAATTGTAAGATGATATAATATTTGATGGATTGTTGCAATTTGGGAAGAGGGAGGAGAATGGAGATGGATAGAAGAAAAATGGAGAGAGACTTCGCGGATATCATGAATCAGATGGAAAATGTCCGCAGCAGTCGTAATTTTATCGTGGTTGAGATTTTGATTCTTTCCGCAATTTTAGGGTATTATTTCCACTCATGGCCTACATTTTTTGGCTCTGTTATCATACTGGCCATATTATTTGTTATCCCATATTTACGAGTTGTATTATTTGTACCACTGAGTATCATCTGGGGACTAATCGCTTATACCGTATTGGGTATGTTTGCGAGCGGAAATATAGCAATCGGCGGCGGAGCTTTCATTGGCCTGCTTGTTTTTTTTATTCACATTGGTTCTCGGTAGAATAAGATAAAGGTCATCTAAAGATTTTCATGAACCTTTAGATGACCTATTTTATGTTGATTCACTATACTTCAATAAGTTATTTGAATAATTTGATTTTTAATACAGGAAAGGATATCAATAATTTCATTTACTTCTTTTTTAGTTTATTTGCTTCCCTGTGTAAAAGACCTGCAAGTTCCATATAATCACCTTGGTCAACTCTGCGCAGCATATGTGTTATCACATACAACTGTGCTAAATATCCATCTTTACTATCCAATATATCTTGAAATGTTTCGTACACTTGGTTTGCGATTTCAGGAACGAGTAAACTGTGGCAATACAAATATGCAGCATCATATCCAGCAGGGGCCATTCCCCAACTCTCCCAATCTAAAATACTACATAATGGATTCATTAAATTAGCCCAGTGCAGATCAGCATGTGCAGTAGTCCAGTTACAAACTTCACTATCAATATCATCACCATAGAATACAAGAAATCGCCGAGATACCTTTTCTTGGCTTATAGTAGTTCTATTTGTCTGATAGGAAGATAGAACATCTAAAAATTTTCGTAAATCTGACCACCATTGAGTGGATAATTTGATATTCGTTCGTAACTCTGGTGTAGCTGAACACACTCGACTATTTATATAAGTGTGTAACTCAGCACGGTAAAGAGTATCGCCTTCTTCATATTCTGTTACTCTGAGAACCTTCGATTTAGAGATACTTTGAATGGCATTAGCAGCTTTATTTCCTTCCCACCAGTCTCCTTGCGCCCACCACTTTTGTTCAGAAACCACTCGAAGCCAGTATGTATCCTCCAGTTTTCTTACTTTGCATCCTATTGATCGGTTATTCCAACCAAAAAAAGGATCACCTAATAGCAATAAATCATATTGCTTTGCATATTTAACAAGTGCTTCATACATTTCAAATTGCTTACCTTCATATGGATTCGAGAAATTCATATTATTTTTCCTCATTCACAATATGACGTAAATAAATGGAGGGATTAGAGAGAAATCTTTGCCAATGGTCTACTAACTCAAGCTCTTTCCAAGGTAATCTTTTGATTCCTTCTGTGCTAAGTTCTAAAATATCAGCTTTAGGTAATGCAGTTAACAGAGGAGAATGTGTAGCACAAATGACCTGTGCGCCGATTTCAGACAGGCGGTTCATGATGGATATTAAATGGAGGCAGGATGAAAAAGAAAGGGCTGCCTCTGGCTCATCTAGTAGATATAATCCGGGTTCTGTAAACATGGTATCTAATACTTCCAGATACCCTTCCCCATGACTCATTTCCATCACATTCTTTTCCCAATAACCACGCATTCCTGTGACAAAAGACATGAATCCATGTGCGGTTTCAGCTCGTAAAAAATACCCTTTTCTTTTTTTAGGAATCGCAGACACCTTTGATCCAATAGGTGTATAGTTTAGTTTCATTACTTCACCCAAAGGGGTTTGGGGACGATCATTAACAAATTTTCGTCCCGCACGACCTCCATGAGCATCTAATCCATAAGCTTCTGCAATACCCTCTATAATAGTGGATTTACCAGAACCGTTCTCTCCTACTAAGAACGTAATAGGAGTTTGAAACGTTAATCCTTGGCGTACAATTTGAGAAACAGAAGGAACATCAAAAGGCCATCTATCTCCATCTATTAAATTACAGTCACAGATAACCTCTTCTATAATCATGGTTTCACCTGTCTTTTAATCAAAATAAGTTAGCCAACAACTGATCTTTTTATCATATCGAATTTATTGATTCTGTTTTCTCCATTTCTTCAATCCACGCACTCAGAAAACAAGTTAACCCCCTTTTCCTCACTCTCTCGGATGTATCGATTTCTCGAAATGTTTCGGTATTTCTCCTTCTGGTAGACAGTTGGGGAGGGGGGATATTTTTCATGAATGCTCATATGCTAAAAAACTATCAATCCATTGTAAATTGATAGTTAAAGTCATAGATATCTGCTCGGTCTGTTAACAAGCAATATTCAAGTAATCTTCCATCATCATTGAATACTTTACGCAAAATATTCATGATGACTACCTCGTTCTTCTTTGGATCATCTAACTTCAAATCTTTTATATCTTGATCAGTGGGCAATGTAGCTCGCAATGTTTCATCAATATACTTTGGCTTCAATCCCATTGCTCGCATGGATCGGTATAGGCCTGATCCTTTTTCTTTAATTCTTCCTTCAAGTTCCGGTAGATTGATATAGTTTGGCATGTAAGAACGAGACACAGCAGCGAGTTTATCTTCCAACCATTGTTCATGACAGTAGTACAATACTGGTGCTTGCATTTCAGCCAATACCTCATCAGGGATATCTTTTTTATCGCTTATAATCCTTAACTCAAGTAAATTTTTATGATACTTCTTCCCTGCTGAATCTCTAGAGAAGCTTTTTCTTGTGCTTTTGTGAGGTAATTTCGGTCGTACTTTTCGAGGGTTTCTGGTACTTGAAGAAATAACCAATCCTTCACGTATGAGAGCATTCACAGCAGATTGAATAGTCATTGGATGAGCATTGAATTCTTTGCTTAACTCTAAATTCGTCGGGAAATTTTGACCAGGTGCATATATTTCCGTTTTGATCCGTTCTTTTAGAACTTCGAATATTTCTGTCCACTTTGTTTTAGCCATCATGTGTACCTCCCTTCGTAATTGATCTCTGATTATTTGATCTATACCAATATAGTACACTAAATTCAATAAATTGAAACAGGCAGTTGCACAAATATTGATATAGATATATATTAATAGCGAGAGAATATTCTAATATTTCAAAGGAGTTGTTTTTCTATGTCTTTACGTCTCATTATAGAAGGAAGTTCCGAATCTGTTTCGGAATTTGTGGAATACCTTCGTACCTCTAACCCGCGATATCGTTTTTACGATCAGTCAAAATTGGCTACTACGCCTACCGAATCAAGAGTGGAATATTACTTTGATAAGAATCGTTTTCTAAAACCACAGGTCTCAACAATGTTTTCGAAATTAAAATTGACTACAATGGACAACAACAACATAGAAATAACTCTTTCAAATGCGAAAATAATTAATATGGGTGATGGATCAACGTATATTCAAGGAACATCTTTTGATCCAACGGAGGATGAGGAACATGGCATGTAGAAAAGAGATTCCAACGTATATTTCCAGAGATCGAACATTACGAATTAAAATTATTGATACTTGTGGAATGACTTGTACTTTTTGTCATAATGAGGGTACTCCGGTAACAGTAGACAATGTTAAGAATCAAACAGGTAATTGGACTACACATGGCAATTCTGAAAGAACTTCGATCTATGCAGATACAAATGGAGTTAGCTTTCTATCTGCCCCTATTTTTCCTGACAAAGAATTTGGTAACGCTATCAAAGTTTTACGTGATTCATTAAGTTTTAATGAAATCCACTTAACAGGTGGTGAACCAACTTTGCACTCTCACTTACCCAACATTGTAGAACTAATAAGATCTGAAGGTTTTAAGGTTTGTATGACATCGAATGGGGAAAATGGTGAGAACATTTTAGATAAGTGTATGGGATTAGATCGAATCAACTTTTCTATTTTTGGAACTACTTCAGAAGAATTATCCCAAGTTCAGCATGAAAAATATCAGAATACAATGCTTGCAGGGCGTAAAATAGAAGCTTTGAAAAAGTCAATATCAACTGTTATACACCATGGGATCAAGGCAAGTGCCAATATTGTTGTTCCAAATTACAGTCATGCACCACGAATAAAACGAATTCTAGAAGAATATTCGCCAAATTTATCCGTTCGATTATTAAATTCACTGGACGATTCTACATCCATGTCCGCTATTCACCGAATACTCGAAGAATTGCAAGCAATCCCGATTGCTAGATATGTTACAGCTGGTGTATCTGGCAGTAAAGTCGCTTATCGACTTCCAACAGGAAGAGTTATCTATTTCAAACAAATTAGACTCGTACGACTACCAGATACATGTTCGTCTTGTCGTTTTAACAACGATACAGACTGTCAAGAAGGGTACTACGGCATCAGACTCTACAGAGATCGTAGTAATGTATATCAAGTTGGTGTTTGTATCCAAAGAATGGATCTTTGCTTGCCACTCGATCAATTTGTTAAAAGTGATCTGTGTAGGGAAATCGTTGGATTTCGAGAAAGAGAATATAGAGAGTTGACAAATATACACCAAAGGAGTTTATGAAATGATTGAATACGAGGCAAAGGTAATAGAAATTAATCCTGAAGTTATAGAACAACGAATTATAAAGCTGGGTGGTTCATGTGTCGGAGAAGTAATCATGAAACGTTATGTATATGATATTGTTCAGGGGGACATGAGCAAGTGGATTCGTTTAAGAGATAACGGAAAAGAAATAGCATTAACCACAAAAGAAATTGTACATGATGGGATCGACGGAACAATTGAGACAGAAGTTATTGTCAGCGATTTTGAAGAAACAAACAAACTACTTGGAAACCTCGGATTTCATCCAAAAGGTTATCAAGAAAATAAACGGACAAGCTTTATATTAAAGGGTGCACAGCTTGAAATTGATCACTGGCCTATGATTCCTCCCTATCTAGAAATTGAAGCTGATTCAAAAGAACAAGTGTTACACATAGCCTTCCTACTTGGCTACAAGGAAAAAGAATTGACTGGAGAAAATACAACTAAGATTTATTCTAGGTATGGAATCAACCTAGGCGATATAAAAGATCTTCGATTTTAATTATTAAGGCGGGAATCCCCGTCTTTTATTTATTATTACAACGATTGCTTATTATCTGTGATAAAACAAGAAATAAGGGACTATCCGTCCCTTGTTCCTCTATCCCTTTGCGCTATTTTACATACGCAGAGGCGATTGCTAAACCTGGAAGCATGATGCGTTTCGCATTAACCCCTTTAAAATACAGTTGTTTTAATTCATCAGATGAAGCATTATGAATATCTCGAAAACCACGATCATCTAAAAAGGACTCGATTTTTCCTTCTTCAATTCCAAAAATATAGTTTTCTCCTGTCCATCTTGCGGAACGATGTATGCTTTTTATATGGACATTGTTTGTATCTTGTAATGTTTCCTTGTAGTAGTAATCAAAAATGACTGCGCTGCCTGATGCGCTGTGGTTGGCAATGAAAGATAAGGTGCTATCTACGCCTTCTGGATTCAGATAGACTGTGACTCCTTGCCAAATAAAGAGTGTTTTCTTATTTTCCAAGTAGCCATTTTGCAAAAGTCGTTCTCTTAAATCTTGTGTATTGAAGTCGACTGATACAAACGTAACATTTTTAGGCAGGGGGTTAATGATAGTTTTTAGTTTTTGTAATTTGACTTTTTGTGTCGCAGGATGATCTACTTCAAATACTTGTGTCTTCTCGATACCATCTATTCGATATCCACGGGTATCGAAGCCTGCACCAAGGATGACAATTTGATCAAAATCTTGCAGTAGGCATTTTTTCAAAAAGTCATCGATATAACGCTCCCGAGCAGTGACAAACTCTAAAGCTCCATGGTTGAATTTTTCAAATAATCCAGAAGTCATAATCCATTTGCTGAAAATATAGGTGATGCTGTTCACAAAGGAACGAGCGAATGGATCAAAACAAATACGTTCCTTTTCGGGTCTGCTCGATTCAAGAGCACGCATCAATGCGATTCCCATAGCTGTTGTACTGGATTTTTCACTTTTCAATCTGATCACTCCAATTTTACATAGGGAATAAAGAATGAAACAGCAAGTATCTTCCCACTTGAAAAGTTAAGAATCGGAATCTTTTTTTGGCCATTGAATGGTATTATGTTGGGGCATTTTTTTTCCTAATACCCACGAAGAAGTGCGATTTCCAACATAACGAACAATATGATTAAAGGTCATTTTTTTAGAAGCAGGTGAAAGCTTTTTGTCTTCTGATTGGTCTATTTGTGGTAGATTTAATCCAAATTGAGGTCGTAATTGGTTATAGCATTTCTTTTTGATATCGATAGGGATTTCTTTTCTGTCAAGAAACTGTAATGCTTCCTCCATATTATTTTGCTGGATAAGGCTTTGAAAATGAAGGATGATGACAGATGATAGAGGGAAGTTAAAGGTAAGATGAGAGCGATTTCCTCTTCCTTTGCCTGATGTCCATTCTATGAATCCATCACTGTGCATTTTTTTTAACAGAAGCCGTGCGTTGCGTGAGGAACAGTGAAGGATTTCGGATATTTTTGCGGTATCAACCGTGATAGGAGTTTTGTCTGTTACAGTATGAAACGCAAGCCTCAGTTCAATGTAGTATTCAATTGTGTTCATTTTTAACACCTCCTATGCTTTGGCAGCTATAAGATCCAATGCTTCTTGCCATCTTCCTTTTTGGCGGAGCAGCTGGATTTTTTTGGTGATAAGGTGTTGTCTTTCCATTTGGCTTTCTTCTGATAGCGCTAACGCTTTGTTGATAAATTCTAGAGAGGAATCCAACTGATTTTTAACTAGTTTCATGTCACTTAGCAGTTCATATGCCTTTATTGAAAAGGGAGTATGGTTTTCTTGTTCCGATAAGATGATGTTGCAGTAAGAAGTTGCTTCTTCCCATTCTCCATCTTGATATAAGAAGGTGGCCAATTTACTCATACATTGCAATTTCATCTGGGGTTGTTCTAATTGGAGATACAAAGACATTGCTTTTTGTAGTTCTTGAGTTGCCTGATCATAGACATGATGATATCCATAAAGAATGCCCAGATTCATATGTGTTCCGGCTAGATTTTCTTCATCTCCAGCTAACTCGAATGAAAGCAGAGCCTTTTCAAAATGTTGTCTGGATTGATGAAAATCGTGGAGTTGCATATAACAAACGCCTAAAGACATAAAAATTTGGCCTGATTTATAGGTTATATCTAGGTTTGCACTGAACTGAAGAGCCTTGTTAAAGTAATAGATAGCAGAATAGACTTCCCCTAGTTTCCCATGTTGAACCCCTAGTTGAAAGAATAGTGTTATCTGGGTATAGGTTGAAATCTGTTCATAGATGGCAATCTCATAAGCTTCTATCAACAAATGGAGTGCTTTATCTTCTTCACCTGATAAGGAGATCGTTTTACTCATGGCGATCATTGTCCGAATAAGAGGATTTTTATCTGGGTAGCATTCGAGGTTGTTCATGCTCTTGATAAAATAGGATTGTGCATTTTCTATATGTTTTTTGTGCGATTCCCACTGGCCTAAAATCCAATAAAAAATACCTTGTTCCCGACTGGGCCAAGTTTCTACTTCCTTTGCTTGGAAATCTTTGATCAAATCATAAGCTTCTTGAAATTTATACCGTTCTATTTTTTTCTCTGCCATATATATAGGACGGAGCGTCTTTTTATTCGGTTCCATGATGTTCAAATTTTCACCCTTTACATTATAATGAAGGGAAAGAGTTTAAAGGTAATCACTTCCATTATATCATTTTTTCAAAATAATTTTTATTATTGCACTCATTAATGTTTTCTAAAAGGAGAAAAGGCAAGGTGTTACAGGATAGACAGAGACTCATCGATCGGTATGACCTGATCAAAAAGTTAGGCCAAGGCGGAATGGCTACTGTATATTTGGCATGGGATACACGTTTAGAAAGAAACGTAGCGATAAAGGTGATCGATGATAGGCAGTTAAATGGAGAAGAGGGAATAGAAAGATTTATACGTGAAGCGAAAATTGTCAGCAGTTTAAATCACCCCAATATTGTTCAAATATATGATATTGTTCATCAAGATGAGACGCATTTTATCGTAATGGAATATGTGGATGGTCCATCTCTGCATCAAGTATTAAAAGAAAATGAAAACTTAAGTGAAGATCAAGTGATCCATTTTGCAAGTCAAATTTGTGACGGTTTAGCTCATGCACATGAAAATGGAATCATTCATCGTGACATTAAGCCTCATAATATTTTATGCACTGCAAGCGGCGTCGCAAAAATTGCTGATTTTGGAATCTCCAAACTAATGGATTCTACAAAGATGACGTTAACTGGTATGGTAATGGGATCGGTCCATTATTTTTCTCCAGAGCAAGCTTCTGCCCAAGCTGTACAGCCGTCCTCCGATGTTTATTCTTTGGGTATTGTGATGTATGAAATGATGACAGGTATGGTGCCTTTTGATGAAGAGAGTTATATTGCCATTGCAATGAAGCATATCAATCAACCTGTGCCTTCTTTAAAGGGTTTAGGCAATAAGATAAACCCAAAGTTAATACAAATTATTTATAAGGCATTGGAAAAAAATCCTGCTCGTCGTTTCCAGACAGCAAATGAAATGAAATTATCGCTTTTAGGGCTTATGAAACCGAGTATACCTACAACATTAAAGAATAAAGAAACTGCATATCTCTACCGCAGTCCTGTAGTCTATTTGTCCATAACGATTCTATTGGTACTGGGCACTGTTGGTACATACATTTGGTATAATGCGTATCAAAGTGAAGCAACAAAACAAACACAAATCAACGAAAAAAGTGTAGATACACCAACATCGAAGGCAAAAGGGAAGTACCCTTGGTGGAAAGAACTCCCCAAAAATAATAAACTAAGCCGTATTTTTCATAATCGCAAGGTAGAAGGAGAAGATGGGGAGTATGATGTGAGTGTAGATGTGGGGGATTTACCTTCTACTAAATTTTATTACAACATTTATGTAATCGATCGGATAAGTTCAAGGCTTGTGATATCGAAGCAAACCGTTCAATACAAACGTTCTTCACAATCGACACTAACTCCGGTGAAATTTCATGTAACTGTTCCAGAACAATTGTTGCCGATAAATGAAGGCATTGCAAAAATCGAATTTTACTGGAAAAATGACCCGAATAGCAATGAAAAAAACTATGTGGCAGAAGAAAGCTTATTACAACAATGGGGAACAGCCCCTTCGTCATGAAGAAAATAGAAGAGATGGATGGAAGGCTTACTTCTCATCCATCTTTTTTCGTTAACAAAAGGGGTAAGCCTCAAACTGTAAATTACCCTTTTTCCTTTGTTATAAAGCTTTTAAACTAAAGTAGAAATAAGTATCTCATGAGGTATACGGAGGAACTTTTTATGAGGAAATTTAATTTTTTATTCTGTTTACTCCTAGCGGTTACTGCCATAATATCCGGTTGTACCATGAATTTCGCTAGTGAGAATGGACAAAAAGATATCAATTCCAATCCAAACCCAATCCGAGTCACTATTTACAAACATTATGAGGATGGAGTAGAGCTGAAATTCGAATTGCTAAATGCACAAACAGCAAAAGGAACTTGGACAATTCAAGATTGTGGAGAACAAGATATACAAAAAAATAAAGGAGCCATTGTTATTCATAGTGTTGCAGACTGTACGATCCCAGAGGGGCATGAAAACGACAAAAGCTATTACACGCAGTATATAAATTTTACAGGGATAGTAAATGGGGAAAAAGTAACATCGGATAAGGTTTATGTGTTGGATTACGATGAGGTAGATAAAGTGCCTTTGGAGCGCCAAAATCCTGATAGTGGCTGGGTGATGCTTCAAACTTTTATAAAAACAGGATATTTATATGGAGCAAGCGTTCATATTGGATCGACCCGTGCTGAAATAATTGATTTTTTTGGAAAACCTGAAACAGAGAGCCCAAATTTCCTCGATTATGGGGATATTTATTTTACCATGTACGGTGATCATGTAGGGATGATTAAGATGATAAATACAAAAGAATTCCCGATTGATGTTCCTAATAATGACAAAGATGAATTGGTCCGTGTGTTTGGAAATCCAGATCAAACTCATGAATATGATGGAATCTACTATAGTGACTACGATCTCGGAAAGAGTACGGCTACTTTTGCATGGAATGAAAAAGAATCTAAACTTGTAAGTGTCGAAGTGTCCGAATAGTAATCGAAAAGGGAACTTAGTCTGTTAAACAGGATTAAGTTCTTTTTATTTTTGTGGCGAGAACACCCGTGAATTCATTCATGGAATGAATTGCTACGATTTTTGTTTTCTTTTTTGACAAATCCATCCATATTTTGTATAGTAGGATTCATCTTTGTCTAGAAAAGAGGTGATCCTTTCATGTATTTCACCGTAAAACAACAACTCAAACATCTTTCGAAAGAAGAATATTTCCTTTTAAAAGACTTGTGTCATACTGCCAAAAATTTGTACAACCAAGGCTTATACCGAGTGCGTCAGCATTACTTTCAGGAGAAAAAATATCTGAATTACCAGAAAAATAATCAGCTTTTGAAGGGAAGCGAAAATTACAAGCGGTTGAATAGCAATATGGCACAGCAAATATTAAAAGAAGTCGATGGAGTATGGAAGTCTTTCTTTGGGTTGATTCGACTCGCCAAGCAAGGAAAATACGACTTTCGAGCCATTGAGATGCCTCGATACCTACCAAAAGATGGATGTTATCCGTTAATAGTCGGCTTCATTCGTTTACATGGAAATCGGTTTGTGCTGCCGTTTTCTCGTTCTTATCAGAAGAAACATCAACCGTTGGGGATTCGCATTCCTCCCTTGTTGGCAGACAAGAAAATCAAAGAGATTCGTATTCTTCCCAAACATCGTGCAAGGTTCTTTGAAGTGCACTACACGTATGAAGAGCAGGCAGTTCAAAGGGATACCGATAAAAACCATGTACTTGCAATCGATTTGGGGATCAGCAATCTCGCAGCTTGTGTCACTTCCAAAGGAAGAAGTTTTCTGATCGATGGGAAACGATTAAAGGCAATCAACCAATGGTATAACAAACGAAATGCCCATTTGCAGCGAATCAAAGATAAACAAAAGCAGAAAGGGTATACGCGTCAACAAGATGCTTTGGTGGCAAAACGAAATCGTCGAGTGAACGATTACCTGAACAAGACCTGTCGTAAGATAATCCACTATTGTTTGAAATATCGCATTGGGACACTGGTCATTGGATATAACGAAAATCTGCAAAAAGGCAGTAATCTTGGCAAACGCAACAACCAAAATTTCGTGAATATCCCCATTGGGATGATCAAAGAGAAGTTGGAATACATGTGTGAGCGATATGGGATGGTGTTGGTACAACAAGAAGAAAGCTACACGTCCAAAGCGAGTTTTTGGGATCAGGATGAACTGCCTACCTATGATCCATCTAACACGAAAACGTACACCTTTAGCGGATCACGGGTGAAACGTGGACTGTATCGTACAACTTCAGGTAGGCTGCTCAACGCAGATATCAACGGCGCATTAAATATCTTGCGAAAAAGTAACGTTGTAGCTCTAACGGGCTTATACGCTAGAGGCGAAGTGGACACGCCTGTACGAATAAGGGTAGCCTAGCTATCAACCTTCGTTGACGAAGCTCGCGACTTCAGTCGTGAGAGGTTCACTTACATGGACTGCTATATAAAACTATGTCAAAATGTATAGTATTAATTTAAATAAATGGAACTTAGCGTCATTTCCTCGAAAGGGGTGTACAGTTGAAAAACAAAACAAAAATCATATTGACTGCATTGATTATAGTTGTACTTCTAGGAGTTGGAATCGTTTATTCTTATTCAGATCTTTTTCAAACAAAACCCGTAGATGATCGCAAAGTGGTAAATCAGGTGAAAAATGTTGATGGTATATCAGCAAAGATAATAGGGATCTACTCAAGTGGAGCAAATCTACACCTACATAAGAGTAACAATGATCAAATGCAAGCGAAAATTAACGGGAAAATACCGAAACAAGATGATGTTGAGTTGAAATGGTCGAAACAAGGGGACGAAGTATACTTAGAAGTTTATGATAAAGAAAATAATGTGAAAACAGAAACAGAAAAACAAGCATTCCCCTCAGAGCTAAGCTTAGATGTTTTCATCCCAAGTAAAGTCTATGATTCTATCGAATTGAGTACACACGATGGTAATTTAACATCGGATATTCCCCTACAGGCTAGTGAAATAAAAGTAGATACACAAGCAGGATCAGCAAATCTCTCGAATATCTCCGGAGATCAAGTTCATTTTACAAGTGATGAGGGAAATATCCAGTTGAAAAAAATCAACGCTGGGTACATGACGCTTACTTCATGGGATGGAAATATTTCACTCCTAGACTCTGTGGGACAGGTAAAAGGAGAATCACAATCTGGAGACATCAACATCACCCGCTATAATGGATCGATGATTTTGAAATCGAGCACAGGAAGTATAAGAGCTGAACAAATTGCACCTGTATACACGAGTGATGAAATAACAACAGAAACAGGAAATGTGGATTTTACGTTTCAAACCTTACCAGCTAACCTCTATCTCGCTCTTACAAGTGAAAGCGGTACGATGAATAATAGCTTACCAATTAAAAAAATGATCGATAAAGATAAAGATTATTATCATATTAGATACATCAAAGGAACCCTCGGTAATGGAACAGGAAACTTAGTTATTGATACCAAGAAAGGTGATATCCATGTATCCTTAAAAAAATAAATCAGTGAGGAATAAAAATGCGAGTAAAAAAAATAGCTTATTTCATTCCTATGTTTATGTTGCTGCTTGTTCTGTCAGCTTGCTCAGGAAAAGCTGCAAAAGTAGTAGTAAAACCGTTGACAAAAGATCAAGTGATGTCAAAGGTTTCTCAGCAATTGAAAAAACAAACGAAGCTAATCCCTGTCCAATATCATCGCAGAGAGACATTGATTGCTGGGGGATGGGTGGAGTCTAAGATCGAATACTATGGGGATAAGGAATACTATACGCAATCGAAATATAGCGATGGGTCTTCGGACGAACAAGTCTATCAATTACCCGGATACCAATACTATCGAAATATATATGATGGCGAGAAAAAAGCATGGGAGAAAATCCCATATGAGAGACCGTTCAAAGCGGAAGATATAGCGTCTATGACTTCTTCTGGCAGTATAAACGATTTAAAGGCCCAAACTTATTTTTCTATTTTAAAATCAGTTGGGGATCAAGTCCAAATGAAAGAAACAGACAAAACCTATGAATTAAATGTAACAAGTACAGATCAAAATAATAACTTCAAATGGATGCAAGGCTATCTAAAACGATATGCAGACGTGATTGATCCTAAGGAAATAGCGTTTCAAAAGTATCATACGAAAATGGTAATCGACAAAAAAACTTTTACGGTTCAAATCATTGAAAATGAAGTTTTCTATACAAGACAAACGATAAATCTGGATAATGGAGTGAAAGGACAAAAACATCTCGATATCCAAACTGTTATCAAGTACCCTGGTGCAAAGAAATTAGTTGTGCCCAAAGATGTAGTAAGTGAAGCGGACAAGAATGATCCAATGAAGCAATTTGAACAACAGTTCCAGCAAAAATAAAAGCTTTGCTCCTTTTTTAGGGGCAAAGCATTTTTTACACTTAAATTGCTTTTTTCTTTTTGGGGAGAGTTAATACATTGGATGCTCTACGAAAAGGTTGGAAAGAGAAACCACCCTGAAAATGTTTAGGTTCATAAGCTACGATAAAGGCATCTGGGTCTAGTTCTGTGATCTGTTTAGAAAGTTTATGCTGTTGTTTTCGATGAGCTGTAATAGACAGAACCAATCGCTCTCCCTCCATACCTTCGCCAAACCATGCTGTGACTCCATAACCAGCCGCTCTTAGCTGTCCTGCAAGTTGAATGTTCTCTTTTTTGGTGATAACGGAAATATTTAGATATCCAAGTGCTAGCTTTTCTTCTAATTTCATGCCTAAAAATAACCCAATGCCATAGCTGACACAGTAGACGATCAAATTGATCGGTTGACCCAAATTGTCCAATACAATTTTGAATCCAATTACATAAACCAATACATCCACGCTACTTAGCAATGCTGCCATAAACTGATAACCTTTGATGGTGAGTATGGTACGAACAGTAAGCATGGATACATAAACAATTTGCAGTACGACAATCAGCAGCAAAGTGGTGAACATAGGGCATCCTTCTTTTCTGGTAAAATACTGTCTCGTCCTTTTTCGAGGCATATCCAGTGCTATAAGATGATATGAGTGCATGAATGAGCGGATAGCTTCTCTTTTCATAGGGAATCATTCGTTTAGACGATAAGATTATACAACCGGCAGTTCTTATTCGGCAATAGGTTTTTGAAAATTATTCTCCTTTTTTTGTTTTTTTATTTTAATGTTCTTTTTCTCATGGTTTCATGTACCGATAAAAAGAAAAGAGCCTTGAAATAGGCCCGAATAATCTAAAAATGATGTAATTGTTTTACTTTTTCCAACAAAAGATTTTTAAGGAGTAGACTTATTTAGCTCACCTTTTTTGGGAGCAGGACTATATTTCAAGTAAGAAACCAATCCTCCCATCCCAAGTAAAGAAAGGACAATAAAAAGGGCCAATCCTGTCCAATGGATTCCTAACCATTTATAACTAGGGACATCTTCAAAAATAAGTTGCAATAGACCACTGAATAATACAACAGGAAATCCAAAAATCGTGATGAGCACAATCAAACGATTTGTCTTTAAATTAGTGTGGTTTTCAATGATTTGTTCTAACTCAGAAATAGATTCATATAATTCTTGGAGTTGGCTGTGCAAGGTCCAACGTTTTTCCAGCGTTTCACGAAAGAGTTGCAGATGATAATCCGAAGAAGAGAACATGGTTGTAAGAATGGCATAGCGAATTTTCGTCTTATTGGAGCTGATCCAATGATTGATTTCCATGAGTTTTACATTGGACAAGGTTTGTTTCATTTTTAACCATTCCAACACTTTCGACATCATCTGAATACAATCTTGATGTACGCTTTGGAAGAGAGTGACCTGCTTCACTACATGTTCGATTTCTTGCTGATATGCGGGCAGATCAAGGGACTCTGTATTCCAATCATCTAGTAAAAAAACACCATTTTCATGCACGATAGCATAACCAAATGGAGTTTCAACAAAATCAAACGAGCTTTCCGGAGGTAAAGGATAGATAGGCGGAATCTCGTCTTCTCGAATGCGTGATGCGCATATTGCTAAATATCGTTGCAGTGTTGGAGATGTCACTAAAACTTGCTGCTGTCCGAGTGAATTCCATTTTGCAGCAGTTAAAAATTTTTCTTTTGCCCAGATAGGTTTGCATTCATATATTCGGCAAGAGTCTCCAATTGTTCCATTAGATAGGTAGGGATTTACAGTAATAGATTTAGCAGGATTGTATAGCTCCCAGATAGTGTTTATTACATCAGACCACTGTACTTTGGAATGTTCTTTTTGATGATATTTACATTTTGGGGCAGTTACAGTTTGATAGTTTCCGTTTTGATCATGCCAATGACAATCGGTAGGCCGATGGACACCCCAACGTTCATTTTCCAATGATTCGAGTTTATACCATAAGTCTTTTAAATGGAGATTTTGCCCTGCTTCTACTTGGATAACAATGTCACGACCAGTGCCGCTTAATTCTGGGCGATAGATGGCGAAAAATTGGAACCCTGATTCAAGCCATGTTCGTTCTTTATCATGGATAAGAAAAGATTTGAGCAGTCCGATATAGGTGTTTTCTGTCGTTATAAATGCATCTACAAGCATGGTTTTCTGCGAGTCTTTGACGGGCAGCTCTAGTTGTGTAATGGTTGCTTGTTTGATGCTCAATTCATACTTTTGATACTCTCGCTTCAAGTAAAGTAAAGCACGGTTATATTCTTCGATGTGGTCGGAGTTGGGAATCTCATAGGGGAGTACTTGATCCATCATCAGGGAAATAGCAAGATAGATACATGCCTGAAGGCCTTCTGTTACATTGGATTCATCAATGATAGTAAACATTTTACCATCTTCATTGATCTGCTCCTCAATAAGGAAAAAAGAGTGTGCCAATGCACTGTGCAAGCATCCCCAAGACTGAAATGGTTTTCCTGTTGTTTTTACATCATCTGATTCCCATCGGATGGTATAGTCTATCCATTCAAAGGGGAAATCTTTTCTGTCTACATTATGATGTCGGCAATAAAACATAATAAATGTCAGACATGCATCTAATGATAAATCTTCGAAATAAAAAGAGTACTCTTGGAAGGGTTTGTTATGGAGGAGGTGCAGTTCTTCTAAGTGGTACAACATTTCGGTTGTAGATTCATAGCCATCATTTTGATAGTAGTAAACAAGTTTGTTTTGATAATAAGAAAATAATTCATTTCCAATAAACACTTCATTGTCATAGCTAGGAATTTTGTTCGGTTCATAATGAATGGTAACTTCCTGCAACTCATTATAAAGTTGTTGCAAACAATCGATAAGTTGCAATTGTCCACATCCTTTTAAATAATTTTACTTTATTACAAATATTGTATCGAAAATATTTTAATATTTCAAATGATAAACGCCTAAAAAAGAAGAAAAGCTCACTTTTTTAGGCGTTTATTTCTATATATCGGTTACAAATGTTTTTGATATTTTTAACAATATTGTAAATAAATCTCATAAGAAGATGATTTTTGAAGGGAAAAAGTAGAATCATATGTCTGTAAAAATATCGAGAAACGCACGTGTTGGAAGTATGGTACCATAGAACAGAAACTTTTGGATAGATCACCGAAACAAGTTTGTCTTTGTCAGTTCCACTAATTCATTTCCATGACCACTCAACACTGCTTTTAGCATCCACAAAGTAAAGCCTTTTGCTTGGTCAAATGTAATGGAAGGCGGCATCGCTAATTCTTGTCGATTGACAACAACATCGACAACCACTGGACCATCCTCCTTTAGTGCTTGAGATATTGCTCCTTCTAACTCCAGCGGATTTTCCACTCGTATTCCTTTCATTCCGATAGCTTGAGCCAAAGCAGCAAAGTTGGGATTGTCGAGTTCTGTCCCCATTTCAAGATAACCAGCAGCCTTCATCTCCAATTCTACGAAAGCGAGTGAACCGTTGTTATAAACGATGATTTTTATAGGAAGTTTATGCTGTTTAAGAGTCAGCAAATCCCCCATTAACATCGATAGACCTCCATCACCAGACAAAGAAATGACTTGACGTCCCGGCTGGGAAACTTGAGCTCCAATTGCTTGCGGCAGTGCATTTGCCATCGTGCCATGAGTAAATGATCCTAAGAGTCGTCGTTTGCCATTCATACGCAAATACCTAGCCGCCCACAGAGTAGGTGTTCCAACATCGCATGTCAAAACAGCATCTTCTGAGGCAAGATCGCTTACAAGTTTAGTCAAATATTGGGGATGAATCACATTGCGTCCCGGAGCAGCCAGCTCATCTAATTCTTTACGGACATGAGCATAATGTTTGGAGAACCGCTTAAGATGGTCTGGGTCGTGGTCTGCTAAGTGAGGTAACAATTTTTCGATAGTTTGTTTTACATCTCCGCAAAGACCGTAGGTAAGTGCCGTTCGGCGACCTAGATGAGAAGGATCTATGTCTACTTGAAGAACGGTGGCCTTTTCCGGGTAAAATTGCCGATATGGAAAATCGGTTCCAAGCATAAGCAATACATCACATTCCATGATGGCATGATATCCAGAAGAATAGCCGATTAATCCTGTGAGTCCGACAGAATAAGGATTATCATATTCTAAATATTCTTTTCCTCTGAGAGCTATGACCATTGGGGATTGTAACTTTTCACATAATTTCATTAGAGAATCATGTGCGCCTGCACAACCAGCGCCACACAACAAAGTTACACGTTTTCCATCATTTAAATATTCAGCAAGTCGTTTGATTTCATTATTATCGGGATGGATGATGGGATGAGTTGGGTGGAAAACATGTTCAGGCACATCTGTTTTATCGTACTCAAAAGCGGCAACATCCCCAGGTAACACTAAAACAGATACATCTGAATTTGCGACTGCTGACTGCATGGCCATGGTGACCATATGAGGGATTTGTTCTGCTCCCATTACCATTTCACAAAAAGAACTGCATTCTTTGAATAATTGATCTGGTCGAGTCTCTTGAAAATAACCGCTTCCGATTTCAAAGCTGGGAATATGGGCAGCAATGGCAAGTACAGGTACTCGGTTTCGGTGGCAGTCGTACAACCCATTAATGAGATGCAAATTACCAGGTCCACTGCTTCCGGCACAAATTGCGATGCTCCCATTTAAGGAGGCATCTGCTCCTGCTGCAAATGCAGCAACTTCCTCATGACGTACATGAATCCATTCGATTTTTCCTGAACGCCGAATAGCATCGATGAGTGCATTAAGTGAATCTCCAATTATTCCATAAATTCGTGTCACGCCAGCGTTTATGAGTGTTTGGACGATAGAATCAGCAATAGTTCTTTTCATCGAATCTCTCCTTTGTCATCTATTTAGTCTGTCGATTTTCAACGGAGTTATTCTCTTAAAAGTCATATGAGATCAAAAGATACAACGGTTTGTGGATCGTTTTTTCATTGGATTCTGGAATCCATATCTATACTACCTTTCAAGCTTATAGTTTAAAAGAGGAGAGGTAACTTATGATAAATACTATCACAAGCCCTGTGATGATTGGAAACTTACAGTTCAAACAGTATGTAAAATTACCGATTATAGCAGTAGGGAAGATCTATACGACAAATTTGGCAAATGCTATTTTAGCAGATCGACTAGCAGATATAATTGCAATAGGTAGACCTTTACTCGATGATCCGTTATATGGTAAAAAAATGCTCGAAAAGGAATAAAAGCGACCCCTCATGTTTTCGTCCTTCTCCGACGAGAGGAGTCGACAAGATAAGGGTTTTTTTAGGATTTGTTTTGTTAAATTTCCCCTTACGATGAAACAAGCTAAAAACAACAAAAATGAGTTATTACAAGGAAATTCAGATGTCGAATGAGATTTTCCCATTAATTCATGTATTTAAATTTTAATGTTGTTCATATTTCTTTCCCCACAATAATGATTTCTTTGATATAATCATACAGGGACACAATTTGCTCAAAGGGTATCAATTATTTCGTATGGAATATGTGGAGGATTGACACCCTAGTAAAGAGAGACTAATGTTAGCTCGTATCAGGAGGAAACGCCATGAAAGTATATGTTGTTTATGATAGTGAAGGTGGACACACAGAGTCATTGGCCAAAGCTGTAGCTCAAGGTGCAGGTAATGTAGAAGGTGCTGAAGTACATATTCACCATGTAAATGATGCAGATGTTTATCAAATGGTAGATATGGATGCTATTATTTGGGGATGTCCCGGTCATTTTGGAACAATCAGCGCTGGGCTAAAGACATGGATTGATAAACTCGGTTATTTATGGGCTGAGGGAAAACTGATCAATAAAATCGGAGGAGTTTTCTGTACCACTGCTACACATCATGGTGGTTTAGAAGCGACCCTGCTCAATTTGATAACTCCTATGTTGCACCAAGGAATGATTGTAGTTGGCCTTCCTGCCGATATTCCAGAAAATGCACTCTATGGTTCATACTATGGTGTTGGTGTTACTTGTCCAGTAGAAGATACACCTGGAGTTGCTACAACATTAACGGCAAACGATACCGCTCTAGGACGGGCACTTGGAAAAAGGGTTGCAGAAGTGACCAAACAATTTGTTGAAAATCGAGGCTAGGTAAGGGAGAGTAAGCCCCATGATTATACCTATTATTTGTTTTGCAATTGCTGCTATTCTCTTGATTGTTCTAATCGTGGTAAATGTTCGCGCTGCATCCAACCGTAATAAAGAGGAATCACAAGTTTTAGAAGCTGAATCCATTGTGGAAACACCAGAAGAAGTACTAGAATCCAATCCAGCTGAATCTACGATTCAAAAAGTGGCGGAAGAGGTAGCAGAAGAAGAACGGATTTCAGAAGAACAATTAGAAGCAGAATTGCAACCTGTAACAAAAGAGGAACATGTTGAAGAAGTAAATCTAGAATCGAAAAGAGAAATAGAAAAAGAATCAAATAAAGAGACAAAGCCTTTTAAGATCGAAGATAGTACCTATCGGGCAGCTTTGAAAAAGTTCCAATCCCAAAAGCCGGGGCTAGCTAAAAAGAAAATCCAGATTTCTGATTCAGACTATCGCAGTGCACTTCGATCGATGCAAAAGAAAGACAAATAATCATTAAAATCCCCTTGTTATGAAAACAAAGGGGATTTTTTTATGCTCAATTTATGTAAAATGGTTAATTGCATTATCTCCTTTTCCTTTTCTCTTTCATAAAATATAGCAATCTATGGAGAGGGGGTAATAGATTGGAAACATTTAACAATAACGAGCGTCACCGCAGACATCGCCGCCGTAGACATCACCGCAGACATCACCGTAGACATCACCACAGACGTCATCACAGTGATCCTCAGAGCCATTTTCGCACAGAAGTGATTGTTTTACGTCAAGGTCAAACGGCTACTCGTACCTGTGGTTCGTTTTCAGGTAGAACGATCACGGCAAGACTTCGTCGTGGAGAGGTACTTGTAGCGATTTGCCGTTCTTCTCGCCGCAGATTTATTTTTGTTTGTGAAAGAGCCATATTTACGAGAACCATATTATTACAGCGCGGAACAAGGATTGTTGTAAGTTGTCGTCGGAGATTTACCTAATCTCATTTTATAAAAGAATCGACTCCTTTTCAGGAGTCGATTTATTTAATTTCTGGCTTTGGTGTAGGTGTTTTTAGGACAAAAATAAAGTAAATCAAGTAAATGGCTATTTGTTGTTAATAAAATATAGGGTAATATGAGGATAAGCAGTGTAATAAGGCTCAGGAAGGGAAACAGTTGTGCATCGTGTGAGTCTGTTCTCGCTCAACAAGACCAAGAAGCTTACCTTGGTCATCCATCTCTGTTCGTTCCTACTCTGGCTGCGTCTCATCGTGTTGCTCTATGTCGATGTGCAGATGTGGAAGAAAAGAGGTGCCTCCTGTTTCGGGTGGATTTTCATCGTCGCCCTGATGGGGGTTGCCACTATGGTAATCACCATTTGCACCGACTTTTTGCCGGACAATTTCGGTAAACTTCTCTTTTGGTCCATTGCTTTTTTCTACGTTTTTGGGCTCATTCCCTACAGCATCTACCGTCAGGAGAAGCTGAAGAGGAGACTTGCCAGCCTGAAGGTGCAGAAGAAGGAGATCGCTGCAAAGAAGAGAGACCGCACAACGGCAGGACAAGAGAAAGCGTCAGCTTTGAGAGTGCAGGAGCGGAGCGATCCTCAGGAAACGAATATGAAATTGGTGTTCGCTTAAACAGAAAGTGAATCACGAGCACATTGTGTTTCTCCTTCTGGGTTGTGTGCTGCTGACGGATTATCCTGATTCGTCGCCAGCACACCAGCACATAAAGATAGGTGAAATAGATAAAAGAACACATCTTTTTTGAGACGTGTTCTTAATGTTTGTTTATTTGGATGTTTTATAAAAAGAAGTCTGCCAGAGTTCATCTAATCCAATTTGCAAAATCTCTTTGCTATAATCGTATAATTGTGCAATAGGCTGTCCCTCTTCCACATGATCCAAAGTAAAACTCGTGATCAAATCACTTTCCGCTATCACATTTTGGGTTTCCTCTCGTAATTCATCAGGACAACGAAAGTGAAATTGCGTATAGTCCACATCGGATTCTTCATTCCACCAGTTGGTATATAACATCCAAGCATCAGGATATTCTGGATGAAAGGCAAAGTATTGCGTTACCACCATCATATCTTCTCGATCGTTTGATTCAAGGTGAAGTTCTTTTTTTGCATAAAAGAAGAAATTTACTTGATTCGCAGCGATTTCATGTACTGCTACATACCGATTGACAAACCCTAGTTGATAGGCAAGGTTTAAAAATTTATTTCTATCCCAACGTATAAAGATGGCATCATTCCAATCGTCATCATGGAAGAAATGGGTGAGATGGCTTGTATCTGTTTGGAAGTCTGTTGACCTCGGTGGTAGAGCAGCTTCAGGAATAGGCTGTCCCGCCTCTATAAGAGCTGTTTCCATCGTAGCGATTGTCTTCGTTTGTCGATTAAATACAGCCCATGTGTAAGGGGACAGGCCAACTCCATCTTTGGAAGTACAGTCGGCACCATGTTCAATCAAGCCCTTTACGATATTCACATAACCTCGTTTGCTCGCTTGGAGAAGCGGAGTAACATTTTGCTTATTTGGTCTATTGATGTCAGCTCCAAGTTCGACTAAACACTCGATAATCAATTGATTACCCATGTCTATCGCTTTAATAAGCGGCGTTTCATCTATTTCGCTTATATTGTTTAAGAAATCAGGACGATGTTGGACCAGCGTTTTGATGACTTTTGGATATTCCGCTGTAGTTTGATCTACTCTTCTGATTGCGTCGTGAATAATAGATTTTTTTTCTAACGGAGCTCCTAATTTAATGAGTTCTTGTAACATCGCATTATTACCTACGTTAACTACTGCTTCCCAGCATGCCTGATCGAGTTGATCAGGAGTAGCTATTGCGCCGTATTTATGCAGTGCTTGAACAGTAGCAGCATTGTATGCACAGCGATATAGGGAAACACCACTGTGTACATTTGGATTTGCTCCATGTTGCAAGAGAAGATCAACAATGCGATGGTAGCCAATATAAATTGCGTGATACAAAGGCGTTTTCTCCCAGTAATCTGCTTGGAAATCTTCATGATTTAGTCGATTTGGGTCCACTCCAGACGAAAGCATATATCGAATAGCTGATTCTTTTCCTTGTTTTGCAGCATCATATAAGGAGATATGTAACAAATCATCTTCTAAGCTTCTTCGGGCGTTCTGTCTTGATTTCACAAATGCATCACAAGTTGCTGGTGTCAAAGCGAGCTGATATGGTTTTTGTCCCCATTTGTTTTCCGCGTCTGCGTTTGCTCCATTTTGTAAGTAGGTTGCAATCGCTTCTGTAAACCCTTCATATGCTGCTAAATGTAATGGTGTATTGCCCCATTCATCTGTGCTGAGGACAGACAATCCTTGTTCGATGAGATACGAGGTCATCTCTTTTGTTTTACTAAAATAAAATAACGTGATGCCGTCTGATGTTTTTTGCTTCAAATGTACAGGAAACTCTTGTAATCTTTCTTTTACTTTCTCTAAATCATCGTTTCTCACTAAGTTACAAGTCGTTTGAAATTCTTTGTCTTGTTGGTCGATATGTCGAATAAATAAGATAAGTAGCACTCCTTTGTATTGGGGTAAATACATTATTATTTTGAAGGTTCGTTTTTCATTTTACAAGAAAAGCGAACTTTTTTTATAGGATCGCTCTCTCAAATGGGAAAAGTATTCGCTGACTATTGGAAATGTATAACCATTTTTCGTTTCGGTGAATATATCTTTTGAGTGTGTGATGTCTATGACAATGGAGGTTAATATCTTGGACGGTCAGATCCCTATCTACCCAGAACCTTACTGGAGAGATCCAAATCCTTTTCCTGGGTTTCCTAGTCTAGAGGAAGATTTGAAGACAGATGTAGTTGTGGTCGGAGCAGGAATTGCTGGTATTACAACAGCATATCTGCTTGCCAAAGAAGGGAAAAATATCATACTTGTAGATGCTGGAAGAGTGGGGAATGGAACTACAGGACACACCACAGCAAAAATAACCGCTCAGCACGATGTGATTTATGATGAGTTGATTCAGCATTTTGGTACAGTTCAAGCAGAATCGTATTATTTAGCAAATACATCTGCTAAAAAATTTATCGAAGATACGATCCATCAGCTTGCGATTGATTGCGATTTTAAACAAGATGACGCCTATCTCTATACGATAGATGATGCCAATAAAGCAAAATTGGAAACAGAAGCCAAAGCTTACCAAACATTAGGGATCAAAGGTTCCTACATCGATAAACTGCCATTGGAATTAGGGGAAAAAGCAGGATTGATGATGCCCAGCCAAGCGAGATTTCATCCGCTGCGCTATCTACAAATATTATTAGATGAATTTGTGTCTTTTGGTGGAAAAGTTTTTGAAAATACGACAGTTGTAGATATAGAAGAAGGTCAGCATCCTATCGTTATTACTCGTGAAAATTTAAAAATCACTTGTGAGGATGTTGTTTTGTGTACCCACTTTCCTTGCTACGATAAAGGGGCGTTTTTTGCTAGACTTCATGCAGAACGTTCCTATGTTCTAGCAATAAAACCAGAAAAGGTTTACCCAGGTGGGATGTACTTATCGATCGATTCTCCAGCAACCCGTTCCCTTCGAGAAGTCGCGATTAATGGAGAACCGCATGTTTTAGTTGGAGGTCAGTCACACAAGACTGGTAAAGGTGTTTGTACGATGCAGCACTATGAGATATTGGAACAATTTGCCCGTGATACCCTTGGAATGAAAGAGTATCTGTATCGCTGGTCCGCCCAAGACTTGATTACACTTGATAATGTTCCTTACATTGGGCGAATGACAAAAAAACACCGCAACATTTATATAGCAACTGGATTTCGCAAATGGGGAATGTCTCATAGTACTGTCTCTGCGTTATTGATTACCGATTTGATCATGGAACGGCCTAATCCTTATGAAGCGTTGTATACACCATCACGTTTCCAAGCAGATCCAAGTCTTCGTAACGTAGTTGTGCAAAATCTAAATGTTGCAGGAACACTCCTTGCAGGTAAAGTAGGTTTAACCTTTAAAGAGCCTAAAGATTTAGCGAAAGATGAAGGCGCAGTTGTAATGGTGGACGGACAACGATGTGGAGCATACCGAGATACAGATGGAGATCTTCATATTGTTGATTCCACCTGTACCCATTTGGGTTGTGAAGTGGAATGGAACCATGGCGATCGTACATGGGACTGCCCTTGTCATGGATCTCGTTTCTCTACAGATGGAGAAGTCATCGAAGGACCAGCAGAAAGACCGCTAGGCAAAGTTGCATTAGAAGTAGAGCAAAGATAATGGAACCAGACCAGTTCCGAAATTGATTGTTTAGATAAAAAAATAGTATTCCATCATAAAATTAATGAAAGCGCTTATCACCTCTCTGTAGTTTTGATATGATAGGAAAACAGGCCATTTTATATACAAAAGAAAGGTCACTGATGAGCAGAAAGCTTGTAGCCAATGTTTTTATCATCGATCGAAGGGGTCCCGATGGGAACTTTCTCGATGATTGGACAAAGTGGCGGGTGCTGATTCTTCAGAGGAAGCCAGATGATTATAAGGGAGTAGAATCTCGCCAAGGTCTGGGGCTGGTCAGCGGCAGAGTATTTTCGGTGATGTGGGAAATTTCCAAGAACAACAGTGACTTGATGTTCAAAGAACACCGAGACTTTGTCGAAGTCAATGTCAACAAGGATGAGTTTTCCTCGGAAGTTTTCCAAGCCAGTAAAGCTGTTAAGGTTAAGTTTTTCGTCAAGCGAAGGATGCTAAACAAGACTGGCATCCCACGTGCCAGAGAGGTTATTCCTCAATTGATCAAGCGTAAGACCCAGCTGGATGTTGCTCAATCTTCGCTTCTCTTTGTGACTTACAGGAAGCTTGATCTGGCTCCTGGCAGGGTTGTCATCTACGTTATAGACAAGCCTGGTGGCGATCCTAAGTTTCCTTATCATGAATGTGCCTATTGGCTAGAACTTGGGAAAATCAGAGACTGGTTTGAAATTGGAAATGTGAAAACACGCCTTCCTAATTGGATTCGGCGTGGAGCTCTTCAGGCTGCTAAGGTTCTGGAGGAATCTTTGGTGTCTTAGAGAGTCCGGGTGGTAGATGAGTATGGCTACCGCCCGGAGCGCAATCATATATATGTTAACCATTTGGAGCAGGTGACGTGCCTGCTCTTTCATTTTCTTTTGCAAATAAAGAATAAGATAGACCGGGCAGATAAGACTAAACGTATCATGAAAAACATTCATCATATATCTAAATGGAAAAATGGCAGTTTTTGTTCCTCGATTCTCTTTATTGTTGGTCTTGGTTTTGGAATATGGCTTCAGGGAACAGTATATGCGGATGAAATGGAGGACCTTGGTCCACAAGTTTACGATTTGACACTTTATGAGTCTGCTTTTGGCAAAGATGTAAAAGGCAGACCTGTCGTATATGCGCCGATTGTTGGCAATCCTAGCAAATTGGTCATCGCAGATTTGAAAACAAGGAAAGTTCAAAAGGTCATACCTATTCCCGGAGCAAAAGGAATATGGACTGTTACCATATCAACAGACGGGAAAGTATGGCTGGGGTCATATAGCAATGGTCATGTCTATCGCTATGATCCAATTACAGAAGTTTTGACAGATATGGGTGTATCTCCATCTGGCAGCAATGTCCTCTATGGGCTTGACCCAGGCAAAGATGGAACTGTATATGGCGGTTCTTATGGTGCTGCAAAAGTTTTTGCTTATAATGTAGCCGGGAAATCGTATGATCTAGGGTCGGTATTTCCAGATGTGTATGCTAGAGATCTGGCATTAGATGCTGAAAATGATGTGCTCTTTGCAGGAGTTGGTGCAATTCGGGCAAATGTGGTTAGATTCAATCTGAGGACAGGAGAAAAAAGACCGATCTTACCAGTGGAGTATCAGACAGATTCTTTCGCTTATGATCTCGATTTTGTTGCCGGTAGATTATTTGTCAAATTAGAACCGTCTTTTCGTGAGGTATTGTTGGACCCTGTAACGGGTAAACCCGATATGGTGACAAATGGATTGACCAAGCAGCAACAAGAGTTTTTTTCGATTGGTTCACGTGGTGTATCTCCACTTGCACCAGATGGGAAATCCGTTTATTTCTCCTATAAGTATCAACTTTATCGGTTTGATACGACCACCAAAACCTATGCGCCTGTTCCTGGTACATCCCTTGCAAATAATGTGATCAGTTGGGGCTGGGAAGAATTTGATGAACCCGGTTATCCTGGCAAATCATTAGTTGGAATGATTGGTAACTACGATGGTAGAGTTTTTCGTTATAATCCGACCACAGGAAATCATGAAGAGTATACGCTTCCTTTTCCACCACAGCCGCTTGATCTTTACCATGTTATTGCAGGACCAGATAGAAAATTGTATTCCAGTGCTTATATCAATGGGTCACTTGGGATTTATGATACAGAAACAGGCAAACACAGTCAGTTTCCTGGTCTAGGTCAAGTAGAAGGTTGGGTATGGGATCGTGATAAGTTATATGTTGGAACATATCCAGAAGGGAAAATATTAGAATATGATCCCAAGCAAACTTGGCGGGTAAAAGAAAATCCGGTGATGCTCTTTCATTTAAAAGAATATGAGCAAATCAGACCGTTGTCTCTTGTTGCTTTCCATCACAAGCTATACGTCGGGACTCGATCCGAATATGGGACATGGGGCGGGGCGCTAACCGTCTATGACCTCGTGAAAAAAGACAAACCAAATGTGTTCCGTAATATCGTTCCCAATCAAACGATCACCACTCTTGCAGCAAAAAATAACCGCATATGGGTAGGTACGAGCATCGAAGGCGGAGACGCGACAACTCCAAAGGAATCAGAAGCAGTATTATTTGAATTTGATCCAAATACAAATACAAAAGTCGCTGAGTACTCTCCGTTAGTCAAAGGTATACCACTAAGAATCAGTGGCTTGACAGTAGGTCCTGATGGAATGCTGTGGGGAATATCCGACGGGATATTGTTTCAGTTTGATCCTGTAAAGAGGCAAGCAGTACGACAGGCACCTCTTGTTCGAGGGGCAAGCTCGAC
Organism: Shimazuella sp. NTD248; assembly: GCF_059510395.1. Lineage (NCBI taxonomy): Bacteria > Bacillati > Bacillota > Bacilli > Caryophanales > Thermoactinomycetaceae > Shimazuella > Shimazuella sp. NTD248. The sequence goes on along the minus strand of NZ_JCAJZT010000001.1, from coordinate 746,120 downwards.
AGGTACTTCGATGGTATTTCATCCAAATGGATACCTCTATGTTACAGTAGATGGAAGCTTATTCAAGATCGATCCAAAAACGTGGAAAAGGTGGCGAATTCCCTATAAAACCAATCTATATCGATTGGTGAGAATTGGTAATGATTTGTATATGAAAGCTGGTCCAAAGGTGAACATTGGGGTAAATCTCGTAAAATATAAACCGGAAGAGTAGGGTATAAACCCTGCTCTTTTTTATATTTTCTAACATGGGTTGCCCTTCCCATGCATAAAAGTAGTAAAGAGCTGTATGGAATGGGGGGAGAGAAGTGACAGCAGCGGGGGTTCGAATAATTCATGCGAGTACAGATATGGGCGAGTTTGATGTGTATGTCAACGATGCTTTATGTACGAAAGGGCTGCCTTTTACAGCGATCACCCAATATATGAGACTTCCTGCTGGAGACAATTGGGTAGAGGTATATCGAGTAGGAGATCAGAGCAAAGCCATTCATCGACGGATGATATCGGTACGAGGAAATAAGTGCTATACCGTCTGTTTGCAGCCAAAAAAAATATTTGTTGTAGAAGACAGTCTCCTATCGAAAAATCGTTCTTCTGGGCCTTATTTGCGATTTATTCATTTTTTAACAAAAGGACCTAATATGGATTTGGTAAACATTAGTGGTTCTTGCTTCTTTTCAAACAATAGCTATATGAGTGTGAGTCCTTATCGCGCGGTCACTCCTCAGACTACAAACTTTTCGTTAAGGGTATCTGGTACACGCAACATCTTATTTCATTCGCCTATTTATCGCTTAGAATCGAACCATACTTATTCTGTCTATGTCATGGGAACTTCCCCTGATTTCGATCTGCATGTTCTGATTGTTCCTGATCGGGAGAGCCATCTCCATAGAGAAAGGAAACATACAGGAAAAGAAGGATGAAAAAGATATGTATATGAAAAGAGAGGCTTCTACTTGTCAGATACTGCATGCTTGTACATTACTCCCGACACCAATAGATATATATGTAAACGAAATGAAATGTGTTCATTCCCTCAGGTTTGGTGAAATAACAGTGTCTTTTGAAGTGATGAGCCCATTTCCGACTATAAAGATTACTTCGTCTATGCAGCCAGAGCGAGTGTTATGGGAATCTCAAGTTGAACTTCCAGATGCAGATCATTTTACATTAGCGATTACGGAAAATCGTCATACTCCACGACTTTCGCTTTTTCGGGATGACGTGTCGCCAGTTACAGGCAGAACAAAGCTGCGAATGATTCAATTATCACCAGACATAGAGCCTGTCAGTATTGCCAATGAACGGCAAGTGTTGTTTTCTAATGTCGCATTTGGAGAGGCGCGTTTTCTAACGTTATCGCCATATACTTCAGCCCTGCAAGTTTGTTTTACACCTAACAATGAGCTGATTTACCGTGTACCTGAGTTGGCTTTCCAACCGGGAGAATCATATACCTTGTTTACAGTAGGAAAAAAACATCAGAAGCCGAAATTTCAACTTTTACTTTTGAAGTCCAATAAGGAGGCAGATAACATTGTGGAGAGATGAGCTGGAAAAAGTGACACAATACTACTTTTTGGCAAACTACTACCAAGAAGTAGACAAGGAAAAATATGAAAAATATACCGAAGCTTATCACCATCACTTAAAAAAGTACGAGGAATCATTCATACAAAGTAGTACTCATGAACAAACGGTTCCAGTGCAGGCGAGAAGGGCAAGAATTCGTTTTTTACATGCAGCAGTAGTAGCTGCCAGGCAACCAGTAGATGTACATATTGATGGGAGATATGCAGCGACGATTACATATTTGACAGTTAATCCCCATATTCCCCTTAAAGCAGGAAAACATACGGTTACTCTGTATCCAACAAGACAAACTACCAATCCAATTTGGCAGCAAGAGATTACAGTGGATAGTGGAAAACGATATTTATTTGTAGTTGCCAATAAAAGTAAAAAACCCACTGATGGTGTGCAGCTGATTCGTTATGAAGAGACGGATACGATTCCCGCCAATAAAGCGAAGATTCGTTTTATTCATCTCTCCCCTGATGCACCATCGCTAGATTTGGTGGAACGACAGCAAAATATCTCTTTCTCAGATGTTCCCTATAAAGAACACACCCCATATGCAGTAGCAAATCCAGGTAGGACAAATATACAAGTAAGAGTGACAGGAACACAAAACAACATCGCTGCAATTGCTTTTGATACAACCAAAGATCATGCTTACACGCTAATTGCTGCTGGCAATGCGAACAATCTATATTGGTTATTGTTATTAGACCGTTAGGAAAGAAGCAGACAATAAAAAATAAGCTACCGCATCGTAGCTTATTTTTTTCGGCGGTCAAATTCGTTTACGAGATCATTGACAAACTTGCCCATCGCGCCCACAAATGAAGATCGGCCATGAGCATCTTTTCTTTGTTCCCTTCCATCAACCAAAGTGGATAAGGTTTGTTGTAAATAAGATTTTAATTTTCCAAGGTTTTCGAGAAGATGCATAGGAAGAATAATTTCATGTTGTTTATGTTTACTTCCGAAAAATGAATAAATGGTAAGGTCAACTAAAAGTCTTATCTGATTAGGGTCTAATGCGACAATAAAGGACATGCGTTCTAACTTGTCAAATAAAAAAGTAGTAGGAGTAAAAATAAATTCTTGTGTGACACCATTAAATAAACGTGAATCAGCTTGTTCTTGAAAACCCAATTGTTCCAGTGCTAACAAGGCTTGTCTTAGGTCGAAGGAGGGGATAACAATAATTTCATCACGGTCTGAAGCATCTATTCCACCTTGTATGTCTAAATGGGTGGAAAGATAGAAAGAAGCGGTTGGACTTGTGATTAACAAGTCTTCTGGTATCGGCAGTTCAAAAGGAACTACTCTTTGTTGTCCAGGTTGGATGGCGAAGGATGCTTGGTATGGGATGACAGCAATCAGATGAGTGATTTTTTTGTTATCTTTTGTCGTTAATTCAAAATAAAGTTCCACTTCAATTTTATTGATCACTTGTTCCACTGTGCCACCCTGTAAAACGAGTTCTCCTTTTACTTGACCGCCTAGCGGGACTTCAGCTTGATATAGAACAAGATCTATCTTTGCTGCTCCCTTTCCTAATATGGCCATCATTTTCTTAAACATGGTAAATCCCCATCCTTGTCAAACGCTATGTACTTAGTTTACCATATACAGTGGCGTTTTTCCTGTGCAAGGAAAAGAGGAGACACCATTTTCAAACAAGTAAATTCTGTGATAATGTGGTGATTAATGGGTGTAACATGTGATTTTCGTGTATAATAGACAAGAATACATCCAAGTTAAGTAGCAACATTTTATGACGATTTAGCATTAGTTCACCATTCATAACATGAAAAATATTATAGTATGGAGTGAAGATCATTATCAAAAGGTGAGGAGGTTTTGTTGGAAAATGAATGAATCTTTTCTGGACTCATCTGCTCTACTTATTTTTTCCATGAGTATTTCATTTGTATTAGCAACTTTGTATATTCGGGAGCGAATCAAGAATTCATCCAAATCATAAATGGATACCTTGCCTGTAGGGCAAGGTTTTTTTTCGCAGGGATTGGAAGAAATCAAAAAAAGGCGGGATTCCCGCCAAATGATGGTTTAGCATCCACAACCGCCGTGATGATGAGTAGAAGAGGATTCCCGACGATAAGAAGAGGATTCGCGACGAGGATCGCAAGGATCATAGCGACGAGAGTCACGATGTCTCCATTGCTCCTTGCACCATTTCATATACATTCTGAGCATTTGCATTTCATAACGATGACACATTTTCATATGGCGATACATGTGATGTAACATTTTTGGATCACATGGGACAGCACAGTGATGTTTATGATGGTGTCTGTAATGATGTTTTGGTGGATGGTACGGTGCTTGATAAGGTGGTTGGTAAGGTGGATATGTTGGTCTGGGTATTGGCATTGGCATTGCTTTTTTAGGAGGCATTGGTGGTAATACAGGCTTTACAGGTGGTCTTTGTTCCACGTTAATCACAATCCCTTCTGTTCTGATGACACGATATCGTATGTATGCCCCTAAGCAAATGTACCAGTTCTATTTGCCCAACTTTTGGGATATTCGTTTGCAACCTCATTTGGATTCGATATAATAGTTGTGACGATTGGGAGGGTTTTTAGATGGAAGTGAAAAAGATAACTCCACGTGGCTATTGCTATGGGGTTGTGGATGCTATGGTACTTGCCAGACAAGCAGCACAAGACCTAGACTTACCGCGTCCTATTTATATTTTGGGTATGATTGTGCACAACAAGCATGTTGTTGATGCTTTTACGGACGAAGATATTATTACGTTAGATGGCCCAAATCGCTTGGAGATTCTAGAGAAAATAGATAAAGGTACTGTTATTTTTACCGCACACGGGGTTTCCCCAGAAGTTCGCAGACGCGCTCGTGAACGTGGGCTGACAATCGTGGACGCTACTTGTCCAGATGTGACCAAAACCCATGATCTCATCCGAGAAAAAGTAGCGGAAGGCTATGAGATCATTTACGTTGGGAAACAAGGTCATCCAGAACCAGAAGGTGCACAGGGAGTAGCACCAGGCCATGTGCATTTGGTCGAAAATGAAAAAGACATCGAGGATCTGACATTGACAAATGCTAAATTACTTGTGACGAACCAAACTACCATGAGTCAATGGGATACCAAACACTTGATGAATAAAGTGCTAGAAAAGTTCCCAAAAGTAGAGATTCACAATGAAATTTGCCTCGCTACCCAAGAACGCCAAGAGGCAGTAGCCCAGCAAGCAATAGGAACCGATTTGGTTATCGTAGTGGGAGATCCGATGAGCAACAACTCCAACCGTTTAGCCCAAGTATCCCTAGATATCGCTGGAGTCCCTGCTTATCGAGTAGGAGATGTCAGCGAAATTCAACTCGATTGGCTGGAAGGGAAAAACTTGATCGGAGTGACTGCTGGTGCTTCTACCCCAACACCAATCACCAGAGAAGTCATCCAGTTTTTAGAACAGTACGACCCACAAGAAGAATCAACTTGGGAGCGAAAACGTACAGTAAATCCGAAAAAGATTCTTCCGCCAGTGAAAAAGAAAAAAGGTATTTCCCCGCAAAAATAAGCCCATTTGGGCTTTTTTTCGTTTAGGGAATATGATTTCTGGAAAAAAACATTTACAAACATACATTCTGATGTTAGAATTGTCCAAAATTAATCATTCTAAAAAATTCCAATCCTTCCAGTCGTAACACGATATCGAAGAGGGATTTTTGAGTGATATAATGATTATAATAAGAGGACGATGGTAATGGACGTATTAGACCCAAAGGTAGATTTTGTATTTAAAAAGATTTTTGGCAGTGAAGAAAATAAAGATGTACTTCTGTCTTTTCTAAACGATACACTAAAAGAAACAAAACAACAGCCGCTCACTCATATTATCCTTGTCAATCCATATCTTGACACAACAATGGTGAAAGACAAATTATCCATATTAGATGTGCGAGCGGTGACTGCCGATGGAAAACAAATCAATTTAGAAATTCAGCTTTTCAATAAATACGATATCCAAAAACGCACATTATTTTACTGGTCGAAAATGTATGGTGAGCAATTGAAGAAAGGGCAACCTTATGGAGACCTGAAGAAAACTATAACGATCAATATCTTAAACTTCCGTGTGATACGAAATGACCGCTATCACAGCATTTTCCACTTGCGTGAAGATCATACACAGCACATTTTAACGGATGATATCGAGATTCATTTTTTGGAACTGCCTAAACTAGTTAGTTCTAGTAATTCGTCAGATCATCTCGTTCGTTGGCTTTCTTTTTTAAAAGAAGTCGATAAGAGTAAATGGGAGGAGTTGGCAATGGATAAGCCTGAATTAAAAAAAGCAATGGCTGCATTGGAGTATTTAAGCCAAGATGAAGAAGCGCGTATGTTATATGAAATGAGAATGAAAGCGTTAATGGATGAACGCTCTGCATTGGATAAAGCTGAGAAACGTGGAGTAGAAAAAAAGGAAAGAGAAATCGTTAAAAATATGTTTAAGTTAGGTTTTGCTGTCTCATTAATAGCAGAAGCAACAAATTTGACAGAAGAAGAAGTTCTTAAAATCAAAGAAAGTATGAAGTGATCACTCTAAGAGCGAATTTGGATTTTATCTATATGGAATAAGCCCTTTTGGGCTTTTTCTTTTAGAGAGTATAAATCTAAGGGAGGAGGCGATGGATTATGCCTGAATTAAAAAAAGCAATGGCTGCATTGGAGTATTTAAGTCCAGAGCAAGAAGCACGTATATTAGATCAAATGAGAGAGAGAGCGTTAATGGATGAAATTTCTGCTTTAGATTATGCTGAGAAACGTGGATACGAGAAAGGATTAAAAATAGGATTAGAACAAGGGCTTAGAAAATGGAAAGAAGGGTTTGTTAAAAACATGTTAAAGCATGGGGTTACTGTTTCACTAATAGCTAGAGGAGTGGGTTTGACAGAAGAAGAAATCCTGAAAATCGAAGAAACTATGGAATAGCTGTTTTGATAAATTCTATTAGGGTTTCTTTTTTCTCATGTTGTAATGGTAGAAAGTAATTATTTTATTTATTAGGAATGTTCTACATGCTATAATCACAGTAAGCATTCTTCTCACAAGAGAAGAATCACGGAACCTGGAGAGGAGGTTACATGTTCGGTAAGTGTGACGACTGCGGCAAAGAAAATGTCAGCGTGTGGACGGTAGAATCCGAGCCGGAGAAGCGATACTGCTCCTCCTGCAAGTATGACCACGCTACCGCAGACGAACTGTCCCGCTGGGACACCCAGAACAATGTGTCGTGGTATGACTACTACGACCTTGACTAATCCAGAGTAATACCTGGACTCCTCGGTTCCTGCCCCGTGGTGTGACGGGGCACCGCAATTATTTCAATATATATTTTCTATCATGACAAACTCCTATTGAGACAAGGGAGTTTGTTTTGTGTTAAGAGAGGAATATAGTTTTCGTACTTACGGAATTTCATACTCTATCCAGCAAAAAACGTTTGGCGACTGGAATCACTCTTAGATTTAACTAAGCTTTTGTGTGATTTCAGTCGCCGTATTCTCACTCTAGAAGAGCGGAATCTATCGTTTTACGTGGACCTCTTTTGATCTTATCGAAGATCACATGATCCTAACATCAGCTTTAATGCTGTTTTTTCTCTGCTTCTTCATTTACTGGGCTTATAGGTGAGAACTTGACAAAGGGGAGGACAACCAGACTAACGAGGACAATAGGAATGCCCAAAAGCCAAAATGTCCGGTCATCTGCTCCTGTGATCATTGCAAGCATAGATGCCATCAAGGTACCCAGAGTTGATACGAGCTGGAGAGCTCCGGTGTGGGCAGCATGGTGCTGTGTGTTTTGCTTGACAAGGGTCCACAGTGAGTTGTTGATGGCTCCGTAGCTCGTTCCTGCGATCACTACACTGATGATGAGCCAAGGTGATTGAGACGGATCATAAGCGGCCACTCCGAGTCCCATCGCCAAAGTGACGATACCGATCATGATAATCGTTTTGTTGTCCCGCCATTTAGACAGTTTTTCTGCTGCTATCCATTGTCCAAATGGGTTAGCGACAAGCATGATGATTGGGATGGAACCAGCTAGGAGCGGCTCTTTGATGAACAAGACTCCGTATGACAAGATCATGAATCCAGCCATCGTATTTCCGATGCATGACAGGTACCATCCTACGAGTTGTCCCACCACTTTAAGATGATGGAGACTTGTCCCTGAAGATTGTTTTACCCATTGTCGGGGGTTCATTTTTGCCTTGGTTTGTTTCCTCCGTTGCTGTTTGCTGTCTTGTGGGATATTCCAGACAGCCTTTAGCGTGAGTAAACTCATTCCGCAGGAAATTCCAGTCCAAACCCACAAGAAACCGGACCAAGATTCCAACAATTGAAACTGAAGGAAGCTGAGAACAATGCCAACAGATGAACCAATGCCCCATACGATCGCATTGTTTGTCATTCCTTCTTGAGTTTTGCTATCAGGCAAAGTTGAGGCAAGGAGCGCGTTGATGCTGGAGCCGCCTACTACAGTCATGAAAAAAATGATCGGGTAGGCAATCAGAATAATCCATGTTGTATGATGGACGATTGACATCGTAATCAACCATGGTCCCAAGCACGACAAACCAAATGCGATCGATGCAATCTTCTTCGGACCGATTCTGTCTCCTAGAAATAGGAGAAACGCACTACTGATAAGGTAGGTAGCCGCTGTCCCAGTTTTTGTTTCAGGGATAGATCGTGCCATTCCTTGGATCTGGAGCAGCTTGGAAATGGAGCTGTATCCTACCAAGGATACAAAAATGCCATTGAAGAAAGTCGCTAATAGTACAGTAGGGTTGGCATGACTAAGCCATTTCGGCTGTTTCATCTTTCTCCTATTTCGAGTTGTTTCGTCAAGGTTGCTTTTTCAGCATTTCTCTCTTTGTAGTTTGCTGATTCAAGCATGAAAACGATCCTTGCTCGTTCTCTTCTATTATTAAATCAAATAGATAGTAACAATGAAATGCATTCGGCAGAATAAATTGAATATTTATATGTAAGTATCTTTTTTATGTCTATAAATAAGAATTTAATACAGAGTGATGTGATGAAAGTTATAAATTGTAATTTATACCATTGTAAAATCGATAGGTATACTCAGAATATTTTGTGTTATACTTATAAGTGTCCTTCCGTTGGGAAGGATTATGGAACCGGGGGAGGAGGCTATATGAACAGGTGTAATTACAAGCCTCGTTCTGAGGCTGTAGAATCCTGTACGGACAGCTCCATCAACCCTAGGTCCTGTCTCGACGGTATACCGAGTCCTGTCGAAAAAGTGCGAATCGACAAGCTGGACCCGATAGACCCTGATGACACGGACACCAATGGGAACCCGAACATAGACTGGCAAGGTGGTCTTGACTTGTAGTAACAAGTTCAGTACTTTCCGGTTCCTGCCCCTTCCCATGCGGGGAGGGGTGCCGTTATTATCATATATATTTATAACCAACAAACTCCCTTACCTTCATGGGAGTTTGTTATTGTTCCAATACACTGCAAGGAATTTCGTATTCAATGAATTCGAAATAAATTTGTTAATTGAATTTTAAAAAAATATAGTCTTTTACTTCTGGATTGTATATAATAAAAAAGCCGCAAGAAAGATCCATCAAATAGATGGTGCAAGAAAGAGCGGCTGGAGTAAGATTGCTTTCCGCAAGCTGGAAAAAGTCATCGCGATCCCAAGGCTCATCGAACTGCGTCGAGGCGCGGGTCGATGGAGCCAAGGTCGATGTCCGTGACTCCAAAACGGTCGGGTCCGAGCAGGACGGCTCCGGGTATCCGATCCTGACCTTCTCCCAGACGGCATGGGGACAGGTCAAGCTGCTTGGTCAGGCTCTGATCTAGTCGCCTGACGGCATGAAAAGCCCCCTTGGTGGTCACAAACCATCAAGGGGGCACGTCTTTTTTATCTAAGAGTAGGCGTCATAGCTTTTTCCGTGTATATAGGTAACACCATTGCCCATCTCGACCACTTCGGCATCCAATAACGTAATTTCCATTTTCATTCCATCTTCGCAAGTGAGCGTTAGTTTACTCACTTGTCTTGTGATGATGCTCGGTTTCATATAGGGATTTTCATCAAAAAAGTAATCAATTCGCAGTTCATCTGCTCCGAGCGAGAGCCTTGATCGATTGTAAAACCGCCATTGTTGGCTTATTTTTAGAAAATCCACAAATTGTCTCACTTTATCTCTGCATCCTTCTACGATCAATCGCAATGCCATAGTCAATCACCTCAGTATTATTTTTGTAATCTTCTGACTTCCATTCGGATAAGGGCGTGTATCCATCTGTCGTTGTCGTCTATTCCATTTGGGAATAAAAATGTAACGATGTACCCTTTGTTTCGCTGATAAAGCTCATCCACGATTTGCAACTTTTGTTGATGCATTTGATCAGCCGTATAGCAGTAATGATCTGCTATTTGTTGCAATGTTTCCGTAACTTCAAGTGGTATGGTTTTGTTTTCGATTACCCATTCTAAATCCATTTCAAGCAGGTAGTGTTCATTGTAATCTCCTTTCTATATTTTTTATGTTATAAAAATAATTTCTTCCTGCTGGTAGGTTTGCAGCAGTAAATTGGTTTTCTGGAGGAGAGAAACTTTCTCTTTTTTAGAATTATAACGAATAGATTGGATATTTGCACTGACTGGATTCCTTCGCTTTAATCCTGTAGCTGATAGTATACCTAGTTGAAAATAATTGAAAAAGTGTCATAATTACGGTAATCAAAATTTACCAATTCTGAAATGGAGTGTCTGGGAAATGGATAAGAAGAGAATCGGATTGAAACTAAAAGCAGAACGGAACAAAAGAGGTATTTTGCAAAAGGGAATAGCGGATATCCTCAAAGTGGGTACAACCACGATTAGCAATCTGGAACGTGGATTTGACGGAGTAGCAGAAGAAAAATATATCTCATATGCCCAACAATTTGGACTAGCAGAAGAACTCTGTGGTGTGATACCAGAAGAAGTGAAGAAAGAACGGGATTACTTAAAGAAATTAAAAAATGTAGACGATCTCTTAGTAAGTGATCCAGATAAATGGGAGCATCAGTTAGAATTGTTGAATGAAGAAATGGAAATTGAGATGGATACGAATTTAGCTCCGTTCTATTATTTTTTGCAAGGGAGATGCTACTACGAAAAACATAAGAGTATGAAAGCCAAAGGTATAAAAACCGATTCCTCAAAAAACATAGTAGCCAAAGCAGAGAAGTATTTCTTACTTGTCATCCATCAGATCGACGAAGAGCATTTTCTTTCAAATACAAATATAAAGGCAATGAGCTATAACTTTTTGTGTATACTTGCCCACAGTCGAAATGATTATGTGAGTGGAGTGAATTTTGTTCAACAAGGGATAGATTGTTTTGTAGAGGGTGGAAAACGGGAACATACCAAATATAATCTCTTATTAAACAAAGCTATTTATTTAGATGATCTCAATCAAAATGAAAAAGCTTTATCTGCCTTAAAAGATTTAGATGCAGCAATCAAACAGGCAACTGACCCCTACGAGGTAAAAATTCCTGTAGTAATCCAGATGTACTTAATCTATGCATCAGTCTTACATAAATTAGGTCTTACCAAGGAAGCATTGCAGAAAGCAGCGAAGGGAATTAGGATTGCGTTTAAAAATGGGGATTACAACAAACTTTTTTCTTTATGGTCTTGTGTAGGCATTATCTATTTTTCTCTTGGTGAATTAGAAAATGCTGAGGAGTATTTTTATAAAGCCTTGGAAGTAGATGGTATGGTAAGTAGAGAACATATCAAACCTTATAATTATAGATTTCTTGGTCCTTTTTTAGTTCAACAGCATAAATTTGAAGAAGCGAAAGTGATTCTTGACAAATCAATCGCGATCAGTGAAAAATACAATAATAGATTGTTCCAGACAGAATCCCTTTTGGGTCTAGGAAGATGGTATGTGGAGCAATCATTATTTGAGGAAGCGATAAAAACGTTAAATAAGGCAAGAGATATGTCTAAAGAGTATGGTTTCTTACATTTAGAGAAAAAGATACTGATTAGTTTGTGTGATTGTTATGAGGAAATTTCCCCTGAAGAATTGAAAAATCATTCTCTCGCTCTGTATTTGATTCTTAAAAAGGAAGGGGTTCAGGATGCACATGGAATATGGTGATGGTGAATTAGTAGATTAGCTTTGAAAAGCTAGAATAGAACAGTTGCGAATAACAAAAGTCATTGAACCTTTTTATATATGGATCAATGGCTTTTCTTTTAAGAAGAATCGTTACACAGGTTGTATGGATGCACAAAATCTATTTCCTTCTTGGTGGCGTCTGATGACAGTGCCGGGGTAGTCAGCGAGAATGAACTGCCTGCGACCCTCTCCATGATTTGTATGGCGTCGTTGAAGCCGAACATGCCCAACTGACACATCAGCGTATCGAACTTCCCCGTTTTCTTGCGCATTGCATGTCCTCTATCTTAAAGATTAGTACTTATAAAAACTTTATAAACATATAATTTGTCCAATCATTTTCCTTTTGCCAGACATATATTGATAATAGATTAAATGAAAGGAGATGCTTTTTTGGTACGAATTATTGATAAAGCTGCTGTTCAACCACTAAGTAAATTTAACTTAGCAAAGTCTTTTATTATCAAACGTTCACCAGCAAGATCTCTCCTAGCAACCATACGTATAAGAATACCTGCTGCAAATGCCCAACCTAATAGAGTTGAATTAGTAGCAACTGTTGGTGTCCGTGGGGTTACTGGTATCGCTCAGGTTCTTTTTAGAATCTTCCGCGACGGAGTAGAGATTTTCAATACACTGCAAGGTATTGAATCGGCAGCTTCTGAACAAAACTATGCTGTCACATTTCAGGCAGTTGATATAAATGTAAAATCAGGTAGACATGTATACACGGTTACCGCTGAAAATCAAACCGCAAACACCCGAGCTGATGTTGTTGGCCCAGTATCATTTAGTGGACTAGCTGTTAAAACAACCATATAATTTTCATATTACATTCCCTTATAGGAAACAGGGGGTGAGATTTAGAAAAGGGCTAGTTTTTTTAATTCCTCTAAATCTCGCCCCCTTCTTAAATGCAAAAAAACAATTCTAATAAAAGTTGCATGTACCGTTATGACTTTCCGTTCGCTCAAACTACCTTCTTCTATTTAAAGGAATTCATTTTTTTGGAAATAAGTCTCTATACCAAGACTATTCTTGTTGATTTAGCTGGGAATGGGAACAAACTGATAAATACGACAATGGGAAGGTTATAAAAGAAGCATACTAAGATAATGTAGGAAGAGGAATATATCAATAAATTGGTCCGCAGAATGGTTTGGTACATCACCATTCTGCGGGACCGAGGGCGGGGTTGTTTCACGACCAGCAGCGGTCTTCTCCGAGCACCTTCACGAGCTCGTTTCGGACGAGTTCCTTGTTGGGGAGCTCGTCGAACGCCCTGCGGATGGCGCGTCGAACGTAAGAGCGGGCCAAGCGGATCAGCTCGGCTACCTCACCCCATGTCCTCACTGCCATCATCTTCTCACAGGTGACTTGGCGCTCGGAGTCGGTCAGCTCTTCCGAACTGAGCAGCAGGGACTCCAGCCCCAGAAGCGTTGTTTCATATTCGGGCTCCGCGTTGGAAGCATTCAGAGTGGTGACGAGCAGGAACTTCTTCGCCAGGGCACAGCTGCCGGCAAAGAGAAGTTCGTGAGCCTTCGTGGGGTTGTTTCCCAGTTCCCACTCGTACTCACCGTACACCTGCTCGATTTCCTCCCGAGCCTGCTGGATCAGCGCGTGCAGTGCAGTGCGGGTGTTCTCGGAGAGAGCAGTGTTGGTCATATTTCCTCCTCGGTCGAGGTCCTTACTTATATTATAAGCTTGACTATTTGGTTGGAACAAGCAACAGTTTTCAGTATTTGATTTATGAAAAACTTTTCGTTGTAGTCCTTCATTCCTCAAATCATTCACATAACCCCATAAACGGCAATCGGCTTGGATACGATGATTCAGCCGATTTTCGTCTCTTAACAAGGTGACGAGGAGTATGCTCTATGCGGAATGTGTTTAAAAAGCTCAAAATTTTGATCTAGGGTACTTGAGGAGCAAGTGGTTCTACCTCTACGGTCTATTTAGAAAAATAGAGAAGATTGACTCTAATCTGGTTGATTTGGATATATGGATATGCCAACATAGAAGTAACCGGTTCTGGATCAAACCCACCGAAAGGAACGAGTGATGGCGCCTTACACTCAGCAGCAGATCATCGACGAGGTGTTCGGGAACGAGGCATTCCAACACAGGCTCAACGCACGTCTCCGCGACACCCGGCAGAACCCTTATTCTGCCCATGGTGTCATGAAGATTGTACACACTCAGATGGAACTTGCTCTCTACAGGGCAGAAGAAACGATGGAGCAGCTTGGGCTCAACCTTAGCGAGTTGGAGAAGGTGAACACCTTTTTCCTCGCCACTGTTCCGTTCATCCGTGTATGGAAAGAGTTCCGGCAGGCATTCAGTAAGAGCACGGTGAACCTTGCTTCTCTGATGCCGGAGTTGAACGACGCGGATGAGTTCGTGTCTTCCGCCGTGAGGGTGGTGGATCGCGTGTTGGCTGAGGTGGTAAGTCAGGAGAAGGGGAGCTCCACTCTGTCTACAGACAGGCTGCTGTCCATCCTCTCCGGTGCTTGCCGCAAGAACTTCGATGACTCATGGAGCGACAAGGAGCGCTGGGTTTACGAGGTCGCAAGTCAAACATTCGATGTCTCTTACGAGGTCTGGGCCGTCACCATTGAGAGGGTTCTCCGTGAAGTGGAGAGCCTTCTCCCGGCTGTTCGTCAGGAGGCGGTGGAACGCAAGCTCCACTTGACTGAAGGGTGGCTGCTGGTTTATACGGTTTTCTTCCTTTTCCCTTCCGTCCTCAATGCGGGGGAGGGGCAGGAGAAGGGGACTGTGTTTCCGGTGATCAGCGATGAGCTCGCTGGCGATTTCCGCCAGATGCTCAACGAGCGGATCGATCTGAGTAGTGCAAACTCCATCGGCAAGAACCTGTTCCAGACCGTAAGCAGTCTGATGGAACGGGTTCGCCAGCCGAACGTGGATGAGGATGCTCTGCTGGATGTCTGCTACAGCTTCTGCTACGGCATCGTGGCTGAGCGGTTCCGCAAGGAGCAGGAAGTCGCCGAAGCGGCAGCCCAGGTGTTTCGGCGCCATGACTTCCCGATGCAGGACGACATCAACTCCACCGTAGTTGCGAGCAACGCTTTTGCTGATGCTCTGCAGCGTGTCTATGACAAGGCAAAGGAACTGCCCACAGAGAAGGTTCTACAAGTCATCTTCGATGAGTGCTATGTTCCTACAGAGCAGCAGGCTCATCAAGAGCGCAAGGCCCGCTTGGACTCCTATGGGGCTGAGTGGGAGGAAATCACAGTGAGTGTCACCTATGCTGTACGGCCGTACCTCGGCTTCTACAACGGTGCCCTCGCAAGGTACCGGGAGAACTTCGATGAGGCGTTCCAGAAGGTGTACCTCTGGATCAAGGAAGCTCTCCGAGCTGCGAGTCAGAGGGCGGAGGAGCTGGAGCTCATCCTGCCGACGAATCGGCTGGTATCGCTGACCATCGCGTCCCTTCGTTGAGCACAATCAAGAACCGGAGCTGAGCCGCAAGCGTCCCTGCTTGTGTGCTCGGCCCCAATTTATTTTTTAATTCTTAGTTTATGGACATTAGGAAATTTCCTCTCCTTTACGTTAATTCCATACATAGATAGCTTCTGTTGTCTCATGATTTGTATCATATAATTTGAAATACACTTCTGCTGTTTAGAGTTATACACTCGTTTTTTCAAAAGAAATAGGAAATTTCAAAGAAAAGCTTTAAAATAAGAAGAAACAATTTGGAGGCATCAAAATGGATGGAAAAACAAGAAGCAACTTACACCCTGGACTGCTCGTAGATATCATCTTAAAAAAAGATCAACGTACAGGAAATCGAACAAGGGGAGTAATAAAAGATTTACTAACTAAATCTCCAACCCATCCACATGGAATCAAAGTGCGGTTAGAAGATGGACAGGTTGGCAGAGTGATTGAAATTATTGAGGAATAAGATTGAATCAAAAAATAACGCCTTTTATTGGCGTTATTTCTATATGGTGATTAGTTGTTTAGGTTCTAAAAGAATCTATTTACTATTCCTTAATTATTGGGTCGGCGGCCAAACTACATTGTAGTCTGGCCGCCGCACTCCGAAGAGATGCTCAGCTTCAGTCGGTGAAGGTCTCCTTGAAGGCTCGATCGATTTCTGCCATGCCCTCGGGACCGAGCTCCACCCATGAGGTGAGGGTGCGCCAGTGGTTCTCCGCCCACTGCACGATGACGACACCGCTCGCCTCGTCACGCACGATGGTGGCCTGGCTGGAGTCGGTGATCACGATCCACGCGGTGGAGGGAAGGAGGCGGTACCTCAGGTTGTCACCGTTCCTTGATCACCTCGACGACGGCCTTGTTGGTTGGGTCGCTGGTGTTGGTGAACGTGACGGTGAACTTGGTGTTTTCACCCTCCTGAACCTCGGTGAAGTCTTGGGGGTCGACCTTGGAGTCCAGCGGCATGTTATTCCTCAGAGTTCATTGTGTAAAGCATGGTACCTTACACGGTTATCTCCATTATAGGGTGTGGCATTTTTATTGTAAATCACACTAACATGCAACAAGAAGAAAGTTCCCTTGTCACAGAAAACATCCTAAAAACAAAAGCGACCGATGGTCGCTAGAAATTTTCGAATATTTACTATAAAGTTAATTGCTTTTGATCACGATTCATAAACGTATAACATTGGTTCATCGTGCCTCTAAATTCGATCCGATGATCTTTTTTCATCGGATTGTACCAAGCGAAATAGTTATCCTCATGGATGATAGATGGGGGTAATTTCTCCGAATCTCGAATCACATAATACATACCGAGCACCTCCTAGTTGTATTATGATCGAAAAGAGGAAGAATTAACCATGCTGTACAAGTTTATTATTTTTTAAGCTAAGTTAGTTTCATAGAATTAGCACTTTTGCTTCTTATTTTCTAAAAATAAAACCAATGCCAAGTTTCAAACAAGAGGCTTTGGTTTTGTTCATCTATATAAAGTTTCGTTTGTGTTCAGGCCTCTGGACAACGATAATGCTTGTCATCCAGAGTACGCCTGTAGGCGGGCGGGGTGCTCGACCTAGAAGCCCAGAGTCAACTGGGGGTCGAACCTGTCGTCAGTGCGGAAAACAACGGACCACTTTCCTTCCATACAGAAGACGTGGGCGTAAAGCCCCTCCGGGACGGAGATCCTCACCGGCACACTTCCGTGAACCATGAGGGTCCCGCCGCGGACGATGATGTACGCGTCCAGGTGGTTGAACCCTGCGAAGTAGGGTGCCTTCGTCGAACGAACCTTTACCGATTCGTACCTGGTGATCGTTACATCCGCGGTTTTGTCACCGAAGCCAGTCGCGAATGTCGACAGCTCGATGCCAGGGACGATGGCATCCCCTTCCTTGTTCGTGTAAGGGTCTTCCACAAGGTTGGTGAAGAACAGGAACTGGTTTCCGTAGATGCCCTTGATGCGCTGAGACTCGACCATCATGGGAGCTCCTCCATTGCCTACAGGTGAATATATTTAATTATATCTTGTTTTATTGCACTTATCTATAAGAATATTAAGACTACTTTCTAGTCCTGAGGTTTTAATAAAGATAATGGAAATGCTTCTTTTTCGGTTTTTCCTTCAAATGTGCCCCATGCATATATCCCATTGAGATATTCAACATGGAAAATCTTCCATTCTCCTTCAATTTGATATTTTGCATCTAACGAAATCGTTTTTGGGTCGATGAGGTACGATTTGGCGAGATTTATTTTTTGCCTGAGGATTGCGGCATTGCTTTCTAATTTATTATTTTCAGCTTCTGCAAGCTGTTTTTCCAGTTCTTTGATGGTTTTGGTAAGTTCTTCTGGTATCATTTGGCTGTATCGTTTCACTTCGTTTGCCTCCTTCTGTATAATAATGATCATACAATAAATAGATAAGGCAAGGTGATAGAATGTCAGAACGATATGTTCCCAAAATACAAGAAGCAGCGATCCCAGAAGATGGAGGCTGGGTAGAAGGGGAAAAGCACCCTATTCTTTTATTATCCATCCCAACTTGGGAAGACTTAGAAACAGACCCAGAGCAAATCCGTGCATATGTGTGGATGTATGATCGTGAGCAAGACGCTTATCTTTTTTGCTATCAGTTAAAAGACGGCACGGAAAAAGCAATCGCCTTTATTTCTGACCATGCTGGTTTATTGTTAAAAGACGAGCATGCAAAAGGAACGTTCTCGATGATGATTATGAATCAAGGATTGCAAGAGGTGAGCTCATCGAATTCCGTTTTGCTGATTGAAGATATAAATTTGGTTCGTCATCCAAGTGCTGGTTGGTAATTAATATTCATCGATTTCATGAAGCAAATGGATATGCCCTACATCTTCATGGTGATGATCTGCGCGCAGACGATCCAATACTTTTTTGTATTCGTCTACTCGTACATAAGATTGTTCGGTTTCTAATACTTTGGTCAAGGCAAGGATCACAATTTCCTTTTCATGTTCATTTAGCGAAATCATACAGCCAGCCTCCTCAAGAGTTCATTCTTTTTTAGTATCTCCCAAAACAGCTTTAAAATTGACATCGCTATCATTTTTTTGTAGGCTGTCATGTATCGGCTTTCATTTTTGGTTTATTGGGAGAAAGAGGTGCTTCGTTGAAAGGCTTATTGGATGGAAAGAAAATAGTCGTGATGGGTGTAGCAAATCGACAAAGTATTGCATGGTCAATCGCGAAGTCGCTGCACCTTGCCGGTGCCCAGCTCGCTTTTACATATGAGAATAAACAAATCCAGCAATCTGTGAGTTCGCTTGTTCATACGGAAATCCCTAGTTCTTATAGTACTGTCTGTGATGTTACAGCAGACGAACAGATAAAAAGTTCATTTGCTCACATTTACGACCATTGGGGAAAAATTGATGGTGTCATACATAGTATATCTTATACAAAAACTGAAGATTTGCCCTATTCGTATTTACAAACTACGCGTGATCAATATACTATGACTCAAGACATTGGTATTTATTCCCTCATTGCCGCAGCAAGAGAAGCAAAACAATATATGAGTGATGGTGGAACAATCGTTACCCTCACCCATATGGGTTCAGAAAAAGTACTTCCTCATTACCATGTTATGGGGGCTGCGAAAGCGGCATTGGAATCGAGCGTTCGTTACTTAGCGAATGAATTGGGTCCGGCAAATATTCGGGTTAATGCGATTTCCGCAGGTCCCATCCGAACTTCTGTTACAGAAGGCGTGAGAGATTTCGATTATATGCTCTCAGTCGTAGAAGAACGTGCTCCGCTTCGCAGAGGGATAGACGCAGAAGAAGTAGGAGATGCAGCGCTTTTTTTATGCAGTTATTTAGGGCGGGGTATCACTGGAGAAATCATACATGTAGACGGTGGGTATAATATTATTGGGATGTAGATTAATTTTATGAAACCAATTGAATTTCTTCAGATAATATGATAAGGTACAGGATGTTGCAACCAAACCAACTTGAGCTATTAGGATCAGTGATTCACTCGAAGGGTTGGGACCTCATTGGACTAACCTTCCCCCATAAGTGATCCAATACGATCCTAGCGGAATTTGGCTCACACCAATTTTTTGCTAGGAAGGGGGGCCGAAAGATGGAAGAATATTCTACTTTCGGAAGGCATGTGGCTATGGATGCCTGGGGTGTGCCGTTTGACCTTTTAAACAATGCAGAAGAATTAAAGAAGTATATGATACAGGCAGCTGAGTCCTGTGGAGCATCTGTTCTATCGGTACAGGCCCAAAAATTTGACCCTCAAGGCGTTACAGTGCTAGTCATGTTATCGGAGAGTCATCTGTCGATTCATACGTATCCCGAAAAAGGATTTGCTGCGCTGGACTGTTATACCTGTGGTCATACCGTTGACCCACAGATCGCCATCGACTATATGGTTGAGTATTTGCAGCCATCACAAGCCTTCGCCAAAGTTTTGAAACGCGGCGATGGGCCGATTGTCGATTGGGATAAGCCCGTGATAGAGCACACAAAAAAAATTATATCAATATAGTTTGAGTTCCTTTAAATGCGGTTTTTTTTCTACTCATATAGTAGAAAAGGCCGCTTTTTTTTGCGATGATAGTAAGGAAGTTTGGAGCAAAGCAGGAAAAACGACTGATCGTCGTAAATGTTACCTATGGAGTAGAAAGGAGTCTTTATTTTGGAACTTTACCAATCCTTTAAAAGTTACCTAAAGGAATACATGACTTTGGATTCATATATTCATATGCTCGTATGGGATCAATCCACAAATATGCCAACAGCAAATGCCGATTATCGCGGTCATCAAATCGGTTTCATCAGCAAACTGGCACATGAAAAGTTGGCAGACCCAAAAATGGGAAGAATGCTGAATCAGCTTGTACCTTGGGCAGCAATGCTTGATCCGGATTCAACAGAGGCCAGACTTGTCGCAGAAGTAGCAAAAGATTATGAGCGCGCAGTCAATATTCCCTCTGCCTTTATGGAAAAGTTTTTTAGCCATACTGCACGTGTTTATCAGACTTGGGTTGAGGCGAGAGAGAAAAACGATTTTTCCCTTGTCGCTCCTTTATTGCGTGAATCATTGGAATACAGCAAGGAGTATTCATCTTTTTTTCCCGATGCTCAGCATGTCGCTGATCCTTTAATTGATCGCAGTGATGAAGGTATGTATGTTTTTATCTTGCAGCCTCTCTTTCATGACTTACGGAAAAAGTTAGTTCCGATGATCGAACAAATCCGGGAATCGGAACCTGTAGATCGCAATTGTTTGATCCAACACTATCCGAAGCAAAAACAGTTACAATTTATCGATATGGTGCTCGATCATCTCAAGGTGGATCGAAGTCGAACGAGACAAGATTTCTCCCCGCACCCTTTTATGATTCGTCTAGCAGGAGATGATATTCGCATCACCACACGGATCAGGGAATGGGAAGTGACTGACGGGTTCTTTAGCAGTATTCATGAGTCTGGTCATGCGTTATATGAGTTAGGTATTGCACCAGAATTATTCGATACCCCTCTGATGAAAGGTGTATCTTCTGGTCTTCATGAGAGCCAATCGCGCTTATGGGAAAACTTAGTGGGCAAAAGCCGTGAGTTTTGGGAGTTTTTCTATCCTAAATTGCAATCTGTATTTCCTTCTCAACTAGGTTCTGTACCGATGGAGGCGTTTTATCGGGCGATGCATCATGTCTCACCTTCTCAAATCCGAACAGAGGCAGATGAGATCACCTACAATTTACATGTCATTATTCGTTTTGACCTGGAGCTGGATCTGTTGACAGGAAAGCTGGATATCGCCGATCTCCCAGAAGCTTGGAGACAGCGTTACAAAGAGGATTTAGGAGTAGAGGTGACAGAGGTCAAAGATGGTGTATTGCAAGACGTACATTGGTTTGCTGACTTTATCGGAGGGCAGTTTCAAGGATACACAATCGGAAATATACTCAGCTGCCAATTGTTTGATGCTGCTAAAGCAGCTCATCCTTCGATCCTAACCGAAATGGGACAAGGGCAATTTGCCACGTTGCACCATTGGCTGAAATCGAACATTTATCAGCATGGCAAAAAGTTCACTACAACTGAGATCATTCATCGAGCTACAGGTCAGGCGCTCAGCATTGATCCATATGTGAAATATTTAACGGAAAAGTATCAGACGATCTATCCTTCTTTGCAAACATCATAAGCTTGAAACCCCACTTCTAAATCATACAGAAGTGGGGTTTATCTATGTCAACAAAATCAACAAATTATTCGTACTCCGGCCAGCAGGGACGACAGCTCAGGTGAACTGTCATCTCTGCTGGAACCGAAGCGCCTCAGGCGACGTACTCTTCGGGGTGCTCCCGTACGTACTTCGCCCAGGTCTCCCAGACACGCCCGTTGATGGGGGACTGAACCGTGGTGGCCAGCTCCCTCTCGAAGTAGGCGACAGCCGTTTCGGCCATCAGCTTGGTGACGGGAACACCGATGTAGAGCGCGTTCCCGGCGTCGACCGCCTCCCGGTACGGGGCCTCGGCCTCCTGCTCCGCGGCTTCGTACTGCTCCGCGGGGATCGAGTCGAAATGGGGATCGATTTCTTCGATGCCGAGGACGTCGTAGATCGACTTCACGAGCTTCGGTTCGTTGAGGACCGGGAGGTTGTGGAGCATCCGCTGGACGTTGCGGACCAACTCCTCGTAGTTCCTCTTGGCTGATTCGATCTGGCCGTCGACGAACTCCTCCTTGGTGGAGGCGTTCGCGTAGCGGACGTCATCGTCGGAGTCGTCCACGATGTTCTTCGGCAGCGTGCCGGTGACACGCATCTCACCGATCACGATCTTGTACCGCTTGGTACCCGGGATGAACTGCTTGATGCCCGAGATCAGTTCGATGTGGATGGTCGCCTCAATGGCAGGCTGGACGGGCTGGAAGGTGCTGTTGGCGGCCATGTTCGGCTCCTCCATCAGGTTTGACTGTATCCTTATTATATGGAAGTACAGTAAGTTTGTATAGATTTTAGAAAATCTAAAATCAAAGTTTTCAAATATAAGAGTTGACGCTGTTTACATGTTTTTAATGGTTTACAGCGTTATAACTTAGGAAGTTTCATGTATATGCAAGAAACTCGGAACGATCTATCCTTTTTTGCAAACAGCAAAGAAAAGTTAGAACCCCACTTCTAAATCATACAGAAGTGGGGGTTTATTTATATCAACAAATTAAATTCATGCTCCGGCTCCAACGGACGACAGCTCAGGGAACTGTCATCTCTGCTGGAACCGGAGTGTCCGTCAGGAGGCTTACGTGAGGTTGTTCTCACTTCCTTCAGTCGGAGTTCCACACCTTCTCAAGTTCCTGCTGGGCGTTGGCCACCGCCTCCACAAAGTAGGTGCGAATCTCTTCGGCCGTTTCCTCGGTGACCGGTTTGTCGATTTCCAGAGCTTCAGCCTTGGCGAGCTCCTTCATGGAGATGGTCCAGCCCTTGATCACCGGTACACCGTTGACCATCCGCTTGACGTTGCGGTAGATCTCCTGGAGGTACCCCCGGATCAAGTTGATTCGAGCGTTGACAGAGCGCTCCGTGTCGGTGAGCTGGTCGTAGAGCTTGCGGCCGGTCTCGGGGTCAACAGGGATCTCCGGCAAGCCGCTGATCTCGTCGATGTCGCTGACCACGACCCGCTTCATCTCACTGCCTGAGATGTCGACGATGGTGATGGTCGCTTCAATGGTGGGCCGAACCGGCGTGCTGGTCTCGGAGGCCATGGTCGGCTCCTTCGGGTGTGTGATAGGTGTTATATATATTATATGAAAATAAAAGAAATCTGAATAGATATGACACGTTAAATGGAAAAACAATGTCATGAAGTTCACTGAATGAATATACGAACTTATGTGTTTTTATGCCAAAAAACAGGATTATTTACATCGATTAGAAGGACTTTCCTAACCAAAAAGAGAAGCAAGTTGATAACGATGAAAAGAAAGAAAGGTGCAGATGTGAATCAAGAACATGAGTACGGAATATCATCATTTCTATCAGCTCCCTCCTCTTTTCAAGAGAATGAAATTTGTCAAAAAATTGCGTTTCGACTTGCACATATGATCAAACAACGGAGGCAATTTGCGATCTCGATCTTGGAGATATATGTTACCGAGCCGATGTTTACTGATCTTATTCAAGATGTCTACCCAGACTCAGACCTTTTTTCACTCAAAATGAACGCTGATATTTTTGTTGCTTGGAATAAAAATGCTGTCGTACAGATTATCTCTCATCATCGAGATGGTATTCCAGATAAGTTTGATATTATCATCATCTCGCCTAATTGCCAGTTTCAGCGGGAGATGCCAGCATTGTTTCAGTTTAGTGGGGAGTTGTTAGAAGAAAGCGGCATTGTGGCAACGACGTTTTTTGGCCCCCATACCTTTATGGAGTTACATAATTGTTTGAGCTGGATTGATGATTCGGAAATAGGGAGTTACCCGCCTGCTCAGTTTAACCCGCGAACCTATTGGGAAAAGCGTTTGGAGCAAGACGGACTTCATCTGGAAGATGTACAAGAGGTTCAGTTCCGCAAGACTTATCACAATAGCCAAGGAGTATTTCAAATGGCCGCTTTATTCGGCTATTTTCATGCAATGGAACAAAAATTAGCAGACGATAATAACCATTTGTTGCACAATTGGATGAAAGCATATAATCAAGGATTTCGAACCAAAGATGGAAATGTATATACAACTTATCATCTCATTGATCTTATAGGGCGGTTTCTCTGATACAATAAGATCAGGAGGGTGATAACTACCATGTTGAAAAAGTTTCTGGCATCGATTGGATTTGGAGCAGCAAAAGTAAACTTACAACTGGATCAAGCAGTTATGACGATGGGACAGCCCATCTCTGGAACCATTTTCGTCGTCGGTGGAGAATCCGAACAAGTGACAGAAGGGTTAAAAGTTTCCCTTCATCTTACTTCCCGTTATACAAGGGGTGAGCATGAACACCATGTACATGAAAAGGTAGCGACGATCCCGATTACCAATGAAAAGCTTATTTTGGGCCCAGGTTCTCGGTATGAGTATCCTTTTCATTTTGTTTGTCCAGATGGATTACCTGTAAGCTCTGTTTGTACTCATTATTATTTTGAAACCGATTTAGATATTGATCAGGCGGTAGATGCGAAAGATCGAGATTATATGGATGTTTTACCATCAGGAATACTTAAAAACTTTTTAGATGCTTTTCATTCTTTAGGATTTCAGCATTATGCAGAAGGATATACAGGTAGAAGAGACGCAACACAAATTATTCAGTTTCGACCCACTACTTGGTTACGTGGGAAATATGATGAAATCGTGTTTTCTTATGCAACTGAGCTTGCCAGTTCACAAATCACTGGTTGGTTTGAATTAGATAAAAAGGCACGTGGTTTGATGGGGGCACTTGCCGACGAATTAGATTTGGATGAGAAGAAAGGTCGTTATACGTTCTATTCAAGTGATCTTTCCTCTGTGGAACGTGCTGCGGAAACCATTCAACAGTTTATTATCCAACATTCGGAAGGTTTATATGGTTAATAAAGTAAAATAATTCTTTATTGAATACATCGCCTGCATCGAATAAACTTTTTATACGGATGATGCGAAGCGAGGGAAATAGATGGCAAAACCGATTAAAAAAGGAAAGTCTCGATATTCGAGTGGTTTTAATGGAAAGCAAATTGGAGGATTTATCATCGGGATTCTCTTTTTTGCAGCAGTTGCTTTCGGCATATATTGGTTATATCACAATTATAGTGCTTCCAATAGCGGAGGCAATAGTGTAGCTGCTCCTATTCAAAAATTTATAACAGATCATGGCTTCCAATCTTCTGGATTGTTAATCTTAGCAATTGGTGGAGTGCTGTTTGCATTTATCTTTAATAAAAAATAACCAGAGCGTAAAGACTCTGGTTATTTTTTATTTTTTGGTCAATACCGAATATTTGTGAGCATAGAAAGATCTGAATTGTTCGCTAACGCTGATATAACCACATGCATACCATCCATTTTCAGGGTCCCAATGGTTATAAGTGTTAATGGAAGAATCAAGGTAATAATTATCAGTTGGATTGACTAATTTGATATGAGGTCCTCTTAATTTTTTCTTGGCAAGTCGAGACATGTAGACAGATGCAAAAGTTCTTTTCTTTTTGATTTTTCCTTGTTTGTAGAGCTCATTGAGTACTTTTCCTGTCATGGAGTGTTCTGGAAGAGTATCCATCTCACTCATTCCATTATGTGTTACGTCATTGGATAGGCTTTCAAAGTATAGAGCTACTGATCTTATTAAATTCATTTTATATCCATTTTTATTAGGGTCATATACATCTCGGTGTTTTTCGTCTATGCCTAATGCTTCAGCGGAAAATAAAAATTCCCGTACCCGTGATCTTCCTAATTCTTCATGGGTAATTTTTTTCGGTGCTGCCATTTTATTTAATTTTCCTAAAATAGCGGAGCCTTCGCCATGTGTAAACAGTACCAAGAATACAATCTTGCCCGCAGTTAAATCATTTCGAATTGGTACGCCATACGTCAAAATTTCGTCGTCTGGATGGGGGACATAGTAAACTGAGATGGGTTTGTTTCTAAGTGATTCTTCTGGAATACGAAGTTTGGTCAAACCGTATGCTTTAATATCTTCCTTTTTGTGGAGTTTTCCATCGGATATGCTTATCGCATTTACTCCATAACCCATTTCAAAAAAACTATAGATCACATAACATCCTAGAAAAAACGAACATAGTAAGAAAAAACGAAATATCCACTTGCCCATCATACATTCCCCTTAAGCATAATGATTCCATATGTGCAATATCTAATAGAAAGGAGAGAAAGCTTATTTTAAGATTAACATTTATTACTAAAATGTTAATAGATAACTCTTTAAAAAATATTGACTATTTTCAAATGTAGCGAAATAATAAAGTGATGTACTACGGTTGAGCAAATTTACTAACATACATTTTGATCCAAGTCCGCTGTTGTTGAGAAACACAAAGGACGCTTCAGCTATGGATATATTCGCTGGATTATTTTTATCTCTTTTCGCTCGAGTTGAAATGTAGCTATTTTCCCTCTATTCCGAACGGTTTGTTACAGACGGATTAACGAAAAGGAGCTATGAAAATGCTAGAGATAAAACAGGTAGCAGTATTGGGTGCTGGTGTGATGGGTCGTGCGATCGCTGCCCATTTTGCTAATGCAGGTTTTGTCACATATTTGTTCGATCGGGTGCCAGAAAACGAGCAAAATCGAAATATTCTAGCAGAAAAAGCCAAAGAATCTCTTCTTCGAGAAAAGCCCTTTCCCCTTTTTTCTTCAACGATTGCTTCATCTATTCAAACCGGAAATTTCCAAGATGACTTTCACAAGTTAGCAGAAGTAGATTGGATAATTGAAGCGGTTGTAGAGGATGAAACGATCAAACAGCAGTTACTTGCAAACGTGGAGCAAGTTTGGAATGGGAGATCTATTATAAGTTCGAATACTTCTGGTATTTCCGTCAATAAAATCATAAACGATCGAAAGGTATCTTTTCAACAACATTTTTTAGGCACACATTTTTTTAATCCTCCCAGATACATGAAGCTTCTTGAGCTGATTCCAACGAAACACACACTTCCTTCTATCACCAATACAGTCCAAAAATTTTCCGAAGAACGCCTTGGAAAAGGCGTTGTTATCGGGCGCGATACACCAAATTTTATTGCCAATCGGATTGGCACCTATGGTATTCAAGTGATCCTCAAGGCGATGGAACAATGGTCTTTTTCTCCTGAGATGGTAGATGAATTAACAGGACCTCTTTTAGGCAGACCCAAAAGTGCCACTTTTCGGACACTCGATCTGGTCGGTCTAGATACTTATGCCCATGTTGTCAAAAATGTTCGTGATCAATCGCAAGATGAAGAAGAGCAAAATGCATTTCAAACTCCTGCTGTTATCCAAAAGTTAATAAATGAAGGTTCGTTAGGTGAAAAGACCAAGCAAGGGTTTTATCGCAAACAGAAAAATACGATTCAAGCTCTCGATCTTGATACATGGCAGTACAAAGATCGAAAAAAAGCAAATATCCCAGAACTGGAACAGATCAAAAGAGAGAAGAATCTGGGGTCTCGTTTGCAAGCTTTGTTTCAACTGAACCATGATATCGGGAAGTTTCTCTGGTACATCACGAAAAAGACACTGCTTTACACTGCAACCTATTCTCCTGCTATTTCCCGCCATCTCATCGATGTGGATCGGGCGATGAAATGGGGGTTTAACTGGGATGTTGGTCCATTTGAGCTGTGGGATCAGCTAGGTTTGGCTGCGACAGTAGAGCGAATGAAACAAGAAGGAGAAACGATTCCGGCTTGGATTGAACAACTCATTGCGGATGGGAAAACGTCCTTTTATCAGTCTGATCAATTCATCGATCTGGATGGTTCTTATCAGCCAATTGAGGAGCATCCAAAAATAATTCCGATTCGTCCTGCCTCTCCAACCAAAATCAAAGGAAACCAAGGTGCGAGTCTTATCGATATTGGGGATGATGTAGCCTGTTACTTGTTTCATTCCCCTAAACAAGCTATTGGCAATGACGCCTTGGAGATGCTCGACTATGCTGTTACAGAAGTAGCTGCTAATTACCGTGGACTGGTCATTACAGGCAGCGGGATCAATTTCTCAGTTGGAGCCAATCTTTTGATGATGTTGATGTTTGTTGAAGATGAAGATTATGATGCGATTGATCTTATGATCCGCCGGTTCCAAAAAACGTTAGGGTCTCTGCGCACTTGTTCTCGTCCGGTAGTTGCGGCTCCTTATGGGCTGACCCTCGGCGGTGGAGTGGAGATGTGTCTGCCTGCCGACCGCATTCAAGCTTCAGCGGAGACCTATATGGGATTGGTAGAAGTAGGCGTTGGATTGATTCCGGCTGGGGGTGGTTGCAAAGAATTACTGCTGCGTATTCATGAGCAGACCAATGGAGCGAATGCAAGGGCAATAGAACCGTTTGTCCATCAAGCATTTCAAACAATCGGGCAAGCAAAAGTGTCTACAAGCGGGTTAGATGCAAAGAGCTATACCTATTTACGTCCATTGGACGCAATCACCATGAACCGCGACTTTTTGCTGCATGACGCCAAAGAAACAGTACTTGCATTAGATCGAGTAAACTATCAAGTACCCAAAACGAGCAAAATCCCTGTTTTAGGAAGTAATGGTGCCAATACGATGAAACTGGGAGCTTATCAGTTTTGGAAGTCTGGCTATATATCAGAGCACGATTATAAAATTGCTTCTAAACTTGCATATGTTTTAGCTGGTGGAGAAGTTCCAGAAGATACATTGGTCGATCCTGCTTATTTGCTCGATTTAGAGAGAGAGGCTTTCCTGAGTTTGATCGGAGAACCCAAGACACAAGCTCGAATGGCTCACATGTTGCGTACAGGAAAACCGCTTCGCAATTGAGGAGGGAAAAAAGATGCGGGAAGCAGTAATCGTGGCAGCAAAACGTTCTGCGGTTGGAAAGGCATCGAGAGGTGCCTTGCGCCATACGCGTCCAGATGATTTTGGAGCATTGGTGTTACAAGGATTGCTCCAGCAATATCCCCAGATAGACCCAAAAGAAATCGATGACATCATTATTGGCTGCGCATTTCCTGAAGGAGAACAAGGGATGAATTTCGCTCGGACGGTCAGCTTACGAGCGGGATTACCTGTGGAAATCCCTGCGATGACGATCAATCGTTACTGTTCTTCTGGACTGCAATCGATTGCTTTAGCATCCGAGCGAATCATGTGTGGATTTGCAGATATGATCATCGCAGGTGGAATTGAGAGCATGAGTATGGTGCCGATGGGAGGTGCTCGTCCTTCGCCTAATCCATACTTGATGATGCATTATCCCGAAACCTATCTATCGATGGGACACACAGCAGAAGAAGTAGCGAGGCGTTATCAGATAAGCCGTCAGATGCAGGATCAATTTGCTCTTAACAGCCATCAAAAAGCAGCAAAAGCACAGCAGGAGGGAAAATTTACGGAAGAGATAATCCCGATAGAAGTGACGGAGTGGAAAGAATCAGAGGACGGTTCTCCTGTTAAAAGCAGGTGTCACTTTAGCGAAGACGAAGGAATAAGGCTCGATACATCGTTTGAAGTCTTGGCAAAACTCCGCCCGGCATTCCAAGTAAACGGGACAGTAACAGCAGGAAATTCCTCACAAACGAGTGATGGAGCGGCAGCAGTTATCGTTATGAGCCGTGAAAAAGCGGAAGAATTCGGACTTAAGCCATTGGCTGTTTTTCGAGGGTTCACAGTAGCAGGTGTTGAGCCGGAAGTGATGGGAGTAGGTCCAGTTCAAGCGATACCAAAGCTGTTAAAGCAAACAGGGGTGACATTAGAGCAGATTGACCGCATTGAGCTAAACGAGGCATTTGCTTCGCAGTCTGTGGCAATAATCCAAGAGTTAAACCTAGATGAAGACAAAATAAATGTAAATGGCGGGGCAATTGCTTTAGGTCATCCTTTGGGATGTACGGGAACAAAGTTAACGGTATCTATTTTGCATGAACTTATTAGGGAAAAGAAGAAGTATGGAATTGTGACGATGTGTATCGGTGGCGGTATGGGTGCAGCAGGACTATTTGAACGCGTATAGGAGGGGAAAACATGGGTAAGGGAGGCTCTTTTCTCATTGCAGAAACATTACCATCTGATATATTTACACCGGAAGATTTTACAGCAGAGCAAAAAATGATGGCGAAAATGACAGAGGAGTTTGTCAAAGAGCAAGTTTGGCCAGTGCTTGCCCAGATCGAAGAGCACCAATTTTCGCATACCGTCCGTCTGCTCAAAGAAGCAGGGGAATTAGGTTTACTCGGTGCTGATGTTCCAGAGGAGTTTGATGGACTTGGATTGGATAAGATCAGTTCTACCTTGATCACAGAAAAGATGGCACTTTCTCGATCATTTGCGCTCTCTCATGGTGCCCATGTAGGAATCGGAACACTGCCTATCGTGTTTTTCGGCACAAAAGCTCAAAAACAAAAATACTTGCCTGACTTGGCGAGCGGTAAAAAACTGGCCGCATATGCCTTGACAGAGCCAGGGTCTGGATCAGATGCCTTAGGCGCAAAGACGACAGCTGTTTTAAATCAAGCAGGAACCCATTACCTATTAAACGGAGAAAAACAGTGGATTACCAACTCTGCATTTGCTGACCTGTTTATTGTTTACGCTAAAGTAGATGGTGATAAATTTACCGCCTTTATCGTGGAACGAGATTTCCCGGGAGTTTCCACAGGGGCAGAAGAGAAGAAGATGGGCATCAAAGGTTCTTCTACCCGTACTTTGATTTTACAAGATGCTCAGATACCTGTTGAAAATGTCCTCGGCGAGATCGGCAAAGGTCATCGGATTGCTTTTAATATTTTAAATCTGGGACGATTTAAGCTCGCTGCGGGAACACTCGGTTCAGCGAAACGAGCAATTGAAATTTCGAAAGAATATGCCTTAGAACGCAAACAATTTGGCGTACCTATTGCTACATTTGCTTTGATTCGAGAGAAACTAGCGAATATGCAGATTCAAACGTATGCCTTAGAGAGTATGGTATACCGAATCGCTGGGTTGTTTGAACTAGGATTGAGTACCATTGAGCAGTCCGACGGAGCAGGAGTCGCCAAGTCGATTCACGAATGGGCAATTGAGTGTTCCTTAGCTAAAGTTTTCGGCTCGGAGACACTGGATTATGTTGTAGATGAAGGGGTTCAAATTCACGGTGGATACGGTTTTATGCAAGAGTATGAGATTGAAAATATGTATCGCGATTCGCGAATCAACCGGATATTTGAAGGAACAAATGAGATCAATCGGCTGCTGATCCCCGGAACTTTGTTAAAGAAAGCATTATCCGGCGAGCTTCCTTTGATGGCAGCAGTGGGTGATCTGACGAAAGAAATCATGAATTATACCCCAAGTCTAGAACAGGAAACAGATAACCTTGCAGTGATCGAAAAAATCGTCCAAAACAGCAAGAAAATATTTTTGCTTGCAGCAGGTACAGCAGTAGATAAATACCGGGAAAAAATGGATCAAGAGCAGGAAGTTTTACGAGACTTAGCGGATATTGTCACTCTGCTGTTTGCCTTGGAGAGCGCATTTCTTCGCACCAAGAAACATCCTGATGAATCCAAAGAAGAGATGACCTTAGCATTGGCTTTTGACATCAAAGAGAAAATCGATAGAGCCTCTAGACATGCATTATCTGCTATTTTCTCGGGAGATGAACTGACGACCCACTTAGCGATCTTGCGGAGATACAATCGGGTGAAACCGATCAATGAAGTGAAAGTGAAGCGTTCGATTGCGGAGAATTTATTAAGTATATAACAACTCGGAACACGAGGTTGAAAATCTTTAAAATCGAAAAGTTTTTGATGGTGAATATGATTATTCCCAGTATTGACAATATGAAAGAAGGATGGATATACTAATCTTAGACTTGAGCTCAAGAATAATAAATAACCGACAAATCAGTAAAAATCATAAGAATCAATAAAAATCGATACACAAAATCAGTAAAACGATGCAGGATAAATTCTTATGCTCAACAACTGAACAGTTCTTCTAACAGGTCCTCCCCTCTGATGATACCTTCCTCCGAGGTGCCTAACGAGGCATTTTGTTCGATTGAAGGATAAACGAGCGGAGCGGACGAACCGTTAGGAAGAACGGGATCATGGCAGCCAGTCGTGATCCACCCGTATATAAAGTGTATAACTTTCACATATTAAAAAAGCCACTCCTTTTGGAATGGCTTTTTGGTTTTCCTGTTTATTTTACATAAGGTTTAAATAATTCTTTTCCAAGTTCTCCGACATTCACTTTAAATACTACTTGCTTATCGTTAGGGCCATCTGCAAAGAAATCTTGGTTTGTGATCAAGACGTTCGTTCCCATGAAAGCGACGTTTGCAGGTAGGGAGTATGGAACTGCTTGCTGTTGGTTTTCCTCTGGAGTAGCTGGTGTACGAGTGATTTCTTTTCCATCTGGAGAAAGAACTAGAAAAGCACCTGGTAAAGCTAAAGCTACATACAATTTACCAGATTGACCAATCGCAAATCCATCTGGTCCTTCCCCGTCTTGTTGTGCTTGCCAGATCAATTTCTTCGTCCCAGGGCTGCCGTCTTTGTTGATAGGGAGTTTGTAAATGCGGCCTCTTCCACTGAAAATTTGATTTGGATCGGTAACATGATAGAGTGAAACAGCAAGCACAAGCGTTTTTCCGTTATCAGCGAAGCGAATACCATTGGCACCAAAGACGGAGTCTAAGTCAGGATCAGTATACCAAATTTTCGCTTTTCCCCCGCCATTTGGAACTTTCCAAATGAGAGATTGCTGGATATCTGTCACGTATAAAGTACCATCTGGAGCGAATACAAGATCGTCTGCATAAGAGGTACGATCTTCGGACTCAGCGGAGCAGTCTCCAGTAGGTTGTCCATTGACGCATGGCTGTACTTCATGGAAAGTGGCATATGTAGATTGCTCACCTGTTTTTGGATCTAGACGGATGATACGAGATGGATGGCGGTCTAAGATATAGAGGTTGCCTTGTTTATCTAAAGCCATTCCAAGGATACCTTGTGCACTGGAAGCTTGTCCTTGGATGACATAATCTTTCTTGAGGTTTCCGTTTTTATCATAAGCGAACACATGGGAAGGTGTATTTGCAGGATTGGTTCCACTTTGGTGTGTTCCAACATAGATGGTGTTATCGTCTGATACGACAACCCCTTCAGGAAATCCGGGAGCTGGTACTTTCGCGAAAACTTCTGTTTTTAATGTTGAGGCTGCTTGAACAGGAGCTGCCACCGTAGATAAAAGAAGGATAGAGATAATTAAGACAGTCAAAGCAATTCCTAAAATAGATCGATGGCTTTCTCGATTTATTTCGAAATTCATCAGTATCACCCTTTACAGAAGTTTGGATAAGTAATTTTTGGAAATTCAACATAGAGAGACTGTTAAGAAAATAAGAGATCGTCTAAGAAATAAATTCTTAAATAATTATTTGGAAATTCGCGATATATGCATACTTCCTCCTTTCTGAAACGATAACTCTATTATAATGAAGAATGAAGAAAATTGTTATAGTTAAAATTTTAATTATTTATATATATTTAGTATGGATTTAATCTGTTTTAGGAAAAAAGAATCAGAAGGAATTGCTATGAGTGAAGACAAAATCCTTAAAACGGAAACTTTTTTAAAACATCTTTATTTATGTATAATACATATGTTATATTTTACTCAAATATAATGATATAATAGATGAGGATAAAAGATGTTTGTATTAACGAGTGAAGGAAACTTGCAACTAGGGATATATTCTATGACCCTTTCACAATTTACTACTTCCATTTTCGTTCTGGGTACCAAACAGATGAATAATCAAGTCATCGCAAAGCGCAAACAACTATGGTCACATGCGGAAAAATATTTAGCTTTATTGTTAGAAAGCGAAGATGTTTTGGCAGTATTTCTGGGAGGGTCTTTTTGTTCTATACATCCCTGTAATGATTTGGATGCATTCTTTGAAATCAATATCCCACCTTGTATAGGTCGAAATCGAGCTAAGGCAATCTACTATGTAGATCAGGTTTATCAGCGTTTGGATGAGGCTTGTATACAAAAAGGGTGGGAACCATTTTCTAATGATGTGGTTTGTGAAAAGGGGCTAGATGTTCATCCCTCTTATTTTGCAGAAGTACCAGGAAAGAGGAGAGGGAAATTGGTAAAGACATTTCATGAATATTTTTCAGAAGATCGATCTGGAAGACCTCGGGGTATAATCCAAATAGAGAAAGGATGAGAAAGATGGCTCTGATTACCAATGAGGAAGAATATAAACAACTTAAGAATGACTTAGAAGAAAATCTTTCTTTTTTACAGGAGGAAATAGAGGAGCTTCGTTCAGAAGGGGTTGAAGAAACAGTTCTAGATCGAGTTTTCCGTCGGAAAAAACATCAGTTGACCCAGATGGAACAAGATATTCAAGAATATGAGGATATCTTTAACGGTAATTTTGACCCTACCCACTGCACAGATTTTGAACTTGGACGCCATTTGATCAAGTGTCGATTATACAAACGAATGACACAAGCGCAGTTAGCCGAAAAATTAGGGGTAACACAGCCAGCAGTCGCAAGAGATGAACGTTATGAATATGCAAAGATTGGTTTTGAGAAGTTGCAGCGCGTCTGCCAAGCAATGGATATTAATCTTCATGTTTCTATTCATGAAATTGCTTCAGGAA
The DNA here is from genome assembly GCF_059510395.1 of Shimazuella sp. NTD248. NCBI lineage: Bacteria > Bacillati > Bacillota > Bacilli > Caryophanales > Thermoactinomycetaceae > Shimazuella > Shimazuella sp. NTD248. Next base: position 711,486 of record NZ_JCAJZT010000001.1, on the reverse strand, counting down.
AAGAAGAAACATCAGCAAGTAAAAGTGCTTAATAGGAAAATAATTAAATCCGCAAGAAAGGCTGCAACTATGAGGGGATAATACCACTAAGAGAAGCAGCCTTTTTACATAGGAGGGACTAGTGAATAACGTAAATAACACACTGACAGCTCTAACAGGAGTAAAAGTAGGACATGCAACACACTTGGATAAATTAACAGGCTGTACCGTTGTCACCTTTGATCATTCGCTTCCTGTTGCCTACACAGCGTATGGGGGAGCGTCGAGTACCTTTAACACCGATACCCTGCACCTTGGCAAATCATATTACCGCCGGAATGGGTTGTTTGTCGCTGGAGGATGTTTACCAGGACTTTCAAGTGCTTCTGCCATTATGGAACGGATGATTGAAGATGGTATTGGCGATCTTGCAGCAAATATCATCAATCCGAGCATCAGTGGGGCAATTGTTTATGACCTTGGGACGAGAATTACCCAATTTGATGGGGATTTTGGACGTGAAGCATATGACAATGCCACAGGCCGGCCGGTGCAAAATGGCAATGTTGGAGCTGGCACAGGTACGACAACAGGGAAGTTTTATTATTTGGAGGATGGAACTAAGTTTCCAGCGATGAAGTCTGGAGTTGGGTCGGCTAGAGTAGATTTAGGTAATGGGGTGCTAGTTTGTGCATTGTCTGTCGTCAATCCAGTAGGGAATGTTGTACTTCCAGATGGGAAAATTCTCGCAGGAAATAGAGGGGAACACAAGCCTGTACTAACGTATGAGGAAGTGAATGGTTTTACGACATCCGATAGTATGAATACGACCATTTCTATCGTTGGGATCAATGCGGATTTACGGACACGGGAAAACTATGACCGTGTAGCACACCTCGCTTCACATGGACATGTAAGGGCTATTCATCCTGTACATACCTCGCTTGATGGGGATACAATCTTTGTTTTTTCTACGGAGGAAGTAAAAGCGATAGATGACAACCCAGACTGGCCGAGTATGGAGGTAGATCGAGTAGGGAATGCTGCTGCAAGGGCGGTACTGGAGAGTATTTATGATGCTTGTTTGAAGGCAGAGTCGATAACATTTGATGGGGGATATCAGGGGATTGTTCCTAGCTGCAAAGATTTTGGTTGGTAGAGATTAGGGATAAGGAAAAGATTATGTTTTGATTTTTATTGGAATTATGTTTATACTGAATATATCGGAGAACAACCCGTTCTCCACTTGCGAGGAAGGACCCTACAATATGGGTGGCAATGCACCGCACTACAGCGGACCCAGTGATCCGTCCCACTCCAGCGGTTCCGCCGGTTCCGACGTCTCGACCACCTACCGTTCCGGCAGCTCCAGCAGCTCAGACAACTCCGGCAGCTCGGGCTCCGGAGGCTCGGACGACTCCGATTCGGGCAAGTCCTGGCAGCAGGAGATCGCTGACCTGTTCTAGTGGGGAACCTTCCCTGCTGGGGCGTGCAGAGAACAACATTGGGCTCTGCACGCCCGCCCGAAAATAAGCGATGAAGCTTACTATAGATTGTGAAAACCATACAATTTCTTTGAATCTAAGGAATTGTATGGTTTTGTTATTTCCTTTGGATACATTTTTTGTTTAATACTATTACAGTATGGAGGATAAATGCTTCTATAAATACGAAATAATTTTAGATTCCAAAGTGAATTTTGATTCGTTTTTGATAAAATAGATCCAAGGTTAACTTCAACAGCGGAGTACTAGTGAAACTATCTCGTTTTCAGTGTATAGCTCTCCTGATCATCCTTCTGACTTTGATCACAATGGGTCTCTGTGTTTGTAAAGTCTCCAATGCCGTGGAGTCAATCCACCAGTACGAAGTTATTGAGGCTCAGAAGAAGCCGGATGTGCGGACTAAGGTGGAACAGCCCTTCGATGGTCCCTATCAGGCGATTGCCCATCTCACGATGGATAAGCCTGGGATGACAACTTACTGCACGGGATTCGTCATATCCCCTAGAGCAGTGTTGACAAATAGGCACTGCTTGGAGGACGCTCATTCGGCACTGGTCGAGATTGTCGAAAAAAAAGAAGGGGGTATCACCACTCTCTCAGCACACATGAAGTCCACCCGCTTCCAAGTGAGTGCGAGTGGTCAGGACTACGGCGTCATTTTTCTGCCCGAACCCATCCTTTCTGCCCACTTCGGCTTGCAAGCATTCCCTGAGGATGCTGAGTCTGCTGATATGGTCTCCGCGGGGTATCCCGGTGACAAAAATTTCTTCACCATGTGGGAAAGCAAGTACCACGGTTTCGCTTATTTGGGCGAAAAGGGAGTCATTTCTGGTGGAGTGGCTTTTCATGGTCAGTCTGGTTCCCCGCTTTTTCAAGTAGAGGGAAATCGGTTTGTAGCCAAGGGGATTATTTGGGGTGGGACGGCCTGTGACAAGCATGAAATTTGTCCAAAGGAACAAGTGACCTACTTCGTTCCATTCACGGACCGAGTGCTGATAGAGATTAGAATGTGGATCACCATGAGCAAGTGAGCATGGCTCGATCTGCACTAGTACTCCCCCGGCGGGCTGCACCTCACCAAGGTAGCAGTCCGTCGCCATTTTTGGAGAAATAGTGTTTAACTTTTGCAATTGCAACAAAACCACCTTTAAGGTGGCTGTTTTTTTATCGGGTCGAGACAACTGGACGTTGCCTCGACAGTTCGGTTCAGTTTGGTAGATTTAGAGCCTTTTCATACGCATCTTTGGGGCTGGGAAGTTGTTCCCAAGCTGGTCGGTGAGATAGTGTGCATACTGCCCTGAACATTGCAATCCAAGCAACGGTGAAGGCTTTTTGTTTGTGGTGGCTTTCTTGGAGTTGACCAGATGTGAGGTTTAGGCCTCGGATGGCATTGATACCAGCTCCCAGAACCTTGTCCCTGATCTTTGTGAGATTGTGCTCATCTAGTGCTGTTAGCTCCCCCTGAATGTTACAACTAAGACCAAGAAGTTTCAATAGATACATACGAAGTCTCCATCTATGCGAGAACCTAACAGTTTCAGCATATACAAATATCTATATGAGATCAAACTTCTTTTTCGCTGTTCAGTTTGATTTGTTTAAGATTTAAAACGACCGACGGACTGTACCTATGTGGGACAGCCCGTCGAGGGTACGGCTAGCCGGGTAGCTTCCGTACAGTGTCCATCTTCACCATTTAGCCTGAATGGTGAAGATGGACTTTTTTGTTCTCACCGAACTTGGGAAGACTCAGGAGGCCGGCTGGATGAACCAGCCCCAGTGGGGGTCGTCCGTCAAGATCGATAGGAACCTTGCGTTCATGCGCTCACTCGCACTGGTTGAGCTGCGCTCGACCCCGCGGAGGTCACCGGAGATGGTGTCTCCCAGCAGTTCACGCATGGACGCGAGCTTGTCCGGGTGATCGAGGAAGATCTCCCGAACAGCCAGGTTTACGAGCCAACGGTACTGGTCGAACCATGGATCGATGGTGTTTTCCCAGGGTGTACCGACTCGCGTCTGGATCAACGCGTTGTGAACGGCCGTGTCGCAGTCGCTGAAACTCGCGACGAGTGCGTCGAGCCGCTTCAACGACTCGGCTGCGTACTCTGCCAGTTCTCCGCTCAGGTGCTCCTTGATCAGGGCTCGTGCTGAGCGCTTGTAGGAGCTGCTCAGCAGCTCGGAGCCGTTGACGAAGAACTCCTCCTTGTTCATCACCTCGATCTGAGGTGAGAGCCTCTTGAACTTCTCGATCTCTGCCGTGTTGAGCAGAGTGCTGACGATGACGATCGGTCCGCGGAAGTCCCGCTGGAGCAGCCAGGTGCAGAACGCGAAGGTGTTTGCGGGCGAGCAGGAGTACGGTTGGTCGTTCCACTGGGAGTTCCCCTGAACGACGACAGCCTGAACCAGGTACGTACCGTCGGTGAAGACCTGCATGGCCTCCGTGATGTGGCTTGCCATGTACAGGTATGTGCCCCCGCCGACCGCCTTCTCGTAGTCGGACCAGAGGATGGGCATGTAGTCGACCCCGAGGATGATTTCCTCGCTTTCGGGCTGGGCGGTCTGGTTCTGGGGCGCGGTGGTGTTCACGATGTCTTCCTTCGAGTTCGGGTGAACAGTTACTAAAAGTAGTATATCATTATTGCCAATCTTCTGATGAACAAGGGTGAAAATAAAATCTTATAAAAAACGCAACGGAATATTTTTTCCGTTGCGTTTTTGTGTTATAATAAAACCATAGAAATAAAGCATGATAAAATTCGCAAACAGTATTTAGGTGATAATCGAGCTTTTAACTATACAACGGAATTTTTTGAAAGAAGGTTTAACCTCATGAGAGCCCCTCTTGATCAGCGATGTCTTGATTTATTGGAGGAATACGAGCAGTATTTGCTATCTTCCAAAAGTGATCAGACTGTTGATGCTTACCTGCGAATTCTTCGGCAGTTTATCGAATGGATTGGTGAATGTCCGAGTGATAAAGGAATATTTTTGGTGGAACATTTGTCTCGTGATGAAGTAGAAGTATTTTTAGCGAAACTCCAGCAAAAAGGTTACAGCAGTGCGCATCAACACAAAGTACGAGCGGCAATCAGCCGATTTGCAAACTGGATGATTCAAGAAAAACAGCTGTTGTCCCAAAATCCAGCGTATGCTGTCTATGTACCGCCTCAAGCTACTTTTACTCCACGGGAGTTGACTGATAGACAACGAGAAGTACTGAAGAGTTTAGTGGAAAGACAGCAAAATTTACGTGGGAAAGCAATCTTCGCTCTAGGATACTGGGCAGGATGCCGAGTGTGTGATGTGTCTTGGCTACAAATGGAAGACTGTCATCTTGGCTCCAAAACAGGGTGGATAACAGTTGGCACTAAGAGTGGGAAGAAACGAGATATTGATTTATTGGAAGAAGTGCGCAAACCACTCTATGCATACTTGTATAGTGAGGAACGGAGGAAGAAAGACAGCAGCTTTGTCTTCTTATCACAAAAATCAGGACACTTGACGGAAAATGGTATTCATCGTTGGTTTTCCAGTTTGAAGAAAAAGGCTGCCCAAGATGAATGGGAGTTTATTCACGATATTACGTTTCATGAGTTACGCCAAGATTTTGCGCATCGTGCTAGAAGTGCGGGATGGAGTCTGGAGGAGATCGCTTATTACCTCGGCCATGTGACCAAACAAGGAACACCCTCCATCCAAGCAACTGCAAAATATACACAGTTAAATAGAGAGCAGATAAAAGAGAAACTGAAACAAATAGAGGGGAAAAATATATAGAAGCGTTTATTCCTCTTCCTAGCAGCATCGAAGAAAACAGATAAAGGGAGGTATACGTTATGGGAGAAGTTATAACAGCATCAGCGATCGAAAAAACAAACCATAAAAAATTGACCAGCCTAAAACTACTGAAGCGGGGAACCATGATATTACTCGGGGCTATCTTGGTAGCGATTGGACTGGAAATATTTTTGGTTCCAAACCAAGTTATTGACGGAGGAATCGTCGGCATTTCCATCATGTTATCTCATCTTTCAGGATGGAACTTAGGATTATTCTTATTTGTCCTCAACTTGCCTTTCTTCTTTTTGGGATATAAGCAGATCGGGAAAACATTTGCTATCTCCACGCTATTTGGTGTCGCTGTCATGTCACTTGGCACCTCATATCTGCATCCTGTCCCAGCTTTGACAAAAGACCCATTACTAGCAGCAGTTTTTGGGGGGATTATTCTCGGAATTGGGGTTGGCCTAGTTATTCGATATGGTGGATCGCTTGATGGAACGGAAATATTAGCGATTTTGTTCAACAAAAAAATTCCGTTCTCGGTCGGACAGACGGTGATGTTCTTCAACTTATTCATTTTAGGAAGTGCGGGCTTTGTATTTGGCTGGGATCGGGCCATGTACTCGTTGATCGCTTATTTTATCGCATTTAAAGTAATCGATATTACCATCGAAGGTTTTGAAGAGACAAAGTCGGTATGGATCATCAGTGAAAAGTCAAAGGACTTAGGAGATGCAATCCTTAATCGTCTCGGACGTGGTGTTACTTATATGAAAGGAGAAGGTGCTTATACGGGAGAAGATAAAAGAGTTATCTTCTGTGTGATCACCCGATTGGAAGAAGCAAAAATGAAGGCAATTGTCGAAGATATCGACCCTCAAGCCTTTCTTGCTATCGGTAATATACACGAGGTGCGAGGAGAGAGCTTTAAGAAACGGGATATTCACTAGCTAAAACACAATCAAATTTTACCAAGAAGTAGACGTTCAGATTACTCTAAGAAAAAAGTAGAAACCATTTTTGATTCATGCCTTTAGCTTATACCAAAAAATGACAGCACCTCCTTCCTATGAATGGGAAAGGAGGTGCTTTGGCCCTAACTTTTTTCTCTATGAAACGGCCTTAAGTGCCTTAGACCACCTATCCTCTAGTCCATAGGATGAGAAGACATCATGGAGTTCAATTCCCGGCAAATCAAGAACTTGTACCGCATTCAGCAGGCACTCTACTTCTTCTATACCTCTCGCCTCTACATATTTGGTACTTTCACAGTACTTAGTCTCCAAAAGAGCTAGGGTACGATTTAAATATGCAGCTCCTTGGACTTTTTCAGGCCAGTAGAGCCACTTTCCAGGGAGAGAATATTTCACAAAGTCCTTTGCTCCAACCTCCTGCAAAAGATGGAGGATAATCGTTCGTACTTGTTGAATTTTCCGCTCGATTGTTTGATGGAGTGGGGAATTCAACGGTGATCCCTTTAGAGCAGCTTGTAGATAACCAAGTGCTTTAAAGGCATTTTCGATTTTTAGGACAAGCGCCCGTTCTCGATCTCCCTTTTTTACAGGTGGAATTCCATCTCCCTGTTTAATCTGAATGATTTCCCTTGCATACCTATCCACTTCCGATGGGTTAGGATTAAGCAGGTGGACACAGATCGTGTTCTTTTTAATTTCCAGACGCAGCTCAATGAAAGGTTTGGGAGGCCCGCAGAAAGTAAGAGCTGCAAAGGAGCCTAGAAGCAGTGGAAGAATGGAAATCCACATGTGGTCAGATCCCACAAGACTCCACATCAACCCTGCATAACCAGGTCCGATGATCCCCCCAAGCTGTTTTAGCAGTACAGCAGTAGCATTCGCTCTACCCAGTTGATTTCGATCTGCCGTAAAGTTTACTCTCTCCAAGATGCCTAGGTTGTTTCCAGCCATCGCAACCCCAACCATTATTCCGATTAGCAGAAGCACCCAAAATGGCTGATCTTTGCTGATAAGAATAAAACTGAGCATCAGTGTGAGAATACTTCCACCGATGACCAACTTGTTGCGGTTTACTACCAACTTTGGCATCACAGAGATTACGGCAATACCGTTGACTACAGTGGAGAGGAAAAGGATGACCCCAGCACGCTCTCCAATATATAGTGCGAAATAGGTGAGAAATGCCCAATACGCGGAACTAACACCTACATCTGGAAGTGATGCATGAAGAGAATTTTTCGCAATTATTCTCTTTGCAAAGGAATGAATGTAGGAAAGTAGTTTGTTTCCTACATTCCTACACTCCAACCGAATAGAGGAAACCGTCATAATGGTCCAATAAACCAGTATAACAGCAATTCCACCGATGATTCCCGTGGAAGACCACAGCAAGATCGGATTGTTAACCAGTTGCAGACCATAGTACATGGAGATTCCTGAGCCTGCGAAATTCAGGCTCAACATGATGCCGTGGACTCTAGCTTGAAAGACCTGATCAGTGGCTAGTACCTTCTGCCTCACCAAAACAATGAGCGCATTCATGACGAGCGAAAATAGAATCCCATTTATCACTCGTACACTGATGATTTCCCAAAGCTCATCGGCAAAAGGATATAGGAGATATACTCCTGTTAGAGGAAGCATAGCGACCAGCAAAACCTTTTTTGGTCCATACTGATCTGTCATCCATCCAAAGCAAAGTCCACAGAGCATCGTAGTCAGCGAGTATACGCCAACAATCAACCCCACTGGAAATTTCTGTTGATAAAGGGTAATGTGCAGTGGTTGAAAGATGAGGGAGGGAATGACAGCGATAGCGAGCATCTGCCCCAGCATTGCTGCGGCAAGTTCGATTCCTGCTTGTCTCCGCAAACTCAGCCTTTTCATATCTACTCCTAAAGAACAGGTGGCCTTTTGAATATTATATTTCTTTTTTTTCCGTAATACAAAAATTTCGATTTTTTATCTCGATAAGATAACAAAACAAATCTAGGCAGTCAAAAGTATTTTGGCGGATTCATTCTGTTTTCATGATTTTAAAGGTCGCTTCCGCTTCATCTGTTGAGTCTAATGGATTTCTCATTAAAGAAGCTCATTCGAATTAGGAATAGTCATTTGAATAATAAATGATTGCAATCTATAGCTAAATGGGTATCATGAATGTATGAAAATAACACATATTAACCCAGAAAGCCTTCCTAAAAGTCCAGCTTTTACTCAAGTGGTCAAGGTCGAAATGGAAGCTATTGCAGCAATAAAAGGATAAAATCTCTAGAATATCAAATCTCTTTCTCTTTTACACAACAAAAAGACTAGATCAGACATAATAATAAATGGACATCACAAGAAGAAATGGGAGTGCTCAAGTTGAAGAAAAAGCTATTGCTGTTGGCTACAGGTGGGACAATCGCCTCGCTTCAAGGCGATAATGGATTGGTTCCAGGAATGACTCCAGATGAATTGATTCACTTTGTGGATAAAGTTCCTCCCCTGTACCAACTTGACACGAAACGATTGATGAATATTGACAGCACTAATATGCAACCGGAATCATGGGTTACCATCGCAGAAGCCATCCGCGATCATTATGCTGACTACGATGGATTTGTGGTCACTCATGGAACAGACACGATGGCCTATACTTCTTCCGCTCTGTCTTACATGTTACAGCAGGGGAGTAAACCGATTGTACTGACAGGTTCACAAGTCCCGATGAATTTCGAACCTACTGATGCCAAACGCAATTTACAGGACGCCATTCGGTTTGCGTGTGAAGATGTAAATGGTGTATTTGTCGTGTTTAATGGTCGAGTGATTCAAGGGACAAGAGCAGTAAAAATAAAGACCAAGAGTTATGATGCTTTTGAAAGCATCAATCACCCTTACATTGGTTATGTAGATGGAGAGGAGATCACATATCCTTTAGGGAAACCAACAAACGACCAGCATGTACTTCTATGTGATACTTCCGTCTGTACAGATGTGATAGTTGTCAAATTGTATCCAGGTATCAAGCCAGAGTTGTTTGATTATCTTAAGCAAGCGTATAGAGGGGTTATTATCGAGAGTTTTGGCAGTGGGGGTATTCCGATTGTCGGTCGCAATTTATTGCCAAAAATCGAAGAACTGATCGACAGTGGAATAGCAGTAGTGATTACTACCCAGTGTTTGGAAGAAGGAGAAGACTTGCATCGGTACGAAGTAGGCAGAAAAGTAGTTGAAAAGAGTATTATTCATACAAGGAATATGAATACAGAGGCGATTGTTGCAAAATTGATGTGGACATTAGGGAAAAGTAATGAACCAAATGAAGTGAAGAAATTCATGGAGACTCCTATCGCCCATGACCGATTGGCAACGTAATTTTTTGGAAAATGTCATTTCCCTTTTTCTGAAGTAAAATAGGAGAAGGGGCTTTCAACTTGAGGAATAGAGATGGGAATTGAGATAAACATAATCGATGATCCCGAATCAAGTGGACAAGACATCGCTATCGACTATACCAATGATCAGGGACAACTTGTAGATATTGAGATAGTCACTGTCGACTTGGATGAGTGAACTGTCTTATATGTCCTATGGAAGCACCGTGACCGACAAACAGCTTACTAATTTGTCGGTCACTCCTTTTAATAGCAATCACCATCTATCGACGACCTTTTAGCCTTTCATCTTCTTCATTTTCATAATACGCTGATAAGAGGGCTGATCTTTGCGAAATACTAACATCCCCGGTTTGATGTTAATTTCATAGATCCACAAGTGTCCTTTTTCATCGACACCAATATCTAATCCGAGCTCCGCCCACTTAGGAAACTCTTGGCCAAATGTTTCTGTTGCTTCTACTGATAGGGTGGTTAATTGTTCGATATATGCTTCTCTTTCCTCAGCGCTTAATCCCAAATGATCTTTTAATAAAGGACGGATGGGGACTGGTGTCCCTCCGCTATAAGCATTGGTTGCAACCCCTCGCTTACTTGCCACACGACCGATTATTGCTCCCATCTCCCATTCTCCATGAATCCGCAGTAAGTGTGTACGGATATCAAATAGCCGTCCGTTTTTGGTGTAACTAGCGATGCCTTGTTGAATGAGATAAGGCCGATTCATTTTCTCACGTTGGATACATCTCATGAGTGATTCGATCGTATTTTTATGAAATGTTTTATTGCGGTCACGTGGTTTGACAAGATAACCATTGGCTTTTCTCTCTATGCGAATCACGCCTTTTCCTTGGCATGAATTATTTGGTTTAACATAAATCGTAGTATATTTGTTTAGCATGGTTTGTAGACTGGATTTGGTAAGAGAGTGATATTCCGGGATATGGGATGAAACATAATAGTTGCTGGACAATATTTTGGCATTCCCGACTTTACTAATCTCTTTTTGCATATTTTCACCAGCCTGTCAGGATCAAGTTTCTATCAGTTTATGTGGTGAAAGATAGAATGGGAAGGGCACACGATACTGTAAGGAAATCTAGTAGAAGATAGAAACAAATGCAGGAAACATGGCGAGACCGGATTCCCAATGGGAACCCGGTCTGTGATCACCTGACAATAACTCGTTCTTTCAGGCGGTCTCGTGCAGGGAGAAATTTTCCATCCCTGAAAAACTGAAAAGGATCGGTGAAAAATGGAATGAAGTTGTTGTGGTTTCCTTTGTAGGTAATTGTGAAAAATGACTTGCCTTGATCAAGTTGGAATATTTGCTCTTGTTTTACATCGATTTCAAAAGAGATTTGCTCCGAGTGACCTTCATCTGGGATAAAGTCCAAAGTTACTAGGCCACTCGCACAAATAACTCTCCTTCCTGTCCACTGGACTAGCTCAGGGTGAAAAGTGCTGATGGTGATGATTATGGGTCCATAGATATCAGCAAAGGTATGGATCTCACCATCGACCTCAGCAGAAACCGCTTCCAATATTCCAAAAGGCTTCATCCTTCTCCCAATCGTTTCGTTTACTCTTTTAGTATATAAAATATTGGTTAAAAAAACAAAATACTTGCATTAATTTTTTTGCTTTAAGACAACAGGAAATGCTGTGGAAATGAATAGAATATAGACCTTTTCCCCATTCCAGATTAAACTATAAAGTACGGGGAAAAATCAACAAAAAGGGGACTGCTATTTTGCAAACCAACTGGATCACCATCATTGTAGTGTTTTTGCTTGTTAGCCCTCTGTTGATAGGTTTAATCAGAGGTTTACCACGTGAATTAGATAAATTGACATACAGCCTTCATTCTCTATGTTCCTCTGTTTTATGGCTTTTCTCTTATGGCATCACGTTTTGGTTACTGCGTGGCTTTGTCAAAGTTAATAACTTGCCAGATATAAGCCGATTACAATGGATACAACAACAATTACAAGCTAGTATTTTTGCATGGGCGGCAGCAGTTCCTATCCTTGCATTACTTATCTATTGGCTCCTTAAATTAATCGCATGGCCAATCATTTCGCTGTTGACTGGAAGCGTTCATCATGTGAGCAGATGGACAGAGCGACTGCCTCAGGGATTAAGTAGAGTGTTTGGAGTGATCATAAATGTTCCAAAAGCAATTTTGCAAACATTGATCTTTCTAATCGCAGTTCACATTGGATTAGCCTATCTGCCTTCTTCTGACCTCTCGAAGATGGCGGAAAATAGTGGTGTCTATCATTGGACCGATCAGAAAGTAATCACACCAGTGCTGGCCAGCACATGGAGTAAAGAACTCCCTGTCCTTGGTCAGCAAACAAAAGATTGGTTTCATCAGATCAGTCAAGAAGCAGCAAAATATGGGCCTAAAGACAGCACAAGCTTTTGGACATGGCAAACGAGATTTGACTCCAATGCCCAAATTGATAGAACCGCAAAATCAATAGTCAGAGGGGCGAAAAGTGATCGAGAAAAAGCATATCGACTGTATAAATGGATTGGGGAAAATATTAGGTACGATGATAATAAAGCGTTAGCCATTCAATCAGGAAATTTCCGCTCGCTCACATATGGTGCGATTCCAACTTTCCAGACGAGAATGGGTATTTGTTCGGATTACTCTGCATTAATGGTAGCGATGGGGAAAGCAGTAGGGCTTGAAGTAAAACAAGAGCTGGGTCAAGCTGTATTACCTGATGGAAGCGGAGGAGCTCACGCTTGGAATGTGGTGTATTTGAAAGATGAAAACAAACAGATTCCTTGTGATCCTACATGGGAGAAATCAGGAAATTACTTTGATAACCGTGATTTCTATGTTTCCCATCACCCAGATAAAAAAGCTTTATAAAAGGCAGGAGCCTATATTCCTGCCTTTTTTCTTTGGAGTAACCAGCTCCAATGTTGTTTTTCTAATTTGCATTATTCAACGTAAAAGCGCAGATGTGCACCTCAGACAAGGGCACAAATCTCGCTATGTCGCTGTGCTCCTAGTCTCGCTTTGGGTGGATGGAGCGTCCTTTGTGTTTTTTTAACAACAGACGCGGATAACACTCACATCAAGCGATTTTATCCAGTATTCAATCTTATTTAGGCAACAACCTCTAGAGAAATATATACCTCAACGAGATTAGTTTTTACCATAAATTTCTGTATAATTAAATTTATATGTATATCTATATGCAGCGAATATAGATTCTTATTTTTATTTTTTTATTATGTGGAGGATGTTTTTTATGGACTCAGTTCAGACAAAAGTGAATCAAGTATTTCAATATCTGTGTGAACTAAAAAGATTAAATTACCGCATTCAACGTAAAATTACAGATTTTGAAAAATACTGGTGGCAAGCGGATTTAGCACGTCTTTCAGATATTTGGATTCACGATGATAGATTAGAAAACGACCAGTGGGTCATTGCGCATAGACCAGTCTTATCCCCTGTTCCAAAAATACCTGAGCAATTGCAAGAATGGGTGATCAATTGGGGAAATCCTAAGCAAAAGCCAGAAGTGATAATACAGATACCTAAAGAAAGCGGAACGGGAGAAGACTCTATTTATGAACGATTTATCGATGATAAAGCGAGAAAGGAAGTGTTTGATCATTGGTTAATAAATGAATGGATACCTTGGGCAAAGGAAACAAAGGAAAAACAGCAGGCAAAAAAGTTTTATGATGAAATGTTTACAATGTTTCAGCTGCTGCAAGATGAAGGGGATAACTGGGAGATTGTATGGGGACAAGGTTTGTTAACATGGGAAAAAGACGATGTGAAAATACAAAGACATCTCCTCACAACGCCGTTAGAATTACGCTTTGATGCTGAACGAGGTTTGTTTACTTTATGTTCCACTACAAAGGGATCACGTGTGGAAACAGATATGTTACTGCATTTAGATATTCCGAATGTGAGAATGATTCAAGAGTTAGACCAAGTGGAAGTGCAACCCAAAAACAAAGAAGAAGTAGCTAGTCTTTTAAAGCAAGTAGCAAATATGTTGAGTTCTGAAGGGAAATTTGTTGAAGAGTGGGTGCCGATCAAGCAAGTCACCCCTCATTTGACGATTTCCTACAGTCCAGCAGTTTTTATACGCAAAACAGCTGGAAGAGTTTGGGATGTGGAATATCAAACTGTAATGGATCAATTGGAACAAAATTACCCTATTCCAGAAACCCTAAAAAAACTTGTCTCCTCTGAGGATGGAAGCAGGATAGAATCCAAAGCTGTTTATTCCCGAGAGTGGAAAAGTTTAGAGGATAACTTACTCTTCCCTTTACCTGCTAATCAGGAACAAACTGAAATCGTTCATAAGTTAGCAAGAAATGCTGGGGTAGTAGTACAAGGACCACCAGGAACAGGAAAAAGCCATACCATTGCTAATTTGATTTGTCATTTACTCGCCCACGGCAAAAGAGTTTTAGTAACAAGTGAAAAGGAGCAGGCTTTAGAGGTATTAAAAGAAAAAATTCCAGAAGAAGTAAGGGATCTATGTGTAAGCGTGCTTGGTGGAGATAGTAAATCCATACAAGAGATAGAAAATTCAGTTCGTACAATTGCTGACAATTTGGAGCGGAAAAATATTTCTGTTCTCTGTGAAAATATTCAACTGTCCCAAAAAGAATTAGAGGAAACACGTAGAAAAATGGCACGAAATCAAGAGGAAATCAACAAAGTACTCCAAATAGATAATGAAGAAAAAAGTATTGCAGGAGTAACATTTAAGCCGTTAGAAGCAGCTAAATGGCTAAAGGAACAGGAGCAGTATGATTGGTTTCCTGATTCTATTCTTCCAGGAACGAAGTTTCCTTTATCAAAAGAAGAACTCATCTCGTTCTATCGCATTTTAGCAAGTTTTTCAAAAGCGGATTTGGAAAGCTTGCATCTAAAAAGACCTAATCGAGAACAGTTACCGAGCCTTGATCGATTTCATGAGCAGACGCATCAATTTATTGTATTGAAACAGAAGTTCAATGAAGGAAGTCCTTATATACAAGACTGGAAAATACCTGATAGATTATCCTTTTCTCTTGAGGCGTTAATTCAGCAAAACCATAAAAATGTAAAACTTCTCGATCACATGTCCAAAGATAATTGGAAAATAGCGATTTTAACTGATATGGTTCATCATACAAACCAAAAAGAAGAGTGGATTCGTTTTTTTAAAGATTATAAAGCACAATTAGAACAAATAATTCTTATCGAAAAAGAATTGCTAGAGTATGAAATTCAGCTTCCCCCGCATCCGGAACGTAAGATACTAGAAGATATCGAAATGATTGTGGAAAGGATCAATCAAAATAAATCTACAGGCTGGATGTACAAAAGGATAGTCGGTAAAAAGTATGCTTATCTGTTTGAACAATGTTTTATTGATGGTTTGCCTGCGCAAAGACAAGAGCAGTTTGATTTGGTCAAACAGCGTTTAGTTGGTAATCAGTTGAAACGCAAATTTCAAATAAAATGGAATCGAATTATGGAAGAGGTAGATGGGCCCCTTATCGATATAGGAGATAGAAAATGGATAAGAGAAGTGCTGGAAGCTTTGAAGCAATTTGAAACGATTATTTTGTGGGAGAAAAAGATTATAGGTCCACTTGCTCCTTTTGCCCAATCATTAGGAGCAAAGGATGTAGATTGGATTAATGCCGAGTCATTCGCTGACTTTCAATATGGTTTAACAGTCTTGCAACTCCATTATCAAATCAAAGAAATAGAAGCTTTTTTTCAGCAAACTTCCTTCAAATTAAGCAGAGAAAGCGAAGAACAAAAGACCATTCATCCAATATGGGATTCCCTGCAAACGGCTTGCCAGCAAAAAGATGCTAAGAAGTGGGAGGAGGCGTGTGAGGAAGTCACTCGATTGGAAAAGATTGAACCTGATTTTTTGCACTATCAACAATTAAAAAATAGATTGACAGAAGTCTGTCCCAAATGGTGTGAACAGTTGATTTCGAGATCACTGCGTCCGTCATTACCACCTGATGATATAGATAAAGCGTGGATTTGGAGCCAATTCAATCATTGGTTAAATGAATTAAAGCAGCAAAAGTCTGTAGAAGAACTGGAAGAAGAATTCCAATTAGAGCGACGAAGAGAAGCGAATTTAATTCGTAAATTAGTTGCGGATCAAACATGGAAAGCTCAATTGGAACGGGCAGATGATCAGCAAAAGAGAAGTTTAACTACTTGGATGCAAATGATGAAAAAGCTCGGAAAAGGTACTGGTAAATATGCCTCCAAATACCGAAAAAGTGCGAGTAGAGAACTAAATAACTGTAGGGATGCAATTCCTGTTTGGATCATGCCGATTCAACGCGTCATTGAAAACATAGAACTCACAAATAACTTATTTGACGTTGTGATAGTGGATGAGAGTAGTCAAAGCAATTTATTTTCTTTGAGTGCACTGTTACGTGCTAAAAAAGCTGTTATCGTTGGGGACGATAACCAAATAAGTCCCGAAATAGTCGGTTTAGATCGCTTACAAAACGATGAATTAATCAAACAACATTTAAAAGGAATTCCTGGGGCAGATCAATTAGAGCTTTCGACGAGTCTGTATGACACCGCTAGTCGAATTTTTACCAATAGTAAAGTTGTCTTAAAAGAGCATTTTCGCAGTGTTCCTGAAATTATTCAATTCAGCAATGATCTCATGTATGGTGGAAAAATAGACCCGCTTCGTCTGCCGCTAATCGAAGAGATGTATGATGATCCTGTTTTCACTGTGCATGTGAAAGATGGATATCGGAAGGAAACGGCCAAAGCATGGAACGAACCAGAAGCAAATGCAATAGTGGAATTTATTCTTCATTGTTGCAGCCAAGAGAAATATAGAGGGAAATCAATGGGTGTTATATCTCTTCAAGGTTATGATCAAGCATTGTTAATTGAACAATTACTGCGAGAAAAATTGGGCGAGAGTGAAATGGTACAGCGTAACATCATTTGTGGAGATGCCTATCGATTTCAAGGGGCAGAAAGAGATATTATCTTTTTGTCGATGGTTGCAGCAAACAATATGCCGATTGGAGTTCTAACGAAAGAATCTGATCGAAGACGTTTTAATGTTGCAGCAAGCCGAGCTAGAGACCAGCTGGTTTTGTTTCATTCTGTACAGCTGGATGATTTAAATGTGAATTGCATGCGATATCAGCTTCTTAACTACTGTCTGAACCAAAAAAAGCAAAGAACGCAAGAAATCAAAGAAGTAGATCATTTATTTGAATCTACTTTTGAGAAAGATGTGTACCGATTCATCACAGCAAGAGGTTATCAGGTAACGCCTCAGGTTCAAGTAGGGAGTGTAGGAAAGCGAATTGACCTTGTCATCGAAGGTAATGGTAACCGAATAGCAGTAGAATGCGATGGAGATAAGTGGTATGGGCTCGATAGATGGGAAGCGGATCTTGAACGACAGCGCATTTTAGAACGAGTAGGATGGAAGTTTTGGAGAGTCAGAGGAAGGGAATTTTACCGTGATCCTGAGAAAGCGATGAAGGCATTATGGGAAAAATTGGATGAATTGAATATTTATCCAGTAGAGGATACTGTGAAGGCATGATTGCGAAGGTATGGATAGTGTTGGGGTGACAGGCGGATTTAATTACATTGTAATATGTAGTTTATCTGATAGAATTTAATAAGTATTGAGATCTCTTTATTTGGTTTGCCGTTATCGATTATACGATTATGGAGATGAATAAATATGCCTACCTTTGTTGTCAATGATGCAACCTTATACTACGAAGAAGAAGGACAAGGAAGCCCGCTTATCTTACTTCATGGACTTACCCAAGATATAGAAACACTCATTTATGAAAGAGAATTTCTCAAACCTTACTTTCGTATAATATCTTTAGATGCTCGTGGGCATGGAAAATCATCCAAACCTGCTTCCTATATTCTTAAAGATCTTGTTCAAGATGTTATTGCCCTGATGGATCACTTAGGTATTGAAAAAGCCAGCGTAATGGGGATATCATTAGGAAGTTATATTGCTCAAGGTGTAGCAGTTGAGGTTCCTCATCGAGTTAAAAAATTAATACTGGTTGTTCCAAAAGCTCATGGAAAAACTTCCTCTATGCAGGAGATGTTTCATCGCTATGGAGAAGAACTGGATGGTATGGATTCTCAACAACAATTGTCTTATTTGTCTAAGTATATGTTTTACGATCCAATAGCTGTTGGAAACGAGTTAAAAGAATGGGAAGAAAAAGGTACCATTCTAAGTCCAGAACAACAGGTAGCTGCCAACAAGGCATTGGAAGGATTTGATTACCGCTCAGATTTACATAAAGTAGAGGCAAAAACATTGGTTATTAGTGGACAACATGATAGATTAAATCCACCTGAACGTGGAAAAGAGGTCGCATCTTTGATACCCAATGCAACATTTGTCTTATTTGAAAAGTCGGGACATGCACCAATTATTGAAGAGAAAGATCGGTTTAAGCAAGTTGTGGCGGATTTTTTGATAAAGTAAGATTTATAATCTAAAATGATGACAACAAATAAGACCCTGATCAGGGTCTTATTTGTTAACCAAGTTGCAAATAATGTTTACTATTCGTTTGTCTTTTCTTCTCTACAAAACGTTTCATCCGCTTCATCGCTTCGTCCAGTCGTTCTAATGATGTAGCGTAAGAACATCGAATGTGCTCCGTTCCGCTTGGGCCGAATACTCCTCCTGGCACTACTGCTACTCCTTCCTCCAGTAAAAGCTGTTCAGCAAATGTTTCTGCATCTAATCCAGTAGATGCGATAGAAGGAAAGACGTAAAAAGCACCTTCTGGTTCCATACAAGTCAGACCCATTTCACTTAAAGAGTGTACGACGAAACGGCGTCTTCGATCATATTGTTGTTTCATATTCAGACACTCTTGCAGACCGTTTTGCAGTGCTTCAAGTGCTGCGATCTGGCTCATTCTCGGTGCACAAAGGGCAGTGTACTGGTGGATTTTTAACATGCCTCTCCACAAGATTTCTGGAGCAGCGATAAAACCGATTCGCCAGCCGGTCATGGCAAATGCTTTGGAAAAGCCATTTATCAAGATCGTATGGTCTTTCATTCCATCAAAAGACGCAATCGAAACGTGATTTTTGTTTTTATACGTCAATTCAGCGTATATTTCATCTGATATCACAATCAGCTCATGTTTTTTTACAAATTCAACGATAGGGGCGTAATCTTCTGCTGTCATGATAGCGCCTGTTGGATTGTTAGGAAAACTGATGATAAGAGCTTTTGTTTTCGAGGTAACGCGTCGTTCTAAATCTTCTACCCGTAATTTGAATCCTTCTCTAGCGTGAGTAGCTACAGGAACCGGGATACCGCCAGCTAATACGACACAAGGCTCGTAAGATACATAAGCAGGTTCTACTACCATTACCTCATCACCTGGGCAGATGAGGGCTCGTAAGGCTAGATCGATAGCTTCACTGCCTCCAAATGTAGTGAGAATTTCTGTTTCAGGATGATAAGATAAGCCAAAGCGTTTCAGTAAATATTCAGAAATCGCAGATAGCAATTCAGGTAGACCTTGGTTAGATGTATAGCTAGTAGGTCCGTGTTCCAATGAATCCGTTACTGTTTTACGAATGTGATAAGGAGTGACAAAGTCAGGTTCTCCCACTCCAAGAGATATAGCGTCAGGGATTTGATTGACAAGATCAAAAAAACGCCGAATTCCAGATGGAGCCATATCTCTTACAATGGGAGATAGTTTAGACTCTAAATCCATGTCAACACAACCTTTTCCAGATTAAGGGGCAATATGTAGTCGATTATCAGGACCATCTGTATCGAGAAGAACATCTGCCTCTTTGTATTTTTTTAGAATAAAATGTGTTCTGGTATTGACTACAAAATCAAGAGGGGCGAGTTTTTCGGTTACAAAAAGTCCAACTGCTTCAAGGGAATCTACTTCCAATGTGATGGAAAGATCGTATGCTCCAGACATCAAATAAACATTCACCACTTCATCATACATCGCAATCCTTTTCGCAATTACATCAAAACCATGAGCCTGCTGAGGGGTTACTTGTACATCGATGAGTGCATGAACTCTTTGCTTCCCGATTTTTTTCCAATCTATCACACATTGATAGGCAATGATAGCTTGTTTTTTTTCCAATAAACCAATAGTCTTACGTACCTTATCCTCAGGTTGATTTACAATATGCGAGATTTGTTCGATGGTGAGTCGAGCATTTTCCGATAACACAGATAGGATTTCTTCTTGCAGTTCCATTTTCTAGCCCCCTTCTTGATAAATGGCAGCCTGCAATAATTTGCTTTATATATAGTAACAAAAAAAGAGCGTTTGGGCTCTTTTTTTTCATGTAATTTCATTCTTAGCATCGTTTAAGTTTCATAAACCTGACTTTTCCATTCTTTACTTCTTGAAGAGGTTTTTAAGGATAAAAAGGGCATTTGCTGGTCGCTCTGCTAACCGTCTAGTAAAATATGGATACCACTGTTTGCCAAAAGGTGTGTAAACTCTCACTTTATATCCTTCTGCTACTAATTTCCGGGCAAGATCAGTGCGAATTCCATACAGCATTTGAAATTCATATAGGTGATCGGCAATTTTTTGCTCCTTGATCCAAGCCAGCAGGGGATAAATCATGTTCTCATCATGAGTGGCAATTGCTGTGTAAGCCCCATTGGTAAGGTGTTGTTTGACCAATTGAATAAATTGTTCATCGACATCTTTTTTTGCTGGAAATGCTACTTCTTTCGGCTCTTTATAGGCACCTTTTACAATTCGTAGATTGACCCCTTGTTTTCCTAAGTGTGCTACATCTTGCTCTGACCGATAGAGGTAAGATTGGATGACGAGTCCTATGGTAGCGTTTCCATATTCGGATAGTAAAGTTTGAAAGATGTCCATCGTTATTTCGATTCGTGGAGTATCTTCCATATCGATCCGTAAAAAATTATGAGTTTCTTTTGCTTTTGCTGCAATTTTTTTCATATTTTCTAAGCAAAAAGCGGAATCTATATCTAGGCCGAGTTGTGTTAACTTGACGGAGATGTTTGTTTTGTAGAGTCCTGCTGCATAAATAGCGGCATAAGTATCGATAGCTACACGGGTAGCTTCCAAAGCCTCTTCTTTTGAAGTGATACTTTCCCCTAAGTGATCTAAGGTTACCCACAAGTTTTGTTCATTTAATTCGCCAGCACGAGTAATCGCATTTTGCAGCGTTTCTCCAGCGACAAACCGACCTGCACCGAGCTTTAAGCCATATTTTCCAGCTATCGAGCGTATCGCTGGATTCGCGGCTAGGGATAAAACCATTTTTCTTGCAAATGACATGACTACACCTACTTCTATTATGAAATAATGAATAAACTTTAATTTACAGTTGTTATTATACAAATTATAGAGAAAATAGACAATAGAGACCCGTAGATGATTGTTTTTAGGTCGTAACTGCGTTACAATTTTATCGAGTTATAAAAAATTAGGAGGAAATACTTATATGATCCCATTTCGTAATGAACCTTTTACCGATTTCTCCGTAAAAGAAAATCGCAGAGCATTTGAAGCTGCTTTGGATAAAGTTAGATCGGAATTAGGAAAAGAATACGATCTGATTATCGGCGGTAAACATATCAAAACTGACCAAAAAGTGAATTCTATCAATCCTTCCAATACAAAAGAAGTAGTGGGAATTGTTTCAGAAGCGGATGAAAAACTAGCGGAACAAGCGATGCAGACCGCTGTTGACGCTTTTTCATGGTGGAAACATGTCGATCCGGCTGCGCGTGCCAGTGTATTGTTTAAAGCTGCTGCGATTCTTCGCCGCAAAAAACATGAGTTCTCAGCTTGGATGGTGGTAGAAGCAGGTAAGAGTTGGCCAGAAGCAGATGGAGATACAGCAGAAGCAATTGATTTTATGGAGTTTTACGGAAGAGAGATGCTTCGCCTCGCTGAACGTCAACCCGTAACACCGCTTATCGGCGAACAAAATGAATTGAGATATTTACCAATTGGGGTTGGGGCAGTTATTCCTCCTTGGAACTTCCCGCTTGCGATTACAGTTGGGATGACGACGTCAGCGATTGTTGCTGGTAACACAGTTGTTTTAAAACCTGCTACTCCTACCAATGTAATCGCTTACCAATTTGTCAAAATACTTGAGGAAGCAGGTCTTCCAGGCGGGGTTGTCAACTATGTTCCAGGACCAGGTCCTGTAGTTGGGGAATACTTTGTCAAACATCCGATGACCCGCTTTATTTCCTTTACAGGTTCTCGTGAAGTAGGGCTTCGCATCAATGAACTAGCTGCAAAAACAGTTCCAGGACAAAAGTGGATCAAACGTGTTGTCGCAGAGATGGGCGGGAAAGATTCCATTGTTGTGGATGAAGATGCTGATCTCGATCTAGCAGCAGATGCGATTGTAAAATCTGCATTTGGTTTTGCTGGTCAAAAATGTTCTGCTTGTTCGCGTGCAATCGTGCATAAAAACGTGTATGACGAAGTTTTAGAGAAAGTGACTGAGAAAACCAAAAGCTTGAAACTAGGTGAAGCGGACGATGTTTCCATCGATTTAGGTCCTGTTGTCGATGATAAAGCATATAATAAAATTTTAGAGTATATCGAGATCGGGAAGAAGGAAAGTCGTCTTGTCGCAGGTGGAGAAAAAGGGGACGAAAGTGGTTACTTTATCGAGCCTACTGTCTTTGCAGATGTTGACCCCCAAGCACGTATCTCCCAAGAAGAAATCTTCGGTCCTGTGCTCGCGTTTATCAAGGCAGACAGCTTTGATGAAGCACTTGAAATTGCCAATAATACCGAGTTTGGATTGACTGGCGCTGTCATCTGCCGTGACCGTTTGAAATTGGAAAAAGCTCGCAAAGAGTTCCATGTTGGAAACCTCTACTTTAACCGCAAATGTACAGGAGCATTAGTAGGTGTTCATCCATTTGGTGGATTTAATATGTCTGGTACGGATTCCAAAGCAGGTGGACGGGATTATCTCTTATTATTCTTGCAAGCACAGTCAGTTTCAGAAGCTCTTTAATAATGTGATGTACGAAAGACCACTGGCGCACAGTGGTCTTTTTGTGTGTTGGAACGTTTATGTGAATGGTATTTGTATTCGGCCGGGCAGTGTCGGGTGGAAGTTTTTCTGTTTCCACTCCAACACTGCCCTCTCCCTATGAGGGATTACTTCTTCTTGCCCCTCCGCTTCTTCCGCATGTTGACGAGAATTCGCAGTGTAGCGAGGAAGCGATTGGTGCTGTTGGGGAGCGACTCCTTCTCCTGTCCCTTCAGCACCTCGCCGAGGGTTCGCAGTGCAGCGAGGAAGCGCTCGTTGCTCTTAGGCGGCGCTTCCTGCTCACCACGAGCGACTCGGACGTACATCATCGTGAAGAAGTAGGCGCCCGAATTGGGCTGGAGCTTCTCCTTGAGCTGGTTGAGCGTGGACTCTCCAGTCACCAGCCTCTTGAGGTTGCGGTAGGCGTCGAGAACGGAGCCGAGGTCGTGGATGACCGGGTTTCCGGATGGAATCGACTCCATTGCACAGTCCTCAGGGCGTTCTACTTCGTTGACGATGACCTGAAAGACTTCAGCTGCCTGTTCTACGGTGAGAGGGAGGCAAGTCATGTGAATTCTCCGTGATAGGGAGTAGGATTTTTGCGCATTTAGTATAAAGGATGAAAAGTAAAATGAAAAGAATCATATATAAAACTTATTCGTTTTTTAATAATTTTTTAAATGTGGTTTATCTTTACTATGTGCGACTTATCGACTCTGTAGTCATGGTGTTTCTCATCAGCAAACACATCCTGTAAAATTCATTTCATAATAGAATGAATCTATTGTGTTTTTTGATGTTTATTGCTATAATGAATTTAAGGAATCCTCCTAATAATATAGGATATCCTGAAATAATCTTTGAGAAAGTCTAAGTTCATCAAGAGTGATATTTGACGTAAGGAGGAAAGCTAAATGCGCGATTTTATTCCGCCTCCAGCACACTAATATTCGTCCTATTCCTTAATGATGATTAGACAATTTGAAATGAAAAGAAAAGGCCACCAGCAACCATGATGGAAATGGATGTTGGTGGTTTGTTGTGTTCTATTCTTATTTTTTAAGATAGGGTAATCACAAATACTAAAAAAAGCCCTAAAACGGGCTTTTAATTTTGGATTTGGGGGGATGCGATTTTCGAATGAACGAATTTCACATCCATCCTACTAAAAGTTAGGCCCCCCCCCATGAAAACTATCTTGATCTTCTAGCGAAGAAGTAAAGCAGATCAACGACTGGAGGAACATACTCGAACAACAGGTGTTCCCCTGCGCTCAGTCGCTCGATCTCCGTCTCGATCTGGCACGCGAAGGGGTTGTCGTACAGGAAGCAAGCGCCTCCTGCAAAACACTCCAAGACGAGAATCAAGTTGTGTTCCTCTTGATTCTTCGCCTCCTTCGCGAGCTCGGCAATGGCCGACTCAGCTTCTTCGAGAGTCTGGATAGTCATGGTTGCCTTTCCTGTAGCAGGAATACTTGGATTCCATTATACGATAGATAGGCAATTAACGGAATACTTTGACGAAATCAATATCATAATCAATTGGTTGATTTCCCTGTGGAGCTCGTTTTCCATTGTCAACCGACAGATTGGAGATTAAAAATGCAGACCAATTAGGTCCTACACCAGTGTTATCGGAATATACAGCTTTTAGGTTTTCTTCGGAGGAGCCGATATACCAGGTGTTGTTGTTCTCGCCGATTTTTGTTCCAATGTAAATCCATTTACCCGGTCCGATGAGCGATTCGTCTTCATAGATGGAACCTGCTGGTTTAACGTGATTGGTCAATTCTAGTTTGTTAGGATTATCCGAATGCCATTCAAATATATCGATTTCGTTTTTACCGTCTTTCCAAGTCCAAAAGCCGGGCCAAGCGCCGACATTTCCAGTTGGAAGTTTGACATGCGTCAAAAGGAAGTCCCCTGCCTGCGTTTGAAATTGGTTGCCCCCAGAGTCACAAGAATCTCCTGTCGTGACAAGTCCTGTACCCCAGTATCCATCTCCTTTAGGAGTTGCTTGGATATGTAAATTTCCATTTATGGTCTTCATGGCATCCGTAGTGAGGTTATCTAACTTATCATGGTTAGGATTTGTCGTGCAAAATTCATAAGAGGCTGTTTTCCAGCCCCATTTCTTATCCACACCTACTTGCAGGTCATTGAAGTCTTCTTGGAAGACGATGGTTCCTTTTGTTGGATTATCTTCTTCCGCATGAGAGTTGATTGGTGAGATGGAAAGGCTTACAAGTAAAGAAAAAGTAATAATGGAACTTCTCCAAAGTATCTTTGACATTTCTCCACTCCTTGTCTTCGAACTTATTTGTATTGTAAAGCATTCCTATGCGAAATATTTTGTCTATTTCGTAAAGAAAAATTTTCCTACTGCAACGAAAATAGACATCTTTTTCAGATGTCTAAATTGCTATTTTCTATATTTTAAGGGGATGGAAACTATTATAGTGGTTCCTTCTCCTAATTTACTTTTCACTTGAATCGTTCCATGGTGAAGTTCGACAATTTTTTTGACGATGGAAAGTCCAAGACCACTTCCTCCCGCATTGCGGTTTCGTGATTTATCCCCTTTATAAAAGCGCTCAAAAATATGAAGTTGATCTTCTTCGGAAATGCCTGATCCTGTATCCGTAAATTGAACAACTGTATTTTCATTGATTTGCTGCAAGGAAATGGTGATGGTACCATGTTCACTTGTAAATTTGATGCTGTTATGCAGTAAGTTTGTCCACACTTGGTTGAGCAAATCAGCATCAGCGGATATGGTTATTTCTTCTAAAATAGGTTCTACCGCAATTTTTTTGCCTAACCACTGTGGTTCATTTACTAAGATCACTTGCTGCAATTGCTTGTCCAATCGATAGTCAGCAGCAGCAAATGGATGATGTTCCGATTCCAGCGAAGTAAGTTTCATCAAGTTATCGCTCAATTTTGACAGGCGGATACTTTCGGTAATGATAATGTCGATATAGTGTGCACGCTGGCTTGATGACAGCTCATCATTTTGCAAGGCACGGGCAAATCCACGGATGGAGGTGAGTGGTGACTGGATTTCATGGGAGACATTGGAAATGAAAGTTTGTCTCATTTTTTCCATTTCTCCAAGTTCTTCTGCCATATCATTAATACTGCTTGCTAATGCTGCAAAAGGATGTCCCCTATTGAGTTTTCCTAAGTTTAATTTAACTTTAAAGTTTCCCTTACTGATCTGTTTGATGGCATCAACAATGACATGAAAGACATCATCTCGATGAGAGCTAAATATTTTCCCAATTACATACATCGTAGATATCATTAACACAAAACCAATCAAGCCGATGAGCAAGTCTTTTACATATTCGCTCGTTAGAACTTCAAGGGTGGGGAATAAGAGATTTACCAACCAATAAGAGACAGACCAAAAGAATAAAACAAAACTGATTCCTACTAAAGGACCTAGTAATTTTTTGAGCCTAGCCATGTTGGGCTACCTCCAAACGGTAGCCCAAACCGCGTACCGTCCGAATAGCAAAGTCGTATTGCCTTTCTGGAAATCTTTCGCGAAGGCGTTTTACATGTACATCGATGGTTCGTTCATCTCCTTCAAAATCATAGCCCCAAATGCGTTCGATCAGATGTTCACGAGTTAAAGTTCGGTTTGGATAATTAGCAAACTCAAATAAGAGCTCAAACTCTTTGAGTGGAATTGAGATGGGAGTCTGTTTGTGTAATATTTCATGTCGTGAGCGGTCCAACAGTAATTCTCCTAATTGTACGCGGTTAGAGGATATAATTTGATATCTTCTAAGTAGCGCTTTTACGCGCACTACTAATTCTTCTACTTCAAACGGTTTGGTCAAGTAATCATCGGTACCAACCCGAAATCCTTTTATTTTATCGGTGGTCTCTCCTTTGGCAGTCAACATGAGAATGGGGAAATCATAAAAC
The DNA here is from genome assembly GCF_059510395.1 of Shimazuella sp. NTD248. Lineage (NCBI taxonomy): Bacteria > Bacillati > Bacillota > Bacilli > Caryophanales > Thermoactinomycetaceae > Shimazuella > Shimazuella sp. NTD248. The sequence goes on along the minus strand of NZ_JCAJZT010000001.1, from coordinate 684,831 downwards.
TTTCTAAGTTCGGTACATAGTTCAAAACCGTCCATCTGTGGCATCATGATATCTAAGATGACCATATCCACTTGGATGGAATCAAGATGTTTCAATGCTTCTTTTCCATTTATCGCTTCTTCCACTTCATAGCCTTCTTGCTTAAGAAAGATACTCACTACTTCACGGATGTGATCATCGTCATCTACCACCATAATACGTGCCATATAGGATTCTCCTTTGTACATTTTCTGTTCTCTTTAGTATAGAGGAGATTTGTGAATGGAACATGAATAATTGAATTTCCTAGCTGTTTTGTAATGAGAATATGAGCTTTTGGGAAACCAAACAAAGACCGAACATCTGGATCGATTGTGTGACAATAGTGGACGAGCTGCGGATTGTCGTCTATCATCTTGTATAGAAGAACGAGAGAAAAGGAGAAATTCATGGAAAACATCTTTTTTTCAATACTAAATTGGTTAACAGATCTCGGCTACTTTGGAATCGCATTAGGATTAATGGTAGAAGTCATTCCCAGTGAAATTGTCCTCGCTTATGGAGGATTCTTGGTCGATTCCGGTAAAATTACCTTTATCGGAGCAGTTATTGCAGGAACTATCGGTGGAGTTATCGCTCAACTGTTTCTATATTGGCTCGGTTACTATGGTGGCAGACCTTTCTTGGAAAAATACGGTAAATTTTTATTGATCAAGAAAAGCCATCTCGATTTATCGGAAAAATGGTTTAAAAATTACGGAACAGGAGTAATTTTTGGAGCTCGTTTCCTACCTGTTGTACGGCATGCTATTTCTATTCCCGCAGGGATTGCGAAAATGTCTGTCACACGATTTATCACCCTTACTACGCTTGCGATTATTCCATGGTCAATCTTGTTTTTATATTTAGGAATGAAGTTGGGAAACAATTGGAAAAATATCGAAGCGGTAGCAGGAAACTACATTCATTATATAGCGATCGGCGCGGTAGTTTTATTTATTCTTTACTTTGGTATTCATTGGTTGATCAAACGCAAGAAAAATAACTCTATTACGTAATGATGTAAGATTTTCCTTTTTGGTTTTTCCTCGTTGGTAGTATAATATAAAATGGTCAATAATGTTTCGGAGGGATAGAGATGGGCATAAACGGTTTTGAATGGATTTTGATTGTAATCGTTGCTCTCCTCCTTTTCGGTCCAAAAAAACTGCCAGAACTTGGAAAAGCAGTAGGGAAGAGCTTTCGCGAGTTTAAAAATGGCATGAATGGCGTTTTGGACGACGAAGAGAAGAAAGTTACGAAAAGCGAAGCGAATAAAAGTAATTAGTGGATAGGAAAGAACATCTCAAGAGCTGGGAGGTGTTCTTTTCTTGTTTGAATTGATATATTATTCCGTTTCTTAGTGTTAAACTAATAGTGTCGCAAGAAACATCGTCACAAGGATGGTGAACAGAGAGCGGCATGGAGGTAAAGTGGCTTTGACCGAAGACTGGACAAAGTCCAGTTACAGCACAGACGTCAGCAAATGCGTGGAGGTCATGACCCCGGACGGATCGAATGTTCGGTTCAAGGACTCCAAGTTGGAGGACTCCCCTGTGGCGTCGGCTTCCAGCTTGGCATGGGAGGCGTTCCTCACCCTCGTCAGGAGCTGATCTAGCAACCTGACGGACACACAAAAGCCCCTCAGGTGGTTGGAATAAAACCATCTGGGGGGCGCTGGTTTTTATGCTATTTGAAATGTTAGTAACAGAAAACAATTACATAGTTCTACTTGGTTATTATACGGAGTGATAGTTATCTGTATTTTCAGTATTGTATATGCTAAACTAATAATGCCGCAAGAAACATCGTCACAAGGATGGTGAACAGAGAGCGGCATGGAGGTAAAGTGGCTTTGACCGAAAACTGGGCAAAGTCCAGTTACAGTGCACAAGGAAACTGCGTGGAGGTCAAGGCACTGGACACTGCCGTCCAGTTCAAGGACTCCAAGCTGGAGGACTCCCCTGAGGCGTCGGCTTCCGTCCCGGCATGGGAGGCGTTCCTCACCCTCGTCAGGAGCTGATCTAGCAACCTGACGGACACACAAAAGCCCCCCAGATGGTTGGAATAAAACCGTCTGGGGGGCGCTGGTTTTTACGCTATTTAAAATGTTAGTAAAAGAAACTTACATAATTCTACTTGTTTATTATACGGAGTGATAGTTATCTGTATTTTCTGTATTGTATATGCTAAACTAATAATGCCGCAAGAAACACCGTCACAAGGATGGTGAACAGAGAGCGGCATGGAGGTAAGATGGCTTTGACCGAAAAGTGGGCAAAGTCCAGCCGCAGTCTGTCGGATAACAATCCCAACTGCGTGGAGGCCATGACCCCGGACGGAGTGACCGTTCGGGTCAAGGACTCCAAGCTGGAGGACTCCCCTGTGGCGTCGGCTTCCGTCCCGGCATGGGAGGCGTTTGTCGCCTGGGCACCGGAACTGACCCAGTCCATCAAGAGCTGATCTAGCCCCTGAAGGACACACAAAAGCCCCTCAGGAGGTTACCAAACCACCTGGGGGGCGCTGTTTTATTTAAGAGATAGTTTTCGCTTTAATATTTTGTTTGGATATGATATTTTGTTTAGCAGTTTTCTTATTAACAAACCAAACTCCAACTAACATGGTCAATATGGCAATAAATTGAAAAATTGTCAGTGATTCTTGAAGAAAAACCATCGATATCCACAAACCATTTATCGGGACAAAATACATAAAGGCAGATGCTCTGGAAGCTCCGATATGCTTTACTCCCAGCGAATAAAACCAGTTGGCTAAGGCAGTACAGAAGAAGCCTAAATATACTTGCAAGAGCCAAAAATCAAGTCCCAGTTGACCCCATGCTACGTTGAGCATTTTTGGGAGGGAAAGCAGGCCGAGTATGACTGCACCTACTAATGTCGCATAGGCCGTAACGGGCAAAGGTTTTAGTGTTGTTAACACTTTATTTCCTAAAATGGTATAGGTTCCCCAGCACAATGCACAGGCAAGGAAAAATAGATTGCCAAGCAGACGATGGGACGCATTATCTGCATTGTGATTCATTCCGATAAAGTAGATGGTGGCTCCGATTAAACAGATTATAAGTCCTATGACTTGACGTTTTGACAGTTTGTTTTTGAGAAAGAAGATCGCTAAAACCGTGGTCACGACAGGGCTTATCGTTGGCACAATACTGCTGCCATCAGAAGCAAACGAATACTGAACTCCCCAAAAAAAGCATAGATTATAGAGGGCAACACCTGTTATACCTAATAATACAATGGGAAACCAATATTTCTTCCCTATGGATGTCGCATCTTTTCTGCCCGTTTTTCGACTCAACAAAATAAGAAACATAAACACTGCCCCAAACCCAAACCGCAAAAAAGCCCCTACTTCCGGCGCAACTTGTCCTACTACTAATTTGGCACCTGTAAAAGCACTCCCCCAAAAGACCATGGTAAAGAGTAATAGTATATAAGAAATGGTATTTTTATTTGTTTTTGTATCCATTTTTCTCCCTCTTTTAAAAAGTTTCATATACATATAATTTCTTCTAAACATCTTTATTAGAATGGATTTCATAACTGTTTTTGCAACTTCTCATCACCCAGCTTCTTTTGTATAATAAAAGAAGAATATTATCGGTTTTGAGCATCACTCATCGAAGGATGGAGTCATCAAATGATGGTTCAGATTCGAGGGAATGACATCTCCCTTGACGAAGTACTGACCACCGCCGTGATGAAGCACCTCGGCAGCTCCGAGGTCGGGATTGGTGAGGGCATCGAGGCGATTGAGAAGGCACTGGGAGACCTGGCCATCTGGGGCGTCGAGGGTCATTTCGACAACCTCTACCCCTATGACAACCTCAACGTCAACGGTGAGCAGTTCGACGTCTGTGGTCTGGTCTATCGCGCCCAAGGTCGTTTCGGTGAGGCCGAGGAGCGGGCAGAACAGTACGAGCTGGCCTTTCTGTGACTGACCCTCCTCTGAGCAGATCTGCTCGGAACCAGCTGTTGTTCAGCCGTGATGCAACGCATGGCGGCTGAACAACAATGGATGAAAATAATTGCATCTTTTTTATATAATTCACACAAAATAACAGCAAAAACACGGTCAATGGATCGTGTTTTTGCTTGTAATGTTTACATAAAAAAAAGATTGGTTCGTACAATGAAATATACCAATCTCCTTCTTATTCGATTCCCTAGATTATTTCTGCTGCACAGCGAGGTTTTCGTTATAAGTGATGACCCATTCTACAGCTTCAGAAACAGAAGAAACTTGTTGTTTTGCTTCTTTTTGCACGGAAGGTTTTGCGACGCTCATCACAAAGCTATGAGGGACGACCCGAAACATGGGGATGTCATTTTCGGAGTCTCCGATACAAGCGACTTCTGATAGATCAAAGCCAAGACGATCCGCTAGATGCCGGAGTCCGTTACCTTTGTTTACTCCCAGCGGCATGACATCAAGGCAGTGAGGAGCAGAGATAAAGACATCAATTTGTCCAGGGAAAGTTTTGAGCAGTAATTGTTTTAATTGCTGTAACTCAGGGCCGTCTCCTAGATAGCAAAATTTACTAGGGATGACATCTTTACCGATTCGATTTTCGATACTCGGGTCATACTCTAAGTTAATGGCGACTTGCCTGGATTTTCTTTCGATAAAGTGGTTTTTTTCTGGGATATACATCGTGCGGGCAGTACCGATAAAGCAGTACATACCAGCATCTTTCCCGACTTGGTAGATTTTTTTGGCCAGTTCTGTTTCGAAGTATCCCTCGTAAATCTTCTCTTCTGAGTTCAAATAAATGAATGCGCCATTTTGGCAGACACGATGGAAGTCACCTGGCAGGTTGTGGACAACTTGCTCAATCTCTACTTCATTACGTCCCGAAGCAACAGCGACATGAACACCAGATTGTTGAAGTTTTTCTAATGCGTCCAAATTATGTTGATCAATTTGTTTTTCGGCGTTCAATAAGGTATCGTCAAGATCAGTAGCAAAAAGGCGTATCATAAAAATCTCCCTTCAAAAATGGATGTTAAGTTATTTTAATTTTGAATAATTCTTGATATATTTATTCGCTTTCTTATGCTATTTTAGAATAAGTTAGCATTTCTTGCAAAAAGGAGTATGAATTTGAAGATGGAAATAGTAGGATGGGTACTCCTATTTATCGTCGGGTTGTTGATTTTAGTTAGTGTTTTTTTTCTGTTTATGCAGTGGCGTTTTCGTGCAAAAGTGACAGCGAAAGAACCCAAGCAGTATTTAGACCCTTCCACTTGGAAGGATGACGAAGTAACTGTTGGTTGGGTAGGTCACTCAACAATTTTGATCAATTTGTATGGTTATCGTATTTTGACAGACCCTGTTTTTGGGAAAAGAGTCGGAGTTTCACTCGGATTTTATCAAATCGGTATGGAAAGGCATGTCGCACCCGCCCTCCGTTTGGAAGATATTGGAGTGGTAGATTTGATTTTATTGTCCCACGGTCACATGGATCATTTTGATATCCCAACGCTAAGAAAAATAGCGAATAAAAAAACAAAAGTCATCACGGCAACTGGAACTGCTGGGTTGATAAAACGATTGCCCTTTGCTGAAGTTTTAGAACTCGGTGGAAAAGACTCCTTAACCATAGATGAAGATGTGAAGATTCAAGCTGTACCAGTGAGACACTGGGGAAATAGATTCCCTTGGAACACGGATTATGGCTATACAGGTTATTTGATTGAACGAAACAATACACGTATTTTCTTCCCAGGGGATACAGCTTATACAGCTGATTTTACTTGGCTGCAAGAAAAAGGAGACATCGATCTCGCCTTTATGCCGATCGGGGCGTACTCTCCAGATGCATTTCAACGCAATCACTGTACACCTGAGCAGGCTTGGAAAATGTTTTTGGATACAGGGGCAAAGTGGTTGATTCCGATACATTGGGATACATTTGTGTTATCGCAAGAGCCTGTAGAGGAGCCATTGGAGAGGCTGCTAAAAGCAGCAGGGGAAGAGAAAGATCGCATTGTGCTGACAGAACATGGACAGATGTATACATTAGCAGAGAAAGATGTATTAGCTTCTAGTTAAAAGGCAGAATCGGCACCCGGACACAGTACTGTGTCCGGGTGTTTTTGCACCCTCTGATTTGATCAGAGGGCAGCACTCCAGCACTCGGAGAGCTTCATGTTTGTTTGCGCAACTTTTGGAGTTCTTCGGTGATCTTTGTGCGTGCGATGGTGAGATCACCGTTATTGGGATCATCATACGCCTCAATTGCGGAAACCACCGACACAGGAATCACGTCCTGCCCCGTTGGCACGATGTGTGCCCAGATCAAGCGGAATAGATCCAATTGGATTTGCTCACGCTCTGTCTGTTTCAACAGAGTGAAGAAGAGCTCCCTTGGGCAACTCGCAAACGCGATGACGACAGAGTGACGGAGTGTTACCTGTCCCTTGTGGGGGTTGGCGGTTCTTACCGTCTCGATGACTTGGGTAAGTAGGGTCTCTACTACCTCCGACTGTGTCCTCATAGCTGAACCTCATTGTTCGAGTGTGGACTTAGTATCATTCTAATAAAAGTGGGAATAAAAAGAAATAATAGAAAAATGAATAAATGTAATTTGCTTTTTGGAAAACAACATGAAATAACCTGGTACCAAAACTATAAATCTAACTATTGCTTATGCTATACTGGAGGCAATGTTTACATATTGGGGTGAACGGATATGAGTATTAATCGTGCGCAAGTGGAGCATGTGGCGAAACTTGCTCGATTGTCGTTGTCAGAAGAAGAAAAAACACAGTTTACAAGTCAATTAAACGATATTCTCCAGTTTGCGGAGAAATTAAATGAATTAGATACGGAGAATGTGGAGCCTACCAGCCACGTTTATCCCGTTACGAATGTGATGAGAGAAGACGTTGTCAAGCCATCACTCGATAGAGCAAAAGTATTGCTGAACGCGCCTGATCAAAAAGATGGTCTTTTCCGTGTTCCTGCGGTGTTTGAAGAATAGGAGGAAATAGTTTGTCCATACGTGAAATACATCGTCAATTAGCAAAAAAAGAACGTAAAGTAACTGAAGTAGTAGAAGAGTCTTTAACAAAGATCAAAGAAGTTCAACCGGAAATCGGTGCTTTTCTCGCGATCAATGAAGAAGGTGCAAGAGAAGCAGCAAAGAAGTTAGAGCAAAAATTGTCTGCAACTTCTGAACGCGGTTTACTTGCCGCTATTCCTGCTGGAGTAAAAGACAACTTGGTTACAGAAGGAATCATCACTACTTGTGCAAGTCAATTGTTAGCCAATTACCAACCGATTTACAACGCGACAGCAGTGGAGAAATTACTCGCTTCTGACGCTATTATCATGGGGAAAACCAATATGGATGAGTTTGCAATGGGATCATCCAATGAAAATTCTGGCTTTTATCCAGTGAAAAATCCATGGGATACAACCCGTGTTCCCGGAGGGTCTAGTGGTGGTTCAGCCGCTGCGGTTGCCTCTGGTGCAGTGACATTTGCTCTTGGATCAGATACAGGAGGTTCGATTCGTCAACCTGCTGCTTTTTGTGGAATTGTTGGCTTAAAGCCTACCTATGGTCGTATTTCTCGCTTTGGTTTGGTCGCTTTTGCATCTTCTTTGGATCAAGTTGGACCAATTACGCAAACAGTAGAAGATGCAGCATATGTACTGCAAACCATTTCCGGTTATGATGAGTTGGATTCTACTTCGGTCAACAAAGAAGTTCCTGATTATTTATCCGCTTTAACCGGTGAAATCAAAGGATTAAAAGTAGCCGTTCCTCGTGAGATGCTCGGTGAGGGGATTGACCCTGGGGTTAAAGAGCAGATTGAAAAAGCGGTAAAACAACTCGAAAAACTCGGTGCACATATTTCGGAAGTATCGCTCCCAAATTTGGAATATGCAGTTGCTACTTATTACATACTTGCACCAGCAGAAGCCTCTTCTAACCTTGCTCGTTTTGATGGAATTCGCTATGGTGTCCGCCAAGGGAAAAATTTGCTCGATATATATGAGCAAACGAGAAGCCAAGGATTTGGTGCAGAAGTTAAACGCCGTATTATGTTAGGTACATACGCACTAAGTTCCGGTTACTATGATGCTTATTATTTAAAAGCACAAAAAGCTCGTACCTTGATCAAACAAGACTTTGATAACATCTTCGCAGAACACGACGTTATCGTAGGACCAACTGTCCCGACAACAGCGTATCGCATTGGAGAAAAAATTTCTGATCCGTTGACCATGTATATGGATGACCTATGCACCATTCCGATGAATTTAGCTGGACTACCCGCTATCAGTGTGCCTGCTGGATTAGCACAAGGTCTGCCTGTAGGGCTGCAAATCATCGGAAAGGCTTTTGCAGAAGAGACTGTGCTTCGCGTTGCTCATGCGTATGAGCAAGCGGCTGGCCGTCTTGAAATGCCTGCGTTAGGGGGAGTGAGAGCATGAGCAAATATGAAACAGTAATCGGATTAGAAGTACACGTAGAACTTGCTACCAATACAAAAATCTTTTGTGGATGTTCTACTTCCTTTGGTGCACCAGCAAATACACAAACTTGTCCCATCTGTCTTGGACACCCGGGCGTATTGCCAGTACTCAATAAACAAGCGGTAAACTTTGCGATGAAAGCTGCAATGGCTCTCAACTGTCAAGTTGCCGAAGATACAAAGTTTGACCGAAAAAATTACTTCTATCCTGATTCACCAAAAGCGTATCAAATCTCGCAGTTTGATAAGCCGATCGGTGAACATGGGTGGATTGATATCGAAGTAGATGGAGAAACAAAACGAATTGGCATTACACGTCTCCACTTAGAAGAAGATGCAGGGAAGTTAAATCACGATGGAGACGATTCATTGGTCGATTTCAACCGTGTTGGTGTTCCGCTGATCGAGATTGTATCTGAACCGGATTTGCGTTCTCCTAAAGAAGCAAAAGCTTATTTGGAAAAGATTAAGTCTATCATTCAATATACAGATGTCTCCGATGTGAAAATGGAAGAAGGCTCCTTGCGTTGTGATGCAAATATCAGCTTGCGTCCAGTTGGTGAAGAAAAATTTGGTACCAAAACCGAGTTAAAAAACTTAAACTCCTTCCGAAATGTGGAACGTGCTTTGGAGTTTGAAGAAGTTCGCCAAGCAGAAGTCTTGGATGATGGGGAAAAAGTCATCCAACAAACATTGCGCTGGTCAGAGGAACAAAATACGATCAAAATCATGCGTTCCAAAGAAGAAGCTCATGATTATCGTTATTTTCCAGAACCTGATCTCGTGCGTCTGCGCATTGATGAAAAATGGAAGAAAGCTATTTTCGCTGAGCTTCCAGAGCTGCCGGACAAACGAGTAGCTAGATACAAGTCTGAGTTTGGTTTACCTGCTTATGATGCTGGAGTACTTACTTCCACTCGTGCTTTAGCAGACTTTTTTGAGGATACAGCAGCAAAAGGAGCAGATCCCAAGCTAGCTGCCAACTGGTTACTGTCGGAGGTGCTCGGTTATCTCAATAATCAGGGACTGGAATTGAAAGATACACCACTAACTTCTGTACATCTGGCTGAGATGATTACTCTGATTCAAAAAGGAACAATAAGTAGCAAGATAGCAAAAGACGTCCTAAAAGAAATGCTGGCAACTGGAAAAAAACCGGCAGCGATCGTGGAAGAAAAAGGCTGGGTACAGATTAGTGATGAAGGTGCGATCAAAACAGCTGTTGTCGAAGTATTGAATGCAAACCCAAAAATCGTAGAAGAGTTAAAAAGCGGTCGTGATAAAGTACTAGGATTTTTGGTTGGACAAGTGATGAAAGCTACCAAAGGAAAAGCGAACCCACAACTAGTAAACCAATTGATCCGTCAAGAAGTAAATCAATAAAAGTAAGTCCAAAGAACTTGATCCCATAAGCTTGTCCCAGATGGGACGAGTTTTTTTCTGGGGAAAATTTTATTATAATGGTTCTTATTAAATAATCTTTCTCATAAGTGAAGAGATGTTATAAGATCTGCTGTCATATGTAGGTATTCTGTCCCATATGGGGAGACTGGGGAGAAGAGGTTGTTGGCATATTTTTTATTTACTTTAATTGGTATTTATCTTCTATCAGTAAATTCGCTAATTGCCATCTTATTTTTTATTCTGTCTTTGCAGCCGTTGTTTCGTTTGATGGAGAGAAGAGGACAGCCTTTCTCGCATAAAGCGTATTTATTATTATGTCTTGTATATATAGGAACAGGGTTATTTTCTATTAGTATGTTAGGAATTGCTTATATCGGAATGGGTATTGTACATATCTTTTTCGCTATTAATACTTGGTTGTCTTATCAACAGATGAAAATCGATCAGCGGGAGGACAATGAAGAATGAAGAAACAAGGTGTCCTTGTTATTTCGCACGGTTCTAGCAGTAGGAATTGGGTCGAACAAGTAGATGCATGTATAAATCTGGTGCAGCTGGATGTACCTGTTGTTGCTAGCTTTCTGGAAATGGTAGAAAATCGAACAATCGAAGATGGAATACTTCATCTAGAGCGTTTAGGTGTGACAGAAATAGTAGCTATCCCGCTATTTGTCTCTTCTGGGAGCACTCATATTGAAGAAATTCGCTACCTTTTGGGATTGGAGCAAAATCCTCGTATACCAATGGATGAGGAGCCGATTAGGCACCGAGCTTCTATTCGGCTGTTAGCTCCAATGAATGATCATCCTTATATTGTAGATATATTGGCTGAACGCATTCATGCATTGTCAACAAATACTTTAAATGAAAAAATCCTCTTAGTAGGTCATGGAAGCGACTTACCTTGGTTTCAAGCAGAATGGGAAAAAGTAGCAGATAAAATTGCAAGTCAATTGCAAGATAAAATAGATGCTAAATCCATATCGTATGCTTTTACGCTGCCTGACACATTGCGAGCGAGTCTCGAAGAGGAAAGCAAAGAGAATACAGTTGTTTTATTACCTTTATTTTTGAGCGAAGGGTATTTTACAAGGAAGAAAATACCAGCTCGTGTAGAAGGGTTATCTTATAAGTATGATGGTAAAGCATATTTACCTCATCCAAACGTATCAAAATGGATTGAAGCAGTAGCAAAAGAAAATTTATCCGCTTAGGGGAGTAAATGATGAAACAAAAGCCACCTGTGCAAAAAGGACAAATAATTGAATGTAAGGTTCATGGATTTGGACACAGTGGGACAGGTGTGGGTAGATATGAAGGTTTTGCTGTGTTCATCAGTGGAGCACTGCCAGGAGAACAGGTTAAAATCCGGATTACGAAAGTGAAAAAGACATTTGCAGAAGGGGAACTGTTAGAGGTACTTACTGCTCATCCCGAGCGCATCGAGCCGATCTGTCCTCATTTTGACAGTTGTGGTGGTTGTCAGTTGCAACATATATCCTATACAGAAGAATTAAAGTTAAAGCATCAGCAAGTAGTCGATCAATTGGAGCGAATAGGTTTACTACAGGATGTAACGATTCATCCAGTTAAAGGAATGGAGAATCCATGGAGCTATCGCAACAAAGTGCAGATTCCCTTTTCAACAAAAGATGGAAAAGTGGTAGCTGGTTTTTACCAACTCGGTACTCATCAAGTGGTCGATATGGAAACATGTTTTATCCAAAATGAATTGCAAACAGAATTAACCAAAAAAATAAAAACACTAGTGGAAACATTACGTATTCCAATCTATGATGAAACGACACATACAGGGATTCTTCGGCATGTTCTTCTTCGTCAAGGGGTTCATACAGATGAATTGATGGTAGTACTTGTGACAAATGGGGTGAAACTGCCTCACAAAGAAACGTTGATTTCGGAGTTAAGACGTTCTTTTCCAGTTATTACTTCCATCCAACAAAACATTAACACTGCTCGTACGAATGTTATTTTGGGCAAAGAAAATAAGTTGCTGTGGGGGATGCCTGTTATCTATGATACCATTGGCAAAATTCGTTTTGCGATTTCACCCCATTCGTTTTTTCAAGTCAACCCTACACAGACAGAAGTATTATATGAGCAAGCAAAAACCTATGCGAATCTCACTGGAAGAGAAATTTTGATAGATGCTTATTGTGGTATTGGGTCTATATCTTTGTATTTAGCGGATAAAGCAAGAAAAGTATATGGAATGGAAATTGTCCCTGCTGCGATCGAAGATGCAAAACAAAATGCAGCCCTTAATAAAATAAAAAATGCTCACTTTGAATTGGGAAAAGCAGAAGAAATTCTTCCCAAGTGGCAAGGAGAGGGTTGGTATGCCGATGTAATCGTCGTCGACCCGCCGCGAAAAGGTTGTGAAGAGGCCTTTTTGGAGGCAGCATCGAAAATCCAACCCGAGCGGATTGTTTATGTTTCTTGTAATCCCGCTACTTTTGCCCGAGATGCCAAATATTTGAGTGAACATGGGTATCACTTGCAAGAAGTACAGCCTGTTGATATGTTCCCTCATACAAGCCATATAGAAGTGGTTGGTCTGTTTACTTTGCAAGTATGAAGTAGTAGACAAAGACGACACCAAGTATGATTGCGATCAGATAGATAATGCTAAGTAGAATCAATGTGTTTTTTCTACTTTGGTCATAGCGTTGATTATGTTGTTTGTTTTGCGTTCTTCCGAGCTGGAAGGTAGCAATCAAGGCAAAAACACAGATGAGAATAATAAAGATAAGCCCATAAGTAAATATAATCATAACCCCCATAAGTGAGTGAAAGTTAAAAAGAGGCTTCCCTAAAGAAGCCTCTTTTTATTGATTATTTCTGTTCCGAGACTTGCACTTCTTGCATTTTTTCTCCTTGTTTCATGTTTAATACATGTTCCAAGCCAGAAGTAACCTTTCCAAAAACCGTATGTACACCATCTAAGTGGGCTTGATTTTCATGAACGAGAAAGAATTGAGAGGAGCCTGTATCTTTCCCTGCATGAGCCATCGATAATGCGCCAGGTACATGTTGATGAGGGTTTCCTTCAGTTTCACATTTAATGGTATATCCAGCTCCGCCAAACCCGGTTCCCTGAGGGCATCCTCCTTGGCTTACAAAACCCGGGATGACTCGGTGGAAAGTAAGTCCATTGTAGAAACCTTCATCTGCTAATTTTTTAAAGTTTGCTACTGTATTCGGTGCAGCTTCTGGATAAAGTTCAAACTCAATCTTTGCGCCGTTTTCAAGTAGAATTTGACCTGTTTGCAAGACTATCATCTCCTTCACCAGACATATTAACATAAAATAGAGCAGATGGAAAAACGGCATAATTGTTTCTGTAATATTAGTTTGTATGTAGGTTGCAGGAATGAGGGAAAGTGGAAGAAGGTTAATAGGGTGAATGTGTTTATCCTATCTGGAAAGGTTAAATAAAATTTCATCATTAAGCAAGGATTCTAGTCTAAAGAAAATGGTTTTCTTAATGGGGATTCTTGCTAGATCCACAAATGTATCAAAAAGTTTTTGCTTATTGTAATTCAAATTTACTGGCTCGCCCCCCTCTTGCCACTGGCAGGAGGGGGGCGAGGAGATTGTCCTTATGAACCTTCCTGAGATTTTTCCGCCTTAGCCTTAGCTTCGGCGTCTCTCATGGCATGTACAAGGACTGTCCTGGGGACAACGACGATGATGGCATCGGGACCCATGTATTCGAAGACCTCTTTGGGGAGGTTTTCGAGTTGTCCGGGGGACACATAGGTACCCATCACAGCCACGGCAGGTGCGTTGTCCACTGTCGGGTCAGGTCGCCGGGGTTGCGGTGGCATCCTCGGTTTCCTGCAGGAACTGGCCAAGGGTCAGACCCGGAATCTCGAAGACATCCGGGCAGGTCTGACCGTTGACGGACTGATGTTTTCCTCTTGCCGGGGAAGTGGGGGGGACCCCCAGCCTTTCCAGCATGATCGTGCCGAGCAGACTCATCCTCTTCTCTTTTTCTTGAGGTGGAATCTTCTGTGGGACTAGTCCCGTATTCATTATACCATTTTCCGATTATTAAGATATGTATGATACAACACAAATAACTTGTAAATAGTTTAATCAAATTGCATATTTTTGATTATCTTGAACAGACAGTGGAAACTATTACGATGGGGGTGGAGACTTAATGGTCAGAGATAAGTGGAAAAAATCAGGCAAAGATAGAAAGAAAATCACCTTATTTAATCACAGTTCATTATGTTTACATTTACGATAGAAACCAATTCAAATCAAATACAGAGAGATAACTACCTTTAAATCCGACTAATCGAATCGTATTTATTTACTTTTAAATCGGAATAAAGTATTATTTATAAGAGGTAAGAACCGTGAATAGAGAGGATAATGGTGTCTACCACGTTAGTCACGCTCGCTCATCCAGATGATGAGATTGCAGTTGGTCCTGGTACCATCGCTCATCTCGTAGCGCTTGGTGAACGCGTAGTACTTTACTACGCTACCTTAGGAGAGGGTGGTATCTCGGGTTATCGAAAAGCTTTTGGGGAGGAAATCTCTCCAGATGAGCTGGCGGAGGTACGCTCCCGCGAATTGAGTCGCGTGGCGAATCTTCTGGGAGTGAGTAAGGTAATTGTCCGGGATTTTGGGGATGGAAAGCTGAATTTCCAGAAGGAACTTCTTCAAAAAGATATTCTTGAGGTTCTGGAGCAGGAACGCCCTGATAAGGTGGTTACTTTCCCCCCATCTGGTTTGACATACCATCCGGATCACATGGCGGTCAGCCAATGCACCACTGAAGCTGTGTTCCAGTATTCAGGAGAGACACAGCTGTTCCATCGTGTAATCAAAGACCACTGCGGTGTAGTCAATGTCGTGCATGATGATCTCCCCGCAAGGTACCGGGTATCTGTCGAGAAGTACTGGGGTATCATCTACGATGTGATGTACACACATAAAACACAGGTACGATCAATGGATCTCCTTTTTCCCGCTCTTCGAGAAGGTAGAGGAGCCGAGGATTTGTGGCCATATGAGTACTTTGCCGCTGTCCCGATCAAATAAAATAAATATGTGTGACAGCGGCCCGCCCCTTTCTCTTAAGCAGTCGATGCGAAGGAGAGAGGGGCGCTGTCTTTTTAAATAGTATAAAATGGAGGAAATAAATAATTCCAAGTGAATCACTATGTTTTGTTTTTGTAAATGCATTTTTGGTAGCCGTGCGATAAATTCAAAAATCTGATAATATTTGTGGAAAGGTTTTATTTGCATTCCACGAATAAATGCAAGCAAACATGTTGAACGGAAGCGGGAGGACCCATATGCAGCTTGATAAATTGAGCAGAAGAGAAGTGGAGCAATTGTTCCAAGCTATCTTAAATTTAAAGTCGATGGATGAATGTTATTTATTTTTTGAAGATTTGTGTACCGTTGGAGAAGTGAAATCACTATCCCAACGATTAGAAGTAGCAAAGATGCTGCGAAATGGAAGTACATATACACAAATTGAGAAAGAGACAGGGGCAAGTACTGCAACTATATCAAGAGTGAAAAGATGTCTTGCCTACGGCATGGACGGTTATCATTTGGCATTAGACCGTATAGAAGGAAAGGCATAAGAACAAAAGGCGACTTTTTTAGTCGCTTTTTTGTTTGTTTAAGAGTGTATAATGATAGCGGAGGTTTTTGAGATGTTACGAGAGCGAGTAAAAGCACTTCGACATGTATTTAAATTAGACCCTGCTAAACCGATTTCAGAAAAAGCGATACAGATGCTTGCGACATCAGGTACGGATGCGATATTAGTTGGAGGGACAGACGGGGTTACGTTTCAAAACACAGCTGTTCTCCTATCTCAACTGCGAAATTATGCAATCCCCTGTTTTCAGGAGATATCCACGCCTACTTCATTCGTACCTGGTTTCCAAGGTTACTTTACTCCCTCTGTGTTAAATACAGATGAAGCAAAATGGATTTTGGGGATACATCATCAGACCATAAAAGCATTTGGTTCTTTTGTTCCTTGGGATAAAGTCTTACTAGAAGCTTATGTCGTGTTAAATTCAGAAGCAAAAGTGGCAAAAAGGACAAATGCGAACACAAATTTACAAATTGAAGATGTAATCGCTTATGCTCAGATGGCAGAATGGTTGCAAATTCCCATTTTTTATGTAGAATATAGCGGAACGTATGGTCGAGTAGATATCGTCCAAGAAGTATCGGCTGTTTTGCGTCACACTCGTCTATGTTACGGTGGTGGTATAAGAAGCCAAAAACAGGCTGAGGAGATGGCGACATGGGCAGATATGGTAGTAGTTGGGAATCTCATCTATGAAGATGTAGTACAAGCAATACATACAGTGAAATGGGTAAAATCGACAAAAAAGAGAGGAGAAAGTTAGGTGCAATCGACAACGATTTCTTTAGAAGGTTTAAATGATGAACAGAGACAAGCTGTGCTCACAACAGATGGTCCATTGCAAATCATTGCAGGGGCAGGAAGCGGAAAAACAAGGGTGCTTACTCACCGTGTTGCGTATTTATTGGGGGAGAAACGAATTCATCCTTGGAATATATTGGCGATAACTTTTACCAATAAAGCAGCAAGAGAGATGAAAGAGAGGATCGCTAAACTGATCGGTTCCGTCGCTCAAGATATATGGGTATCTACTTTCCACTCGATGTGTGTACGTATTTTACGGAGGGATATTGACCGGATTGGATATGCAAATAGTTTTACCATCCTCGATACTTCCGATCAGTTATCGGTGATCAAACAGATTTTAAAAGAAGAAAATATGGACCCAAAGAAATTTGAACCTCGCAGCTTACTCTTTCAGATCAGCCAAGCGAAAAACCAATTGATCGATGTGGATATGTATCGATCAACTGCTTCAAGTTTTATGGAGCAAATCGCTGCACAAGTATATGAACGATATCAGCAAAAGCTGCGAACCAATGAGTCCCTTGATTTTGACGATCTTTTGATGGTTACGGTTCGATTATTCCAACAGGTTCCTGAGGTTTTGGACTATTATCAAAAGAAATTTCAATATATTCATGTTGATGAATACCAAGATACAAACCACGCCCAGTATATGTTGATGAAATTATTAGCAGAAGGTCATAAAAATATTTGTGTGGTTGGTGACTCGGATCAATCTATCTATCGTTTTCGTGGTGCGGATATCCAAAATATCCTTCGCTTTGAACAAGATTACCCTGATGCGAAAGTGATCAAGTTAGAACAAAACTATCGTTCTACTAAACATATTTTAGAAGTGGCTAACCAAATTATCGCCAATAATACAGAACGCAGACCCAAAAATTTATGGACAGATAAAACAGAAGGAGAAAGAATTTCCCTATTTATTGCTGAAAATGAGCAAGAAGAAGCTTATTTTATCGTAGATACGATTGCGAGACTGAGCAAAGAAAATAAAACCTACCAAGATTTTGCGATATTGTATCGAACCAATGCCCAGTCGCGTGTACTAGAGGAATTTTTACTAAAAGCGAATGTTCCCTATCAAGTAGTTGGTGGGATTAAGTTTTATGAGCGAAAAGAAATTAAAGATATTTTGGCTTATCTCCGTGTCGTTGTTAATCCACATGATGATATCAGTTTGGAAAGAATTATTAATGTGCCAAGGCGTGGTATTGGTGCTACAACGATGGACAAGATACGAGCATATGCCGCAGGCGAAGGAGTTTCTCTTTTTTCGGCCATACTGGAAGTAGACTATATCGATCTGACCAAAAGGGTGAAAGATTCACTTACTGGGTTTGTCCAGATGATTCAAGCATTTCATGGCATGGCTGACTATTTGTCGGCTGTTGAGATGACAGAAGAGATTTTATCTCGTTCGCAGTATCGAGAAGAGTATAAAAAAGACAAGACGATCGAAGCACAGGCCAGATTGGAAAATATCGATGAGTTTCTCTCCGTTGCAAAGGAATTTGAAAAAAGAAATGAAGATAAGAGTATTCTGTCATTGCTTACAGAACTAGCTTTAGTGGCAGAAGTAGATAATGAACCGATAGAGACGGACAGCGTATCATTGATGACAGTCCATAGTGCAAAAGGGTTAGAGTTTCCACATGTATTTATTGTCGGAATGGAAGAGAATATTTTCCCACACAGTCGTTCATTAGAAGATGAAGTGGAAATGGAAGAAGAACGCAGACTTGCTTATGTTGCAGTTACTAGAGCTGAAGAAATGTTATACCTTTCAAGAGCAAGAACTCGTACTTTATATGGGTTTACAAGTATGAATACCGCTTCTCGATTTTTATCGGAAATCTCTCCTGATCTATTACTAGAAGTAGGAAAGACAAATCCTAAAGTACAAAAAAGAGTAATAAATCGTCCGACCCCGCGACCTATCGGAACTTGGACGGTAGGCGATCAAGTAAATCACAAGAAATGGGGATTAGGAACAGTTGTCAAGGTAGATGGCGAGGAGCTAAATATTGCATTTCCAGCTCCGGTTGGGGTGAAAAAATTACTCGCTCAATTTGCCCCGATTGAAAAAGTGTAGGGAGGATTTTTTATGAATTTTGCTGATGCCAAAGAACGGGTAGAATCATTGCATCAACAACTATTGGAGCATAATAGACGGTATTATGTGCTGGATGACCCGATCATCTCGGATGCAGAGTACGATCAGTTGATGCGAGCATTGATTCAATTGGAAGCAGAGTTTCCAGAGTTGCAAACAGCAGATTCACCAACACAACGGGTGGGAGCAGAGCCACTGCCTTATTTTGAAAAAGTAGAGCATACAACGCAGATGCTATCACTTGGCAATGCTTTTAATCGGGAAGAGTTAATCGAGTTTGATGGGCGTATCAAAAAGGCGACAGGATTAGATCAGATTACTTATGTATGTGAGTTGAAAATAGATGGCTTAGCGGTTTCTGTTCGCTTTGAAGACGGGGTATATATGCTGGGGGCAACAAGAGGCGATGGACAAATAGGGGAGAATATCACTCAAAATGTCAAAACCATTCGTTCTCTTCCTTTAAAATTAGCAGAACCCCTCACTTTAGAAGTGCGTGGAGAAGCATATTTACCAAAGAAAGAATTTGAACGAATCAATAACCAACGTGCAGAGAAGGGTGAACCCCTCTTTGCCAATCCAAGAAATGCAGCAGCTGGTTCCCTTCGCCAATTAGACCCAAAACTAGCCGCAGAACGTGCTCTTGATTTATTTATTTATGGAATGGATGGTGAATCCGCAGAAACATTTGCAACACACCAAGAAACATTGCAGTCCATCAGGAAACTCGGATTAAAAGTAAATCCCGAATGGAAAGCTGCACAAAATATCGATGAAGTTTGGAGTTATATTGAGAATTGGCAGCTAGAACGAAGCAATTTAGGCTATGAGATCGATGGAATCGTGATTAAAGTAGATGAGTATGCTTTGCGTAGAACACTCGGATTTACTGCAAAAAGCCCGCGTTGGGCAATTGCTTACAAATTTCCTGCTGAAGAGGCTGTTTCTATACTAGAAGATATTGAGTTGCGTGTTGGACGTACGGGAGTTATCACGCCAACTGCTATTTTACATCCTGTAGTTCTGGCTGGTACGACAGTGAAAAGAGCATCTTTGCACAATGAAGATATTATTCGGGAAAAGGGATTATTACTCGGAGACCATGTAGTGGTCAAAAAAGCTGGGGACATTATTCCTGAAGTTGTGAAAGTTATCACGTCTGAGCGCACAGGGCAGGAAACTGCTTTTCACATGCCTACACACTGTCCAGAATGTGATAGTGAACTTGTAAGATTAGAAGAAGAAGTTGCCCTGCGATGTATCAATCCAGCGTGCGCTGCCCAGATCAGGGAAGGTATTATTCACTTTGTTTCTCGTGTAGCAATGAATATGGAACGTCTAGGAGAAAAAGTAGTCATTCAACTATTTGAACATAAACTTGTTTCTTCTGTAGCAGATCTTTATTATTTGCAGGAAAACGATTTACTGGCACTGCCGAGGATGGGAGCTAAATCGGTTGGTAATATTCTCGCTTCGATTGAAAAAAGCAAAGCAAATTCATTAGAACGTCTGCTATTTGGTCTTGGTATCCGCTTTGTTGGCTCCAAAGGAGCAAAAATGATCGCGCAACATTTTGAAACAATGGATGCGATTGTAGAGGCCACAGAAGATGACCTTTTAGCTGTGGAAGAAGTAGGACCGAAAATGGCGAGCAGTATAGTCACTTATTTTGCTAAACCTGAAGTAAAAGAGCTGTTAAATAGGCTGGAAAAAGCAAATGTCAATATGTCCTACACGGGTCCTAAAGTGCGAACTAGTGAAACAGAACATCCTTTTGCTGGAAAAGTGTTTGTGATTACAGGGTCGCTTGATAGTATGACACGACAAGAAGCAGCAGAAAGACTTGAACAGCTAGGGGCACAAGTAACAAATAGTGTCAGTAAAAAAACCAATTATCTGCTAGCAGGTGAGAAAGCAGGCTCTAAATTGACAAAGGCGCGAGATTTAGGCATTACGATTTTAGATGAGAAAGCTTTCTTAGCTAGCATTTCTTCGTGAGGAATTGTTAGGATTTTAGCGTAATGGGAGCTTTGTTCAATCATTCATTTACAATTGCCCTCTATTCCATGTATACTGATGAAGATGATTGTTTTTCTCAATTTTGATCTTTGGTGTTTTGTATGAGAGAGTTGATGGCAATGGCCAACAATTCTCTTTTTTTTGTGTTGAAAAAGGGTTTAGGCAGATAGATATGGAAAGGGATAAACTGGTGAATGGCTTGTGGTCTAGAAAGGTAGGATAGACAAGGTGAAACGTATCGTCCTTTTCGTTCTCACCCTACTTACATTAGTAGGCTGTAGTAACAGGTTATCTGATCTGAGTACGATAGAACAACAATTTTACACAGGTTTAGAAAAAAGCCCTATTATCCTCACATCATTTGGCAAGCAATTAGGCGGACAAATACTCTCACCCAAATACAATGATTCTAGTGTGGATAATACTGTGGAAGTAGAGGGTTTTGTCAAACAATATCAACGACATACTGGGAAATATATGTGGATTCAAGTCAGCTATGAAGGCGAGCAAAATTCACTTTCAAAGACTTTCGAATATTACACCGAAATTAAACATGGGAAATTTTCAGAGTTTATCCGATTATTTGCTGGTATTGGCGATTACCATGTGAAAATTTTTGCTCCTGGAAGTGAAAAAACTCGTTCTTATTATCTTTTTTCACAGTTTGATGTAACGAAACAAAATCCTGAAATACAAGCAGATGTGACCTATACTTTGTTGGCAAAAGAAACAGGACTTACAATATTTAACCCAACAAAAGGTTATCAATCCAGTAAAGATTCTCTTTTTTTGCGTGGTAAAGTGGATAAGCGTTTGGCGAAAAAACAGGTGTTGTTGCAAGTGATGAAAGGGAACAAAAAATGGCAGAGGGTTATTACTATTTCCAAACAAGCTACTTTCCAAGAAACAGTACCTTTGTTGTATGGTGAAGGCGTTCATCAGATTGAAATATTACTGCCTGATGAAAACAGAACAAATTACTTTCTGTCTGGAGCTAAATTTTACGTCTATAATCGGACAAGGGATAGTCATTCTCCTGTCCAGTACTCCGTGATGTATGAACAACGAGGAATTCATCTTACTACTCCTATCGTTGGAGGTGGTCAAGGGGAATATTCTTACCAAGTCAAAGGTTACTTGGATTCTCATGCAGAACAAGCAAAAGAGACAACGCATCTCATCATACAAACAAAAAAAGATGGTCTATTGGCAACATACTTTGTACCTATTAAACATTTTTCTTTTGATAGCAGAATACCTTTGCGATTTGGTGCTGGTGACTACGATGTGATCGTTTACGTACCAGAAATCACAAAACAACAGAGAGATTATTTTCGGTTTTTTATGGTGGCCAAATTTCAAGTATCTAGTTTTGCCAAAGATGATAAACGCGATTTATTACCGAGCAGAGGGATTGAACCAGATAATCCTAAAATTCGCAAGCTTGCCAAAAAAATAACGATGGCTGCAAGTTCGGATTATGAACGAGCGAAGTTGATTTACCGCTATGTAGCTAAGACGATGAACTATGATGTGGGCAAATTTGAGGAAAATAGTTTTGCTTGGGATGATGGTGGGATAAAATCGTTAAAGCTAAAAAGAGGTGTTTGTCAGGACTATGTATTCTTAACAATATCTTTGCTTCGATCGCTGGATATTCCTTCGCGATTTATAGAAGGTGTCGCCAATAGTCAAAATCATGCTTGGGTAGAAGCTAAGATAAATGGAGATTGGTTGGTGATGGACCCTACATGGGGGTCTGGTTATATTGATCCAAATAAAGGATTTATCAAGCATTATGATAAGAGTTTTTTTGATATTCCTAAGAAAAGACTAGAGAAAACACATAAGAGGACCGGTGTTGTATATTAGTGAAAACATCCAATGGAGGATGTTTTTTTATATTTCATTTACAAATATAGTATAATGATTTCATGGAATAATTAAAATTTATATGTTATAAATAAAAGGAGGGGTAAATTGTTTTTTTTAGCTATTATTAGTTTTTTTATCTCTGTTTTAAGTGGCATACAACTTGTTGCAGGTGGATATGTCATTTCTGGAGTTCCGGCCTTAGCGGTATCTGGATTAGTTCCTCTTCTTTCTTCATTTTGGAGTAGTCGACGTTATAAAAGGCATAGCGATGATGACGAAAGTGGAGATGATGGAAGTAGTATCTGTGATAGTTGTGAATGTCTCGACAACTTTGGAGATTTGAGTTGTTTTGACCTTGGTGACTGTGATTGTGGCTGTGATTAATAGATGTGAAGGCCCTTTTGAAATTTGTTTTACATGAGAGGGGAATAAAATTTTGTTTATTCTTACTACTATCAGCTTTTTTATTCTAACCCTGAGTGGCCTTCAGCTTGTTACAGGAGGATATATTTTATCTGGCATCCCAACATTGGAATTATCTGGGGTTGTCCCTGTTTTTGTTTCGTTTTGGCGTGATCGTCGCCGCAAAAAACATAAACATAAGCATAGTAAAACTGGGGAAGCTGTTGAAAATACTTGTGACACTTGTGATTTTTGCAATGATTGTGGATGTGATTGATAAATGAAATTTACACAACTGCTTTATAAAATTCCTTGTCATCGTCGAGCTGATCGCTCTCTTTTCTTTAAAGGCAAGCAATTTCCACTATGTGCGAGATGCACCGCGATTTACGCTTCCTATATTTTATTGCCTATTTTCGCTTTCATTCATAAAAATATATACTTTTTAATTCTTGGTATCCTTTTTCAATTACCTATGTTTATTGATGGTTATACACAATTGTTAAAATGGAGAGAAAGTAACAACACTCTTCGGATGATCACTGGTTTTATAGGTGGCGTTGGACAATGTTTATTTATCTGGTTTTGGACCGATTTTATCACCACACACTTAAAACTGTAGTATACAATAAACAATTACGAGTTTCCTAAGGAGGTATTACTTTGATCGGTACTATCGTAGGATGTCTCATTATCGTGATTGTAATTTTTCTTGTATTGTCCATTGCAGGGATTGGTATTATTGCCTACTTTTTTGGAGATGCAGTTCAGTGGTTGCAAAATCCTTATATACCGGATTGGGTGGGGGATGTAATAAAATGGATTCAAATATTTAACCAGTAAGGTGAGCCAAATAATATTTGGCTCTTTTTTGTGAGGACAAACCATATAAATATGTTACTGGTTATATTAGGAAGGTTTTCTTCATTGACAACGACTCAGAGAGCTAATATTATCCATTAGAGGGAAAACGACTAATCTTAGCGAATTATCGTAACATTACTGTAATATTTTTTGTGTAGAAACGTCCCAAAAATTTATCTTTGCGTTATAATGTTATCATGCCAAAATGGGCATAAGTTTTGGTCGTAATTTTATAATTTAATATGAATTGAAATGGAAATTAATAATTTCCAAATAAAATACGCGAATGAGTTGTGTGGAAGAAGTTTTATAGGAGGTAAGTTGGATGGATGATTTTCAACGCCGCAATAATCAACGACGTAATAATCAACAATCATTTCAGCCAAGAACGCGTACAGAAAGATTAGGTTCCCGAGTGAGTCAAATGTCCGGGAAGAACGGAAAGAAAGGGAAATATAGTCGATTTTTTAATAAAAAGTGGTTTATTTTAGTCGGGCTTACAACACTTCTATTGATCATAGGCGGTTGTTCAGCTGTAATGATGTCAGCAAACGTTTATAAAATTGGTGAATTAAATAAATTAGATTTTTCAACAAGTGTTTTTGATAACAATGGAAAACAGATTGGTCGTATTGGGAGCGTGTATCGAGAATATATCTCTATGAAAGATTTAAAAAGGTTAAATCCAGATCTCCCAAAAGCATTTGTAAAAGTAGAGGATCAACGTTTCTATCAGCATTCTGGTGTGGACTGGTATGGATTAGCTCGTGCAACGTTGAAAAACGTCGTTTCTCTCGGTAAAGGAGAAGGTGGTGGTACCATCACCATGCAGGTTGCTCGTAACGTACTATTGAAAGATAGACAAAAAACCTACACACGGAAATTAAAAGAAATTGGAGCAGCTCTCAATATTGAGCGTCAATATAGCAAAGATGAAATTTTAGAGACATATCTTAATTATATCGACTTTGGAAACCAAGTAGCAGGAATTGAGATGGCAGCAAAGATTTATTTTGGGAAAGATTTAAAAAAAGATAAACTTGAACCACAAGAGATCGCTTTTTTAGCTGGACTTCCAAAAGCACCTTCTACCTATAACCCATACCGCGGTTCAGAGGGTGTGAAAAAAGCAATCGAACGTAGAAATGTGGTATTAATGAAGATGGCGGAGAGCAATGAACTTCCACCTCTTATTACAGAAGCGGAAAAAGTAAAATTGCAAAAGCTGCCTTTAGGAACCAATGAGGAGTACTTGGCTAAGTTTAGTAAACGAGGCAAATACCAAGCTTATACAAACCAAGTAATGAAAGAAATTGAAGACCGTTATAATTTAAGTAGTGAAGACTTAAATTCAAATGGTTACAAGATTATTACCGGTATAGACATACATGCCCAACAAGTAGTAGAAGAAGCTTTAAAAACAGATTCCTTATTTAAAGGGAAGAAGAGTTATGAAGGTCAAGTAGATTCAGGGGTGACTATGATTGATCCTCACACTGGACTGATCAAAGCGATTGGTGGAGGACGTAATTATAAACCGGGAAGCCTGAATCGTGCTCGTCAAAAAGTGCAACCTGGTTCTTCCATTAAACCTCTTACTGTATTTTCACCTGCTGTAGAAGAAAAAGGATTTAATCAGTATACTCCATTTGTGGATGCTCCTTATAAAGTTGGAAGCTGGAGCCCGAAAAACTTCTCTAATAGTTTCGCAGGAGATGTTACGATGGATGAAGTTGTTTATGATTCCATTAACGTTGTTACTGTAAAAATGTTGATGGAAGATGTAGGATTGAACAATGCATTTTCATATGCAAAAGATAAATTTAAACTGCCTTTAGTAGATGCTGATAAAGCACCAGCGGCTCTCGCACTCGGTGGATTGACTCATGGTGTGAGCTCAGTCAGTATGGCACAAGCCTATACCTCCTTCCCTAACAACGGTGAGATGGCGACTGCTCATACGATTATCAAGATTGTGGACAAAAACGGTAGTGATGTGCAGCCAAAAGATGGACAAGAAATTGATGCAAAAGGAAATCCATCGAAAGTGTTGTCTCCAACTACTGCATGGTATATGACCAATATGATGCGTGATGTTGTGGAAAATCCACATGGTACCGCACATAGTGCGATTAAATTGGGAAGACAGGTAGCTGGTAAAACAGGTACGATCAGTAAAGAAGATGCAGGATGGTTTGTCGGGTATACTCCTGATCTGGTGCTTGCTGTCAATGTCTTTAACGATGTAGTAGATGGTGTAAAAGGAAATGCACAAATTACTGGTGGTTCGATGCCAGCTAAAGTGTTCAATTACATTATGAAACACACACTGGAAGGAACCCAAGCAAAAGACTTCCAGAAACCGGATGGTGTAAAAGATCCAGTACCACCATTCCAATTGCAAACACCAAACTTATCTGGAAGTTATAATGCAGATAACAACAGTATTCAGCTAAGTTGGCAACAACAAGATAGCAGAGTCGTCTACACGATTCAACGTTCAGAAGATGGAGTGAACTTTACAGATCTTCAAACCAACGTAAGTGGTAACTCCTTTACCGATACAAGTGTGCAGCAGCCCGGTGGCGTTGGTGGTATATTCGGCAGCAGTGACAACGAGAAATCTTATTACTACAAAGTAATTGCGACTGATACTCAAGCCACAGATCAAGCAGCAGCCCAAAAAGCATCTGGAGCACTGCAAGTGAAAGTAAAAGCCAAACAACAAGACAATTCGCAACAAACTTGTGATGAGAATGGTCAACCAGCAGGTTGTACTCCGCAAGAAAATAATGGAAATGCCAACAGCGGCCAAAACAATGCTAATGGCAGCGGGCTTAACAACGGCGGCCAAACAAATGGAACAACAACAGACAATGGAACGAACTCCACAAATGATGGTGGAAATATCTTTGGTGGAAACAGTGGAAATCGTAAAAATGGTGGACAATAAGATTTAAGAAAACAGACCAGTTAAACTGGTCTGTTTTTGTGTTCTAAGTTTCTATTTTTCTCATAAAGTTGTAAAGAAAACTTGCCGATGTGTCTTGCCGTTCAAGACGTAGACAGAGGCTTAGTTGCACTTATGCTCCTAGTCTCGCTTTGCGAATAAGATAAAATTTATTTTCACTTGTCTACCAAAAAAGGACAGGATGTTAAGACATGATTATTCTTACTAGTTTGCTTGCTATCGCTATCATACTTTTGCCAGTCTCCAAATTTGTTGTGTTTCATCCACGTCATTATTCTATTTCAGTTATCACGTATTGGTTATTGGATTTAGGAAAAGGGATATGTATTACTTATTTAGCTTATTTGCTTGGTGGATGGGCAGCTGCATATTTGGCGTCTATACTTGCTGTCATCACCTCTATGTATTCTCTCAAATGCAATACCCTTGCTGTTGCCTCAGGTGCTACTTTGGTTTTAAGTCCGATTTTGATTTTGCTTGGTATTATCGTTTTTGCTATTAGTCTCTTAGTCACTAGATATTATTTTCTCTCTACTTATCTCACTGTAGCTGCGGTTATTATTTTGGGACTAGTATTTGCGGCGCATATCGCGATTTGGGCTACCATAGTTTGCCTTGGGATTGTCATCTGTATGGAGCATAGAAAACATTTTCGGCGATATAAACATGGTGTAGAAAAACAGATGAAATGGTAGTTCACATAAGAGAGTACCTGCTTTTTTGTGATCTTTTTGTGTATAATGAAGTGAACGATAAGTACAAAAATAGGTGTTTTAAAAAAGGGAAGCTGGTGTGAATCCAGCACGGTCCCGCCACTGTGATGGATGAGGCGACTAGTGAGAGACCACTGTCATTTATAAGCATAATGCTTAACCATTGATAAAAATGGTGATGGGAAGGTTCTAGAAGCTGTAGACCCCTGAGTCAGGATACCTGCCTATTTTTTTTGTTTCGTTCTCCTTCGGGATAAAGGAGATGCGACTACTTCGCATGTATCCTCCCAGAAAGTCATATAAGTTTGAGGAGGAAAAGATGAAAAAGTTTGCTTGGAGCTTTGCGTTATTGTTATTTGTATTTAGTCTCATAGGTTGCCAATCTGTAAACCTGTCTAATGAAGATTCTCCTGTAGATCCTGGGGATGTTCACTATCCACTGACTCTTAAGGATCAAGCAGGAAACAAAGTAACGATTTCTAAAATTCCTGAACGTATTGTCTCCTTGGTTCCCAGCGATACAGAAATTTTATTTGCCATTGGTGCTGGTAAGAAGGTTGTAGGAGTAACAACGAATGATGATTATCCAAAAGAAGTAAAAAACCTGCCAAAAGTAGGAGACATGACGATAAATGCAGAGAAGGTTGTGGCACTTAAACCTGATATCATTTTTGCATCTGCATTAAATGGACAAGAGACAATTGATAAATTAAAAAAACTAGGATTGACGGTGTTTGTTTTAGATGCAAATTCGATCAAAGGGGTTTATCAATCGATTGATTTAGCAGGACAGGTCACCAATCAATTACATCAGTCAGATCAATTAATTGGGAACATGGAAGCAGAGAAATTACAAGTGTTCCAGGAAGTAGCGAAAGCGAAAAAGGACAAACCTGTAAAAGTATGGCTGGAGTCTGATCCATCTCTGTACACTGCTGGAAAAGGCACACTGTTAAATGAATTAGTTACGATTGCAGGTGGAGACAATGTAGCGAAAAATTTAAATGGTTGGCCCCAAGTGCCGTCAGAACAGGTAGTGACTTGGAACCCAGATGTGATTGTTTCCATGTATGGAGATACTTCTGCTATTCGTAACCGGGCAGGATGGAATGCCATAAATGCGGTAAAAGAGAAAAAAATAACTGCAATCGATCCGAATATCGTTTCCCGGCCTGGTCCAAGAATCATTGAAGCGCTCCACCAACTTGCAAAAACGTTCTATCCAGGTCAGGTAAAATAAATGAAAAGATTTGGCAAAATGGGGTGGGGAGGATTTTTTCTCCTCACTCTTTTTCTAACATTGAGTATTGCGTTGTCAGTAGGGAGTTCTTCTATTCCATTAGTAGTAGTGTGGAAAACCATCTTTGCATTTGGAAGCAATGATCCTGCCATTAATGCAATTATCTGGAAGATTCGTTTTCCACGAGTATGTATTGCAGCATTAGTAGGAGGTTCATTGGCATTAGCAGGAGTCATTTATCAATCTTTATTACGAAATCCGTTAGCTGACCCCTATATTTTGGGAGTATCTTCTGGATCAGCTGTGGGCAGCGTTATTGCTATTACAGGGGGTTTTGGTGCTGCATTGCTTCAGGAGTGGCAAATTCCGATTTTTTCTTTCATAGGAGCTTTACTCGCTCTAACTTGTGTTTTATTGTTGTCACGTTCCCATTTTCAGGTGCAAACATTGCTCTTGTCAGGAGTAGTCGTAAATGCTTTCTTTGCTGCTATTCTCACATTTTTGCTCTCCATATCCCAAGCAGAACTAGCTAGAATACAATATTGGTTGATGGGCAGTTTCACCCTTCGGGACTGGGATCATGTACTGTTGGTGCTCCCTGTAAGTCTGATTGGGAGTATTTTCGTATGGCTTAAGAGTCCGGAGTTGAATATTTTTTTATTAGGTACACGTCCTGCTGCTCATATAGGCGTATCTGTATATCGGACTCGTCTTATTCTTTTGATTATCGCATCTTTGATTACATCGATTGCTGTTTCCGTTTCTGGGATGATTGGTTTTGTTGGGTTGATTATTCCTCACTTTGTGAGAATGTTAATTCGTACTTCGGATCATCGTTATTTGTTGCCATACTCGTTTTTAGTTGGTGCCGTATTTTTAGTCGGAAGTGATGCCTTGTCTCGTGTATTATTTGAATCTAGAGAAATACCAGTTGGGGTTGTAACAGCTTGCTTGGGAGCGCCTATTTTTGCAATCCTCTTGAAAAAAACTACTGCTTCCACATTAAGGTGATCAAATGATTATACATGCAAAAGAGATATCAAAGATTTTCGGGTCGCAAACCGTTTTAGATCGGGTAGACATACTGATAGAACCAAACGAATGGGTTAGTATCTTAGGACCAAACGGCAGTGGGAAAAGTACATTATTATCTTGCCTAGCAGGAAGTAGTAAAATTGACTCTGGTAAGATTGAAATAAAAGGGAAAGATATTTATCAATATGCAGAAAAAGAAAAAGCAAAAATCATGGCTTTTTTAACGCAGGAAGCACTGCCTGATATGCCGAATACGGTGGAAGAGATTGTCCAGATGGGCCGTTATCCGCATCAAACGTCTCGTTTACCGTGGTTACAAAAACAGGATATGCAAGTAGTAGAAGAGGCGATGGTATTCACGGAAACTATTTCATTGCGTCATCGACAGATGAGTCAGTTAAGTGGAGGAGAACGGCAAAGAGTTTCTATGGCATTAGCATTAGCACAACAGCCGGAAATTCTGCTGCTTGATGAACCGACAACTTATTTAGATGTATACTATCAACTAGCATTTTTTGATCTTCTGAAAAAGTGGCAAAAAAGGAACAAAACCACCATTATTTCTGTCTTACACGATTTGAATTTAGCAAGTCTATATAGTGATCGTTGCTTATTGCTACGAGATGGCAAATTAATCGATGGGGGAGAGGTAACAGAAATCCTCACGTTAGACAATGTAAAACAAACTTATGGTATTGAACCAATTATCTTGGAGCATCCAGTGAAGAAAGTACCACAAATTTTATTGAAAGGAGAGTCTTCGTGAAAATTTATACCCGAACAGGAGATCAAGGAGAAACAGGATTAATAGGGGAAAGAAGACGAAAAGATAATCTGCGAGTGGAAGCATATGGTACGATCGATGAGTTAAATGCGTTCATTGGGGAAGCTATTGTGAGGTTGCAAGAAGACCTTTATTCGGATATGAGAAAAGATTTGGCGATTATCCAACATCAGTTATTTGATGCTGGTGGAGATTTAGCGCAAGTTGGGAAAAACCGAACTTATCTTGTAATGGCAAAAATGGTGGATGATTTAGAATATTTAATAGACCAGTATGATAGAGAGTGTTCTGAGCTTGCTAACTTTATTGTCCCTGGTGGAACAGCTCAGTCAACGGCTCTCCATCTCTGTAGAGTTGTGGCTAGGAGAGCAGAACGAAGAGTAGTTACGCTATGTTCGACGGAAGAAACAAATGAAGAAATACGTCGTTATCTCAATCGTTTATCGGATTTTTTCTTTGTTTTGGCAAGAGTTGCAAATGCGAGAGCAGGAAAAACAGATATTTCATACAAAAAGGCTCAAGAGCTCAGGTAGTGGGGGAACACGAAACATGTTAACTTTTTTTCAATATCCAAAATGCGGTACATGTCGAAAGGCGAAAAAATTTTTGAATGACAAAGGAGTATCTTATGAAGAACGTCATATCGCAGAAGATCCTCCAACAGTAGAAGAATTAAGGGAATTCATCACTATTAGCGGCCTACCTATCCAGAAATTTTTTAACATAAGCGGGCAAGTGTATCGTAAATTAGAATTATCAAAACGCCTGCCGAATATGACAGATGAAGAGAAATTGAAGCTGTTAGCTTCGGATGGAATGTTGGTGAAGCGGCCTATTATATCAGATGGAGAATCAGTGACTGTTGGTTTTAAGGAAGCAGAATGGGAAGAAAAGTGGACATAAAAAAAGCTACGAGATCGTAGCTTTTTTTATGTCATTCATTATTAGTTTGTTTCACGACGACGATAAGCAAGAAGTGCTGTACCAGCTAAAGCAATTGCTGCACCAGTAGCTACAGAGTTAGCGAAGTCGTTAGCGGTTTTTGGTAGTTTACCACCATTTTTTGCACCAGCGTTTGTACCAGCATTAGCACCAGCATTAGTACCAGCGTTTGTGCCAGCGTTTGTACCAGCATTAGCACCACCGTTGTTACCAGCGTTACCAGCATTAGCACCACCGTTGTTACCAGCGTTACCAGCATTAGCGCCACCGTTGTTACCAGCGTTACCAGCATTAGCACCGCCATTGTTACCAGCGTTACCAGCATTAGCGCCACCGTTGTCGGTACCACCGTTACCAGCGTTTGTACCACCGTTGTTGTGACCACCATTGTTAGCGCCACCGTTGTTGTCACCTTTGCATGGCTCGTTGATTTTCACACGAACAATCACTGGAATTTTGGAATGATGTTTACCGATAACAAGGTAAACTTTCAATGCGTAGTTACCAGCTGGTCCGTTTGGATTAGCGGTTGGATCATAAACGATTTCGTAGAAGTCACCTTTTTGTTTGGTTTTAACTTCACCAGAACCTACAACTTTACCTTTTAATGCATCTTTGTGAAGATCAAAGTAGATGTCATATTTAACAGAAACTTGAAGTTTGCTAATATCAACAATTTTATTTAGTTCTTTGGTGCGAAGTTTAACATAAATTTTGTCACATTCTCCGCCCACTTTTACAAGATTTAGTACATTAGCTTCACCTAGAATTTTAACGTCTACATCCTGTTTCACCTCAGTTGCAGAAGTTACAGATGGGAGAAAACTAAAAGCAGATACAGCTACAAGAGCAAGTGCAGAATAACGCTTAACAGATTTTAACATTTAAATCTTACCTCCTTGTTATGCTTATATATATTTTTTATTTCTCGAGTATCTCCTTCTCCATTTGCAAAAAAATTTGCCATTTTTGCTTAACATTAACAATTTAGACATAAAATCAGGTCAAATTGATATTTTAGTATTCGAAATGTACGTATTTTCAATAAGATTCGTAAATACTTTTCGATCGTAGTAGATTGATTAGTTAATTTATGGTGAGAAAGACACTCGAATAGTCTAACAAATAAAATATTATTTGGGAATATAGTTTTTGCTTTTGTCATATATGGAAAATTTAAGGCAGATGTTAATCGAGAGTAGACATAAAAAAACAACCAGTATATAACTGGTTGTTTCGATGTTCCTTATGGTCTTGTGGGGACAACTGGTGGATGATAGATCGAGTAGGTAGGTGCTACCCAAACGGTTCCAGTACCAGTAAACGTTTGCAAGTAACCTTCTCCACTTGTCATAGATCCAACGATCGATTTTGAGGAACGCTCTACTGTAAAGCTAATGTTCCCATTACGAAGGATAGCAAAGTTACCATCCACTTGTAGACGCTCGTTGTTCAATTGAAGTTTCATGATTTCATGAGCAGGAACTGGGCTTAAGAGGACAACTAGACCGTAACCTTTTAAGCTTGTTTGGAAAAGTCCCTCTCCACCTTTTAGTGCAGCAGAAATCGATTTTTGTGCTGCTACTCCTACAGTTACAGAGCTTTCACAAGCTACAAACATTCCTTTGTCGACAATAATTTCTTCGTTATTCAATTGATATAGAAGAAAGTGATCAAAACTAGGTTCCAAGTATACTTCACCAGAGCCGGTATAGCTTGGTTTAAAGGTGGATTCTTGAGTGAGTACAGAACTAGCGAGATTTTTCAATAAACCAGCTGCACCTTTTCCGCCACCAATGGAGTTTTCTGCCGTAATATGCCCTTTGGCAAAGGATAGTGCACCAGCTTCGGTAATCACACTGCCATTTTGAAGAGTAACACGTACTTGATGAAGGCGTGCTCCTGCTTTTTGAGCACTGTACAAGCTGGCGACTTGCAGAGGTTTGTAGCGTAAGATATCAAATCGTGCTGCTGCACCTTGGACAGACTCTACAACATCAAACATTTCTGACATATACAGTTGTTCCTCCTCGAATGAAGAAAAAATAAATTTCTCCTTCTATGATACATGAAAATAGCCATAAAGAACGAAAAATTTTACTAGTTTTGAGAGTTTTTCCTGTTAAGAAAACGTTTTTGATAAAGAATGTTCTCGCAGATTTTGCTTTTTCGCTCCTGCATCGTTCGTTTCCTATATTGCAGGGAGATTTTCGATATTTCAGCTCGATTGGTTCAATAACTACTAATGATTCATATTTCTTTCATTTTAGTGGATTTTTCTCATATTTAAAACAAATAATCCTACTACCTGAGAATATTTTTCAAATTATAGTAACTTTTATTTAGGATTGACTATCAATAAAAAAATGTGTTATCTTAGCCTTGGATTGCAAAGACCGATTTGGATATATTAGGAAAAAATAGCTTTTATTTTTTAGGAGGAATTAAGCAATGGCATCACGTTTAGTAGGATTACCAGCACCAGCTTTTGAACTAGAGAGTACAAAAGATCTTGAAACTTTAGATGAAAAAGTGTCCCTTGCAGATTATGAAGGTAGATGGTTGGTTTTATTTTTCTATCCACTAGACTTTACATTTGTATGTCCTACTGAAATCACTGCTTTGAGTGATCGTTACGAAGAATTTACCGATTTGGATTGCGAAATTCTTGGAGTGAGTACAGATAGTAAGTACTCACACCGTGCATGGATACATACATCCCGCGATGATAACGGTCTAGGTGACATCAAATATCCACTTGGAGCCGATACCACACATAAAGTTAGTAGAGACTACGGAGTTCTTTTAGAAGATGAAGGAATTGCCCTTCGTGGACTCTTTATCATTGATCCAGAGGGTATTGTTCGCTACCAAGTTGTAACAGATAATAATATTGGGCGCAGTGTAGATGAGACATTGCGTGTGCTCGAAGCATTACAAACAGGCGGGCTTTGTGGAGCAGACTGGAAACCTGGACAAGATAACCTATAAGTTAGACTTTTGCGGCTCCTATAGTAGGGGTCGCTAAGTCTTTATGTTAAGGAGGAACTAAATGATGCCGATGCGTTTGCGTACGGAAATGCCGGAAATTTCCGGTATAACAGAGTGGATTAATGGAGAAGTTAACAAGAATGACCTTGCTTCCAAACCTGTGCTTGTTCACTTTTGGTCGATCAGCTGTGGAATGTGCAAGGAAAGTCTGCCAGCAATTAATAAAATGCGCGAAGAATATCCAGACTTGCAGATTGTTGGTATTCATATGCCGCGTTCCCAAAAAGATACGGACATCGATGCTGTAAAGGAAACAATTGCAAAATATGAATTACAACATTCCCAAGGGATCGACAACGAACATAATGTTGTAGATGCTTTTCAAAATGAGTTTGTTCCTGCCTTTTATCTGTTCGATAGAGAAGGAGTACTTCGCCATCGATCAGCTGGTGAGAAAGCACTTTCCATGCTCAAAAAACCATTAGAGAGAGTATTGCAAACAGAGGAGGCAGCTTCATGAATCTACCAGATGAACTTCGTTACACAGAAGAACATGAATGGGTGAGAGTAGAAGGTAACACTGCTATTATTGGGATTACTGATTTTGCCCAGTCCGAGCTTGGGGATATCGTATTTGTCGAATTGCCAGAAGCAGGTTCTGCTATCCGTACTGGTAACGTGTTTGGTAGTGTAGAATCCGTGAAAACAGTCTCTGAATTGTATGCTCCGATTTCTGGAAAAGTAATCGCAGTAAATGGCGAGCTGGAAGATACACCAGAACATGTGAACCAAGAAGCATATGCAGCAGGTTGGATGATCAAGGTCGAAATTGCAAATGAAAGTGAATTGGCAAATTTGCTCTCTGCTGCGCAATATCAAGAAAGTATCTCTGAATAAGAGACAGGGGGTTCACCGATGAGCGATTATCGAGTTAATATTACAAGAAAAATTACCGGAAAATTGGAAGACGGAAAGTTGATCTTGTATCATAATCATCAACCAATCGGTGAGTTACCTGTACAAGACCAAGGTATGACCATGTATGATGGTTTTGAATTGGATCAGTATCATGTCTATGCAGTAGGAACGTATGCTTTTGAAGAACAATATGCCAAAAACTGCGACATGGGTTGGTGTTAGTAAGGAAATAAGCAGAAAAAAGTAAGATTCTAATAGCTAGAGGCCAAAATTTAAGAAAATAAGGTCTTCTAGCTATTATTTTTTGGTTTGATAAACAAAATTTTGTGGTAAAATATTAGTAACAAACAAGTTCTTCAGACCTTTTTTGATCTTTCTTGATCAATGAGGGGTAAGGAGGGAATATACATGATCTACTGTTGTGGAGCTAGCATGATTGGGATGGTTGGATCACTGAAACAAAAATCAGTGAAGGTTCATCAGGTACCGTTGCTATTTTGTCCTGTATGCCACAATGTCGAGGTTCACCCAGCAGCCAAAGAGCAGTTTGATTTGGTGCTAGAGTATGCTTTAGAAGATCGTGTGAAAGAAACGTCCCTCTACGAACAAGTCGACCCCGAACTTATGGCTACTTGGAAGGAATCCTGTTTTAGCTTCCAGGAAGATGATGTAGAGGCAGTATTAAGAGAACAGATTGATTTATCTCTCGATCTTCTGCTCATCTCGAAACCCGACCAATCTTGGGCCAATGAACTGAAGAACCGCCTCCGAGTTCTGAGTAAACGGTTAGTCCAATTGGAAAAACAAAAGGAGAGCAGTTTGTAATAGCTTTTTAGCCCCTTGAGGGCTTTTTTTCTTTCAGTTAATTCTAAAAATGCGTATTGATTGATGTTTTTTATAAGGGAGGAGAATGGATCACTATTCCAATGAAAAAGGATTGATGATCCGGTGAATATAACTTATTTCCAATAGAAGTATAAGAAACGACTCCTTCTTCCTGAAAGGAGTCGTTTCTTCAAAACCAATCTAAAGTTTTGGTCCAGCAGCTAATATTTTCTCTTCCACATCAGAGAACTTCGTAAAGTTTTTCTGGAAGCGCGCTGCTAGTGCCTTAGCTTGCTCATCATAAGCAGCATGATCGCTCCATGTGTTGCGTGGATTTAATAGCTCTGCTGGAACACCAGGACAACGAGTTGGTACAGCGAATTGGAAGACTGGATCATGGATGTAACCTACTTTGTTGAGTTCTCCATTTAAAGTCGCTGTGACCATGGCACGGGTGTATTTGAGATTCATCCGTTTCCCAACACCATAAGCACCGCCAGTCCAACCTGTATTCACAAGGTAAACTTGTGTTTGATGTTCTGCGATTTTCTTTCCTAGTAAGTCTGCATATACATGAGCAGGTCTTGGTAAGAATGGAGCACCAAAACAAGTGGAGAAGGTAGCTTCTGGTTCTGTTACACCCCGCTCCGTTCCTGCTAATTTACTGGTATATCCAGACAAGAAATGGTACATTGCTTGCTCAGGTGTAAGTTTGGAAATAGGAGGAAGTACACCAAAAGCATCAGCAGTTAAAAATAAAATAACTTTTGGATGACCAGCTTCACCAGGAATTACTGCGCCATCAATGAAGTCTACTGGATAAGCTGCACGTGTATTTTCTGTCAAAGTGTTGTCATCGTATGCAGGTGTGCGATTATCATCTAAAACTACATTTTCAAGTACTGTACCAAAACGAATAGCGTTCCATATCTGTGGTTCTTTTTCAGCGGAAAGTCCGATGCATTTTGCGTAGCATCCACCCTCAAAGTTGAATACCCCATTTTCAGACCAACCGTGCTCATCGTCACCGATTAATCCACGTTCTGGATCAGCAGACAATGTTGTTTTACCAGTCCCAGATAGACCGAAGAAAAGTGCCACATCTCCTGCTTTGCCAACATTTGCAGAGCAGTGCATCGGCATGACATTTTTGTCTGGTAGCAGATAATTCATCACGGTAAAGATAGATTTTTTCATTTCACCAGCATAATGTGTACCTGCGATGACGACGACACGTTGTTCAAAGTTAACTGCAATCAGTGTTTTGGAACGTGTTCCATCTTTCTCAGGATCGATCTCAAAATGTGGTACACAAATCACAGTAAAGGATGGAACATGTTCAGCGAGTTCTTCCTCAGTAGGACGAATAAATAATTGGTGTACAAATAAATTATGCCAAGCATATTCGTTGATTACACGGATTGGTAAGCGATAGTCTTTGTCAGCACCAGCGAATCCATCAAAAATAAAAAGTTCTTTTTCTTTCAAATATTCTTCTAAGCGTTCGTAGATTTTGGCAAACTTTTCAGGTTCCATGGCTTGGTTAGTAGTGAAGTCCATTTTATCGGCCACTAGTTCGCTGTTTACGGTATATTTGTCAAGTGGTGAACGACCTGTAAATTCACCAGTTACTGCACGTAATGCTCCGTTTTCCGTCAAAACAGCTTCTTTCCGTTTAACAGCTTGTTCTGTCAACTGGGCAACGGTAAGATTTTTGTGCAGCAATCCTTGAAGGGGGATGGTATTAGCTGCTTTCCCAAGAACCATATCCATCGAGCATCCTCATTCCTTTGTTTTTAAATATTTATCAAGTATGAATGCATTCGATCTAGTATAACAAAATTCACATCTTTGTTAAACAGGGTAAAAGATAGTTGAGAATTATATTGAATATTTAAATAATATTATACTTCGGTTTATATGAATATGAAAATTGGTGTTAGAATAAGAAAATCGATTGTAAAGAGTCATAAACGCCCATTGACAAGGAATAAAAATAATGATATCTTCTTACAGAACTGATTATCCTATCGGGAGTGTTATAATGAGTGAGTTAAAGGAAGGGGCCGTCGTTACGGGAGAGGTAATCTCTACAAAACCCTTTGGTGCCTTTGTTAAATTAGAGTCGGGGGAAACAGGCTTAGTGCATATTTCCCAAATCTCTAGTAAATATGTAGAAAAAGTTGAAGACGTTCTCCAAGTAGGACTAAGCGTAAAAGCAAAGGTGCTATCGATAGACCCATCCGGAAAAATCTCCCTTTCGATCAAAGCATTAAGTGACGATCGACCAGCGCGCGACAACAAACGTGGCGGAGGAGACCGCCGTGGTGGATCACGGAGAAACAACAACAATAATCCTACCGATTTTGAAGATATGATGAAAAAGTGGATGAAGAGTAGCGAGGAACGTCTTAGTGCTTTAGCTGCGAAGCAGAAGAAAAACCGTTGATATCGGTTTTTCGCTTTTTATTTTTTAAAGTATCCCATTTATTTGGGATACTTTTTTGTTGTCTAATTCCGCTTGGAAGTATTTACTTATTGTTTGAATATATATACAATTAACATATAAATGCAATAATTATATCTTTGATTTATGAAAATTATAAAAATGGGGTGAAAAAATGGGTGCTTTTACTCCGTTTAGTACTGGATTTAGTTCTGCGGAATACAATCGTGCTAACTATGGTGAGATGCAGGCGGTTGATAAAGATGTGATCAGCCTTTTCCTCAGTGGGTTCTATGACTTAGAAATCATGCCAAGAAGCATCAAGGGAATTTGTGCTTGTGTTGGAGCAGGACCTACTCCTTTAGACGCCATGCTAGCAAGTATTTTTCTTAACGATGGTTCTAGAATTAAATCTTTGGATATTAGTGATAGTAACCTGATCGACATAGCTTTTCGTGTGGGTAATGGAACTCATGTCTACGAAAGTGAAGATATGCGCGGGAGGAAAGTAAAGATCGATACTATTCGTCCATGGGATAAGTTCGACAAAGAAATTTTAAAGCAAGGGACAGAGATATTTGGTGATCCTGTCCCTTTTAAGAATACGTTTCAGAGATATCAGCGTATTGGGGAGCCAGTCTATGGTGATATCAATCGACTTCCAACTGGAGTGTTTTCGATAGGCACTTCATTTTACTGTGCAGAGTCAGCTACATCTTTTAAAAATCAAGTTGAATACATGTGGACAAAATTTTTTCACTCTTTGATAGAAGGAGCACCATTTGGAATAGCTGCAGTGTTGGAAAGTGACGGATATAGAGCAGGGGAGTATACGAAATTCCCTGCTACAAATCTCCAAGAAGCAGATTTTCATGACATTCTCAGCAGAATGCCTATTAATTACAATTTATTCATGACTCCACACACCTTCCGCCCCGATCATGGAGGAGTTGCTGTAATCGTTGGTCGAAGGGTATAGTATCAAATTTATGTAACTAGACGTTTATTTCATTTGAGTTAAACAGGGGAGCTAATTGGATTTTTCTAAAAAAAATTATGAAAAAGGGGTATCTGTGAAAAACGTTAACATTGATTTGTGGAACCGTTACCTGAATTCTGTTAGCTATGCAAAGACTTTCGCCAAAATTCCAATAGATGATCTCGAACTCTTTACTCTTCTTTTTGAAGCACAAGAAGACTTTAAAGTACAAGCAATGAGTTTGGATTCAATAGGAATATTCAATCTTGGAGCTAATTTTACTACTGCTATGGGAATGGTGGGATTACTTAGTCCATATGGTTTGATTGATCACTTGGAGCACACTTACAATGATGTTCATTTCATGGCCTCACTCTTAAGCTATGAGAAAATCTATTATTATCGAGACGTGAATGGCAATCAATTGAGTTTTTATACTCACGAACCTTTTGAGCAGTATGATTCTGTCATAAGTCAACTAGGAGGGCGCTACTTTCGAAATTCACTGGAAAAAACATGGAAAGCTACTCGTGTGATTGCTGGTAATATGCTGGCGCCTGCAGATTTTCCGTATGGTGCTGTGGTTGCTTTTTTTGTAGGAGAGGCTTTTTCTCATCGGAAATCTATTTGTATTCGCGCTTGGCACAACATGCTTGGATATCTGGAGCCAGAAGGATTTTTTGCCACTGCTGTTATGTTGGAGTCCGAAGAATTTATAACTCCGGATGGGATTCGTATTCCGTTAGGGAGATTTACTTTAGAGGATTTGTATAAGATTTTCAATCAAATGCCAGTGGAATATAAAATTTATGTCACATCTGGGAATAATGACATTCGACTAGGATACAATCGAGTAGCTCTAATAGCAGGAAGAATAAAGCAAAGTTACAATTAGGAAAATTTCCTCCATGTTAGTTTCAACAAATTCAAAACATGGAGGAGTCGGAAAACATGTAATATAGTTGAAAATATCATTAAAATATAGATGTTAAGAAATTCTGTAATAACATCTAAAATAATTTTTATTTATTCATAATATTGAAATTGAAATATAACTAATAAGAGCTGCGCTAGAAGTGCAGAACAGTGTTTTAACTGTTAGAAATATAAGGTTGCACAAATAACTCAGTGGCGTTACCAGACCGCGGCGTTTTCAAAACGAGTTAGACTAACAGGGAAATATCAAGCAGGATAAATGGGGAGGAGACATAGTGCAGCATCATTTGGATGTAACGTACACTGATATCCGCGAGGCACAGAAGCGGATTAGTTGCTATGTGAACAAGACACCAATGGAAAAGTCGCCCAAGCTGTCGGCGATGATAGGGGCGAACAATATTTGGCTCAAGGAGGAAAACCGCCAAATGACTGGCGCGTTTAAGTTCCGCGGCGTGATCAATCGGATGCTGTTGATGACAGCAGAAGAGCGTGAAAAGGGGGTGATCACCGCTTCGTGCGGGAATCATGGCTTGGCAGTCACGTATGTAGCAAATAAACTGGGTATTCTAGCCAAAGTCGTCGTGCCTGAGTATACCATTCTGAAGAAGCGGGAAGCAATCCAATCCAATGGAGCGGAGTTGCTTGAGTATGGCAGCACATACGACGAGGCGGAGGCTCACGCCCAAGAACTTGCTTACCGCAATGATTGGATCGATATTCATGGGTCT
This sequence comes from Shimazuella sp. NTD248, assembly GCF_059510395.1. NCBI lineage: Bacteria > Bacillati > Bacillota > Bacilli > Caryophanales > Thermoactinomycetaceae > Shimazuella > Shimazuella sp. NTD248. Next base: position 643,649 of record NZ_JCAJZT010000001.1, on the reverse strand, counting down.
GAAGACGAGTCGATCATCGCTGGACACGGTACGATTGGGTTAGAGGTACTAAAAGAAAATCCTGACATCGACACACTGATTGTCCCAGCTGGTGGAGGTGGTCTATTAAGTGGATTGTCTATTGCGGCCAAGGCGATCAAAAGCGATATTCGGGTCATCGGTGTTCAGTCGGTGGCATCTCCGCCTTGGTTCCGCTCTTTTCGTGCAGGCGAAATCATCAAGGTGACATACGAAGAGTCTTTGGCGGAGGGACTCAGTGGCGGCATTGGCCAAGGATGTTTTGATATCGTGACTCGTCTTGTCGACGATATTGTGCTCGTCGAAGAGAATGATATCGCTCTGGCGATGGCGTGGCTGTACAAGGAACATGATCTGAAGATCGAAGGTTCGGCAGCCGTTGGTGTCGCTGCACTGCTCGCTGGATACGTCAATGTGAAGGGGCGGAACGTAGCAGCTGTTCTTACTGGATGTAATGTAGATGAACAGGAGTTCAGAGAGATCATTCGAACTCATTCGTAAGATTTTAAGGCACGATAATCTTAGAATGAATATTAGAATCATTGCTACTTTGTAGTATACTTAATATAGTGGTATTTCTAGTGTAAGGAAAGGTAATGATTAACCGATATGTGCGAGATTTGAACAAACAAGCGTGGCCGAACATTCTCGAAAATGCACTACAAATCGGAGTGGTATTTGTAGATGCTATTTTCGTAGCGAGGTTGGGTCTAGGTGCAGTGAGTTCGCTAGGATTGGCATCCTCTATTCTGATTGTGGTAGGCGTATTCCCAAGTGCAGTCGGCAGCATGACAAATGCCATGGTAGCACAAACACTGGGTGCGAAGAAGAGGGATTCACTTACCTATAAGAAGAGGAAGCTACCCGGATCGAAGCATTTTCCTCATTGGAAAGTGAAGCACTTGCGTTCACTTGGTGTAAGGGTAAGAACAAACGAGCTTCGTCAAATGATGATCATCCAGGCGGTGTACCTATCTGCTGGGCTCAGTTTGCTCTTGGGGCTGCTATGTATCGTTTTTGCACCAGAAATGTTCCGGCTCTATGGAGCTGACGAACAGATCGTGGAGATCGGCGCGGATTATCTGCGAATCGTGGGTGGTGCTTCGATCTTTTCATTTCTGATGGTCACGTTTGGAAGTGCGCTTCGAGGAATCAAAGATAGCAAATCTGCTCTTAAGGCAGGATTTTGGATGAATGCTTTTCATCTGGTAATCGATGCAGCATTCATCTTCTGGTTCCACTTTGGAGTTGTGGGGGTTGCATGTGCAACTGTCCTTTCTCGTATGGTGGGCATGAGCTATCTGATTTTTCAGCTTCGGCGAAAGATCTTCCTTGGTAAGAAGGTTTCGTGGAAGCTGGACTGGCCAATTCAGAAAAGATTGGTGACGGAGTCCCTGCCACTCATGGGATCTAATTTGTCCAATGAGGTCACGATGTTTTACTACTTCCGCATCCTCATTTCCTATGGGCCAGATGTCTACGCTGCTTCACGAATCACACAACAGATTAAAAAAGTTCTGATGCCTCCGATGGTGTCTGGATATACCAATGCCACCATTACACTGGTAGGAGAGCAATATGGAAAGCGAAACTACCGGGAAGTGATGAGGTATTGTAGTTGGGGAATCGGTCTAGTTACCTGCTTTTCAGGGGTTGTTTGGCTCATCCAATTCCTGATCGGTGATTGGATTGTTCGTCTATTTACCAATGATCCTCGGGTATTGCAACATGCTAGTTTCATGTTGTCTGTGTTCGTGATCATGGATAGTTTCTGGGCAATCGGTTCGATCGTAAATGGTGCTTTTCGAGGTACTTCCAATACCAGACCAATTCTCTTTGGTTGGGTGGTGGGATCTGCACTGCTTGTCGGCGGGGTGTGGCTGGTCTCCCATAACCACTGGGGATGGCAACAACTGTTCATCGCACAGACTGCTCAGTACGTCTGTATTGCCCTGCTTGCATCGGTGTGGTTCTATTTCCGTAGATGGATCACTCGTCTCGATAAGAAAAAGAAAACGAATTGAGACAGATCACCCCTCCTGCTTCAACAGGAGGGGTGTAGCCGTATATGGAAGTGTAATAAGACTGAACATCTCTGATGTTTTTGTAACTTCAATTAAGTAACATCCATAAATCTCTTTAGAAGGTGGAGTGAGATCATAATGATTAGATCAATGATGTGATACTACTTTTCTAATTAATCGGTTAATCAAACTGTACTCATGCCGTTTTAATAATTTCCTTTTCATTTCTTACTTTGGCAAATTTCCCTTGCCAAGACCCTCGTCTTGCCATCTCTTGATCAATCGCATTTAAAACTTCCCATTTTTTTGTACTCCACATCGGTCCCATCATGATCTCTGGCGGTCCATCACCTGTGATCCGATGGATAATGACATCAGGCGGCAGCATTTCTAGCGAATCGCATACTAAATTTACATACGTATCTTTATCCAAAAACTCTAGTAGCCCTGCTTCATATTGTTTCACCATCGGAGTATTGCGTAGAAGGTGCAAGAGGTGGATCTTGATCCCCTGAATATCCATATTGGCGCATGCTCGGACGGTTTCTAGCATTTCATCGGGTGTTTCACCTGGTAATCCATGAATGATATGTGCACAAGTGCGAATGCCATGTTTTCGCAGTTTGGCAACTCCGTCTATAAAACACTGTGAATCATGTGCTCGGTTGATCAAGTTGGAAGTGTGTTCATGGATCGTTTGCAGTCCCAGTTCTACCCAAAGATAAGTGCGTTCGTTTAATTCCGATAGGTATTCTACTACATCATCTGGAAGGCAGTCAGGACGGGTGGCAATCGATAAACCGATGACATCTTCTTGTTCTAAGATGGCTTCGTATTTTTCCCTCAATTCTTCTACTGGAGCATACGTATTGCTAAATGCTTGAAAGTAACCAAGATACTTTGCATTCGGCCATTTTTCATGCATCATTTTCTTTCCTGCTGCAAATTGTTTTACTAAATCATCTCGTCGATAACCTGCAAAATCGCCAGAGCCCCGAGCACTGCAAAACGTGCATCCGCCCACAGCGACTTCGCCATTGCGGTTTGGGCATGTAAATCCTCCATCCAGCGGAATTTTACATATTTTTTGCCCATGAACTTGGCGCAAATGATAGTTCCATGTATGGTAACGTTTGTCTCCCCATAGTAAGGGTGTATGTTGACTTGGTAAAATCATGAGTAATCATCCTTTAATCTGATGAACTTCCCTCTTAGCTTATATAGAAGCGAGAGACTTCCTGCGCAAATATGTTAAAATAAGAATGCATGTATTTTAAATGAGGGAGGTATGTTGTGTTTGTATTTTGATTTTGATCTATTAGATGGAGAACTTATTCTGTGTCCTAACTTTATTTTCAAATAGCTCTATTTTATCACAAGGTGTATATGATCGGAATGATATTGGTAAATAATTCCATAATATTACTTTTTCAAAAAAATGTAAGTGTTATCCAAGCATGTTTTTGCTTTTTAAATCAAGGAATCCCTAAAAAAATCCGACTTACATATGTTCAGAGCAGTCGATTGAAATACTATGCTTTTATGTATTGTTTCTTTCAGAGGAAAGCAGTAGAGTTAGAGAGGGAATTCTTTTTATGTTGTCTGTTTTTCGGGTTTACAACATTTGGAGGTATAATTGGTATAGCGACAGTTTGTTAGGCTAATGCTACTGATAAATTCATGTTTTCTTATGGGCATATGTTGCACTGCGTATGTATTCTTTTCTCATGCCTTTGAAGAAGGGGCAGGCTTACGGTATGATAGACATGAGTAAAACAAGTAGGCTCGTCAGGATACATAGCATTGATTTCTTTTAATCGTTAAACTACCAAGAAAGCTCCAGATCGTTTGTTGAATCATACTTATTTTGTTGATATTTTTTTCGAGGTGATCTTTCATGGCTAGAACCAAACTGAAAGCCCAGAGTTTACTGGAATCGGAAATTAAAGTTGCACCGATTACAACTTTTTCCGTGCTTTCACCTGAAGGTAAGATCGTCAATGAAGATGAAGTGCCCAATCTCAGTGACGAACAGCTGCAAGAATTGATGAAACGCATGGTATTTACTCGTGTTTGGGATCAGCGTGCTACAGGACTTGCACGTCAAGGTCGTCTAGGATTTTATGCACCAGTTGCTGGTCAAGAAGCTACCATGATCGGCAGCCAATATGCACTGGACAAAGAAGATTTTATTTTGCCAGGATATCGTGATATTCCTCAGCTTCATTTTCATGGTTATCCCATGTATCAAGCGTTTCTCTGGTCTCGTGGACATCAACACGGCGGACAAATACCTGAAGGGGTAAATGTCCTGTTACCACAAATTATTATTGGTGCACAATATGTACAAGCTTCTGGTGTAGCGATGGCTCTTAAGAAACGAAATACCAAAAACGTCGTAATTACATATACCGGTGATGGTGGCAGTTCACAAGGTGATTTTTATGAAGCAATGAACTTTGCAGGTGTCTATAAACTGCCTGTTGTCTTTGTTGTTCAAAACAATCGCTATGCGATTTCCACACCTGTAACCAAACAAACTGCTGCCGCTTCTCTTGCTCAAAAAGGAATAGCTGCTGGAATCCCTTCTATTCAAGTAGATGGAATGGACGTACTAGCTGTTTACCAAGCTGTGGCAAAAGCAAAAGAACGTGCTGCCAATGGTGAAGGACCAACTCTGATCGAAGCATTGAATTATCGAATTGGGCCTCACTCCATGTCCGGAGATGATCCAACGAGATACCGTACCAAAGAAGAACCTACCGAATGGGAACAAAAAGAACCACTAACCCGTTTCCGTGTATATCTGGAAGGCAAAAAACTTTGGACAGAAGAGATGGAAACAGGGGTCATCGAAGAAGCAAAAAATACGGTCACTGCGGAGATCAAAAAAGCAGACCAATATCCAAAAATGAAAATTGTCGATTTGATCGATAACATGTACGAAACGACTCCTCCCCATCTGGAAGAACAAAAAGCGGAGTATGCAGACTAGGAGGACATTAACATGGCACAACTAACAATGGTAAAAGCAATCAATGATGCTATGCGTGTAGAATTATCCAAAGATGAAAATACCCTTATTTTTGGGGAAGATGTAGGGGTAAATGGTGGAGTATTCCGAGCTACGGAAAACTTACAGAAAGAGTTTGGGGTTGACCGTGTTTTTGATACACCACTTGCAGAATCTGGGATTGGTGGACTCGCAGTAGGACTTGGCTCACAAGGTTTCCGGCCAATTGCTGAGATTCAATTTATCGGATTTATTTTTGAAGCGATGGATTCTATTCTGGTGCAAGCACCTCGTCTGCGTTATCGTTCTGGCGGCCGTTATAACTGCCCTGTAACATTCCGTGCACCTTTTGGTGCTGGTGTAAAATCTCCAGAGTTACATAGTGATAGTTTAGAAGGGCTTATCGCACAAACACCTGGGATCAAAGTAGTTTGTCCTTCCAATCCATACGATGCAAAAGGACTGCTGATCTCTGCCATTCGAGATAATGATCCTGTGTTCTTTATGGAACATCTAAAATTGTATTTCTCCATAAAAGGCGAAGTGCCAGAAGGCGAGTACACAGTGCCGATTGGCAAAGCGAATGTGGTGAAAGAAGGTAAAGATGTCAGTCTTTTTACTTATGGAGCAATGGTTCACACTTCTTTAAAAGCGGCGGAAGCAGCAGAAAAAGAAGGCGTGAGCGTAGAAGTGATCGATCTTCGTACATTGAGTCCATTGGATATGGATACAGTTGTCCAGTCCATCGAAAAGACAAACCGGGCAATTGTTGTCCAAGAAGCACCTAAGCAAGCAGGTATTGCTGGAGAGTTAATTGCTCAAATTAATGAAAAAGCTATTTTTCATCTCGAAGCTCCTGTACTTCGTGTTACTGGACCAAGTACCGTACTTGGTTTCCCGCTGATTGAAGAAGAGTGGATTCCAAGTCCGGAACGTGTGAAAAAAGCGATACAAAAAGTGATGTCTTACTAAGGTAAGGCGGTGGATGCACCACCGTCTCTTAAGAGCTTTTAAGATGATTGGAGGACTTACATATGGCAGCCTATCAATTTAAACTGCCTGACGTGGGTGAAGGTATCCACGAAGGTGAAATTGTTAAGCTATTTGTAAAAGCTGGGGATAAAATTGAAGAATTTGCCCCATTTGCTGAAATACAAACAGATAAAGCAGTAGTTGAGATTCCTTCTCCTGTAACTGGAACTGTCAAAGAAGTGAAGGTAGAAGAAGGAGAAGTCGCCCTTGTAGACTCTGTCATCGCTGTTATTGATGCAGAAGGCGAAGTTCATGATCAAGCAGAAGAGGAAGCAGCACCAGAAGAACCTGCAAAAGTAGAAGAGCCAGTAAAAGAAGAAAAACCTGTTGCTGCAAAAGAGGAAAGTAAACCAGCTAGTGATAAGAAGCAAAAAGTGCTGGCAATGCCATCAACTCGTAAGTTAGCTCGTGAACTTGGTGTAGATATTCATCAGGTAACAGCTACGGGTGAAAACGGCAGAATTACCGCAGAAGATGTGCGGAAATTTGCCGAGGGTGGAGAAGCGAAAGCTGCCGAAGCAGATGAAGTGAAACTGTTGACAGAAAAAACACCAAGTACAACAAGTCCTGCTGCACCAGCAGAGATCGGTTCTGAAGAACGTATTCCATTGCGCGGCATCCGCCGTACCATTGCTAGACGTATGGTAGAGAGCAAGCATACCGCAGCACATGTAACCATCATGGATGAAGCAGATGCTACGGAATTAGTAGCCATACGCAGTTGGGCAAAGCCGATTGCACAGGAGCGCAACACAAAACTTACCTATTTGCCGTTCATCATAAAAGCTGTAATCGCTGCTCTTCGTCAATTCCCAACTTTGAATGCTTCGATTGATGATGAGAAGCAAGAGATTGTGATCAAGAACTACTACAATATTGGTATGGCTACAGCTACCGACAATGGTTTGATGGTTCCTGTTCTGCGTGATGCAGACCGCAAGTCCATCTTTGATCTTGCAGACGAAATTATCGATAAAGCTGTTCGTGGACGTGATATGAAATTAGAAGCGTCCGAGTTTAAAGGCAGTACCTTTACCATTTCCAATATTGGTGGATATGGAACACAACATTTTACACCAATTATTAATTACCCTGAGGTGGGGATACTTGGTGTAGGTACGATTAAAGAAAAACCCGTTGTATATCAAGGTGAAATTGTAGCTCGTCCACAGTTGTACTTGTCCCTTACAGTGGACCATCGCTTAGTTGATGGAGATGTGGCTGCTCGTTTCCTCAGCCAAGTAAAACGCCTCATTGAGAGCCCCAACCTATTGATGATGGAGATGAGATAAAATGGTAGTTGGAGACTTAGCACAAGAAGTAGATGTACTCGTTATCGGAGCTGGACCAGGTGGATACGTTGCTGCTGCACGTGCAGCACAATTAGGTCGTAGTGTTACGATTGTTGATAAAGATGAACTCGGTGGAGTCTGCCTCAATCGCGGTTGTATTCCAAGTAAAGCAATCATTACTGCGGCAGAGCGTTTTACCCAAATCAAAGAAGCAGAAGAAATTGGTTTGGAAGTAAAAGGTGACGTTGCAGTCAATATGCAAAAACTGATGGAATGGAAAAATGGCGTAGTCAAAAAGCTGACTGGCGGCGTAGGCCAAATGATGAAAGGCAACAAAGTAGAAGTAGTTACAGGTGATGTCTTTTTCAATGCCAAAGATGCTGTTCGCGTTGTAGGCGAAACAACAAGCCAAACATATAAATTCCAGGACATCATCATCGCAACTGGTTCCCGTCCATTTGAATTGAAGATATTGCCTTTTGATGGAAAACGCATTCTGTCTTCAACCGAAGCACTCAACCTGCAAGAAGTTCCTGAAAGACTAGTAGTCGTTGGCGGTGGATATATTGGTCTTGAACTAGGAACCGCTTATGCAAAACTAGGTGCGAAAGTTACCATCTTAGAAGGAACAAAATCTTTACTGCCTGGTACAGATGACAAACTTACCCGTATCGTTTCCCGTAAACTGAAAAAACTCGGTGTAGAAGTAATTACCGAGGCTATGGTTCAAGGTGGAGAAAACAAAGGGGAAGAAGTTGTCGTCAAGGCCCAAATAGGCGGAGAAGAAAAAGAGTTCACCGCAGATTACTGCCTTGTAGCGGTTGGACGGAAACCTAATACCGATGAAATCGGCCTTGAAAATATCGGTGTAGAACTGGATGAGCGTGGTTTCATTAAAATTGATGACCAATGCCGCACCAGCGTGGAACATATTTATGCAATCGGTGACTGTGCAGGTGGAGCACTCCTTGCACACAAAGCAAGTTACGAAGGGAAAGTAGCCGCTGAAGTGATCGCAGGACAAAACAGTGCGATCGATTATCAAGCGATGCCTTTTGTTATCTTCAGTGACCCAGAGATCGCATACACCGGTCTCACCGAAACACAGGCAAAAGAACAAGGTTATAACCCTGTTGCATCACGTTACTCCTTCGTAGCAAATGGACGCGCATTGTCCATGAACCAATCCGAAGGATTTGCCCAAGTCGTAGCAGACAAAGACAGTGGACTCCTTCTAGGAGTACAAATCGTCGGCCCAGAAGCATCCTCCTTGATCGCAGAAGCAGCATTTGCCATCGAAATGGGTGCACAAGCGGAAGACCTAAGCCTCACCATCCATGCGCATCCAACATTACCTGAGGTAATCATGGAAGCTGCTGATTCTTTGGTATTGCGGTTGAATAAGTAGAGTTAGCTTATATAGAGCATTGTCATGGCAGTTTCCTTTTGGGATATGCTCATGGTGATGCTTTTTTTTTTTGGCTCTGTTAAACGATTTTGTTGATAATTGAATAAAATGAATTTTTGTTCTATAACGGTTATATAATTATGGCAAAAGTGATTGGTTTCAAATGGCATGAAAGGACATCATTAAAAATGAGTTTTCATATAAGCTTGAAAGCACTTAGGAGGGTGATTAGTGTGGATCAGTCAAAACCAGTATGGTATAAGACCTGGTGGGGTGTTCTAATCGCAATTTTCTTTATTTTTTCTGTGTTGTTTTTGATTTGGGGATTTTTAGAAAAACCCAAATGGCTCAAAATTGAAGTTTCAAATTGTACCATCGCACTTATCTCAGTAGTATTCACATATCTCTTTTTACGTGTGAGATTAAGAGTCACAAAATTTATCTTTGGTTTATTATGGTTACTCTTTTTGCCAAACACAGCTTACTTATTCACCGATTTGGGACATTTAAGTTATCAATGGAATATTACAGCATTTCCATCTAGTCGCATGCTGTTGCTTGTGCAGTATTTACTAATGGAATTGTTCGGAATAATAACGTTTCTCTTTTCATTTCTTCCAATCGAGAAAATTGTGGAACGAGTAAATGTTTTCAAAAAAAGAAAAGTTATATGGTTAATCCTTTTTAATTTCCTTGTTGCTTTTGGAGTGGTGTTGGGGAGATTTCAGCATATAAATTCTTGGATACTGTTTACCAATCCACTAAAAGTGGTTGAATTAGTGATAAATATCTTCGTGTCTTTTGATCTTTTAAAACTGTTAATATTATTTGGACTACTCTGTAACTTCATTTATTTTCTTTTTCGTAGTTTGTTTTTTCAAAGAATAAAAAAATATATTCGTTTATTTGATTAGAATGCTTATCTTTCTGTGAAGGGGTAACAAAATGAAAGGACCTTAATTTAGGTCCTTTCATTTTATACGATTATCAACAATATTATTTAACAGAGCCTTCTTTTTAAAAATGTTGGGGTTTTAAAAGGAAGTAGTTGGCTAGGAGTAAAAGAAAGCTATTCAAACAAAGGAGTAATCAATTTAATTGATTACTCCGCTTGAACCTCAAAATATGTTACTGAATTTTATAAAACAGAACTAATTATAATAAAAGTCTGTTTTTTATCCTTAATAGTTAACCTTCTGGATCGCCTTCATAATAACTAGACATTTTCTAAAAGACCTCCTTCTTCTTTATCTCTAATTTGTTGCCTGATAAGATATGTCTTCTCAACAGATGTTAAAAACTCATCTTTTTGCTCAAGTTTCTTATAACACGTACATATGTTGTCCATCATCTCAAGTTTAAGATAGAGAAATTCATGATGTTCTGCAAGTTCATAGCCTTTTTCAAAAGAGGAGATAGCATCAGTGTAGGCATTTTGTACGATGTTTACATGTCCCTTTGCTTGTAATGCTTTGATTTGTCCAATTGCATCCCCATTTTTTTTACTGATAAATAAAGCTTTCTCTAAATATTTATTTGCAGTTTCTGGATCATTCTCTTTCAAATATAGCATTCCTACATTCATATAAGTAGGTATTAATAAATATTCCCGCTTTATTTTTGATTGAATGTCTAAAGCTTGAAAGAAGTATTCTTTAGCTTTCAAAATGTTACCCTTATGGAGAAATATATTACCCATTGTATTCCAAAGTGTCAATAACCTGTCGAATTCAAGGTTTAACCAAGCGATATTAATACCTTTTTGAGCAAGTTCGTATGCTTTTTCGGTCATACCAATTTTGTTCCATACATTCGCATACATTTCATAATACTGGATGATGACTGATAATCTTACAAGCTGAAACATATCCTCTGTTTTGTCAAATGCAGAAATACTTTTTTGTAACTGTTCTAATGATACGATGATTTTCTCTTGATTGTTAACCTTATCATTGTTCATTTTCTCAAGGTATACGCATCTATTTAACAATAGAAAATATTTCATATACAACCGATCACCTTGATCAATAAAACTCTGTAATCCTTTTTCAACATATTGAAGTGCTCGTTTAAAATCACTTTGGAAAAAGGCAATCCTTGCAAGATCATTCAAGCAACCAGCTAAAATATTAGACTTCTTCAACTCTTGATTTTCCTCATATTGCTCTTCTATAAGTGCAATAGCATCTCGTAAAGATTTTTCAGCCTGTGACCATTTTTTTTTCTCAAAATAACATTTCCCCCATAAATAAAAAGCAATAGGTGCAAGATTTTTACTGTGTTCGAGATATTTATTTTTATTAAGTTTATCTAGTTTCATTAGCGCTTCATCCGGTTCAGCAGAAGTAATCATTTCAATTTTTAAGAGTTCTTGTTGAGTATCCTGCATTCTTTTTTTTGCTTCTGATAGTAATCCGAATATATCTTCTTTCATCTCTATCACTTCTGCATAAGAAATCAGGTTTTCTTCTTTGACTCGGTGGTTTCCAAGTTCGATGTTACTAACCGTCGAAACAGATAATCCTGATTTGTGGGCTATATCCTCTTGTCTTAACCCAAGTTTCTTTCTAGCTGTACGAAAAATTTCTCCCAATTTTTCTTTGCTAAAATTCGGAAGGGACATGAAAATGATCCTCCTTGTATTTTTCTTAGAGTTTACATTAGTGTTTTTATAATTAAGCAAAAGAAACGGTAATTCCTTCCGATTGATGGATTTTTATTAGAAAAAACAGTAAATATATAAATTTGTAATTATTTTCTAATTAAATTACAATTATAATTGTTCAGAATAATGGAGTAGAGTACTAATTGATGTTTTTAAGATGTTTGCTTTGAAAATGACTGTGAAATGGATTGTTTTCAAATGAAATTACAATAAAGAATGTGAAATTAAACTTTTACTTGCTTGTTTTTTATTCGTGGTGTGTTGAGTATAACCTTTAAACAAACACTATTATAAATCAGGAGGATGATCATGAAAGCAAATCAAGTAAATACATCTTTACCATCTCTACCAAATTGGAAGGAAAAAGAATCAAACTTTTTTCAGCTTATCGTTGCTGGAAGTTGGGACAAAGTAAAAAGATTTTGGGAGTTTATCAAGTCTTTTTCAGGATATCGATTGTCTCATAATTACCAGAAACTATTTGATCATTTGGATCAGAAGAAAGATTTGCATATGGTCATGCAGTTAGAAGAGACACCATCCTTTCTATCTCGTTTTCGTAAGAAAGAGAGTATGGTTCAAATTCAAACGATAGATGGAAAAAAGATTGAATTCTCTTTGTTAAATGTTCAGGTCATAGAAATGCTGAATGGAATGACCTATATACAGGGGAAATCGCATGACATATTCGCCAATCCCATTCACACTCAGAGGAACGAAGTAGAAGTAGTTACATGCACAGTGGTGGATACAAAGGAAGAATGTCAGAGATGGAACTAAGAGAAACAGTGGAGACAAGCAAAGAATTATCAGAATATTTTGTTACTGTTGCGGCGAGGGAGATCACTATGTGGAGCTTGTAGAAAGATTAAAGAAAGCCGATACCCGTTACACTCTCTTGGAAGCGGTTTATATTCTCCTGCATTACGGAGATCATTATTTAAATCAAAAAATGAAGGGAATGAACCAGAAGAGACTGGAGAATTTCTTTCGATTTTTTCGAACTGGGGATAATTGAGAAGGTTAGTCAATTTTGATTTCTTGCACCGGAACCGAGTTGACATATTCTAAACTAATTCATATAATATGACTGACTGGTCAGTCTCAGTATTTGAATGGAGTATTTCCAACATCTTTAGGAGGTCTTTACATGCTCACCATTGAAACAAGCATCGGAAGGGTGGCTTACAAGGAACAAGGAACTGGAATTCCTTTGGTTCTTCTTCATGCGAATCCAGGTGATCACCAGCACTTCGAAGGTATCATTCCAACTCTTTCCCGAACATATCGCACTATTGCTCTTGACTGGCCTGGCTACGGAGGTTCTCCAGCACCCCAACCTTCTCAATCGGCCACCGCTATGTTGATGGCTGATGTGTTGGAAGAGTTCGTAGAGAAGATGAATCTCGAATCTGCCATTTTTATAGGAAATTCTGTTGGAGGTTATGCAGCCGCACGTCTTGCGATTCGACAACCTGATCGCATTCTCGGGCTTATCCTTGTTTCTTCGGGTGGATTTACGTCAAAAACGATGTTGACCCGATTGTTGTGTAGAATCAAAGGGAACGAATTTGTCACTCGTCAAATTGCTACTCGTTTTGCTAAGTTTTACCTCAAAAATCGCACACCACTTGTGGAGAAAATTATTTCACGTATAGATAAAGGACGTACAGTTTCTTCACGGGTAGCGGTTGACGCTGCTGTCTGGCGTAGCTTTCTCCATCCCGAGTATGATTTACGTTCCTCAGCCTCACATATTACATCTCCAACACTTTTAGTCTACGGTCGTTATGATCCAGTTATTCGCTTTGACCGTGATGGCCAGAATACCCTAGCAAGTGTGCCAGGTGCAACAACGGTTGTTTTGGAAACAGGTCATGAGCCTTTTTCAGAAGATCCGGAAGCATTTTTGCAAGCGATCGATCCATTTTTGCAATCTCTCTTATCGGAAAGGAGATCTTATGGTTCATCCAACACGACAAGCTCTTCTTGATGCTGGCTACGAACTCAGCGTGACCACAGGCCTCACCCGTCTTACGGTAGACGCTATAGTCAAAAAGGCAGGGGTGGCCAAAGGCACATTTTATGTGCATTTCCAGGATCGCACCAGCTTTCTTGCTGCGCTCCACGAGCAGTTTTACGATCGATTAAGTGACACAATTTTCAAGGCAATCGCAGGATTATCTCCGGGGGGAGAGCGCCTTCGTACTAGCACGAAAACGTACTTGGATGGGTGTTTGCAGGAGCGCGCAGTCAAAGCGCTTTTGCTGGAGGCGCGTTCTGAAACACTGATTAGCGCGGAGGTGCAACGGCGCAGAGCGGAATTCTTCACTCTGGCTCATGCGGATTTTACGGCACTCGGATGGCCAGATGCCGATATCAGCGCCCAACTCTTTGTTGTTCTAATAGCGGAGGCTGCACTGATAGAACTGGAAACGGGCCATAACGATGCTGTTCGACAAGCACTCTGGCGCTTTGCGCATATTGAACAGGGTGCTGAAAAAAACAATGAGGATTGAAAGGATGAAATCATGAAGATTATACGTATGTATGAATACGGCGGACCTGAAGTACTGAAGGTAGAGAAGACCGATCCTCTCAAACCGAAACCTGGCGAGGTGTTAATCCAAACCGAAGCAATTGGCGTCAATTACACCGATATTTCAGTTCGTCGCAATGCCACTAGAAAACCAGCGCCATTACCGTATACTCCTGGAGTTGAAGTGGCGGGAACAGTGATAGAAATAGGAGAGGGTGTTACAGGTGTCTCAACCGGATCACAAGTGATCGCGCTAGTTCCACACGGTGGTTACGCAGAGTATCTTACGGTACCTGCCGTTGTGGTCTTCCCAATACCGGCAGGTATGGATGCGGTGGATGCGGCTGCTCTACCATTGCAGGGAATCACTGCATACCAAATTATTTCCACTTTTGGGCGTTTGCAACCAGGTGAACGAATCTTTATTCAAGCCGCTGCGGGAGGAGTAGGAACAATGGCCGTGCAATTGGCCAGAGCATTGGGTGCAGGGCAGATCATTGCCTCAGCCAGTACCCAGGAGAAACTCGATCTAGCGCTTTCCCTTGGGGCCGACGTAGGGATCAATTACACCCAAACGGGGTGGATAGACCGCGTTATGGAAGAAACGGATGGAAAAGGAGTCGACTTGCTTCTTGAAATGAAGGGAGGGAGCACATTTTCCGAGAACTTCACCTACTTGGCACCGATGGGGCGCATTGTCATGTTCGGAGCTATTAGTGGGCAACGAGGGATCGTTGACAGCGAAAAGCTCACTTCACGATGTCATACAGTGACAGGGTATTACTCCGGGTTTATTAGTACTCGACCCGACTTGTTTCTTCAGGACTTGAGCGATCTTTTCCGTCGCGTGAGTTCAGGACAAATCAGGCCGATTGTGAATCACCTTTTCCCCTTGGAGGAGGCAGCGCAAGCGCATCGCTTAATGGAAGCTCGTCAAACGACGGGGAAAATCATATTACTTCCTACGTCTTGGTGAAGAATTAGGGTTTGGTAGAGGCTGATGCCATTGATAAACCTAGGGAGTCAGCAGAATCGAAGCGGCGTCGGTTAACAGTATGGGTTATCAACCATCGGCGGTGCGGCGCGTATGGATACCTTGACTTGGAAGAAGGCGAAACGCCCATGCCCACCTAGCCGATAACGGGAGAATCACCCGGATTGACCCCTATCAGCTCTGCTTAGGCGGGGGAATACGAGTTAAGGAAGATAGTAAGGGATAGATAAATACACTGGAAGAATTGAAAATCTTAAAGCATTTAATAGATCGACTCAATAATGGATACTCATCTTTTACAAATAATATAAAAGATCGTTTGGTCGCTAATCCAACCGATCATTTTTTTATTCTACTTTTGCACCATGGGATTTTGCTAATTGTACAGCTTGTACTAAATCCATCTGGGCTCCCTTAAGATTTAAATTTTTAAGGTCAATACCATCTAATGTTGCTCCTCTTAAATCGGTCCCTTGAAAGGAAACACCTGCTACCTGTGCGTAGGATAGATCGGCATTCTTTAAATCTGATTTTTCAAAACTCACTTGATATAGATCAGCTTCGATAAATTGTACACCGGATAGGTTACAACGATACAGTTTTTGATGTCTCAAAGAGGTGTACGACCAATTCCCGCCTCTGATAGAGACGCCCGACATGTTTGCTTCGCCAAAAGAAGAGCCTGTCATTTTACAATCTTGAAATACTACTACAAACAAATTAGCTCCTTCAAATTTGCAATTCGTGAAGGCAGTATTTTTATGGTGAGAAGAATTTAAAGAGCTATTAACAAAGCTGCAATGATCAAACATACAACTTGTAGTATTTATTTCTTGTAGATCAGCAAGATGAAAGTTGCAGGAAGTGAAGCGACAGTTCTTTAATTTAGATACTGGGAATCTTCTATGGCTAAAGTCTTCATTAATAAATTCACGGTCAATCCAGTTACCCATATCATTTCTTCCCTTTATATTGGAATAGAGTAATTATATATGAAAAGACTCTACTCAAACAGCTTTGTATGAATGAGAATCAGTAAAGTTAATAATGAACTAGTTTCTTGTTATTAAGAAAATATTTTTGGAGTTTTTTGCAAGAATGAGGAGATATGATGAGGGCTATAAAAGAAAAATTAGATAGATCAAAAGTGATGAACTATATATTTATGAAACACAATGTTCTCGCGAATTTCCAACATAAAAGAAGCGCAGAGAAAATTAGTCTATTATCATATTGATCGGTTTGGACCTGTTTCTATCAAGGATGTTGCTTGGTGGTCAGGATTAAGTGTAAAAGTAATCCGAGATTCAATAAAAGAATTAGTTGGTGAGGTAATCATAGTTGAGTTAGATGCAGCGAATACCGAGTATTATATGACTTCAAAATGTTTATCTCAGTACCTAGACACCTCTTTTCAGCATGATGGATGGCTAACTTTTTTAGCTTATGAAGACCCAACTTTAAAAGGATATTATGAAAGTCGTTTTTTGTATGTTGACCAAAAGCATTATGAACTATTGTTGAATAAGATCGGAGAATCGAGAGCTAGTATTGTCTTGAATGAAAAAGTAATCGGTGTATGGACAATAGACAAGAGTAAAAGAAACATTGATTGGATGACATTTGAAAAGGTAAATTTAGAAATAGAAAAACAGATCAAAAGCAAATAGAACAGATGCATAGCTTTTTGTTTGGTTAGTACATAATATCCAATGCGACATTGAAATTCATTTTGGTTATCTTACTCAATATTAAGGTGACCCCTACTGATATTTAAATAAATTGTTGAAGGTGATTGGAATGAGTATTAATATTTATTTCAGAAGAGTACTTCTTGAAGACGAAGAGGAATTATTTTCTTTAGCAGCAAAACTTGCGACAAGTTTTCAAATAAATAAAAGGGATTTCTCTACAGTTTTCAAAGAGATTTTAAGCAACGAAAATGCTGATTTATTTATTGCAGAGAAAGAATCAAAAATAATTGGATATGTATTAGCATTTCATCACTCAACTTTCTACGCTAATGGTGTAATAAGTTGGGTAGAAGAATTATTTGTTTTAGAAAAATATAGGGGAATGAAAATTGGGAAGAAACTGATGGTACTAATAGAAGAAAAAGCTGTTGAGCGTGGTTCCAAACTGGTTGCACTTGCTACTAGAAGAGCCAGAATTTTCTACAGCGCCATTGGGTATCATGAATCCGCCACATATTTCAAGAAAACATTAATGGAGTGATTTAGATGAAGGAGCTTCAAGACCAAGTTGTAGTTGTAACCGGCGGTTCGCGTGGGATTGGACGATCTATTGCAGAAAAATTCGCTGTTTACGGAGCCAAAGTTGTGATTGGCAGCCGAACGATTTCAGAAGTTGACGATACGGTAGCGCACATTCAAGAGAACGGCGGTCGCGCGGATGGATATACACTGGATGTTGGCGAACGTGTAAGCTGTACCGAATTTGTCGAGAAATTATATTCGAAATACAATCGGGTACATGTACTGGTTAATTGTGCTGGTATTAATTCACGTTTCCCTGCTGAAGACTATCCCGAAGATAAATGGGAGACTATTCTTAATATTAACTTAACAGGAACATACAGAATGTGCCAGGAGGTGGGAAGGAAGATGATCCTGCAAGGCAATGGTTCCATAGTCAATATTACATCGATGATGTCCCATATAACGGCACCTTACCAAGGAGCTTATGCAGCGTCGAAAGGAGCGTTGCTCCAGTACACAAAGAGTCTTGCTGTCGAGTGGGCAAAACATAATATTCGAGTGAATGCGGTTAGTCCGGGATATATTCAAACTTCGTTATCGGCAAACGTGATGAAACTGCCGGAATATAGAAACAACCTTCTAAAAAAGACACCCCAAGGAAGGTTTGGGAAGCCTGATGAAGTCGCAGAAGCAGTGTGCTTTTTGGCTTCATCCGCAGCTTCGTTTATTACGGGAGTGGCCTTACCTGTCGATGGAGGCTTTCTAGCTGGACATCCTCACATTGTACCTGCTGAGTAAACAGTATTGTACTTTCAAGAAGGGTTACATAGAAGTTTGTTCTCTGTGACCCTTGTTCAAATTGATTCATGCAACAGCCTCTATCCATATAACAATTTGTTTTAAATGCATTATTTTACACTATCTGTTTAAACTTAAACTTTATGTAATATTCAGTACCTATCGAAGAAAGAGTAATCAATCAAGTGTTTTTAGCCTCAAAGTGATCAAGAAAACAATAATTCCAACTATAACTCCTTCAACCTATTCTTCTGACGCATGAAATAAGAAATAACCTATCAAATAACCCCATGCTAAACTCAAAACTAGAATCATAACAAACTAATGAAACTGCCAATCACTAGTATTAATTGTAAAATATTATTAAATTTGATCGGTTTGAACCTGTTTTTATCAAGGATATTGCTTGGTGATCTAGCGAATCAAGAGCTAGTATTATCTTGAATGGAAAAGCAATCGGTGTATGGACAATAGATAAAAGTAAAAGAAACATTGATTGGATGACATTTGAAAAGGTAAATTTAGAAGTAAAAAAGCAGATCAAAAACAAAATCGAGCAGATGCATAGATTTTTGTTTGATAGTACATAGATACGACAAGGGTACGCTTGCCGCTTGGATTCTCAAGTATAATGATCGTTTGGTTATCCAATTGATCATTTTTTTACTTTACTCTTGCACCATCTGTGCTTTTGAGATGGAAAATGTAATAGGCTCTTATGTATGATTCATTTCACATACATGTGTTCTGGTTTAAAGTGAGTAGTTCTCGTTCGTTTTTTCAGTCGTATAAAAACATCATGATCAATCAGGTGTGGAAATGTATAATTGTAAACTTTTCCACTTCTTTTTTGAGAATAAATTATATAATATTTTTAAAAGAAGTTAAATTTTATATAGAAACTATCCCCTCAAGTTTTGTATTTCCGTGAAAGAGGCATCTTCTTATTTTTAATATTTTGAAAGGATTATATTTACCCCTTAACAGAGGTGAATTACAAATTGATGAAACAGAATGTAAAACTTCGTACAAAAATTAATATTTTTGTAGTTTTGATTATTATGTTAATCTTAATTCTTGTTATATCCGTCTTATCTTTCAGCATTATTCAATTACGGTTTCGAGATGTTGGTAATCGTGCACTCATTCTTTCAAGAACGATTGCAGATTCTATCCAAATACGGGAAGCATTTCGTAAAAAAAATCCTGCTGCCGAAATACAGCCATTAGCTGAAAAAATAAGGCAAGAAACTGGTGCAGAGTTTATTGTTGTAGGTAATATGGACTTAATCCGCTATAGTCACCCTAATCCTGCTTTAATTGGAAAAAAGATGGTTGGTGGTGACAATAACTTGGTTTTGCACGGGAAAGAAAGTATTACCCAAGCAGTCGGTACACTTGGACTCTCCATACGCGGTAAAGTACCGATCTTCGATGATCACCATCATCAAATTGGTGTCGTCTCTGTCGGTTTCCTGATTGAAGATATATGGAATGATATTTTTGCAACGCTTAAGAACATTGGGATTGTTGCTGGGATTGGTCTTCTACTCGGCTTCATTGGTGCTCATTTGCTTTCTGGTCATATCAAAAAACAAATTTTCAATATGGAACCATATGAAATCGCTTTGTTAGCTCAAAATCAAGTGGCAATTATGGAATCAATCCGAGAGGGAATTTTAGCAGTAGATCAAGAAGGAAAAATTACTGCATGTAACCAAGAGGCAAAACGAATTATGGGGTTAGATCTTTCCGAGGAGATTATTAGTCAGCCGATTCAAGCTATTGTACCAAACTCTAGACTTCCAGAAGTTTTGGAAGATGGAGTTAGTCAGATTGATCAACCAATCATCATTCAAAATACATTAGTTGTCGCCAATCTATTACCCATTTGGTTGGATGGGAAAGTTATCGGAGCTGTCTCCTCCTTCCGTGATAAGATAGAATTGGATCAAATAAACCAACAGCTGAATGATGTAGGGCATTATTTAAACGATTTACGAAGTCAGAGACATGAATTCATGAACCGTCTCCATGCTATTTCTGGCATGATACAATTAAAAGAATATGACCAAGTGACAGAATTTATCAGTCAAGTAAATCAAGAACAACAGCTGCTTATGGAATTTTTCCTAGCACAAATACATGATCCAGCAGTAGTCGGTATTATAATCGGTAAAATGCATCGAGCAAAAGAGTTAGGTATTCAATTAACTATCGATCAATCCTCCCATGTGCTCGATCCTTGCCCACATAGAGAGGTTGTTATCTCTATTTTAGGAAATGCAATAGAAAATTCTTTGGAAGCGCTATCAAAATCGATGGAGATCAATCAAAATTCAATTATTCGTATCTATATCAATGACCAAACAGATCACCTAGAAATCAAAGTTCATGACACAGGTCCAGGCCTAGATTCAGAAATTGAACAACGTATATTTGAAGACGGAATTTCTACAAAAGGAAAGAACCGTGGTTTTGGCTTGACTATCGTTCACCGGTTAGTTTCAAACATCGGTGGGAAGATTTCCATAACATCAACAAGTACTGGAGCCGTTTTAAAAGCAACATTGCCTAAGTAAAGAGGGGATCAACTTTGTCGCAAAAAAACATTCAAGTAGTTGTAGTAGATGATGATTTTATGATCGGAAGGTTACATGGTAAGCTAGTCGATTCTATCCCTTATTACCAATTAGTTGGAACAGCAAATAATTATGAAACCGCATTACATTTAGTAAACGAATTACAGCCGGATTTATTATTATTAGATGTATATATGCCAGATCGATCAGGAATGGAGTTAGTAAGAACCATTCGAGCCAAAACTTTACCTTGTGATGTCATTTTAATCACGGCTGCGAAAGAATTGGAAGTAATCGAAGAAGGATTTCGCTTTGGAGTTTTTGATTATTTAATCAAGCCTTTTGATCTGGATCGTTTACAGAAGACGTTAAAAAAATATTTTCAGTACAAAATGTCATTAGCAAAATCAAATACAATTTCCATCGATCAAACTGTTGTCGATGATTTAAAACAGTTGCGCTCTGTCAACCAACCGCTAAATCAACTTCAGCAAAAAGGAATCGATTTGCGTACACTAGAACGTGTTCGAGACTGTTTAATGCAAGCAAATCGTTTTTTAAGTGCAGAAGAAGTAGCTAGTATGTCAGGTGTTAGTCGCTCAACAGCTAGAAATTACCTTGTCCATTTAGTTGAATCTCAGCAAGCAGAAGAACAATTATTATATGGAACAGTAGGGCGTCCCCAACGATTGTATCGCTGCAAAGATTAAAACAAGTTGCCCATTCTCATAGAGTTGGGCAACTTGTTTGGTTATTTATTGGATTTACTTGCTTGATCCACAAATTTTGTCGTATAGGTATTTTCTAACTTGATATTTGCTTGCTTCAATTTTGGCTTAAATGTAGACAATACATCATATACTTTTGCTGGACCGTCAGCAGGCATTTTCCCATCAGCAGTAAACATCGATATACTATGCGTCAATGCTTTAATATATAAGTCTTTGTCACCAGCATAGTACTCGCCAGGCATTTTGCTAGCAATTTCTTCTGGTGTATGTGTTTGAATATACTTTAATGTTTTTTGAAATGCATTTACTATTTTTTGAACTACTTCTGGATGTGATTTCACATAATCCGATTGCATGTATAAGCTGGAAGCCGGATAGTCTCCTCCAAGTGCTTGTTTGGTTCCTTCTTCACCTGACATATCTACAAGCGGAGTAGCGAGATGTTTTGCTTGCAGCAGGGAAACCGTTGGTTCTGTTGTTACTGCTAAATCAATTCTGCCTTGCTGCATGGAAGCAATCAGTGTATTACCTGATCCTACAGGGACAGGGATGTAATCTTTTGATGTATATCCACCCTTAGTAACCAGATAGTTAGCCAAAAAATTAGTCGAAGCGCCTAAAGAAGTGACACCGATTTTTTTGCCTTTCAAATCTTGTATTCCTTTGACCTGACCTAATAGTTTATTGGAAACCATCAGCGTTTCACCAGGTGTAGAGGCAAACTGGATCACGGATGTGAGGTTTTTGCCTTTTGCTTGTAGGTCGATGGTATGATCATAAAATCCGACAACCCCTTCTACTTGTCCGGCGATCAATGCTTCCTCAGCAGTTTGTCCTGAGCCTTGGTTGATCAGTTGTACATCTACTCCTTCTTGTTTGAAGTAACCGAGGTTTTCCGTCAGTTTTGCTGGTAAATAGATAATTTTCTCCATTCCGCCAACCATTATTTTTACTTTGGGTGCAGAAGAATTGGTGCCGGCATTACTACTGCACGCTGTTACTAATAAAGCGATTAATCCAACGATAAATGTCCATCTTAGTTTCCTGTATTTTCCCTTCATTTTTACCTATCT
The DNA here is from genome assembly GCF_059510395.1 of Shimazuella sp. NTD248. Lineage (NCBI taxonomy): Bacteria > Bacillati > Bacillota > Bacilli > Caryophanales > Thermoactinomycetaceae > Shimazuella > Shimazuella sp. NTD248. The sequence continues at coordinate 621,261 of NZ_JCAJZT010000001.1, read as the reverse complement.
CCTCTGTGCATGTATTATATTACGAATATTCGAATTTATAGGCTTAGTCTTGACGTACATTTCGCCATGCGATAAATCGTTTTTCTAATCGTCCAACAGCCCAGTCTGCAATTAATGCTGTGATAGATAATAAAACCATCGCTGCAAATACTCCAGTTGTATCGAAAGCCCCTTGCGCTTGCGAAATAAGAAAGCCTAGTCCTTTTGTCGCACCGATAAATTCTCCTACCACTGCACCTACTAATGCAAATCCAAAACTAGAATGCAAACTCGAAAGAATCCAAGTAAGTGCGGATGGAATAATGACATGAATAGCCAATTGCCTTTTGTTTGCACCTAGTAGACGTGCATTATTAACTAGATTACGATCCACTTCTCTTACGCCTTGAAAAGCGTTAAAAAATACTACAAAAAAGGTAAGTGTCACTCCGAGAGCCACTTTTGAAGACATCCCCAAACCAAGCCAAAGAATAAAGATCGGAGCTAATACAACACGAGGCAGAGCATTTAACATTTGTATATATGGTCCAAAAATGACAGATAACACTTCACTCATACCTAGTGCATAACCAGCAATGATACCCAAAATAACACCAATTACAAAGGACAGAATCGTTTCTTCAAAGGTTATTATAAAATGCGTATATAGAGGGCCTTGGCTGGTTCCATTTTGAAACCAATCTATGATTTGTAAAAAAATTGCTTTGGGGCTGGAGAAAAAGAAAGGGTCAATCAGTTTGTAATTAGCAAGCAGTTGCCAAGCACCCATGATGACAATAAATACACCAATTTGCAGCCCAAGATTACGTAAACGACGCTTTAGTGCTTTTGTACGCATTTCTTTCAAACGAGAAACCGGCTCAGAAGAGAGCGAATTATTAAGACTGATTGGATTGCTCATAGCTAATCATCACCTCATCTCGTAAATCATTCCAAATTTGTTCATGTAATCTCATAAAATCAGAGTCAAACCGAATTTCTGATACATTTCTCGGACGAGGAAGGTCAATTCGATAGTCACCTTTTATAGTCGCGGCAGGACCTGCTGTGAGTACAATAACACGATCACTAAGCGCTATAGCCTCTTCTAGATCATGCGTAATAAAGATGACCGATGCAGATGTCTCTTCCCAAATGGTGAGAAGTTCACTCTCCATTAAAGAGCGAGTGTGGACATCAAGTGCCGAAAAGGATTCATCCATCAGCAATATTTGTGGTTGAATGATCAAGCATTGTGCCAGCGCAACACGTTTCCGCATTCCACCCGATAATTGATGAGGATAATGTTTCTCGAATCCTTTTAAGCCAACGCGTTCGATCCATATCCTCGCTTCTTTGTATGCTTCTGCTTTTTCGACTCCTCTTAAAGTAAGTCCTAAAGAAACATTATCGATCACTGTTTTCCAAGGAAAAGCATTTTCTGTTTGAAATACACACGCAGCATGTTGATTCATACCTTGAAGCATTTCTCCTTGGATTTTAATGGTTCCATTTGTCGGTTGATCAAATCCAGCTACTAGACCCAACGTAGTAGATTTCCCACATCCCGTAGGCCCAACGATAGAACAAAATTCTCCTTTGCCAATTTGTAAATCAATATTGCGCAAAACAGTATGAACTTCACCTGATGGTTTGACAAACTCTTTACTAACTCCCGATAACTCGATCATGACAGAATCATTTTGGTTTGGTTTATTTGCAAGGCTTATTTTTGTTGTCAAGTTCAATTTCCTGCTCCTTTCTCCATTTTTATGGTAGCGCTTACATGAAGTTTATAAAATGTTGCAGTTTTTGCATACATTTCGTTAATTAATTACAAATAAACAATAAAAGTGATTTTGACGATTTTGTTAATGCAATGAAAAGTACATCAGCTTATAAGCGATGTCATACAACTGATGGTGTCTTTTTCTTTACTTCACAACTATGTAGAAAGAATGAAAACCATAATATTGAATCATACTACATAAGATCAACGCTTAGGGGATTATCATGATGAATATATGGTTTTCAAAGAAAAAGACTCCACTCAAACCAACTGAAAATATAGATATGTTAGATCATCCACTGTCCACAAATTTACAACAAAATATGGATGATTTAAAATTAGCCTTTAAAAACTGTTCAGATATTGTTTTTCGATCTCTTCGCCTTGATCAGGATACATCCATGTTGATTGTTTATGTCGAGGGACTGGTCGATACAAACATATTAGAACAAACCTTAGTAAAACCTCTTGTATATGAAGGGGTACCAAAAGGATTTAGACAAGAGTTGAACCTCACTGAAGCCACTGAACTCGAACTATTTCCATTACTGAATGTCAGTTCCACAAGCCAATTCAAAGAGCTGGTAACATCCATCTTAAAAGCAAAAGTGGCAATCCTAGTCGATCATGAAATAACAGCATTTATTACTAGCTTAAATAAATTTGAAAAACGATCAGTTGAGGAACCGCGCAATGAAGCAGCTATTCGCGGACCAAGAGAAGGTTTTACAGAAAGTATCCGTGTGAATACTTCTTTGCTGCGTAGACGGATTGTATCCTCCAGATTAAAAATGGAATCATTCCAAGTAGGTTCATTGACACAAACACAAATAACCATGACATATATTGAGAATCTTGCAGATCCATCCATTTTAGAAGTGATTCGAAAACGAATCATACAAATGGCTGACTATGATGTGATTGATTCAGGTCAGGTAGAACAGCAGCTTCAAGATAACTCTTATAGCCCTTTTCCACAAATCCAAAACACGGAAAGACCAGACGTGGCAACAGCTAACCTAGTAGAAGGCAGGATAGTAGTTATCGTTGATGGGAGTCCGGCTGTACTTGTTCTCCCCATTACCTTTTGGTCTGGATTACAGGCATCGGATGATTATTATGACCGTTATGTATTTGCCATAGCTAGAAAATGGGTACGGTATATTTTGGTTAGTTTGTCTCTTGCCTTGCCTGCTATCTATGTTGTTTTAAGTACATACAATCCAGAAATGATGCCCGAATCTCTCATGACCAGCATTGCTACTGCCCGTGAGCGTTCCCCTTTTCCAACTGTAATCGAAGTAATTCTGATGGAATTTGTTTTTGAAGGTTTACAGGAGGCAGGAATTCGACTACCAAATCAGATTGGGCCTCTTGTTTCCATCGTTGGAGCAATTGTAATTGGCCAAGCTGCTGTCCAAGCTGGTATTATTTCCGCTCCAATCGTTATAGTTGTGGCAATTACTGGAATCGCCTCCTATGCCATCCCTCGGTATAGTTTCAGTGCTCCATTACGTTTACTTCGCTTTTTCTTAATTGTTTTGACTGGATGTTTTGGATTAGTTGGATTGGTATTAGGCATCAGTATGATTCTTATTCACATGATGATGTTGGAACCTTTTGGTGTTCCTTACCTATCTCCCATTGCTCCTTTTAGTGAGAATCGTTCAAGTGATATTATGGCTCGAAGTAAGTATAGAGAGAATCAAAAGTGAGAGCAGCCTTAATTTTTTTTGTTATTCTCATTTGTTGTTTTCCATTAACAGGATGTTGGGATATGGTAGAACCAAATCAACGAGCTATAATCGAATCAACTTCTTTTGACGAAATATCTGACGGACAGGTTAAGGTAAGTTATGAAATAGCTGTTCCTGGAGGAATCAGCGGACAGTCGACAGGAAGTGGCAACAAGAAAAAAAGCTTTACTGTGATTTCCGCTGTTGGGAAGACAATTGAAGCAGCAGTTCAACATCTTCAAGAGAAATTGCCACGAAAAATATTTCTTGGTTATCGGGACGATGTTTTCTTAAGTGAACGTTTCTGTAAGCATGGAATTGGGAAGTGGATGGATTTTATAGCGCGAAGTCCTGAAAGTAATTTAAAAACGAAAATGTTTTTAATTAAAGGTATAGATGCAGTAGACTTTCTAAAAATGGAGGTTCCTTTGGAAATATTCTCAACAGATGCCGTTTTTAAAGGAAATAAAGTTAGTATGATACAGGAACGATTTACTGATTTTCGTACATATTCTATAGTTGCTAATAGTCAGGGAACCAGTCCTATCATACAAACCATTGAAATTCACCCTAAAGATAAATTTAATGAGGAACAACCAGTGCAAATCAATCAAATTGCACTGTTCAATCGAAAACAATTTTTGGTCGGTTATTTAAAAGATGATGAGGCTGCAGAAGCACTATGGGTTTCTGGAAAAATATCCAACAAAATTTTTACGCAATGGATACCTAATGGACAAGGTTATTTGTCTGTGAACATGCAAAAAATGAAGCGTAATATCTCATCCAAATTAAAGGGTAATCAAGTTTACATCGATATTCAACTTTCCGGAACAGGAGTAATTCATGAAAACCAATCTGATTTTGACCTAACTCCACAGCAAAATTTGGAGAAGATAGAGAAGATAATCAGCAAACAGCTCCAACAAGAAACAGAACGTACAATCCAAAAGATACAACATCAATATAAAACGGACATTTTAGGATTTGGTGAGAATTTACGTCGTTATCATCCCTCTGATTGGAAAAAGATTAAATCCAAATGGCAAAAACTATTTCCACAAGCAGTTGTCAAGGTGAAAGTCAAGGTAACGATTCGTAATCATGGATATACAGGACCAAGCATACCTTTTAAGCGGGGAGAATAGCTGGTGAAAATATCTAAGTGGCAAATATTTTGGCTCTTTTTCCTGATGAGTGTCGTCTTTTGGGCTATTAGTCCTCCCGTATTATACGCGAAACAAGATGCTTGGATTTCCATGATCTTAGCAACTTGTTTTACCGTTGGCATTACTTATTTATTAGCAAAACTATGTATGTTATATCCAAATAAAACGATTGTAGAATTTAGCCAGGAAATCATGGGGAGATGGCTAGGTAAACTACTGGTTCTTCCCTATTTTATTGCCTGGTACCTGTTAATCGTAGCATGCTTTTTTGACTTAATCGGGATCTTAAATCTTGCTGTCATCAAACAAACACCTATATCCATATTATTCTTACTGTTCCTCCTAGCTATTGCCTACCTATTATTTAAAGGCGGTTTAACCGCAATTTGTCGACTTAGTGAATGGGTGGGTCCACTCTTTTGTGTCGTTATTGTCATCATTATGGTTGCTAATATAAAACTATGGGACTGGGAACAACTTCTACCTATCTATGCAGAATCAGGATGGAAAAATATTCTCTATGGGGCATTTATCGCTACTTCCATAATGAGTTTAGTCTCCTCACTACCACTAATGCTCATCCCCTACTTTTCTAAGCCAAAGCAGGAAACCTTTACAGCTCTATGGGGTGTCAGTTCCATGTTGATTGTAATTGTCATTTGGACAGTAATATGTTTCCTTGCTTTTGGCTCTAAGGTGACAATGGATTTGTCTTACCCCCTCATTAGCTATGTAAAAATGACTTCGATCTTTGACTTTATTCAAAATATAGAAATTTTCACTGTCTCGGTTTGGATATTACAATATCTGGTTTTGCTGTCCACCTTTACGTTTATGCTTAGCTATGGGATAGCTCAATACTTTCACCTAAAAGATTGGAAAAAAGTTTTAATTGTAGTTCTTCTGCTGGTTGGTATTGGATTCTTTGCTGTACCCAAAACAGGAATGACAAATTTAACCTTCTGGAAGACCATATGGTATCAATTGATATTTATAGTGGACATCATCGGAATTCCATTGCTTTTATGGATTGTTCATTTAATCAAAAGTCGTTTTGTTCAACAAAGGTAGTAAGAAATTAATTGATGGAGGGAGATTGCGAAGAATTTAAGGATATCCTGTTCCTATGTCTCACGAATTGAAAAACGAACGATGATCGAGTTATTTCATGAGTTTAATCGGAAGTCTTGGAAGGGCGGCAGTAGTTGGCAAAAAAGGATGGAAACCTTTAACGGAATCCATCCTTTTTGTATTACATTTTCCTCGTTAGGAAACGATCTTTTGCAATTTTGGTCCAAATGGACCGTGTCTCAATTTCTCATTCACTGAGGAACATTACCTGTTGCGATGGAAATACGATTCCAAGTGTTGATCTGGGTAATAGCCAATACTAGATCTATAAATTGTTGTTCACTAAAATAGGTACGAACATGATCATATAGTGAATCTGGAACGCCTTTTGATGGTAATAGAGTCATGTCTTCTGCCAATTTTAATGCCGCTTTTTCTTCGTCTGTATAGAAAGGAGATTCTTCCCAAGCATTTAAACCATAGATACGTTTTTCAGTTTCTCCTGCTTTACGAGCATCTTCTGTGTGCATGTTAATACAAAAAGCACATTTATTGATTTGGGAAACACGAATTTTAACTAGTTCCCTAATTGTTTTTGAAATGGAAGATTTCATAATATATTTTTCCATTCCATATAAGATATCGAGACTTTCACTTTTTTGTCCCGCGTAATTGATGCGTTGTGCCATGTTGAACACTCCTTTGTTGTATTGTAGACTAATTATATCGTCGATAACACAAGTTGATGATACTATCGATTTACAAATATGTCAACAGTATTTTCTGTACTTGACAGATTAATACTATTCTCACTAGGATTTATACAAGGATTAGCAATAAGAAAGTAGGAATTAGTATGGCATACAGCGTTGGAGTAGAATATAGTCTGCATTCTCTCGTTTATTTAATAGATATTCCGCCTAACACTACAATCGGGATTAAGGAACTTGCTGAATTCCAAGGAATCTCAGAAACATATCTATCCAAGATGTTTGGTAAGCTATCAAAATCAGGGATTGTTGATTCTGTTCCTGGGGTTAAAGGAGGTTATCGTTTAGCCAAAACACCAGAATCCGTTTCGTTTTGGGATGTTATTGAGGCAGTAGAAGGTGCAAAACCTATTTTCCAATGTAAAAATGTCTCATGCAAAAGTATTTTGAGTGATAAGAATGATGCAGGATGTGTGGATATGGATTCACCAAATCCTTTTTGTGTAATTAATAATTCGATGCTCAGAGCGGAAGAGAAAATGCGCCAAGAGTTACGCGATAAAACATTGAGATGGTTAGATAACCAGCTCAAGAAGCATCTATCAGAGAAATTTCGGGAAGATGCAAAAGCATATTTTGCTGCAATCCGGGCGGATAAGCAGATAAAGGAAACAAAAGGTAAATAAAGCTTGGCTTATGGATGTCCAGTTTTTTAGGGCATCTTTTTTGGGCTGAAAATTCAATCGATGTCAACTAATGATGAGTTTCTACCTTAATATTTTTCCACATTAGCTCTAGGTAGGATATATTAGAAACAGTGTTTTTGAGAGTACATAAGGGTGGAGAAAAAGACCTTGTGCTTTATGGAGGTTGAAAATAAAGGTGGTAGGCTTTTTGAACAGCACTTTATATGTATCTATTTTGGATTTAGCAAAAGGAAAAGAAAAGTCTCGTGTAAAAGTGGCAAAAAAACTCTTGTCTTCTTCTGTTGAGGAAAGAGAAGAGGCTATCGTGCAAGGATTATATGCAAAAGATTTTAAGGTTCGTCGAACAACCTTCGCTTTAATTGGTGAAATGCATGATATGGGGTTTGCGGATCAAATCCTAAAAGGATTAAAAGACAAGCATTCTGATGTCGTGCAGATGGCTGTATGGGCGATGGGTAAGCTTAGATGGAAAAAAGGTATTCCTGCTTTATCTGAGTTGTTGAACAAAGGATTTGGATTCAAAGTTACAAAGACGGTTGTTTGGGCGATAGGGGAAATTGGAGATCAATCTGCTATAGCTGATTTGAATCAACTATTGCAAGGAGCGAGCGCAAGGTTAACAGAAGGAGTACTGGTTAGTGGCATGAAGTTAGGTCACTCTGCATTTATGAAACTCATTCCATCATTGGACTGTACACAAGAAGCTGTTCAAGCTGCTTTAAAAGATGCTTCTAGTTCCAGTGGGGATATTAGAGGCGCTTTTATTCGAGCAATTGTTAGAACAAAAGATAATCAAGTGTTATCGTCCTTACTCCGTGCACTACCTTATGTTACTTTTTATGATGCTGATTATAAAAGGTTAGTAGATGACTCTCGTGAAAATGTTCGATTAGCGGTTTGTCGCTCGATAGCAAATTCATTGTTACCCAAAAATATTAAGCTGTCTTATCTTATCAAATTGCTCAGTGATTCTAGTAATGCAGTTGTTAAATCTTCTTTAGAACATCTTTTTCCTTATCTGAATGAGGAAAAAGTCAAGAATAGCATAGAGTCATTAAAATTAAATCATGCCTCTCCCAAACTAAGAAATCTCGCAGAAACAATGATAGAAAATGAAACAGTATTGCAGCAGATTCAATCATTAGTTCCAAAATGGGGCCGCTACATTTTAGAAACTTTACCAGGGTTGGAAAATTTTATAGCGGAAGAGGCAGCTTTGCAAGGGGTTACACTTCATAAAGGTGTAACAGGTGATGGCTGGATCGAAGTCGTACTAGACGAATTCGACTTGGAAAAATTTCGATCATTACATACCATCATGCAGGTTCACGGTATTCTAGCTTATTTCAATGAGAAGGAAAAGGAGGATATTACCATCAATCCTTATGTTCATGATCACAACATAGGGCAGCTAACCAATCGATTTAAGGAAATAAAAATACAGTCAACAATATTCCAAATGGTACCTGTTATTACAGAAAAAGAAATGAGTAGACCTGCGAGGAGATTACGTTCCACATCTCTTGATTGGCGGGTTGCCAGAGCAATGGTTTTATGTTCAAAGCCTTCTCCACATGATGTTTTTGTTGATCCCACTTGTGGATCGGGAACTTTGTTGCTTGATCGAGCGGCATTTGGAACTTATCGTTCATTAAAAGGTGGAGATCTGGATGAGGAAGCAGTGCAAACAGCTGCTGGAAACCTAAGCGAATGTGAGAATGTTGATTTACAAGTTTGGAATGCTGCATCTCTCCCGCTAGCAGACAACAGTGTGTCTGTAATGGTATCGAACTTACCTTTCGGTCGACGCGTAGGTGATCATGAGGCAAATGTTGCCCTGTATCCATCATTTATAAAGGAAGTTAACAGAGTACTTGATTCAGGTGGAAGAGCAGTCCTATTAACGCAAGAAGTAAAATTGTTACATCATGCGATATCTCCTTATAAAAATAAATTTACGCTGGAATTAGATCAACCTGTTGAAATGGGTGGATTAACTCCACATATCATTGTGCTAAAAAAGAACTAGAGTTTGGAAGAAAAGAAGAAATATCTATTTTTCGAGGTTTTATAGTTTTTCATAAAATACATTTCATTCAAGAAGATTAATATGTCATATGAAATTGAACTTATTTAAAGTTGTTTGTAAAATAGATGATGTAGTAGTAATTCCGTCCTGGTCTCAGAAAGTCATGGAAAGCATTTCATGGAGTTAGATGAACAACATGGAACCTACCAGATTCAAACTAGTAAATAATGATATGTTTGAAGATATTTCATTCTACAAGTAATTGTAGTACGCTATGTTATGGTCATAGTGGAACAGGAAGGTGTGTGACTACGCCTTAGCTTAATGTGACGCCCACATCTTTTCTGCAAATTTCAGGGTAAAAGGTTGGTAAAAATGAGCAACAGAGAAACGAAAACAGATGTGATTTTAATTGGTGCTGGAATCATGAGTGCGACTTTGGGGACACTTTTGAAAGAGTTAGTACCAGAATGGGAAATTACAGTGTTTGAGAAGCTCCCAAACGCAGGACAGGAAAGCTCGAATGAATGGAATAATGCGGGAACAGGACATGCTGCATTGTGTGAGCTTAACTACACGACCGAAAAATCGGATGGGTCTGTAGATATTAGTAAAGCGGTAAAAATAAATGAACAGTTTCAGCTGTCCATGCAGTTTTGGTCTTATCTTGTTAATAGAAAGCTGATAAATAATCCACATGATTTTATCATGCCATTACCTCATATGAGTTTTGTACAGGGGGAACAAGATGTAGCGTTTTTAAAGAAACGTTTTGAAGCGCTGTCAGACAATCCTCAATACCAAGATATGGAGTTTTCTGATGATCCGGAAAAACTGAAGGAATGGATTCCGCTTATCATGCAGGGCCGTGCATCGAACGAACCTATAGCAGCAACAAAAATAGATTCTGGAACAGATGTCAACTTCGGTGCTTTGACGCGCATGTTATTTGACCACTTAGAGCGTAAAAATGTCGATATTCACTACAAACATAGTGTGACTAATATGAAACGTACAAGCGACGGGTTGTGGGAATTAAAAGTACGGGATCTCGATAGTGGAGATACGAAACGTCATACTGCAAAATTTGTCTTTATAGGTGGAGGAGGAGGAAGTCTGCATTTATTGCAAAAATCTGGTATTCCAGAAGGAAAGCATATCGGTGGATTTCCAGTAAGCGGAATATTTATGGTCTGCAATAATCCAGATGTCATCACACAGCATCATGCAAAAGTATACGGTAAAGCTAAGGTTGGTGCTCCGCCAATGTCTGTTCCGCATCTGGACACCAGATATATCGAAAATAAAAAATCGTTATTATTTGGGCCATTTGCTGGTTTCTCACCAAAGTTTTTAAAAACTGGTTCCATGTTCGATTTAGTAACTTCCATAAAACCAAATAATGTCCTAACAATGTTGGCGGCAGGTGCAAAAGAGATGTCACTGACGAAATACTTGATTCAGCAAGTGATGCTGTCGAAAGAACAGCGCATGGAAGAGTTACGTGAGTTTATCCCAAACGCTAAAAGTGAAGATTGGGATTTAGTAGTGGCAGGCCAGCGTGTACAAGTTATCAAAGATACGGATAACGGAAAAGGGACGCTTCAATTCGGTACGGAAGTAATTACGGCTGCTGATGGCTCGATTGCTGCATTGCTAGGCGCTTCTCCCGGTGCTTCTACAGCTGTTCATGTGATGCTTGAAGTCGTCAAAAGATGTTTCCCGCACCAGATAGAAGAGTGGGAAGCAAAAATCAAAGAAATGATACCCTCTTATGGTGTGTCGCTACGGGAAAACCCATCGCTTCTGCACGAAATTCATGCTTTAACAGTGCAGACGCTAGGTCTAACCGAAAAAGCAGCTGGTTTTTAGCTATTTTTGAAGGTGAAAACCAAGGTATAAATGAAAAAACAAGATTTTTTATTATTTTGGCGCATGTCATAAGTCTGCATGCGCTTTTTCCTTTTACAAACATGCCTATATGTTTTTTTGTAAATAGCTAAATCCAAGAAATGAAAATCAACATGGAGTAGCTTCTAGTCATGTCCCAAAGTAATGGAAATCAAATCAACCTTAAACGGTAAAAGTGATCATTATTTGCAAATTAGGGAAAACTTGTTAATTTTTGTGTTTTCTATTATAATAAGAATAGTCTTCTAAAAAGAAGAGCTATATTCCTATGATGTATGATTACGATACTATGAATTGAAGGGGTGCAGTTTAATTGGAAAAAGAGTTGTTAATGGAAACAGTGATTGGTGATATCCAAGTATCAGAAAGCGATATCGAATCTTCTCTAGGACTTAGCGATAGCTATGGTCGAACCGACATATGTTGGTAGGTTAGTCCATTAGTCTTCTAGAAAAAGACAGTTGGCAAACCGTATATAGCCCTGTAAAAAAGCTTTTCGATGCTGAACAAACCACTCGTGTGTGAACGGGTGGTTTTGATTCATCATAAAAATAGGGGGTTAATGGAGATAAAAGATATACTATCTGAATCAAAAGTAGCTATGTTGCATTTTATTGATCATGAATTAGAGGAAGCGATCGCTCAAGTAAGGACAAAGATGCAAGACTCTGATCTTGTACATGTTGACTTAGTATTGAATGATTTGATCCCATACATTCATTTCAAGACATTTCATCTATTGGGAAAAGCGTTGGTACTGGAACTCAACTATCAACGAGTAGACGGAAAATTAGAAGGAGATTCCCCGCGAACGAGATTTGCTTTTTTTTGTTATCAATTGTCTTTGAAAGAACATAAAAAAGCTTTTTGGGAGAAATATCCTGTCCTCCAAGACCAATTGTACATCTTACTCTCTAATTGGGTTTCTTCGCTCTCCTTTTTGATTGATGCTCTGCAATCGGATTGGGATCAGATCAATCATACATTTGGAGAAAACGGTGTTATTGGAAAGGTAAAGGGCATGGAGTTAGGCTTGGGAGATGAACATAATTTTGGTAAAACGGTGACAAAATTAATGTTTGATACTGGTATCGAACTCATTTATAAGCCACGATCCATTGCAGTTGAAAAACACTTTCAGCAATTGCTGTGCTGGTTAAATGAAAGTAGTGGATTTCAGTTTAAGTTGTTAACGATGATTAGCAGCCAACATAGTGGTTGGGTAGAAGTAGTGAAACAGGAAACCTGTAAACAAGAAGAGGAACTTGTCTTTTTTTATGAGCATTTAGGGGGATTATTAGCTGTTTTGTATGTGTTTGATGCAACAGATATACATCAAGAAAACTGTATTGCAGTAGGAAAATATCCCGTGATTGTCGATACAGAGTCTCTGTTCCATCCGCGAATCGGGAAGAAGGACCCATTAAGTGATTCTGTAATTCGAACATGTTTGGTACCGATTAGAATTCGAGGAAAAGATCAAACGGATGGGATTGATATTAGCGGATTTGGTGGAGAAGAAGGGCAGGTTATCCCAAATAAGAGGGGTTATTGGAAAGAGGAAGGAACAGATACCATGCATTTGGTATACAAGGAGGTCAAGTCGTCACCTTCTGAAAATAGACCATCGCAAAATGGAAAATCTGTATCTGCGTATGATTATGCGGATTCCTTTATCTATGGATTTCAAAAGATGTACCTGTTTTTAACAGAATATAAACATGAACTTATCAGGCGTACTGATTTGTTTCGATCTGATTCGATTCGTGTGATTCTCCGCGATACTAGGACTTACGGGCTACTGCTTAGAGATGCGAATCATCCAAAGCTGGTACAATCGAATGATGTTCAAAAGTCTTTTTTTGCTAATTATTTGAAACTCGCACTCAAAGATCAAGGTTATCTAGGTGACGTACTGGAGTGGGAGATAAATAGTTTAAAAATAATGGATATTCCTTATTTTAAATCATCACCTGACTCTTGTAGTCTTTGGAACGATAAAGGAGGAGAGATAAAAAATTTTTTCTCTTCTTCCTCTCAGGCGTTGGTGAATGAAAGAATTTTGTCGCTTTCCAAGGAAAATATGGAACGACAATCTTGGGTGATTCGTGCTGCTTTGTCTATTTTAGATCCAAAGAAGCACGAAGAGAAACTATCAGTCATGAGAAAAAGGGATGTAGGTATTGGTCTTGTGACAGATTGGCTGCAACCAGCATTAGCTATTGGTGATCATCTGATACAAACCTATAAAATTCAAGATGATTGGATTGGTCTTCATCAAACGAACAATGGTTGGAAGTTAACAGGACTGGATCATGATTTTTATAATGGGCTGTCTGGTATTGCTTTATTTATGGGTTATCTAGGAGAACTATCAAGAAAGAATCGTTTTACAACGATAGCAAAGGATATCTGCGAGAAAATATGGGAAATGTTTCAGAATACAGATACAAACGATTTACCTATCGGTGTTTTTTCAGGCTGGAGTGGGGTCGCTTATGTCTTTTTGCATCTCTCCAAGCTATGGGGAGATCAATCATTACTTAAGCAGGCGATATCTATCGTTCAGCATCTAGACATTCCTGAGAAAGATCAAGAACTGGATTGGATAGGTGGATCTGCGGGGACTTTGCTGATCTTGCTTCGTTTGTATGAAGCTACTGGGGACTCCCAACTGAAACAAATTGCGATTCGATATGGAGATCGCTTACTTGATATAGCGTCTCCGATGGACACTGGTATTGGTTGGTCATCAGTAAAGGATCGTCAACCTTTAACTGGCATGGCTCATGGAGCTTCTGGTTTTTCGTTATCCTTGTCTGAACTTTATACCAATACAGGTGATAAACGATATAAAGAGGCAGTGCGAAAATCGCTGGCATATGAGCGAAGTCAGTATAACCCAAACGAGAGAAACTGGATAGATTTACGTAGTTCCAGTTATGTTGTGAAATGGTGTGCAGGAGCAGTCGGCGTTGGTTTTTCTCGTTTGAGGCTGATTCCGATCATGGATGATCCTGTACTACAAGAGGAATTACACATCTCAGCAGATACTACCCTTGCAAGGGGATTTGGAAACAACCACTCTTTATGTCACGGTGATCTCGGAAATCTCGATTTCTTGGTTTTAGCCAATAGGTTTCTCGAAGATAGCCGATGGAGGAAACAAATAGAAAATATTAAATCATATGTAGGAGACAGTTTGGTGAGAAATGATTGGTGCTGTGGAACTCCTCAGCAAGTGAGAACACCAGGGTTTATGACTGGACTTGCTGGTATTGGTTATGGTGCCCTTCGTATGGTTGCTCCTGAGGTTGTTCCCTGTGTTTTGGTATTAGAATAAGACCTCATTGAAGAATTGCTGTCTAGTCGATTGGATAATAAAGTAGATAGTGATGAAGAAATATGCTAAACCACTCACGCACCGAGTGGTATTTTTACGTTCAAAACTAGAAGAGGCGGTATTCATGAAGGATTAATATTTAAAATTTGTAAGAGTTCTGTCCATAGATGAATAATATACAAAACATGGATTGCATGATATTTGAAAAAGTAATTTAGAAGTAGAGAAGTGAATCAAAAGCAAATAGAAAACCTGTCAATAAATCTAAATTATAGTATAATGATTTTATAGAAAAATCAAAATTCATGTATTGCAAAGAAAAGGAGGGGTAATTTGTTTCTTTTATCCATCATGAGCTTTTTTATCTTTGCTATCAGTGGAGTTCAATTGATTTCAGGAGGCTATTTGTTAGTTGGTATTCCAGCGCTGGTAGTTTCTGGAGTGGTTCCAGTTCTATCTTCGTTTTTCAGTGGCCCAAGTTTAAATAGTTATGGTAGTGACGGCAGTTGGGATGATGACGGTGGTTGCTGTGATGCTCAGGGATGTGGATGTGGTCCATGCTGGTATGTGAAATAATTCATGTGAGGAGCCGATAAAGTAATTTAGAAGGCTTAAAACCAGTAACGTCACACGAAGTGCATTTTAATCAAATAATGATAATCACCGATTCTCCAATTAGAATCGGTTTTTTTATTAATAGGCACAAGAAGTCCCCGGCTTCTAGCCCTGACTTCACGAAGTAGACGAATCCTATACGAGTCAGACATGTCCGGTCTGCAAGAAGAAAATCTCTTCTCAAAACTATCGATGCAGGTGGAGTATAACGAACACTGAGATATCCATGGAGCAAGAAATATCTTTTCCAAAGCTCTATATGGTAAGATACTACATATAGTCACAATTACCAATTGAAAATATTTACAAATTGCTAAAGTAAGAAGTAGTAGGTGGGTTGTTCCGCCCCTTGCACCTTCTGATGTATGTTGCTTACTTAGGAACCCGAGAGGATTCCCGGTTCTCAGACCTGAATTTCCCAAGTGTAACCTTGGTGGATGCAGGAACTTCTTTGCTTTTTATGGTAAGAAATCCCCGCCTCTAAGTTTGAGCGAAGGTTCATTTATTAGTCGTTACATATTTTTATTTCAGGAGGAATCGTATGGACATGAAAGCATTGTTATTGCACGGATGGGAAATTGGTTACGACAAACAAGACTGGTATCCTCCGTTGGCGGATGCGCTCAAAGACATTACGGCGGAGCAAGCGAATTGGAAGCCTGAAGGCGCTCCGATCAATACGATCTGGGAGAACGTTCACCATTTGACGTTTTACAAGGAACGGTTCCTGAAGCGTCTAACGGGTGAAGAAACCGAGAATCCTTCAGGTTTGACAAACAACGACACATTTGCCGTCACTTCTGTAGAACCGTCCGCTTGGGAAGAATCTGTTAAGAAACTGGACGACGTACATCAATCGATTCGCAACATCATTGCTGGGTACAGCGATTACGATTTGGAGCGCGAGATTCCGGACCCTGTTGGCATGTGGTTATACAGCCTCATTCTTCACGATGCGTATCACACCGGGCAAATTATACAAATCTGCAAACTTCAAGGTTCTTGGCCGGCTAAGCGGTCATTCGGAGAATCCTGAAATAAATTCATGGCGATAAACAGATTCTGAGGCAATAAACCCAATAGAGGAAAAGTGAAGACCTGAGGGGATGTCTTGTATCTGGCTCCATATTTCGCTTTTGGTTGCCATACCCCAATCAAGCTAAAAAATAGAATAGTATTAGAAAAACGCTATTTTTTCTATAGGGATATAGGAAGAATAGCGTTTTGCAATGAATCTCCCAATTTTTCAATTGTGATGTGGACTCAAATAAAGAATGATAACAATCCCTTCAAGTCAAAGGATTTGCTGATATATAGTATATTGTCCAGTTCAATAGACGAATATAGAACCAGGAAAGAAAAACTTAGAAATTTGCTTCCATTTTCCTCCTTTCTTTATCCGAAATATTCGGTATAATGAAAATTGGAAAGTAATTGGAAAGAAGGAAAATTTGTGGTTAGAGAGAAGCGAATGCTAGAAAGTCGTTTGGAGAAATTCGCCAGAAAAGCAGCAGTAGAAAAGCTTGCCAAAATCAGGAGATATCGAATGATGCTATTTTCAGTGGGATTGAGTATGATCGTATTTGTAGCTTACTCAGTTATTTTTCCAGTCCCAGTCAAAGAAGGTACTATGCATGTGATAAATGACCATCAAGCCCTTCCTCTTCAATCTGAAAATGCAGATTTTACGATCATAAAAGAAAAAACAAATAAGCCAATACAAACAAGAGATAAAAAAACAATGCCCCCTACAGCGCATCAAAGCATGGACAAACAAGAAGAAGTTGCACCAGCATCTAGCCAAGTTGTAACAGAAAAAATAACTGTATTCCCAGTAAAACCGAAAGAAAATCGAGCAAAAAACATTCCGTCTCAAATCTATCCCGAGTGGCATGAAAATAAAACATATCAAGCAGGGGAGCGGGTGATGTATAAGGATAAAGAATATCAAGCCAATGAGACAAACAAGAACTCTCCGCCTGATGAAAATAATGTTTTGCTTGGGGGTTCATGGGATGAAGTGGGAGAATGAGATTAACTCCATTCTACCACTAATAAAATTTGATCCATAAAAATTCGCTTCGCCAACACTCCATTTTCGATTCCAATCCATTTATCATGGAAGGAAATTTCTGTAATATATCCACTGAATTGATGATCACCAAAAGGGGTTTGAAACAAAATGAGGAGTGGTTTTTCTTTTGTAAACGCAGTTTCTAATTTGTACATAAGGTCGTTTTCCATCGTGATATAAGGAACAGCTGGTAATGAAGTAGTTTGATTGGATTCTAATAAAAGACGATTCATGGCAAAACCTCCCGAACAAAAGTTCTGTTACTCTTATTATAACCAAATATTTGTTCGGGTCAAGAGGAACAAATCATATTTTCTTTTCTAGAATAATGGATAACCATTATTCTTTCGCATTCCTTCTGGTAATTTTTTCGGGAAAACGCTTGCAAAGCAGCACAAATTGTTTATAAACTTAAAAATAGAGGGGGGTTATAGGATGCAAGTATGTTTACCGATTGAGGTGCGATCCACAGAGATCGATGTGATGGGGCACGTGAATAATGCCAAGTATTTGGAGTATATGGAGTGGGGCAGAGAAGAGTGGTATAACCAAGCAAAACTGCCTTTTGATGAATTTACTCAGATGGGAATAGGCACGGTGACGGTTAGTATTCATATCCAATATCGGAAAGAAGCCACCCTTGGTGAAAAACTGATGATTAAAACAAGGCCGTTGCGCTGTGGAAATAGTAGTTTTGTCTTTTTCCAAGAGATTCATAATGAAAAAGGAGAAGTGGTCGCTGATGCAGAAGTCATCAGTGTAACGATCGATTTGAAAAATCGAAAGAGCAAACCACTTCCAGAATTGCTCAGGCGTTATTTTGATTGACGAAGGGAGCGAAGTTCTTCCAAAACGCCTTCGATTTCCATCAAGGTCAGTTTCCCTTGTTTCTTGCTTACATACTCATATAACTCAAAGATATCATCATAATTAGCTTCCGAATAATCTTCCGGCTGGATCAAGGCAGCATTTACCACATTTAATTGACTTTTGATCTCTAGGATCAGTGTTTCTAAGTTCTTATTGGTATTCAAAAGTTCTCATCCTTTTTGTTTGGGGAATTATTGCTATGTATGACCGTCAGTATATCATATTTTTGTACACCTTTAACGTCTTGAGAGACTATTATGAGTGTCACGATTTACTTGAAGATTTGTGGTTAGAAGAAGGACGAGAGCCTTTCTACCAAGGATTGCTTCAAGTAGCAGTTTCCTGTTACCACATGAAAAATGGGAATCGTGCAGGAGCGATCAAACTGATGCAGTCTGCTATTCCCAAGTTATCCTTATATCCAGCTAGCTGGCTTGGGATAAAAGTAGATAAAGTGATCACGGATGCAACTGTTTACTTAAATGAGTTGACAGCAGATCGCAAAAAGATACCCGAAGAGATATGGATTGAAATTTGGGACCCAAAATTGATTGAGTTAGTTGAACAAGTAAAGTTTCCATAGTGCTAGGCATTCCCGTAGTTTATGATACGGGCCAAATAATACAGTGGAGTGTACTGGTGCAGGGGAAACCTCAAGATTAGCTTGCTTCGCATAGATTAATGCTCGATACATATGGTAGTCATGTGTGACGAGGTAAAGCGAATGAATAGGAATACCGTTCAATAAAGCCTTTGTATTTTGTAAGTTTTCTTTTGTGTTACGGGATTTATCTTCTAAAATCATCTTATCAACAGGTACACGATGCTCGAGTAAATAGGTTCTCATCGCATTTGCCTCTGATTGCTGTTCATCATCACCTAATCCACCAGATAAGATAAAATAATCTATTTTCCCCATTCGATATAGTTTAAGAGCAGCATTTAATCTTTCTCTTAGTGCAGGAGAAGGTTTATTATGCCAAAGAGAGGCTCCCAGTACAATCGCAGCATCGCGTTTCTTGTTATCAGGGTATTGGTTGTCATAAAAGGATACTTTTATATATTGGTATATGATCGAGAGACACAAAAACAGGAGACAGCCCAATATAAACCATAAGCTTTTATTCATTTTGATGTTCATCCACCCCTTGAGGTACCATTGGGCAATTGGTTAGCTGAGAAGGATCAGGATGATCGATAATAAACTTTCCGTTTTCTCGGTTCATATCAATCGATATGCCGTGTAACCATTGTTCATCATCAGGATACCAGACAAAAGGGATATTTCGAACTTTGGTTTTTTGGTATTCAGGTTTTTGTTCGATCACTTCTAAACCAAACGATGGTGTATTGCATCCGGAAGTGAGCAGCACAATGCGGATGGCAAGGGGTATATCAATCGTTTCTTGAAATAATAATAGTCGTAGTTTTGTCGCAGCTAATTCTGTTAATTTAATTTCCATCATTATCACCACTGTTTATTTTAAACCTTAATATCACTATTGCATAGGATATGGTAAACTAAAAATTGTAATCATAGCTATAAACTTAAGTTCATTGAACTTAGATACATATGTAGGAGGGCAAACCAATGGCAATCGAACGCGAAGCAGCTATTACCTTTAAAGGCGCTGCGAAAACTTTAGTAGGACCAGAAATCAAAGTAGGAGATCAAGCTCCTTCCTTTACTGTGCTTGCAAATGATCTATCTCCTGTAACATTAGAGGATAGCAAAGGGCAAGTACGTATTATTAGTGTTGTTCCTTCATTGGACACAGGTGTATGTGATGCCCAAACTCGTCGTTTCAACGAAGAAGCTAGCAAATTAGACAATGTAAAAGTATTGACAGTCAGCGTGGATCTTCCATTTGCTCAAAAACGTTGGTGCGGAGCAGCTGGGATCGATCAAGTGCAAACCGTATCTGACCATCGTGATCTTTCTTTTGGGACAGCTTTTGGTGTTGTGATTAAAGACCTTCGTCTTCTCACTCGTGCTGTATTTGTAATCGATAAAAATGATAAAGTAGTGTATGTGGAATATTGCTCAGAAGCTACCAATCATCCAAACTATGAAGCACCAGTGGAAGCTGCAAAAAAAGCAAATCAAGCTTAATAATGGTAATAAAAAACGACTTCAATGATATTGTATGGGGTCGTTTTTTTTATCAATTTTTAGTTAGTTGAAATTATTTTCCATAAAATTATCAGAATAAACATAATAAAATTATTGATTGGTAAATGAAGGGCAAATATACAAAATTTACAAATATGTGTTTTTTAGTAATTTCACCTTTTATTTTCCATTCTATATGATAAGATATTTCCAGATAGAATTATTTACCATCTAGATATAATTTTTAAAAGAGTAAAAAAGTTGTTTTTTAATCGGCTCAACAATTAAACTAACAAGACTTCTAATAGAAAGGATGGGAGTTTTCTTTGTGGATTGAATGGTCTCATATTACAAAAAAGTATAATACAAATAACAATAGAAACAAAGCAGGAGAACAAAAAAGTACGATCGGTTTATTAGATTTTTCTGCGACAGTACGCGCAGGTGTTACAGTGATATTAGGACCAGAAGGCGCGGGAAAGTCAACTCTACTAAGACTTACAGCAGCTACGGTTTTACCAGATGATGGGAGAATCACTTATGGTTCAAAAGAAGGAGATCGTTTTATTTGGTCACGAGGTAGTGTCGTAGCCAGTGATTCTACTAGTTTAAGTGATTGGCGGGATAAGATAGCCTATCTGCCATCCGTACCAGCACTTCGTTATGACGAAACAGTAGAAGAAACCTTGCTCTATTTTGCACAGGTTCGTCGGGTGGCCTCTCCGAAAAAGTATACAGCAGAGTGCATTGCCAAGTGGGGCTTAGCAGGCTGGAGAAAAACAAGTGTTACCAAATTAATTGGGCCTGTTCTTAAGCGTTATTACTTGGCTGAATGCTTCGTTAAATCCCCTACGATCTTATTGTTAGATGAACCGACAAAAGGCTTGGACCCAATAGGTAAACATATCTTATGGCAAGAAATCACCAATCAACCAAAAGATCGGATCATTTTGATCAGCACGAGCAATTTAGCATTCGCCGAGTGTGCAGATGATTTGATTTTATTGGAAAAGGGTTCATGTCGGAGATTGGGGAGAAAGAAATATCTCACTGCAAGTGTTAAAAAGGGAACAGTCGAAGATTGGTACAGAGCCATGCAAACGTTTTCTGACTTGAAAATACAAGAACAGTGAAAGTAATCCTTGATGAGAAATAAAAATGCAGCGCCCCCCTCGGAAAGATATTACATTATCCGAGGGGGCATTTCATGCTGCCTTCAATCTATGTTTTCTTTTTGTCCGGCAGCATTTCGCTCAGGCGGCGAGAGTCAGACGTTTGAACTCTCCCTCGTTGATCTGAGCGAGGATGTTCTCGACCTCCTCGGGGTTCTCGATCTCCCTCCAGTTCTTGAGGAGGTAGTCGAGCTCCTGCTCGAAGGTGGCGGCGTAGTCGGTGACCACACCGTCGTACTTGGTGTGTTCGTCGTAGGTGTCCTTGACGAACCCTTCGAGGAGGACAAGCACCTCTTCGAAGGTGAACTGAAGGCGACGCCGGGAGTCCAGGCGGTGGTGCACCTGATAGAGAGACCCGTGCAGTACTTGCTCCAACACGTGGTTGCCGGAGGTGTCCTTCAGGTCGGCGATCAGATCGGACAGCGTATCCGGTGTGAGCTTCTTCGGGTTCTTTCCCTTCAGGAGTTCACGGACCTTCTTCTTGAAGTGGAAGAGGTCCCACTTCAAGAAGAGCAGCGCGGTTCCACGTCCCTCGGTCTTGCTGTCTTCCACTGCGACCATGTTGCCGTGGTCGGAGAGCTGGGCGCCTGTGTAGCACGTTTGGCCATTCAAACTGCGAGTGACCTCCCACCAAGATGTTGAGGGAGAGGTTGAGCCTCAAACTCCTCACGAATTACCCTTCTACCACCTAACACTATCATCCTACCTTGTGTAAGGTGTTGGTTAAGTGGATTTGGAATCATTATATCATATTCTGAATAATTGATAAATTATTTAAAATACAATGCATATACTTATAAATATATAGATGATGACAATAGTGATTAGAAAATTAATAGTGTGAAATTTTGGAATGTGGATGAGAGCTGTCCAATCTTGGGGGATAAACTTTGTAGAGGAGAGCGCCGAAGTTATCTAAGCAGATTTGTTCCTAGGTAATTGGTTTTATTGTTCTTGCATCAAATTTCCCCAAAAATTCGCGGCGGCCATGTTCCCATATGGCCGCCGATTATTACTTCTGTTTTTTTGTTATTTTGTCTAGGTTTCTCAGCAGGTAGGTTGTACTCATGAAGCTGAGACTTGTATACAGATCTCGTTCTTCATCCGTAAGTTCCTCTTCTCTCAACACTTTTTCTATACAGGATAGCAAAAGTGTTTGCATTTCTCCATATTCTTGAATTACGGATGAAGGGTCTGAGGGAAACCGTCGTTTCAGAGAATCCAACTTGACAAGGGTATTCACCATGTGGAAGTCTACATCCTCAATGGCAACATCCTCTTTTCCCTTCAATCGGAGCCAGTAGCTTATTTTCGCTCCAAACACCATATAGCGAATGGGGAAGAAATGCATGCCGTACATCATAAACCGCACTCCAGCCTGGTAGAGCAGAAAGAGTGTGATAAGAGTGAACATGCCAACGATGTTTGTGCCACAAAGGCAGCCGAAAAACGAGTTCTTCTCCAAACATATAACTCACACATACTGCAAAACGCCGTGTAGGTTGATCAGTTGCGTTCAAATCTTCGTCAGAATCCGACGGAACCAACTTAGACAAAAACGCAACAATAATGATAATCGTAAGCACCAAGACTACTACCGAAGCAGCAATGATTGGAGCTGTTGATGTTGTATCATAAGACCGCACCTCAGCTAGTTCGCCTGTTAGGAAATGGGTCATGATAGGGAAAAGAAGGCCGAATCCATTCGTTGTCCAAGCGAAAATCGCGATTAGTCCCCATGTCCCAATCAACGTGCTCCATGCTGGCTTTTGTTTTTTCTTTTTTGTCGTAGCCAGGGACATGATGGCATGGTGAATGGGAATGGGAGGTAGTCGAAGCATGGCACTCCTTTAGGGTAGATCTATTTTCCCTTATTATATCATTATTTATAAAAGACATAATAGTTGTGCAAAATACAAAAGGTTGTAAATGTATTTGATCGAAGGTGGGTTGTTTACTTCATAGCTATATAAAAGCAGCGTCCCCCTCGGATGAGTCTCATTCATCCGAGGGGGACTATGTTGCTGCTAGCAGCCCTTTTCTTTTTGTCTTTGGCTACGAAACAGCGAGGAGATGCTTCTGGTTCTTCTGAAGCCAGTTGAGGAGAGGAGTGATCTCCTCAACATCCGTGAACGTTCCGCTGTCGATGTTGGCGTAGAGCCGGGCGATTGCCTCATCGACAGTGGCGGTGTAGGTGGCGCCGGCCGTGTGTTCGTAGAACTTGGCCTTGCGTACGCCGTCGCAGAAAGCGGCGATCTCCTCTTGAGTGAAGAGGAGGAAGTAGTCCTCATCACCTTCGAGGTACATCTTGTATTCCGGCTTGCCCTTCCCGGACTGGATCTTCACCAGTACGAGCGTGTGAGACCGGAACACCTTGGCGGTTTCGGTCAGCTCCCCGTCCAGAACCTGCCCACAGATGTAGGACAGTTCGGACACGAGGATGGGAAGCTGGTTGCTGTCCTCGTCCTTGGAGTCGCGGATGATGACCAGGTCGGGTCCGATCTTGGCGACGTCGACGCAGGTGCTTCCGTCCATGCTGCCGTTCTTCCACCTGAGGGAGAGGATACCCCATCCGAGATTGAGTTGAAGTTTCAACTAATGACCCTTCCACCACTTAGTACAATCCTCCCTACCCTATGTAGGAAGTAGACTAAGCAGGTTCTTTGTCATTTTATCACAGTTTGATTATTCTGTTAATTTTTTTGTCCCAAACCACCTAGAAATTCGTGGCGACCATATTTGGATATGGTCGCCAATTTTTACTTTTGTTTTTTGTCTATGTTTCTCTGTGCAATTGTCGTACTAAAATAGATGAGACTTCCATACAAGTCTCGTTCCTCAGGTGAGAGATCCTTCTCTTCCAAGATTCTCTCTATACAAGAAAGCAAAAGGGTTTGCAGTTCTTGAAATTCTGGGATTACGGATGAAGGATCAGAGGAGAATCGTTGATGAAGCACTCTTAACCTTGATTGGATATGAACCATATGAGAATTTAGGTCCTCAAGCGCAACATCTTTTCTTCCCCTCAAAAAGAGCCAATACTTGATCTTGTGGAGATATATCACATAGCGAACGGGGAAGTAGTACATGCAGTACATGATAAACCGCGTTCCCGCTTGGTAAATCAGAAAGAGAGCGATGAGACTAAACATCGCTACAATATTCAGAGCATGCATGAGAGTCATTAGCTGGGCGATCAGCAAGCTCTTCCAGATCAGACGAGCCACACCGCACGAGCTTTTTGTCTGATCTTGTGAAACCAGCAAGATGGCAACTCCCATTGCCTTGATTTCAAAGTTGCCTGGAAGGAATATTTCCATCCCAATCAATACTGGATAAGAAAGAAATAGAAAAGCGCCATAAAGGAGCAAGGAGCGCTTCTCCAGCTTTCGTGTTCTTTCTTTTTCGTGGTCATACTGAAGTACATCCAGCAACAGGGAGTAGAAAGAGAGAAGAAGGACAGCTGCAATGAAATTGTCGCTCCAATCTTCCCTTTCCACTATATCCGACTGGAACGTGAGTAGTTGCCATGTTTCCCAAATGGAGTGATCACTCCACACCAAGAAACAAAACAATCCCCCGCTCAGCCACATCAAGTGGTACCAGTAAAGTACTCTAAATCCCCACAACGTAAGTGATGTATTAGCACGATAGGCAGAGAACATCACTGTATCGTAGATGAAATGTGTTAGGAGGGTTGCGAAGAACCCGTGGGACACATAGATCATGGTCTGGAAAAGACCGCCTACGAACTGAGGGAGAACTAGCAGCAACTTGGTGATCAGAGGCAGCTGGAGACTTTTTTCATCAAAAGTCTTCCAGTGGATGACAGCAAATATGCCGTTTCCTACTAGAACGAGTAGATAGAAAGCGAGATATCCATCTAGTCCTGGAATTTTTGTTAGGATACCCAAGAAGAAAAGCCGGAAAATGAGTTCCTCTCCAAACAAGTAACCCAAATTTTCACCCAATTGTCGTTTTCTAATACGGGTATTGTTTGGGTCCTCATCTGCATTGGAGGGATGCAATTTAGAAATTGCAAGAACAACAGCGATCACAGTAAGAACCATCATGACAACTGTTGTAGCGATAATCGTTGCTTCAGCGGCCATACGATAGGATCGAACGGTTGCCAGATCTCCTGTCAGGAAGTGAGTCGCGATATGCAGGAATGGCACAAATCCATCTGTTGCCCATCCGTAGCCTGCAAGAAGTACCCAAGTACCGATCATTGTCCTCCATGCTTGGCTCCGTGTTTTCTTTTCTGTGGCAGCCAATGACATGATGGCCAGATCGATGTGAACGGGAGGGAGTCGAAGCATTTTGTTCTCCTTGGATGAGGAAACCTACAACATCATTATATCAATCGTAGCTTATAGAATAAATGGTATGGCTAATCAATGTTCGCAATATTCATAATTATGATTACTGACAGCGTTTATATTTTTTAAACAACAGTTTTATACGGGAAAGGAATATAGAAACAATTTCGTTTATAATAATATTTAATGTCTTGAAAAAGGGGTTTATAACATCATGAAAAAACAATTGGATATGGAGAAATTGATCCAAGAGGTAATGGGGTTTCAGTCAAATAAAACCAATCTAAACATAGATCAGACTGCAATGGAGTTACTTGATGCGAGACAATATCAGATTGACCTTATACGAAAACATCTTCGTGGAGATTTGGCCAGAGAATTTGCCGAGCCAAAATTGCAAGAAATACAAGAAGAGACCCATCGATTAGAAGCAGAATTACAAGTAAAATCTTATTGGTGGTTAAATAAATCTTGAGTAGTAATGGGACTGTACGATCAGTCCCTTGATTTAGATGGGAGCTTGCAAGGATTTTTGTAAAGCTTTTAATTCTGTTTCCAGGCTGGGAAATTCTTTTAGTCGTGGAATCTGTTTCGTGGCAGGAGACTTTCCTCGGGAAACAGAGTGAGCCATTTCTTCATAAAAAATCAATATTGGAGCAAGTGCAGATTCTGGTAGAGTAAGAGTACTCTCTTTTTTTGTGTAGTTCTCCAATAAGTATTCGATTTGTTCCACAAAGATCACGATAGGCCAATAATACGCTAACGTTTTATGATTAACAGGGATCTCCCCAACAGCTGTATCGTATACGGTTTTTAGATTATGAATACTTGTTTGCAGTTCCTTGATTTCCCTGCTGCCAGCAAGTGAATCTATATTTTTATCAGAGAAGAGAGCATATAAAACTTGGGCTTGGCTGCGAAGCGTATTAGATAAGAAATACGGAAGTTTGTTAGAGGCAGAACGTCTCCCTATAAAAAATACTCCGATCAAGCCAAATAGAATCCCAATAAGAATATCAACTAATCGCGTTGATGCAAAATAACGGAAGTTTCCTTGACTCATACTTTCTGCTATAAGCAGTGCATTAGGTGTAAAAAAGACTACAGCAAGACCATAATTTTTTACAATCAATAACTCAGTCGCCATGGTTAGGAAGAAAATGAATAAACCAATGAAAACACCGTTGGGATGAATGGCAAAAAGGAGTCCTGCAATCAAAATTCCAAGAACCGTACCTAAGGCTCTTTGGACTGCACGATGATAAGTTGCAATAATGGTGAATCCTGACATAACAGCAACACAAGAAATAGGAATCCAAAATGGACGAGAGAAGCCAGATAAGTATGCGATCATCGCAGCAATAGTAGTGATAATACAGAACTTACTAGCAGTGGTAAAAACAATTGAGTTTTTATCAAAAGCTTCCGAGAAGATGGTTTTTAGTGGTGTTTTATGAATTTGAATATCTTCATTAATTTTAGAAATAGTTTCGTTCATGATAGCGTCTGCATCGGTAATTTGGGTGAAAAGTTCTTTCATAGAATCATTCATTTCTTTTGGCAGTTTTATGTTTTTAGGAATGGAATGCTGGTTTTTTTGATCGAGCGACTTAGCAATTTCCTTTAAAAAAACGCTGAACTCTATAGGCAATTTTTGTTTGGTTGTTGAAAAATTTTCAAGCACATACAAAAATATAGCCTTTGCATGCTGATTTAACACCATCAACCTGTTAAAATGGTCCGTCTGTTTCCATGGTATATATCCTGCTATTAGTGTTTCTTCAGCTTCTTTTAAGTTTGACATAACTTTGCGTCTTGTTTCATCAAATTCTTTTGTTCCCACAGTATGAAGTAGATTAGCTAATTGCAGATAAACTCTTTTTATCACTCCTGTTTCAGGACCATGAGGATCAAAAAACCATCCAATCATAGCAATTAACCAAGACAAGACTCCGCCTGAAAATATGAGGCCAGCTCGAAGCAGAGTTAGTTCGAGATGAATCGGCATGGCTGCTGTCATGGAAAAAACCAAAACAAAAAATAATGCAGACGGACCTTTTATTTTTAATGCTCCAAAAACGAATATCGTACAACTACTTATTACTCCTATAAGTAATGCAATTACAAGTGGATAAGGGGCAGCAAGAGACCCTAGTATTGAAACGAAGGTCATTCCGAGTAAGACATAAAATATTTTTTTTGCTCTTTGTGCATATGGGATATGAAATACATACAAATAGGTGAATCTGCCCATTCCAGCAATAAGCCCATATGTGAGATTTCCAAACAACAATCCGATAAATACGGGAAGAGAGGCAGCAAAACCTGCACCACATGCTTTTCCCCACGGAAAAGATTGCTTGTTAAGCGACAAAGATTGTTTCATTAATGAATTCGATCGGAATGTCTTTTTCATATCTATTCCTTTCTAGGAATGGTGGGAAGTATTGGTTCTATTATTCGATAATTTGCTCTGTACCATGTACAATCAAAAAAAGCGGCCAAATTTGGCCGCTTTTTTTTAAGACTTGAGTCGTAGTAAAAGATAAAACTGTGGATGGTATCGTCTATCTTTCCATTTCGATAAGCTAAGATCAAGATTAAACCGTAACACCTTGATCATCTAAAATTTGACGAAGAACGGTTTGAAGGATACCACCATTGCGGTAGTATTCTACATCTACCACACTATCCAGACGCACGATTGCTTGGAAGGAAGTAGTGGTGCCATCTTCTTTTACCGCTTTTACTGTCAGGATATCTCCTGGTTTTACTTGGTCATTTAAACCAGCGATATGGAACACTTCTTCACCAGTTAAACCAAGCGAGCTTGCAGATTCACCTTCTTTAAATTGAAGAGGCAAGACGCCCATTCCGACTAAGTTACTGCGGTGAATCCGTTCAAAGCTTTCTGCGATAACCGCTTTGACACCGAGCAAATTGGTACCTTTTGCTGCCCAGTCACGGGAGCTGCCAGTACCATATTCTTTTCCAGCCAGCACAACAAGTGGAGTGTCTTCTTTTTGATAGCGCATAGCAGCATCGTAGATAGAGAGCACTTCACCTGTTGGAAGGTGTTTGGTCACACCACCCTCTGAACCAGGAACCATTTTGTTGCGGATACGGATATTAGCAAAGGTACCTCTTGTCATGATACGGTCATTACCACGACGGGAACCATAAGAATTAAAGTCTTTTATAGCAACATGGTTATCTTGCAAGTGTCGTCCTGCTGGACTGGATGGCGCAATACTGCCTGCCGGTGAAATATGGTCCGTAGTTACTGAATCACCTAAGACGGCAAGTGCTCGTGCACCGCGGATTGCTTCGATATTTTCCAAATTGGAATCCAGATTGACAAAGAAAGGTGGCTCTTGAATATAGGTAGATTTTTCATCCCACTCATATAACATACCTTTTGGTGTTGGCAGCGCATTCCATTCTTCATTTGCATCAAATACTTTGCTGTATTGTGTACGGAATTGTTCGCTGTCGATCGCTTTCTCCATTACTTGGCTGATTTCAAATGAACTTGGCCAGATATCACGAAGATAAACTGGTTGTCCGTTTTGGTCCTTACCAATTGGGTCTGTTTCAAAATCAAAATTGACTGTTCCAGCAAGGGCATAGGCGACAACAAGTGGAGGAGAAGCCAAGTAGTTTGCTTTTACCAATGGGTGAATCCGACCTTCAAAGTTGCGGTTCCCACTGAGTACAGAAGCAACGGTCAGGTCATTATCGGTGATTGCTTTGTTCACATCATCAGCAAGTGGTCCACTGTTTCCAATACAAGTTGCACAGCCATAGCCTGCGACATTAAAGCCTAACTTTTCTAACGAAGGAAGCAAGTTTGCTTTTTCTAAGTATCTGGTTACGACTTGCGAACCTGGGGTGAGACTGCTTTTCACATAAGCTGGAACCTCTAACCCTTTTTCTACTGCTTTCTTGGCGATAAGCCCGGCACCAATCATGACAGAAGGGTTGGAAGTATTGGTGCAGCTAGTAATTGCAGCAATAGCAACAGCTCCGTGAGGCAGCTCATAGGTTTTTCCATCTCTTGTTATACTTCCAGCTGCGTCTAATTGGTCTTTTGTAAGACCAAAACCACGTTCATCGATTGGTTTTTCAAGTGTATTTTGCCACACTTTTTTCATATCGCTGAGGTTTACACGGTCCTGTGGACGCTTAGGACCTGCTAAACTTGGTTTTACATCATTTAAATCCAATTCTACCGTATCACGGAAGAATGGATCTGGTGTGTTATCGGTACGGAATAATCCTTGTTTGATGCAGTATTCACGGATCAAATCAATATGATTTTGATCTCGACCTGTTTGAGCTAGGTAGTGAAGCGCTTCTTCATCAACTGGGAAAAATCCAACAGTCGCTCCATACTCAGGGGCCATATTCGCAACAGTAGCACGGTCAGCTAGGCTGAGATTGCTAAGTCCAGCTCCATAAAACTCAACAAATTTCCCAACTACTCCTTTTTTACGGAGAAGTTCGGTGACAGTTAGTGCAAGGTCAGTAGCTGTCGCACCTTCTGGTAATTTTCCGGTAAGTTTAAATCCAACTACTTCTGGAGTTACAAAATATAATGGTTGACCGAGCATTCCTGCTTCTGCTTCGATACCACCGACACCCCATCCGACAACCCCAAGACCATTTACCATGGTAGTATGGGAATCCGTTCCGACAAGGGAGTCAGGATAGAGAATGGTTTCTCCAGCTTCTTCTTTTGATGTAACGACGCTTGCGAGAAATTCCAAGTTAACTTGGTGCACGATCCCAGTAGCTGGTGGAACTGCACGGAAGTTGGAGAATGCTTCTTTTGCCCAACGGAGCAAACGATAACGTTCTGCATTGCGCTCGAATTCCAATTTCATGTTAGTAGTGAGCGCAGTTGCTGTTCCTGCTTCGTCTACCATGACAGAGTGGTCAATGACTAGATCGACTGGAATGAGGGGATTGATTCGTTTTGGATCGCCACCAACACGTGCCATAGCAGAGCGAAGAGCTGCAAGATCTACAACAGCAGGAACTCCTGTAAAGTCTTGAAGTACAATACGTGCAGGTTTGAATGCGATTTCTTTATCGCTTTTGTTTTTTGTCCATTTCAAGAGTTGATCAATGTGCTCAGTTGTTACCGATTTTCCATCAAATCCGCGGACAGCCGCCTCTAGAATTACTTTGATGGAAAAGGGAAGTTTAGAAACATCACCTAATCCTTGTTTTTCTAATTGGTTGATATCATACATCACATAAGAACGATCTTTGATTTTCAAGGGAACTTTTACTTTGGATAAATCCATAGAAAAGGACCTCCTTTATTGGTTGTTTCATCAGGCGGAACTCGGTTTCTTTTTTCGTACTCATTATAACGTGATTTCGTAATTCTGTAAATCAACTTATAACTATTTTTCTTCAGGGAATCTTAAAAATACCTTACTTTTCATTTCATTTTTCCTTGTTGAGCTGTAATCGAAAAGAAAGGAAGTGGCGGTATGCATTTTCAGCTGCTGGAACGTTTTCTAACTTCACCAAGGAGTATAGGTAGTATTGTACCCAGTTCCAAGTTTTTGGTACATGCTTTGGTTAATCCAATTCCTTGGGACAAGATAAAAACAGTAGTAGAGCTTGGGGGTGGCACAGGTGTAGTCACCAAGGAAATTCAAAAGCGGATTGCACCAGATGCAAAAGCCATCATATTTGAAAACGATCCTATTTTTAGCAGACAACTCAGAGAGCGGTTTCCACATTTTCAGCATGCAGAAGATGCGGAGCAAATGCGATATGTGTTTCAGAAAAATGGAGTTCAAAAAGTGGATGCAATTATATCGTGCTTGCCATTTGCCAACTTTCCCAGCTACTTAACAACGAGAATCTTACAGGAATCAAGTCGTGCTCTGCATGACGATGGAGTTTTTGTTCAATTTCAATATTCCTTACAAATGCGCAAACACCTCTTGGCACATTTTTCTCAAGTAAGTGTTCGCTTTGTACCTATAAATATACCACCGAGTTTTGTTTATATTTGTAAGCCGAATGGAGGTAGATCCGATGGGAATGGAACAGTTGATGCAATGGATCAGTGAATATGGTTACTTTGCCTTATTTTTCTGTCTCTGGCTAGGGATTGTAGGGATGCCAATACCAGATGAAGTAATTGTAATGACAGGCGGTTTTGTTTCGTCTCTTGGAGTGTTGCAGTTAGTTCCTTCATTTATTGTAACTTATCTAGGAGTAGTATCAGGTCTATCGATCGGTTACACATTAGGAAGGCAATATGGAGTAGGTTTAACGAAGAAATTTCAAGAGAAAGAAAAGTGGCGTCCTTATCTATTAAAATCGGAGAAATTGGTGGACAAGTACGGCAAGTTTGCCCTTATTTTGAGTTATTTCTTGCCAGTTGTGCGCCATGTAATCCCATATGTAGTAGGCAGCCACAAAATGAAATTTAGACATTATGCTTTATACTCCTATTCCATTGGACTGATTTGGACAGCAGCATTCTTTTTAGTTGGATATCAATTTGGAGAAGCGATTCCAGCGATAGCTTCAGCAAGCCGTAACTGGGGATTTGTAGCCTTAGGAGTGATTTTTGTTAGTATCGTTATTTTTCAAGTAATCCGTGTTTATCGACAAAAAAAAGTTACGAAGTTGAGCAGTTAAATACCGATAATCATTCTTGTAGTGCATGAAACAAACGGTGGCAAAGGAAAAATAACATTTGAATTCATGTTTTCCTTGTGAGAGATCAGAAATAACAAAGGCTAACGTTATCAAAACGTTAGCCTTTCTATATGAATGTGCTTATTTTCGCTGGCGGTGCAACTACTATTGACAGATGCACCACCTTGGATCATTTGAGGAGTTCTTGGGTCGAGTTACCGCTGTTCCCGGAGGTCTTGCATCTCCCGGCGCTCACCATCGTGGTACTCCTGATTTACTTCTGCCCACATGTCCGCGACAGTGGGAAGGTCGTTGGTTGGGTCCACAGCGGACGGACGGTTCTCAGACTGGCTCATGATTTCCTCTTAAGATCACATGACCACAGAACTTCTGTGGATTATATAAATTTTATAGTAGATAAAATGCGAGCACAAGATTCATGTAAAGAATTGTTTTATGAAAGGCTGTAAGAGTGAGAAATAGTAGGATCAGAGGAGTATCATCTATTAATCTATAAAGACAAGCACCTCCATAAATGTGTTTTGTTATATAATAGACAAAAGACTTTGCGAGGGAGGTCTTAAGACATATTATGGATGAAAAGAAAAATACAGTACGGGCAGCAGAACGTGCTTTGGATATATTATTATGTTTTACCAACCAAGCAGAACTAGGATTAACCGATATAGCAAAAAAGACGGGTTTAAATAAGAGTACTGTTTTCCGACTCCTTGCGACTCTTGAGGGGAAAGGGTTTATCAAACGAGATTTGCGTTCGGATAAGTATCAACTTGGGATAAGAATATGGGAATTAGCAGGGCAAATTTATCAATCTAGTGACCCTGCGGTGTTATTTTTACCTGAAATGGAACAATTACGAGATACCTTAGATGAAACAGTAAGTCTTTACATAAGAGATGAGGCAGAGCGTATTCGTGTTCAAGCTGTTGAGTCCAATCAAGCGATAAGACGAGTAGCCCCAATCGGTGTACGTATGCCGATTCTTGTCGGTGCCTCTGGTAAAGTGTTTATGGCTTTTTTACAGCAGCATGATCGAAATCAGTTATTAACAGAATCCGGCATGTCTGAGGAAGAAAAACGAGAATATGAAAAACAGTTGCAAGAAATAAGACAACATGGCTATGCATTGAGTGTAGAGGAGCGAGAAACAGGTACAGCAGCAATATCGGTACCTGTTTTCCATCGAGACGGACATTTGCTAGCTGCGCTTGCAGTTTCTGGTCCAGTATCGAGAATGAGTATCGATCAGATGTCTGCCTTTGCTAGTAGTTTGAAACGTGCAGCAGAACATTGCAGGCAGATCGCCAAATAATTTCGGGAGGAAATGGGAAATGGGAGAACGAAAAGTCCCGTTATATCAATTTTTCCCTGCCCATACAGAGCCAGAAAAAATGGTTCGCTGGTTACAGCAACAGCTAGGCACAGGACTTCAAGTGGTTGACTTTATGGAAGTTGGAGTTCATCGTTCTAGTGGGTGGTTGTTTCATCTTGATGAAAATTGGATAGCGGGTGTGGAACAGCAGGTCACCTATATACCTGTTGGACAAGAGGAGAAAATGACACAGAAATTAGAGGGTAACTATTTAGATCGAATATTGGATGTAAAGACCGGCTATCTACTGATTTGGAGCGAGCAAAGTGCTTCAATGGTTGGTACAGAGGAGGGTTTTTTTGAGGTTTTGTTCGGTCGATGGATACCCAACTTGTGGCCAGTGTGGTTTCTAGCAACGATCGCATCGATTTACTTCTGGTTAAAAGGATAAAAACTAGGGCAAATGCCCTAGTTTTTAGGTTGTAGGAGTAGTAGATTGTGTTTGGTTTTGAGCAGGAGCCTGTGTAGCACCCTGCACGACTTCGCTAGGTATAACAATCGGAGAAGTATACGTACTTAAGTCCAATTCAACTGAGCGCAAACTACCAGCTTTTGATTCATAGTTAAAGGTGTATTTTTTGGGTTCGAATGTGTTGGCGTCTATGGTAAGTTCTGTTTTACGTTTGATGGTTTCAGCCTTGGATTGTGCATACTCAGCATCGGTCATTTGTGGATCTTTAAAAATTAAATAATCGATAGAAACTACATATTCATCTCCATTTTTTGTTACGGTGATTCCAGGGAGTGCATCTTTTGTTGCGAGATTTTCGATAAGAAAGTCTATGTTATTGGTAAATAAAACACTAACTAGAACTTTTCCATCTGAATTAGCCTGTTTGAGCCATTGTCCATCTTTTTTCATGTAAACATTCTGTTTATCATAATAGTATTCTACATTTCGAGAGTTGGTGAAATGAGCAACTTCAGGATTGAGTTGTTCTACTCCTGTTTCTGTATTGTTGTAATTCGATCCACTCGTTCCTTTTTCTAAAGTAGTACGAGTAAACTTATAAGCTTTGATAGTTGGTAAAACTTTTTGGGTTTCTTTCAACACTTGAAGTGGAGTTTTCTTTTCCTCGACAACTACAGGTTTATCAGTCTTTTTTGTGTCATCGTTTGTTTTCTTGTTGGAGGTACAACCAGTAGCAAGTAAAAATATTAGTGCTAAAAAAGAAGCGATAAATCCAAGTTTTTTCATCATATCACCATGTCCTTAGTAATAAATATCCAATAACATTATTTTATTATAAAATGAATCGAAAATAAAATAATTTTTTATTATTTTAATATAAATCACTAAATTGTAATTAAATGCAAATAAAGAAAACTCCACTTTTTTAGCGGAGTTTTCAGGTGTAATTATTTAAATTCACTTTTAACCGTATTTTTACCATTAAAATATTCATCAGTGGAATAATACTGATCACTTGTTGAGGTAATCAGCCATTTTTTTGTTTTTTCGTTATAAGAAAGGACAATTTCATAGTACTCTATTTTGTCTTCAAGCGGCTCGTTTCCAGATTCAATGGAATAATATTTTCGGTATTTGGCGTGTACTTCGACAGGTACAGCTGCTTGATATACTTTCGTTTCATCATCTTGTGACAAGGTGATATGATCAAAGTCGATTCGAGTTCCAAGAGCATTTCCTTTCCAAGTATAATTCCACTGAACGTCATTGTTGATGTTTTCGATATATGCAGCTTTTAAGCTGTCGCCAACCGTAGTCAATATATTTGCATTATGTTTCACTTTGGCCTCAATGTCTTGTTTGGAAAAAAGATTGATGAGATCAATAATCGGTTTGCGAGTTGCTTCTGTTGCAAATGGAACTGGAGAAATATCTGCACTGCTTGTATCATCCTCTACTAGAATATCAGGACTTTTTTCAAGACCCCAAGGAAGTTGCAGTTCTCCATGGACACGAATTGTGCCATTAAAAGAAATCGGACCAATTTCAGGCATGTCTTTCACTGTCTTGCTGATTGCTTTTCCGTTTACGAAAATATTGGTATTTTCGAAGTTACTTTCTAATTTGAGATTGCCGCCATTTAATTCAAGGTCGGACACGGAAGTTGCAGTTTTTTCGTCAAATGCACTGACAGTATCATCTTGGCTGAGCAGAGCATAGGGATATTTCTTTTCTGCATACGTAATATAATTTCCAGGCATAAGAGGTCCCATGGTATAAGTCTTTTCTTTATCTGTTGTTTTAAAGACCTGCTTGTTATCTACTTTAATGGTTGCGCCAGGTTCATTGGTAGAAATCTCAAGAAAATAAGGACGGATTTGAATCGAATACAGACTGTAGAATAGAGGGATTTTGGTGCGTTTGAGATAATAGTCATGGTCTGCCCCGATGTTTGTGATACCATTTTCCTCATCATTAATCTGGGTCATCATACTGGATATAAGCTCAGGTAAATAATCTTGATTTTCTTTGTTGTATGTGATGAGATCTTTGATATGTTTTTCATCGATGTCCAGTTTGCTGTCTGGTGAATGAAGCAAACTTGATAGTGTCTTTACATCTCCATCTCGTACTGCTTGTTCAAAGCTGGCAACTTTGTCTCTGGGGTCCATCAAATATGCCCCTGCAATATACGCACAGATGATAATACAAATAACTCCAAGAAGGATGAAGCTTAATTTTTTATTCCTTTGGAAAAAAGGCACTACTTTACTTGTAGCTTGCTTCATCGTATTTTGAAAATCGGTCAGCTGTTGTTTTGGTTCCAATGAAAATTCCTCCATTGCGTATCAGACTATTACGTATTTTAACAGATTTAAATAAAGATGTCTTTCGATAATAGCTATCTTAAACAAAATGTAGAAGAAAAAGGAATTTAATATTGGCACTATTTCTTTTATGCTATAATGAATCGTTATATTTCGGACATCGGAGAACGGAGTGATCACATGAAATTGCCAATGGTGGAAATTTTTGAAACGGTTGAGGGAGAAGGTTTACGGGCTGGATTTCCTACTACGTTTGTAAGAGTATTTAATTGTAATTTACGATGTACGTGGTGTGATACTACATACAGCTATGCACCATCGAAAGCGGAGTTTTACGCGACCATTGAGGAAATTGTCCAAAAAGTAACAGATTTGGGAAATGTAAATGTGTGTCTCACAGGCGGAGAACCTTTGATGCATGGGGAGAAGTCATTAAAGCTAATTGAGGAATTGGCAAATTTATCATTCATTGAAGATATTCATATCGAAACAAATGGAGCAATAGCACTTGATCCATTTGTAGCGTTACGCAAAAAAAATGAAAATGTAGGGAAAAAGATGCGGTTTATAATGGACTATAAACTCCCGGCGAGTGGCGAGATAGATAAAATGATAGAAGAAAATTTTAATCTACTCGATCATCAAGATGAGATTAAGTTTGTCGTTCAAGATCGAAATGATTATGAGGTCGCTATTCACACTTATAAAAACCTTCACCGCAAAGGAACAGGGTTGTTTAGTCCTGTCTGGGGGAAACTTGCACCAGATACCTTGGTAAATTGGATTTTAGCTGATAAACTTACCAAAGTGAAATTAAACTTGCAAACACATAAATATATTTGGGATCCAGATTTAAGGGGAGTTTAAGGATGAAAGCAGTGATCGTTCTCAGTGGAGGATTAGATAGCACCACTTGTATGGGAATTGCAAAAGATGCAGGATATGAATTATATCCCATTACTTTTCATTACGAACAAAGACATGAACGAGAAGTAGAGTGTGCCAAACAAATTGCAGCTTACTATGGTGTCAGCAAGCATCATCGTATTGTA
Source organism: Shimazuella sp. NTD248 (assembly GCF_059510395.1). Lineage (NCBI taxonomy): Bacteria > Bacillati > Bacillota > Bacilli > Caryophanales > Thermoactinomycetaceae > Shimazuella > Shimazuella sp. NTD248. The sequence continues at coordinate 583,795 of NZ_JCAJZT010000001.1, read as the reverse complement.
AATCTCTCTTTTTTCCAGCAATTGGGCGGGAGCTCATTGACGGATAAAACGGAAATGGTACAAACAGATGGAATAACCGATCAGATACCAAACACTTATGTACCAGCACGCAATATGATTTTCTTATCTTTGGCGACTGCATATGCAGAAGTGATCGGGGCAAAAAAAATATATACTGGAGTTAGTTTTGTGGATTACAGTGGATATCCTGATTGTCGTCCAGAGTTTATTGAATCGATGAATCAAACCATAAACTTAGCTACCAAAATAGGGGTGACGAGTGAAGAAAAATTATCGATTGAAACCCCGATTATTCAATTGAGTAAGGCAGAGACGATAAAATTAGGTGCAAAATTGCAAGTTCCCTATCATTTAACAACTTCTTGTTATATAGGTGCTAAAGCTGCTTGTGGAGTTTGTGACAGCTGTAGACTTCGGATAAAGGGCTTTGAAGAAGCTGGTATCAGGGACCCCATTGTTTATCAATAGGATGGTATGAACAAGAAGAAAAATGGTTAATAAAGGATGTCATTTACGTGAGAGGCAAATATCGTTTAGTGAAACATTTTTGGATCGCCTGTGCACATCAAGTTTATGGGGCAGGTAAATGCGAAAGAATTCATGGTCATAACTATAAAGTTACGTTTTGTATAGAAGGTACTCAACTAGACGAGAAGCATATGCTAATCGATTATCGTGATATTAAACATGCCATCGCAAAAAAGTATGACCATCATTTGTTAAATGAGTTCCCTGAGTTTAATCCGGAAATGGGTGGATTTTCTCCTACGACAGAGCGGGTAGCTGAAGTTTTTTTTCATGAAGTGGATCGCTTATGTAGAGAAAAGGACAATCAACCAGCAGTGATGTGGATAGAAATCCAAGAGACAGATGAAGCTACAGTTCGTTTCGAAAGGATGTTGACATAAATGGAAGAGCATAATTTGCAGCACTTAGGAAAGGAGACAGTCTACTCTTTTACCTATGATCCTGATGTACTTGAAGTATTTCCTAATCGCCATACAGATACAGATTATTTTGTGAAATTCAATTGCCCGGAGTTTACAAGTTTATGTCCCATCACCAACCAACCCGACTTTGCTACCATTTATATCAGTTATGTGCCAGATGAGAAAATCGTGGAGAGTAAATCGTTAAAGCTATATTTATTTAGTTATCGAAATCATGGTGATTTTCATGAAAATTGCATTGTGACGATTATGAAAGATTTAAAAGAGATCATGGATCCAAAATATATCGAAGTTTGGGGTAAGTTTTTACCTCGAGGAGGACTTAGTATCGATCCTTATGCCAATTACGGTAAAAAAGGGACAAGATGGGAAGAAGTTGCGAATCAGCGACTGTTCCAACATGATATGAATCCCGAAGTAATCACAAATCGATAGGAATTCTCCCCCATTTACTCTCGCACGATAGTTGGTTACAATAGCGAGAGGAGCTGCTAAAATTCCTTTCGACAAACTGATCCATGACAGAAATGGTTTGTCGCAATCGCCGTCCCTAACAGGGAGCCGCAGATTGTGTCTGATACAGTAGGTACCTGACAAGTGCAACGCTCTTTCTGACGGAATGGAGTGAGAATCTCCACGGTATGTCATCTTTTACTTGGTTCGGTGGCCCTCTTTTAGATTTTTATAGATTTTAGTAACCAGGAGGTGAAACTGTTACGAAATAAATAAGGGATACATTTCGTAACGGAAATCGATGCAAAATTTCTATTTGGATCAAATGCGTATGATGACGCAGCATATGCGTGACGAACTTACGCAATTAGGAATAAAAGAATTACGTACTACAGAAGAAGTGGATGAGGCTTTAACTGGGGAGGCCGCAAAAGGTACTGCACTCGTTGTAGTGAACTCAGTTTGTGGCTGTGCTGCTGGGCTTGCTCGTCCTGCAGTAGGTCTTTCCTTACAAAATGAAATTAAGCCAGATCATCTGTATACGGTATTTGCAGGTCAAGATCGTGAGGCGACAGAACAAGCTCGTACTTATTTTGGTCAAGAACCGCCTTCATCCCCGTCTTTTGCGATCATGAAAGACGGGAAATTGGTTCATATGATTCATCGTCATGAAATTGAAAATGTCCCAGTAGAAAATATTACAGCTAATCTCACAGAAGCTTACAATAAACACTGTAAATAATAGACCCGCCCAACACTCTCTTTATCAGAGTGTTTGGGGTGTCTTTTTTTTAGCGGTTTGTGCCTTTGCACATTTGGACAAGTTTTCTAACATAGGAGAAAGGAGAATTTTTTTGGAGCTTTTTGCTGCGTTTTTGTTGTTTATTTTGATAGGTATGATGATCATGGGTATGGTCTTTTATCGACAAGCAAAGAAAGTAAATATAGAAAAAAGCTATGTAATGCCCAATCTCGGTACGGTAAACCATGGAGAAGAATACCAAATAGCAATGAAACATATGTTGCAACATTTAGAAGAATCTTATCCTAAAAACTATCCAGCCTGGATTCAAGAAAGAGTAATACGAGAGTATTACATTAATATGGTTGAATTTGAAAATAGATGGTTTGAGTGGCAACGATTTTTAATTATGGCGGCATTGCTCAAAACTGCTCCCATGTACAGCGAGGAAATAGACGTGATCTGGCATGAAATGCTGATGTTTACAAGGGAGTATGAAGAGTTTTCCAGTCGATATATCAAGACAACACTGCATCATTCACCTAATGTTTCTAGACCTCCAGAAGGTAAATCAGATATTGTTGAGAAACCAAAAACAGCGGAAACTCCCGGGGAGCAGCGAGCTTGGTTTGATTTAATCTATTTGCTTCTTTTTGAACCAACACCATATAGTATCACAGCTTTAGGGCCGTTTTTGCGCCATGCACTCTCGCAAGATGTTATTCACGATTTTCAAACATTAACACCTGATGAACTTGAGAAAAAATATTTCCATATAAATGTCATCACGCATTTTGCCTTTATGCAGGAGATTGTTCATACCTTAATTGAAAAAATACAATCAATGCTTGAGTTATTAGCAACCCATGTTGATGTTCACGGTATAGATGTGAAACGATTCCGTCTCAATACAACTGTCCAACCGAAAAACGAACATCCACTCCAAAATCATCTCGTTGGTACGTTATTTTTAGCGATGTATCACCGTGAAGATTTTTATGAGAAAAACAAAAGGTGGTACAAAGAAATAAAAGTAGGAGCTTAGGTTTGCATATTTATAGCATTGTATTTATCGTTTGGCTCATCGGGTTATTGATGAAATAACATTTGGTGGACTTATCCACTTGCTACTGGCAGTTGTTCTCTTCTTAACCATTACAACCTAGTCACTTAAATACCATTGATCCAAAACCCATCGCGATAAATAATTTGTTTAAAAAGGACTGGATGTCTCTAAAAAAGAGAATACAGTCCTTTTTTTGTCCTATTTTGCAAAGAAAAATTGTAAAGCTACAGGCAGTTCTTTTTGCCAAGTGCCCCACGTATGATCTCCATCTTGTTCTACGTAATGAACATTGGCTCCAGCTGCTTGGAAAATTTCATGTACCTCCCGATTTCGTTTGACTAAGTCGACATTTCCAACATGTGTTGGTACACTTATTTCTTCTAGACCAATCGATTGGTAAATGGAAAGCCAGTCGAGTTTTTTACCAGAAAGCAAAGAAGTGGTCTGAGGTAGAAAAGCACCAGATTGAGACAATACCTTGTTCCACAAAATAGGGTCCTGAAGAGCCATATATAAGGATACAGTCCCTCCAAGAGAAGAACCCCCTGCAACTAAGTTTTCATTATTGATTGGATAACGTTCTTGTATGTAAGGAAGTAGTTCTTTTGTCATGAAATCAATGTGAGCTTGCTGTCGATCTCCAATAGGAGAGTATTCACGTGTTCGTAATTTTTTTTCTACAGGTACTGCAATCATGATAATAGGTTCTATTTTTTGCTCGTCGATGAGCTTATTTGCCTGAGTAGCAATTCTGCCCAATGAAAAGTAATCATCACCATCATGCAGGAATAAAGCAGGATATTTGTGATTTTTATCAAAGTTTGGTGGAAGATATACCAAAGCTTTCTTCTCAGTTTCTAGGTATCTGCTCAGTAAACTTTCTTTTTTTATGGTTCGTTTCAAATATTTCTGCTCCATTTTTACTTCTCCTTCGTAGTCAAGGTAGTACAGTTCCTATTATTATTCCACCATATCGTATCAATCCATGTCGTTTTTGTCAGCAAGATTAACAGGGATTAGGTAAAATGCAAAGAGTTTGATAGAGTAGTTATTATTATTATTTAAGGATGATAGTCTTTTTATTTTCGCAATTTTAATTTATGTCCTATTTTCAAGGAGTGTTTTTTTAAGATGAAACAATCTGTCTGGATTCCGAAACAAGAACAGATAGAACAAAGCAGGCTCTACTCATTTATGCAAAAGTTAGGCTATGATAACTGGGATGATTTTTATCAATATTCTATTGATGATGTGGGTAAGTTTTGGGCTGCCGTTCAAGAAGATATGGGAATTGTTTGGCATGAAAAGTATCAACAAGTACTCGATTTGAATCAAGGGAAAGCTTTTCCTCACTGGTTTGCAGGTGGGAAGGTGAATATTACCACCAATTGTTTAGATCGATATGTAGAAGACCCGAAGATGAGAAACCAATTGGCTCTTATCTGGGAAGGAGAAGATGGAAAAACGATCAAGTACTCCTATCGTGATCTTTTGTATGAAGTAAATCGATTTGCAAAACTGCTTCTTCAATTAGGTGTTGGTCCATCTGACCGAGTTCTCATCTATTTACCAATGATTGCGGAAAATGTGATTGCACTGTTGGCAATTGCTCGGATTGGTGCAATTGCTGTTCCCTGTTTTTCTGGATATAAATCTGTTGCCCTTCAATATCGAATCAAAGACTGTGAAGCAAAAGTCGTCATCACGGCGGATGGGTTCTGGAGATGCGGCAAATTAATACATATGAAAGATGAAGTGGATAAAGCAATTGAACAAACCACTATCGAAAAAGTGGTAGTGATAAAAAAATTAGGATGTTATATTGAAAAAAATGAGGCAAGAGATGTTTTATGGGATACTCCTGTGGAACAGTTGCCTCCAGCTGTTCCTTTTATCACTCATGCAGATGATCCTTTTATGATTTTATATACTTCCGGAAATACGAGTAAACCAAAAGGGACAGTACATACACATGCTGGTTTTCCGATCAAATCTGGGTTTGATGCAGGTTATGGAATGGATGTGGGAATTGGAGATATATTGTTTTGGTCAACAGATATGGGCTGGATGATGGGACCTTGGATGGTATTTGGAGCACTGATGAATGGAAGTACCATGCTTCTTTTTGAGGGAACTCCTGACTACCCTACAGCCGATCGACTTTGGGCCATTGTGGAGAAACATGGAGTAACACATCTTGGGATTTCCCCTTCTATTGCTCGTAGGCTTATGAAGCATGATCAATCTTGGCTCACCATGCATGACATCAGTTCATTACGTGTTTTCGGTTCAACTGGGGAACCATGGACGGAAGATTCTTGGTATTGGCTATTTGAGCAAGTTGGCAAAAAACAAGTACCTATTTTTAATTATGCAGGAGGAACAGAAGTATCTGGAGGAATACTCAGCAATGTTTTAATAAAACCACATGTGCCGTGTGGCTTTAACAGTGTCTTACCTGGGATGGATGCAGATATATTAGATCCATCTGGTACTTCCATCACTCAGACAATTGGAGAGTTAGTGTTACGACAGCCTTGGGTAGGAATGACGAAAGGAATTTGGAATAACAAAGCGAGATATATGCAAGGTTACTGGGGAAGATGGAAAGACGTATGGGTTCATGGTGATTGGGTCAGTAAAGTAGACGGTCATTGGTTTACTCATGGACGATCGGATGATACGATCAAAATAGGTGGTGCAAGACTTGGCCCGGCTGAACTGGAATCTATTTTAATGAGGCATCATGCTGTTTTAGAAGCATGTGCCATCGGAGTTCCGCATGAGGAAAAAGGTGAGTCTGTTATTTGTTTTGTTATTTTACATCATATTTCGGAAATTGAAGATACCAGTGGTATAGAATCAGAGTTAATGAACTTTGCAGCAGATAAAATGGGCAAAGTTTTTCGACCAAAACGTGTGCATATTGTTCCTGATCTTCCTAAAACAAAAACTGGAAAAATTTTGCGATCCGTAGTGAAGGCTTCTTATTTAGGAGAGCAGCTAGAAGATTATGCAACATTAGACAAATCAAAGGCTGTAGAGGCTATCAAACAATGTCGAAAATTCTGATGAAGTACCCTTGTTGAAAAGAAGAAAAAATAGACGTTAAACATATCAAAAAAGCCATTTGATGAAGAAAATCGATGGCTTTTTTGATTTGTCCCCAGATTGTCTCATTTCTAACTTCGCAAAATTTGGTATGATAGAACGGATGGCAATGTTTGCATAATTAAATAAAGCAAAGGGGATGGAACATGAACGGCATTGGCATCATACGAAAAGTAGATCATTTAGGTAGAATAGTATTGCCAAAAGAATTAAGAGAAAAATTAAATATCCAACCTCAAGATGGGGTAGAGATATTTGTTGATGAAACTCATATTGTGCTAAAACGCTATAATCCTAGCTGTGTGATCTGTGGAAGTATTGAACAACTTTTTTATTTTCGTGAAAAAATAATCTGCGAAGATTGTGTAAATGAAACATCAAAATATGCAACATCACCTACAGAATAGCCGGTTCAACCGGCTATTTTTTATAGATAAATAGAATAAATAATCTTAAATTTATGTAATTTTATATATGAAAATATTGTCTGTTTTGCGAAAAGGCAGGTTAAATATTGAGTTTGTTTTTCCACGAACGCCTAACTCCGTGATGAATAGACTAATTTAACAAAAAGATGACGGGGTGGCTCAATGTTAATTAACCATTTATTGCCATGCGGTACTTTAACAGATGATGGAGCCTCTTTTTGGTTGACACTTAGGGAGCAGGAGAAATTAGATCTCTTACGTTTACTCCGTTCAGTAAGACTTTTTGATCGTAGAATGGTCTTATGGCAACGACAAGGAAAAATTGGTACTTATGCTCCAATTGAAGGCCAAGAGGCGGCACAAGTTGGAAGTGCTTATGCATTAGATAAAACGGATTGGATTTTTCCAAGTTACCGAGAACAAGGAGTAGCTTATACGTTAGGTATTCCTATTACCTCTATCATTCAGTATTGGTCCGGACAAATCGAAGGGTGCAAACCTCCCGCTGGATATCGTTACGTACCACCAACCGTACCAATAGCAACTCAGCTGCCTCAAGCAGCAGGGGCAGCATGGGCCATGAAAAAAAGAGGAGAGACAGGGATTGCAATTGCCTACTTTGGGGATGGGGCTACTTCAGAAGGCGATTTCCATGAAGCGTTAAATTTTGCTGGTGTATATGACTTACCCGTTCTATTCTTTTGCCAAAATAATGGCTATGCGATCAGCGTGCCCTTTTCAGAGCAATCTGCCAGCAAAACGGTAGTAGAAAGAGCAGTTTCCTATGATATGGATGCTTATCAAGTAGATGGAAACGATGTATTAGCAGTATATGATGTTGTTAAGACAGCTAGAGGTAAACAAAGGCCTGCATTGATCGAAGCGATCACCTATCGGACTGGAGCTCATACTACCGCTGATGATGCAAGTCGATATCGTTCAGAAGAAGAGGTACGTATTTGGCTAAATCGTGATCCTCTTTACCGTTATGAGCAACTATGTCTAAGAGAAGGATTACTAGACGAGGATGAGCAATTACAAGGAGATGGGCAGGTGGCAAAACAGTTAGATCAAGCAATTCGAGAAGTCGAAAAATACCAACCTGACTTACCAATAGGTTTATTTCAACATGTTTATCACCAAATACCAGAATGCTTGAAAAAGCAGCAAGAGGAGGTAGCATCATATGCTAACAATGGTTCAATCCATTGCTGATGCACAACGTGTTGCCTTAGAAACGGATGAAAGTGTTTTGCTTTTGGGGGAAGATATCGGGAAAAATGGTGGTGTTTTTCGTGCTACAGAAGGGCTTTGGAAGCAGTTTGGAAGTGAACGGGTGATCGATACACCTTTGTCAGAAGCAGGGATTGTTGGTTCATCCTTAGGACTGGCTATGGGTGGTTTTAAACCAATAGTAGAAATACAATTTCTCAGTTTTATTACACCAGCATTTGAGCAAATTGTGTCCCATGTTGCCAGAATGCGTCTGCGTTCACAAGGTACATTTTCTAATTCCATCGTCATCCGAGCACCTTATGGAGGCGGTATTGGCGCTCCTGAGCTGCATTCAGATTCAACGGAAGCGTATTTTGCTCACACTCCGGGTCTGAGGGTTGTTGTTCCTTCTTCCCCTTTTACGGCAAAAGGATTGTTGCTCGGTGCGATTGAATGTCCTGATCCAGTATTGTTTTTAGAGCCTCTGCGCCTGTATCGTACCCAAAAAGAAGAGGTGCCTGCTGACCATTACACTCTCCCTATCGATAGAGCGAAGGTGATCAAACGAGGAGAAGATGTGACACTAATTGGATGGGGTGCAATGATTTCGATATTGAAAGAAGCAGATCAATTGCTGCTTGAACAAGACATCTCAGCAGAAATAATCGATGTACAATCGCTTTCTCCGATTGATGAAGTTACGATTTTTGAATCCGTTAAAAAGACAGGTCGAGCAGTCATTGTTCATGAAGCACCTCGTACATGTGGAGTAGGAGCAGAAATTGCAGCGCGCCTTGCCGAAGAAGTGATCGATTCATTAGAAGCCCCGATAAAACGTGTTACTGGCTATGATGTCCCCTATCCGTTATTTGCTTTAGAACATGCTTATTTGCCGAGTGTTGATAAGATTGTGCATGCAGTAATGGAGCTTGTCTACTTTCAATGAATCAAAATTATCTTCCATAATTTCTCATAAAAGAGGGTTCAATAGGAAAGAATGAAGCCAAATACGTTTTTGAAAGGGCTCGAAAAATGGATCAAACGACACTCACAAGAGCCTTCTTTGGCACTTCTTTAGCTTTTCATATCATTTTTGCCACTTTAGCAGTTGGCATTTCATTCATGATTTTGGTAAGCGAGATCATTTATCAACGAACAAAAGATAAAGATTATGAGCTAATGGCAAAACGATGGACAAAAGCATTTGCTATTTTATTAGGTGTAGGTATACCGAGTGGAACGATTGTCGGTGTTCAGCTTACATTGCTATGGCCTGGTTTCATGAAAATCGTTGGGCAAGTGATTTCGATTCCGTTTCAAATCGAGATTTTTGCCTTTTTTTTAGAAGCTTTATTTATGTCTATTTATGTTTATGCTGCAGATCGCTTGTCCGGAAAAATGAGAGTCTTATCCGTTTTTTTTGTAAGTGTGGGAGCTACTGCATCTGCGACACTCATTACTTCTGCAAATACGTGGATGAACACTCCAGCAGGCTTTGATATGTATGCAGATGGAACCATTAAAAATGTGAATACTTGGGCTGCCTTTTTCAATCCAAGTTATGGATGGGCAGCATTTCATGTAGCGATAAGCGCGTTTATGGCAGGTGCATTTGCTATTGCTTCTGTATCTGCCTATCGCTACCTCAAAACGCCGACACAAGATAGAAAAGTACTCACTTTTCATCGTAAAAGTTTATTTGTTTCGTTGGTTGTGGGATTCGTGATGAGTGCCATCACAGCATTATCGGGTCATGGCTCTGCTCAAGGGCTGCATGAACACTCACCAGAAAAACTTGCTGCTGCTGAGGGCTTATTTGAAACCCAGCGTTATGCCCCCTTGTCTATCGGTGGATATACTGACCCCGCTACTCATGAAGTGAAATATGGAATCGAGATTCCTTATGCACTTAGTATTTTGGCTGGAAATTGGCCGAGTACAGAAGTAAAAGGTTTATATGAATTCCCAGAAGAAACATGGCCGCCATTTTATGTTCATACGTTATTCAACATTATGGTTGGGATCGGAATGCTGTTGTTAGCTTTATCTTTTATTGCTCTTGTCTATTGGTGGTTTTTCCATCACAAAAGGCAGCGTGCTTTCCCAAATTGGTTAGTATGGGTTCTTGTGGCTTCTGGTCCCTTAGCGATGCTGGGGATTGAGTTTGGCTGGATATTCAGTTGTAGCGGGCGCCAACCTTGGACGATTTATGGGTTTCAACGTACTTCAGAAGCTGCGACTAGAGCTGCTCATGTAGGAAATTTATTTGTTTTGTTTGGTTTGCTCTATCTTTTGCTCAGTGTATTGGTCGTAGTAGTGATGCGAATCTATTTTCAACGAAATCCATTGGCTAAAGAATTGGCGAAGCGAGGTGATGGACATGCTACCTGAGGTGATTGCCAGTTTTATCGTTGGAGTGTTTTTATTTCTATATGCGATTTTAGGAGCGATCGATTTTGGTTCTAGCTTTTGGTCGATGTATTATTTTCGCCGGAATACAGAGGCGGGAGTCATTGCCAATCGATTTTTATCCCCTACATGGGAAGTGACCAATACTTTTTTGGTTTTATTGGTGGTTTCTTTTGTCAGTTTTTTTCCAAAAGCTGCTTTCACCTTAGGAACCGTTCTGTTAGTGCCTGTCAGCATTGTGCTCATTCTCATCAGTCTGCGCAGTGCATTCATGGTGTTTGCTTATTCCGTTCAAAGTTATCAACAAACTTTGCGTATTATTTCTGGAATTGCTGGATTCTTTATACCGATTCTCTTGATCAGTGCCTTACCAGTCACCCAAGGACCGTTTATTGGGATAAAAAATGGTGTAGAAACACTCTTAACTATGAAATGGTTGACGAGTATTTCCACCTACTACTACATGTTATTTGGGCTGACATCCGAGTTGTTTCTGTCTTCTCTTTTTCTGGCAGATTACGCGAAAGAAGCTGGAAAAGAGGAGACCTATCGCGTTTATCGGAAGAAGGCGATCATCGTTGGTCCTGTGACATTGGTCTCTGCAATGCTCACCTTGCTCGTTTTAGAACCAGAAGCCAAATGGTTACTAGATAATTTATTCGATCAAGGAGAGTGGTTTTTATTATCGATCTTGTTCTATTTGATCGGTTACAGCTCTCTCTGGTGGCCTGATGCAAGAAGTGATAGCATTGGCAAACCTCGCGTAGCAGTGCTTTTGATTGTGATGCAGTATATTATCGCCAGTTATGCTTATGCATCTGCTCACATGCCCTATATCGTCTATCCTTATATGACGATAACTACAGGATTTACTGGAGAGGTAACTTTCCGGGCATTATTCTGGGTGTATGTAGTTGGTCTGGCAGTGTTGGTTCCTGGGTTTTATTTATTCTGGCGGTTATTTTTAAAAGATCGCAGGTATTTGCGGCAAGAGGAGTAGTTTTTAGGTATTGGGAAGTATATGAAAACTAATAATTTTCTATTGACTTCGAAAGATAGATTTAATATATTGAAATTAGTCAAGACGAAAGGTACTTGTTGTGACCTGGCCGTAGCGTTCACAGGTTTGACGGCTCACCGAGTCTAAGTCTCTCTAGCGAAACAACCCTGCAAGAGTAAGGACAGCGATGCCCTGGCCCTAGCGGTCAAGTTCAGCGACAGCGAGAGAAAAGATCCCGGCGGAGCCGGAAACCAGCAAGGAGCGTCCATGCCCTGGCCGTAGCAAGTACAGGCACACTCTCGAGTGTGCCGCCGCAAACAATATCATTTCCATAGATAAAAAACTTGGGGAAACCCAAGTTTTTAGTTATGTTTTGAGACTAATTACTTAAAATATATTTTTGTATAACAAAGGTAAAGGCGGGAAACTCCCCATAGCCATCAAGCTAAGAAGAGTAAAGTTTATGAGGATCAAAAAAGAAGCAGCCAACTCTGTTCCATCAGTTGGCTTGAGCAATTGCGGGAAACTAGCTATAATGAAGAGAGTTATATCGTAGCTGACCCGAAAGGGAGAAGAGAAATGCTCTCTGCTATCATCATCCTGTCCTCCGTAGCCGCTGGCGCTGGCGCTGCTCACATGATCAACCGCCAGCTGAGCGAGAAGAACCGCTTCGCCACTCCCGTTGCTATCGTGGGAGGCGCGGTCGTCGGTGGTTCTACCGCTGGTGGCACGCTCATTGGACTCTCCCTCGGGGGAGATGTCACGGGTGCTGTTATCGGTGGCACTCTGGGGGCCACGGTCGGATCAGTCGCCTGTGTGGTGCTGGGCCTCTGCATCGGCGGTGCGTTCATCATCGGGATCATGAAGGCTGCTGGAAAGGCGTAACATCTTTTTCAGCATCATGAGGCGTGGTCTCCTTCCTCTGTAAGGGGAGGGAGACCCGTCTTAGCTGTAGTTGAGCTACGAAGCTGGGTAGAGTTGTATATGGAGATTCCTTGTCATAGCAATATGGCGATTGACTACTTCATCCAACTGCCCGGCGCCGTAAATAATGGAATACAACATAAAGAAAAAAGATCACTATTCGTTGTGGGGAGTGATTTTTTTGTGATGTATGGCACCAATTCATACATTGAGAAGGTATGGCGACATGCTCCTCAAGCTAAAAACAAAATAGTCCCTTAAAAAAACACGCTATTTTTTCTATAGGATTTGAAAAACGAAAGGATGGCGTGTTTTCTGTGAATGTATCCACCAAAGAAGAACTTCATTTGTTTTCACAGGTATTGCAAAAATATCTTTCTCAAATGGAACTCGAACAGTTAGCAATAGCAACGGAATTTGTGAGATGAACCAGATTATGCTATGCTACATTTGTGGTATTCGTAGACAACACCCAGTATGTCAAAGACTGTCTTTTTCTCATAGCGGTGAGACTTTCGTCCGTTTTTCTCTAGCAGGTGAAACAGACGAAGCAAGATCTTTGCATAGGCTTGGGTGTTTTCCTGTTGGATTGCTTGGTGAAACAAAGGAAAATAGGTTTGAATCGTGTAAAAAGCTTTATGTTCACCAAACAAGCCTAACTAGGCTTGTTTGGTGTGCCTTCCTTTGTATACGACATATGCTATTTCCTTCCTTTCCAACATTCGCTTCGCTTAACTTGATGGATATGGGGAAACTCCCGCCCTTTAACTTCATCTTAGGACAATGTTTGGAGTGCTTCTGGTGAATATGGAATCATTTCCTCTGTTTTTCCTGTATGCAATTTGCTCGCCCAAGCAGGATCAACTAATAGAGCTCTTCCAACTGCGACAAGATCAAATTCTTGTTTTTGGAGTCGATCGATTAAAGCATCAGTAGGAGCATTATTGGCTTTTATTCCTGGCGCGAAGACATCATCCAATCCGACAGAGCCTACGGTGATTGTAGGTTTGTTTGTCAATTTCTTTGTCCATCCTGCTAAATTTAATTCGGAATCTGCGAATTCCGGCTCCCAAAACCGACGAGTAGAAGCATGAAAAATATCTACACCAGCTTCAGATAATGGTGTGAGAAATTGTTCGAGTTCTGCTGGAGTTTTTGCAAGTTTCTCCGTATATGCACCAATTTTCCATTGAGAAAAACGGAATACGATCGGAAAATCAGGGCCAACAGCTTCCCGGCATGCTCCAATGACCTCAACTGCAAATTGAGTTCTTCCTACCAAATCACCACCATATTGATCGGCTCGTTTATTGGTTGCTTCCCAGAAAAACTGATCGATTAAATACCCATGTGCACCATGCAGCTCCATTCCATCAAAGCCGATACGTTTAGCATTTGCAGCAGCTTCCGCATATGCTGCGACAATGGTTTTTATTTCTTCTACTGTCAATCCATCTGCTACTTTTTCTCCTGTGGAAGTGATACCAGAGGGACTAATAGGTTTTACATCTGGGAAAGGGTGACTGCCGATAGGCCGCTGAATTCCCACATGCCAGAGCTGAGGGATAATTTTACCTCCAACCGCATGAACCGCTTCTACTACTTTCCCCCACCCTTGCAAGGCTTCTTTCCCATAAAAGAAAGGAACATTGGGATCGCTAGATGCAGCAGGATGGTTAATTACTGTACCTTCAGTAATGATCAAACCAACTTCATTAGCAGCTCGTCTTTTGTAGTAAGTAGTAACCTCTTCAGTCGGTATACCATTTGGTGAAAATGCACGAGTCATCGGTGCCATGACAATTCGATTGGCAAGAGTTAGTTTGTTGATTTGAAAAGGTTGGAACAAAGCTCCAACTGATTTACTCATTAGATTTCCTCCTGATAAACTATTATTATTTCCCTTGGTTTTCTCGGAAAAAGGATTCAAATTTTATTTTACCCTTTTTTTCTAACTATTTGTCAAAAGTCAACAAGTTAGGATGGAGTTTTCGTAAATACGATAAATTTACCTTACTATTACCTTTGTTGATCCATTCATAGACCTTAGCTATTTCCTCGTCTTGTTTACGCAATTGTTCAATCGGAAATTGCTTATAGATAATCTTTTTTCCAGATACCCGGGAAATAGCTGCTGCAATATTTGGCGGAGTTACGGAATCACTTGCCAATGAAAAAGTTTTTCCCAAGTACACTGTAGCACCTAAGACCAAAATAGTTTTATCTGAATTTCTCATCTGAGCTCCTTCTTTCTTGTGTTTATCTCATCTCCTTTGATGATAAGTCAAATGATATACTTTAGTAAGAACGCACTTTTTTTGGTATAAACTCGGAGAATAGAGTTACTGATAAATAGTAAGTAGGTGGGAAAACTGAGGAAAAAAGATATGCACCCCTGTGCAATTCCAATTCAGGCAGCTTTAGAAGTGATCAATGGAAAATGGTCCTATTTTGTCATTGCTCAATTGTGTGTTAAAGCACAGTGTTTCAATCAACTACGAAGAAATATAGGCAATATAAGCATAAAATCGTTAACCGATACGCTTCGCCATCTAGAAAAAATAGAAGTTGTCCATCGAGAAGTATATCCTACTGTTCCCGTAACGGTAGAATATTCACTTACCCAAAAAGGAAGAGAATACAGAACTATTTTAGTACAAATGGGGGTTTGGGGTGAAAAATGGGGTATTGTGAATTTGGAGGAAGAGGAAGTGAAAGTTAGATGAGGGTGATCATTACAGGTGCAACGGGCATGGTGGGGGAAGGAGTGCTGCACGAATGCTTGTCACATAAAGAAGTGGATCATGTGTTAGTCCTCAATCGAAGACCGTGTGGGGTAAGTCATCCAAAATTAGAAGAGATCATCCAACCTGATTTTTTTGATTTGTCAGCGGTAAAAGATCAATTTGTTCACTATGATGCTTGTTTCTATTGTCTGGGTGTGTCGTCTTTTGGTATGAAAGAAACAGAGTACGCCCATTTGACGTATGATTTGACGATGTACATCGCAAATCTCTTCGTTAAACAAAATCCAAATATGGTTTTTTGTTACGTTTCTGGTTCAGGGACGGACAGTTCAGAAACGGGTAGAAGTATGTGGGCAAGAGTAAAAGGGAAAACAGAGAATGATTTGATGAAGTTACCTTTTCGGCAGACTTATTTGTTTCGGGCTGGGTATATGCAACCTATCAAAGGATTAAAAAATACAAAAAAATGGTATCATCTGTTTGCGTGGATGTATCCTATATGGAAACGAATTTTCCCCATGTATGTATCTACCCTTAGTGAAGTTGGACTAGCGATGATTCATTGTGTCCAAAAGGGATATCCTAATCCCATTTTGGAAGTAAAAGATATTGTGAAATTAGCCAAAGAGTGAGGCCTATGCTTCACTCTTTTTTACTGATTTAAAATGCTTTCCTCTAACATGCTTTCTTTATCTCCATAGACGCGAATAATGTGCTGTTCTCCCCAAGCGCATAATGAATTCAATATTGCTTCTAAACTATGACCATAGTCACTTAGTTCATATTCGACTTTTGGAGGGACTTGTTGATAAACAATTCGCTTGATGACTTCATCTTCTTCTAATTCTCTGAGCTGTTGGATGAGCATTTTCTGGGTGATGGCAGGCATCAACTTTTTGAGCTCACTAGTTCGTTTCTTGCCCCGCATTAAATGGCAAAGAATGACACATTTCCATTTTCCCCCGATTACCTCTAGAGCTGCTTCAACGGAGACATTGTATTTCTTTTTTAGCATTTTTCTCTCTCCTCCTCTATTACTTGAAAGTTACTACATTACTTTTTGGTGACTATATCACAATAAAGTGCGTACTTCCCGATTGCTCTTTTATCCCTCATAATATCATCTTGTGATCGACAAAAAAACACATTTTTGTTGTATGATTTCCGTTCATCTATCAGATCATACAACTAGGATGTTAGGGGGGAATAGTAGTGACGATGCAAGGAAAAAGAAGTTCATTAGCACTGCTTGCACTAGCGATAAGTGCATTTGCGATCGGAACTACGGAATTTATCAGTGTAGGGCTATTACCACTTATTTCATCTGATTTAAAAATACCGGTCACCACAGCTGGTTTGACCGTTTCCTTATATGCTTTAGGTGTCATGATTGGAGCGCCTGTTCTCACATCATTGACATCACGAATGTCGCGAAAATCGCTTCTGCTATGGATAATGATAATATTTATCATCGGAAATAGTATTGCTGCAGCAGCAACGAATATCGGCATATTGTTACTTGCTCGTGTGGTGTCTGCTTTAGCCCATGGTGTCTTTATGTCCATTGGTTCTACGATTGCGGCCGATCTGGTACCGGAAGATCGAAGGGCAAGTGCGATCTCTATGATGTTTACAGGATTGACAGTGGCTACCGTGACAGGTGTACCGTTTGGAACTTTTCTTGGTCAGCAACTAGGCTGGAGAATTGCCTTTGTAGCGATTGTAATCGTAGGGATTGTAGCATTGATTGCTACGATATTCCTTATTCCATCTGATTTGCGCAAAGGCAAGCCAACGAGTTGGAAAGACCAAGCAAAATTAATTACCAATGGTCGACTTCTCTTGATTTTTATCATTACTGCTTTAGGTTATGGAGGTACATTTGTTGTATTTACGTATCTGTCTCCATTACTTCAAGAGTTATCTGGATTTAAAGCATCTACAGTTACGATTATATTGCTTGTTTATGGTATCGCCATTGCGATTGGAAATACGATCGGTGGAAAATTGGCAAATAAAAAGCCTGTCCAAGCATTATTTTTTATGTTTTTGGTGCAAGCTATTGTATTATTTGTGTTTACTTTCACTGCACCATTTCCGATTGCATCACTTGTAACGGTGTTCTTTTTGGGACTGTTCGCTTTTATGAATGTTCCAGGACTACAGGTGTATGTGGTTATGCTTGCAGAGCGTTTTGTGCCAAGTGCAGTGGATGTAGCTTCGGCTATTAACATTGCGGCCTTTAACGCTGGTATTGCTTTGGGATCGTATATTGGAGGATGGATTACTGACCAAATGGGATTGATTCATACTCCATGGGTTGGTGGTCTCATGGTAGTTGTAGCAATCGTTTTGACAGCTTGGAGCTGGAGCTTGGAAAAAGGCGATTCATCTTATAGTGAAGGAGTTAGGAAAAGTGCCTAATCATTTACAAGATACAACAACATTAAACAATGGGGTAAAAATGCCCTGGCTGGGACTTGGTGTATTCCAAGTAGAAGAAGGTCCGGAGTTAGTACATGCAGTGAAGACTGCAATTGTTCATGGTTATCGCAGTATTGATACTGCTGCAATTTATGCAAACGAAGAAGGAGTCGGACAAGGAATAAAAGAAGGATTGGAAGCTGCAAATATTTCCCGTAAAGATTTATTTGTGACCTCAAAAGTGTGGAATGCCGATCTTGGATATGAAGAGACATCAGCTGCTTTTGAAACGAGTTTAAAAAAGTTGAATTTGGATTACTTGGATCTCTATTTGATTCACTGGCCTGTGGAAGGCAAGTATCAAGCAGCTTGGAAAGCGATGGAGAAATTATATCACCAAAGAAAAATTCGAGCGATTGGTGTGAGTAATTTTCAAGTCCATCACCTAGAAAACTTGATGGAAAAGGCGGAGGTAAAACCAGTTATCAACCAGGTGGAGTTTCATCCTAGGCTTACACAAAAAGAGTTACGAGCATACTGCGAGGAACATGATATTCAATTAGAAGCATGGTCTCCATTGATGCAAGGGCAGTTATTAAACAATGAAGTACTCCAAGAAATAGGTGAAAAATACAATAAATCCACTGCACAAGTAATCATCCGATGGGATCTGCAAAATAAAGTAGTGACCATACCCAAATCTACAAAAGAACATCGGATTATCGAAAATGCTTCGGTTTTTGATTTTGAGTTGACAGAAGATGAGATGGAACGGATCAGTGGGTTAAATCAAGATTTACGTGTAGGTCCAGACCCAGATAACTTTGATTTTTAATGGTTAGCAAAGTACTCCTTATCAATAAAGGAGTACTTTTTTTGTGTTAACCTTCGTAAAATCATTCGCATTAAATTGGTATTTTTAGAGATATCACTTTGGAAGTTGCTTGTTTTCTTCCAAAATCAGATTTCATTGACAAAGAAAAAGAGGTGAATGATGGCTTTATATGAGAAAAAATAGTAAAATACAAAATGTTAGTTCTTTTCCTGAAAAGGAGATTATATAAAATGTTAAAAAATCATGGCAAAAATCACAGAGAAGTAGAATTATCTCATGGAAAGCTTCATATCTTTGCCAATGATGAAGTTTTCGCATCGCTTGAAGACAAAGTGTATCATATGGCGGATAATAATTTGCAAATACCGCGAAATGTACACATGAGTTACACCCCTGATGCCCATGTGGGAATCGGAACATGTATCGGAACAACAGCCGTGTGGAATATGCGAGATGGATTTGTCTCACCATCCATTGTGGGCTCGGATATCGGTTGTGGAATGCGTGTTCATTTGACCCCATTGAAAAAAGAAGATATTCAAGATAAAAAACTACGAAGAGAACTAATAAAATCGATTGAAAAATTTGTGCCAGCCAACGAAAGGTCGGCATCTCATTATAAAAATATTCGGGTGGAAAAGATCGTTTCCGAAGGTTTGCATGGTTTGCCGCCTGAGTATATACCAGATCGTTATACCCCAAAACAACGTAAATCGATGACTCATGTTGAACATGCTAAGTTTGAATTTAACACTGATTTCTTAGAACATATCCCAGATAAAATGTGGAGCCGCGCTTGGCAGCAAGTGGGAACACTTGGTGGAGGTAAAAGGATTGCCTCCCTAGCACAGTAATGTATTAGTTAAAAACTCGTCCAAAACGGGAAACCCTGAGATGGGAATTCCGTGGGAAGCGGTAATACGCCCCGTAGAGAGCAGAGGGACTTGGGCATCCTACTAGCTTATGCTAGGGATGAAGGTGTGCTCCGAACTACAGGGAAAAAGAACCTGTAGAGGTTGACAGAAATGATCAACCCGTTGCGATATGTTTCGTGATTAGTAACAAATGAATCATTTTATTGAAATCCAAGCAATCCACATTCGGGAAGAAAATCGAGAAATTGCGGGAAAATGGGGACTGGAAGATGGACAAGTTGTTATCATGATCCATTCTGGTTCAAGAGCTTGGGGAGGAATGATGGGACCCAAGTATTCCAAAGATTTTAAAGCAGCGATGAGCAGATGGGGCGTTGGAACCCCTGATCCAAACCTCGTTTATGCGCCGATTGATTCCGATCAAGGGCAACAATACATTAACCTGATGTATTCGGCCTTAAATTTTGCGGTTGTGAATCGCCATATGCTTGCTTACGGCGTGCGGGAAGGCTTTAAAGAAGTGTTCGGATCAGATTTCGAATCGCCTGTATTGTATGATTTGATGCATAACTATGCGTTGAAAGAATTTCACCGCAATCAACCGATGCTCGTTCACCGGAAAGGAACGACCAGGGCTCTGCCTGCTGGACACTTCTTAAATACAGAAGCTTATAAAGAGACTGGGCACCCAGCACTCATCCCTGGATCGATGGGTACTTCATCGTATATCATGGTAGGAGCAAAAGGCGGAGAGAAAAACTTCTATTCTATCTGTCATGGTGCTGGACGTGTTCGTTCCAGACGTGCTACCAAAGAGTTGATCACTATTGACGAATTTGCTGAGTCAATGAAAGTAGGTACAGATGAAGAAGTATTAGTCAATCAACGTACATTGCAAAGTATTCTTGATGAATGTCCACAAGCGTACAAAGATGTCGATCAAATCATTGATTCGATCGAAGGAGCAGGGCTAGCTTCTGTTGTCGCAGAATGCAAACCACTAGCAGTCATCAAAGGAGTATAATAGTGAGAAATCCCCTTCATTGATCGATGCAATGAAGGGGATTTTAAAATAATAATTTATATTTCTTGGTCCAATTCAAGTGAATTCGTTTTTGCTTCTTGTATAAAAGCTTTCACAGCAGGAGAGGCATTTTTTAGAGATCGTACTGCCAAGCCAATTGGACGATATACGGCTGGGGTTAATGGAATGGCACATAACCCTGATAAAGGTTTCGGTAAGGCCATTTCCGGTATGACCGTAATTCCTAATCTTTCTCGAACCATGGCAATAATCGTATTGTTATCTAGTATCTCAAACTCTGTATTTGGACTTACTTTACTAGAGCGAAAGAAAGCTTTTACCTGTGCGTCACATCCTGCTTTTGGCATAATAAATGGATTGCTGCATAACTGTGCTGCACAAAGCTCTGTTTCTTTCGACAAAGGATGATCTACTGGCAAGAGTGCAAATAAATGATCTGTCAGCAGCGAAATGGTTTCCAAATCTTTATTCGGTAAGACGACAAATCCTAAATCAACAGTACCCATTGCTATCCAAGAATGAATGGCATTATAGCCTCCTTCTTGGATTTCGACTTTAATTCCTGGATATATGGATCGAAAAGAACGGATAAGTTTGGGGAGTAGGTTTGCTGAGACACTAGGAAAACAACCGATTTTCACCATTCCGGTTTTCAAACCATTTAGTGCTGCCACCTCTTGTTCCATATGTTCCACATGACGAAGGATTTCTCGGATATGGGAAAGTAATCTCTTTCCAGTATCCGTTAAAGATATCCCATTACGACTCCTTATCAACAAGGAAAGCCCCAAATCCGCTTCTAATCCTGCAAAGGTATGGCTTACCCCAGACTGTGTTAAATTAAGGGACTCCGCTGCACGGGTAAAACTTCCTGTCTCGATGACTTTCATAAATACTTCCAGCTGCAATAGTGTCATCGGGTTCACTCCATACATGAGATAAAACTCATATTTACGATTAATAAGATTCATTGTACTAATCATAGATTATCTTGTAAACTTTCTTTAACAACGAGAAAAGGATGAGGAAATGATGAGAAATATTTCCGTTTATCATGTGGACGCTTTTACCAATGTTCCTTTTGGAGGAAATCCAGCAGGAGTTGTACCCAAGGCAGATGGACTGACGGAAAAAGAGATGAAAAACATATCAAGAGAGCTTAACCTGTCGGAGACAGCATTTCTCTTTTCCACTGATCAGCCCGGGATCGATTTCCGTGTTCGTTATTTTACTCCTACAGATGAAATTGATTTTTGTGGCCATGCTACGATTGGTCTGTCTTGGTTACTAGCTACAAAGTATGGATGGAAAGATAAATCAGACAAAATTGTATTGGAAACTAATATAGGAGTAATTCCTGTAGAATTTACGAAAGAAAAGGAAGAACTCACTGCTGTGACAATGACACAAGTTCCTCCTAAACTTCAAAATGTCCAAATAGATGTGAAGGAGATCGTCCGGGTAGTTGGCATTTCAACAGAGGCTTTGGATCAGAGGTATCCAATAAAACTAGCATATACAGGGAACTGGCATCTTATCGTTCCTGTTAAGTCTCAAAAGGATATTGAAACTGCTCAACCACTGCTGGATGAACTCAAAAAATTAAACCAGTCACAAAAGGCCAGCACGACCCATTTGTTTACTTTTGATACAGTGGAACAAGGTTATGATTTGTACACACGTGATTTTGCTCCGGCAGTTGGTATTCCGGAGGATCCTGTTACTGGTGCGGCAAATGGAGCACTTGCCGGATATCTTTTGTTAGAAGGGATTCTCTCGTTCGATCAAATGCAAAATCTCAAAATTGCTCAAGGCCATGCAATTGGTCGACCCGGGACTTTGTTTATTTCCGTTATGAGAGGGACGTCTGAGTTGGAACCTGTCATTCAAGTGGGAGGATCAGCTGTTGTTGTGATAGAGGGAACTTTGCAGTTACATGAGAAGTAAAATTAAGAGCTTTCTAGTATCTAAAATATGACTTGAAATGGTGAACTGCACCTCAGTTGTTAGGTATATCTAACAACTGAGGTGTAGTTTATCTAATAATAGATACCTTATATCCATTAAGGGAAGCAAATTTTGAAGCCGCTTGTATCTTTAGCATATATTCCACAACCTGCCGTTTATCCCGGTACTGATCAATCTGGGAAATGCCAGTGAGAAGAAAAACAAGAAGGGCCGTGCTACCAAGTGTGGTTTGGTTACCGGTTTCATGCTTCTCTGTGGCGGCTGGGTTGTGTGTTTGATTGTCATGGTGATCAGCATCTACCGGCTTTTCGCCTGACAAACGCCCGAGTTGCGGATTCTTCGGAACCGCGGCTCGAGCGATGCTTTTTCATATGACAGATTGTCGCCTCTATAGTTAATCTACTTGTAAAATAATTTTCCCTCTTACCCGACGACTTTCACTGAGCACATGTGCTTTTGCTGCGTCTTTCAGTTGAAAAATTTGTTCGATTTTTACTTTTATTTGTTCTTCGTCTATCAGCTTTGTAATTTGATTGAGTTTGGCTGTTTCCGCTTCAAACAAACTCATAGGCTGTATATTTAAAGAACGCTTTTGAACAATGGGAGAATCATAATTTCCCCAAGTGGAAGAAGTCAAGGTTCCATTTGGTTTGAGTACTTGTAATAACTTACTTCCATCTTCTCCTCCTACTGTGTCCATTATCAAATCGGCAGTTTGATCCATTTCTGCAAAAGAAGTTTTGGTGTAATCGATGAATACATCTACTCCTAAACTACGCAAAAAGGATTCATTTTTACCAGATGCTACTCCAATAACTTTGGCTCCTTTTGCTTTTGCCATCTGTACAGCAAAGTGGCCAACACCACCTGAAGCTCCATTAATAAGCACGGTTTGACCGGATTGTAAGTTACCTTGGTCAAATAGGCTATGCCAAGCTGTCAATGCGGACATCGGTACTCCTGCGGCTTCTGCATGAGGTAGTATTTTTGGTTTTGGTGCAATATGCGTTTGGGGTGCAATGGTAAACTCTGCATAAGCTCCAGGGATCATGCCGTAAACAGCATCGCCGCGTTTAAAATCGTATACTTCACTACCTACTTCTTCTACGATTCCAGATACGTCATATCCAAGTGTATAAGGCAGTGGGAAATTTTTTTTGAATTCTTCTCTTTGCTCGACAGGTACATTTGTCAAACCAGAACGAATTTGCCAATCGCCAGGGTTCACACCGGCTGTTTGGATACGGATGAGTACTTCGTTTTTGGAAATAGCGGGGATTGAGATATTTTCATACTTTAATACTTCTGGTCCTCCGAACTCATGTATCCGAATAGCTTTCATTTCGTTTGTATTTTGATTTACCATCACAATCTTCCTTTTCTTATTAGATAAAAAACAGATGTTGTGTAACAATAACTTGTTAAGAAAATGTTATGATGAAGCATCAATGCTTTCAATCGCTAAACTTATAGATTTGTTCGTTATTCAACACTTGCAAAAAAATGTTGAAGAAGGAAGATAAAATATGGAACAAAAGTTAGATCGCCGTGTTCGGAAATCAGTTCGCCTCTTGAAACAGGCGTTTTTAGAATTAATGGAGGAAAAAGGATTTGAAGCGATGACCGTTCAAGATATCGCTGATCGAGCGGATGTAAATCGAGGGACTTTTTATACCCATTTTTCTGATAAATATATGTTATTGGAGACGATCATTCGAGAACAATTTCAACACCATTTAGCTGAAGAATTAGCACCAGATGCTAATTGGGGATTGGAAAATCTCAAAATCCTCATCCAAATGACATTAAAATATTTTAAAGTCCATCTGTACTGCCGTCCAACGGAAACGATGAACCCACTGTTTGAAAGAGCGGTACAGGAAGAGTTGTACGACATATTGCTCAACTGGCTGGAGCAAATTCCAACTCCAAAAAACGGATGGAAAGTTCCGATAAAAACGATGATTTGGATGATGAGCTGGACCATATTTGGGGTAGCAGCGGATTGGAGTAAAGGGAAAGAAACATATTCTGAAGACGAAATGGCGGCTTATATTTTGACGATGGTAACAGAAGGAATAGAAGTACAATAAGGCAGCTCCCCCTGCGGACGTTATCTGAAGTCCACAGGGGGAGACGGAACTAGCGAATGGATTCCGCTAGTTCATGAGACCGGCTCTCACGAGAGCCTCTCGTATCTTTATTATTTCTCCACGGTACGCGCTGGTCAGGAGGTGCTGGATGATGCTTTTCAGCACGGGATCTTCACTGAGGTATACCTCACGCAGATCTCCATTGGCGTCACTGGGAGCCTCCAGTCCCAAGTTGGGGCTGGAGTTCTTCTGCTGGCACTTCTCCTCGATGAAGGCGATGACCTTGATCCATTCCTCCTCCGGAAGTTCTTCGATCAAGTGAGGATTGCTCACGAAGTAGTCGACCCTCTCGTTGATCGTTCGCCTGCGCAGAAGTTCTGCAATATGTGACACTTGTCCTCCGTTCGGGGGTGAGCAGTGCTTTTTTATTATAGATGAAATTTAGAATTTTAGCTATAGATAATAAAAAACTAGGATTTTTATCCTAGTTTTTCTATGTGAATACGTATAGGCATTCCATATTTCTCTGCTATGCGTTGCACTTGGATAGCGAATTTTTGACCGATGTCTGGTCGAACCATCTGCACATAACTCACATAGCCATTGATATATTCCCAGAAGTGAGGATGGTTTCGATGGTTTTCTTGTTCTAAACCATGGTGTTCTACATTATGTAATAAGGCACGAAAACTTCGGATATCTTTACGGGTAAGGTTGGCTTTTTCATTGACGACGATTCCAGTGACACGCTGCCGGCGTCCTGCACGGAGAACTCGCGTTTTTTCTTCGTTGATAACAAACCCTTCAAAGTCGACAATACTGCGTACACTGCTCATCAGTGAACCGATTTGCTGTAATGCTTCTCCATTCCCAGAGAAGGTGAGGTCGTCTGCATAACGAGTGTAGGTGAACCCTTTTTCCTTCGCTGATTGGCTTAGTTTTTCATCTAGCCTTCTGCATAATAAGTTGGTGAGAGACGGGCTTGTACAAGCGCCTTGTGGTAATTGCCGTTCATTGATGGCTATATAATACATTTTTCCATTGAATGTTACTTCTTGACGTGGAGGCTCCGTACAGATCAAAGCAAATAAAGTGCTGATTGCACGGCTGTAGCCAAAGGACTCAAACAAACCACGTACCCGTACAAACGAGATAGATGGGAAGAAGTCTTTTAAATCAAATTTGACCACTGCATCTTTACCAATATGAGATTTGGCATTGTCAACTGTACTTTTTCCAGTTACAAAGCCATGTGCGGCAGCATGAACCGCTAACTTATCCAAGATGTTTGTTTTTATCCAAGCTTGTGCAGAACGCAGTTTTGATTTTGGAGCTGAAATTTCCCGTTTTCCACCGCTTTTTTTCGGAATGGTAAAGTGTTGATAGTGATTGATGGTTGCAGTGTTCCGATGATATGTCAGCCATTTTAATTTGGATAAGGTGATACTCATATCATTCGCTAGTTGCAAGGCAGAGCGGATGAGCGGCAATTGGTACTGCATCATTTTTTGTTCATTTACTTCAGTGGAAGCAAGCCCGGCAGATACACCATCGCCAGCATGGATCACATGATTCTCACGATATACTCTCCACTTTTCTTTCGCTTCTGCCTGTGCTATTTTCCGGGCAGCTTTGCGTTCGGCTCGTCGTTTTTTGCTTTCTTCCATCCGGTGTTTTCTCGCTTCTTTTAACAAGAAGTCAATATCTTTTAGTTGTTTAGATTTTTTTTGTAATTCTTGTAATTCTTTCCGAACCTCTTTGTATTCTTCATCTTCCTTAGCTTGTTGTTCGTGCTCTTCCTCACTTAAATTCGGTGCTTCCCAAAAGCCAAGGCGAATCATTTCACTGCGTATCGTTTCTGCTTTACCTTCTGTACGAATTTTGCTAATCCATTCTTCTCTTGTCAATACTTTATTTTCTTCTGACATACAGTCCCCTCCTTTCCTAAATGGTTTGATGGATGTGTATCAAGGCCAACATATGCTCACATGGTCCCTGCATGAGCCGATTTTGTTTGTAAAAATAACAGGAACATTGCGCTGTTGAAACGCGGCCATCTTTATCAAGTTGTACCTGTATTTTATGTTTTTCACTTGTGCCTTCAAGATTCCAACCATTTGTCTGTTCAGAGCGTTTTTTCAGTACTACTTTGTTTTGTCTTACTAGTTCTTGAGCCAATTCTTCTCTTGGATTGGTGTAAGATAGTTGATCCATTGGTAAGGGTTCACGGGTAAGTTCACGAAGGCGATACTTGCCGATTTCCAAATCAAACATGACTCTGCCTGCACTACAGAGTTGTCTTAAAGCTGCTTGTACGACTTCAATCGGTAAATGAGTCCAACTTGCTAATTCTGTATCTGTTGCAGTCTTCTTTAATTTCAGTCCTGAAAAAACAAGGGAGGACTGACTAGGTGTTGCTTTTCCTCCTGTTCCGACTAACAGATCAAAGTTTCCGGCGTTGGCCCAATCGTTGCGAGTCCAACCAGATAAACCTAATGTAAAACTTAAATTCCCCATGTCTACTACATAAAAACTAGGCATGCCTGTTCCTAGTAAATGAACCGTAATTCGATCTGCAAGCGGCAGAAGTCTTTCCAAAAGAAACAGCCTTCTGCGACCCCATGTACGAATTTCTTGGGCTGTTTCTCCTAGATATACAGAACCAGCAAAGGTAATGGACTCATTCCATGGCTCAATAATTAACTCCACTGGTGCTCCAGGTTTTAGTTTGTATTTTAAAGAGCGCGGGCTGTCTTTTTCTTTGTGCTTACGAAGAAAGTTACATATGTTATAGAGATCAATCGGTTTTAACTCAAAGGAACTGGTAGGCATACTCATAGCTGATTGAACTTGCAAAAAGCCACGAATCCAACTAGTTGGGACATCAATTTTTTTCTCTTTGTATACTTCTCTACCTTCAGTCGCAACTTCAAATCCAGTAGGATCGACTTGAAATTCCGTAGGGCGGTAAGTTCGAATTCGTTTTAATTCTGCTAGTAGATTATCCGAAAAATCAATATTGGTCGTCCCATATTGAAAGTCTTTTACATCTGTGAAAAGTTCTTCATGCACAGCTAATCTCCCGTAAGAAGACTCATCCAGCGAGAATGCTTCAAAGAAAACTTGATCTGGGGCAACAGTGATAACAGGATCTAATACAAACCAAGCATCTTTATCGTTTTGATACAGCCAATTAAAGTATTCACGTTGGGATTTATAGTAATCACCCATTCTGGCGGTACGGAGTTTGTTTAGCTCATTCATACGCTTTTGCAATTGTTGAATACGAATAGATAAGTCTGCTTTTTCACCTAAAATACCAGCGATATCCAATAAATATTGTTGTTTCACCCACTCTTGATAAGCAGTGTTATCTTTTGGTTTATAGTTGAGATCAGACACGACTACATCACGCAAGGCGATCATGGCATCACGATAACGGATGGGGTCTGCGATCTTTCCACGAAAAAACGTAGGTTCTCTTCCTAAATCAGGTGCAAAATTGACCAATGTGTTTCCACCAGCATGACTGACACCGCTGGATGAAGCGTAGGTTTGTTGAAATAACATGCCAATTCCTCCTTATCTGAGTTGTATAGGGGACTCTATTTCTGGGTAGAGAGTTTTTATTTGCGTAAGCATAAATAAAATTTGTTCAAAATCTCGTTTTCCGCCTATGTGAGCGATGTCTGATAAAAGAGGAACAATTCTCTCAGCAGTGTCACGGTCTCTTTTTCCTAATTGAAACAATAGATTTAAGGTCATCTGCTTGGCTTTTCTAGCTTGATGGACTTTAAATAAGATCGTTCGGAAGAACAACTCCAATTTTGTAATGTTATCTAAGTTCCATTCAATTTTTTCTGCGAGCGACAGTGCATATTCCTGAACGAATAAATCGGTACTCTCACTGGCGCGAAGTAATAATTCGGCTATGTCCAAGTCGGAAAAATGGATTTCTACCATTTCCATTCCAAATGCTTGTACATCTTGGCGAGCACTGTCGATTAATCCGTAGATCAAAGTTGGGGTAAATTGTTCAACAGAAAGTGTCCGAATATAAGCAAATCCCCAATTTCTTGTATCATCCCAATGTGTTTCGACAAGATTGACCAGCCATTCGTCTGTAATCTGATCTTTTACTTGAATGATCATATTTCGAGCTTCGCTTCTACACAGTGCGATCTGATTGTGTGCCAATTGGAGTAACTGATCGAAGCTGAATTGATCTACTGCTGGTTTTTTGACGGCAAATATTCTCGCACCTAACTCTTGGTAACTCGTATCGGAATGATCGAGCAATTCTAGTACTTGATCCAATGGCGTATCTGTAAGTTCAGCTAAAAATAGTGTTCCAAGTAGATCATTTAAAATATAGTTTCTGCTGATTTCAGGAAGTTCATTTTGCATCATTTCTTCCCACAGTGCATCGAGAAACTTAGAGAGAATGGGAATGAGCCAATGCATTCGATCGACGAAAAATGGTGTGAGAAATACTTGGTTATCCTCATAGGGAATGGTGCACCATTTCACTAAAAATGCTGGTGTACAAGAGAGCGACATGTAATCATTATGTAAAATAGTTCGTGCCGTCACGCGAATAGATGCTGTTTCATTTTCCAAGAAAGGAAGCAAGTCATCTGCGGTATAGGCATTTTGATCTTTTCGGATAATGGGAAGAAGCAAGGAAACAAATCGCTGGATGGTGGTTTGCCCTGCATGTTTCAATAAAGAAGCAACCTTAGAAAGTGTTAGCTTTTCAGCGAGTACATCGCGTAAGTGATTTTCAAAAATATCCAGCCATTCACTGACATAAGGTTCATTAGGATATTTCGTTATTTTTCCTAAACATATGTTTATCAGTTTTGTTTTTGTCTCATCAGACCATGTAGCTGAATGCTGCTTTAAAAAATCATTTGCCAAGGTGCGGATTTTGCTGTTTGGATGGGTGGATAAAGACATCCAGCGTTTTAAATCTGGATGATGTTTGTCCAAACGGTTCAATATCTCTCGAATTGCAAATTCTTGGCGATAGGAGTCGGTGGATTGCAGCAATTGATCAATAATTGCATCCGATAACTGAGCGACAAAAGCAGGGTTTCCAAGGCGTAAAGCCCTACCAGCAAAGTGAATGACAGGAGGTGCTTCTGCTTTTATCAACAGCATAAATAACTCATCTGGATGTTGATCCCATAGCTCAGGAAATGCTTCTTCGCGTTCCTCTGGTTCTTCCAAGTAGGCATTTGGTGTTGCTTGCCAAGTAGAGCTGCTATAGGTAAACCGTGTACTGTGGTGATAAAGAAGATGATTTAGAACCCAGTTTTCTTTGTAGGACTCAACATATTTGATTTGATCAGTACTTGGAAGTTCTAGACGAATTTGTTTTGCATCGTGCTTAGAATATTGCAGCAGCACCTCGGTAGCAAAATGAATATAGTCTTTCACGTTATGTTTTCCTAAGTTTCGTAAGGTGCGCCATGTTCTTTTTGCTAAATAGCTTCTTGTTTTTGGGGAATAAGCAAGTTTTGTCTCTGTTTTTTGTGTTTGTTGAGTAGGTGAGGAAATACGCACATAGTAATCTCGATCTTTCTCAAAACGATATGCCAGTCGAGATAAAATCTCTATATCTTGCTTTCTTTCTGCTAGTTTAAAGATAGCTTTTAAATAGCGCAGATAGTTTTTGTTGAGAGCGCTGTAGAGATACTTATTATTTCGGTAATTGTAATAATAGTAACCGATATATACACCTGCTTCGTTAGTGTATCGGTTGAATTCTTGATAGTTATAGTATTGGAGTAATTTTTTCAATCCTTCTCTCGCCAGTGGGTGATCAGTTAAATAGAGAGTCCAAATCCAAGATCTGTCCCGTTTCAGGACCTGATGCATATTGATGTAATCATAACGCTGTGTTTTTTCATTCCATATGTACTGACTTTCTAAAAGAATAGCGAATTTGATCAGTTGATCGCTAAAATTTGGGTCATTTTTGATCAGTAATATTTGTAGGTCTGCTGGAAGTGAGGCGAGAGGCTGTTCGGCTTCCCACCAAGCTACATGATTCTGAAGTTGATCCCATTCTTGTTTGAATGTAGCATCCTCTTTTTTGCGGATCTGTTTTTTTAGCACAAGCTCGCTCCTTTCTATTGTAGATAAGGATGAGTTTTACCTTATCTAGCTGGACACTAGGTTGTAAGTTTATACCTTAAATAAATATAAAACCTGACCCATTGAAAGGTCAGGTCATATCACAATGGTTTCGATGCTGAAACATATGCTAAAAATGATGATTATAAATAAATATATATGATTTTGGAGAATTCCGTCAAGAATGAACCGAAAATATATTCGCAATAGTTTGGGGTGGATCTAAATAGGATGAACAAGAAAATGGTATATGGAAACTCATGTCATCTTTTTTACCTGTGTAGGTGTCAATGAAGTGGTCATAATAGCTTCTCTTGATAAATTTTCTTGTGATTTGATTTTTTTATATCTTCTTTACATAAATTTATTTTTAATAGTAATAAATATCAATATATTAGAGTGTGCAATATGTTAATAATATATATAATTAACTTTATATTAAGAAAGGGGTAGTTTAAATGAGTGTTCTTATTTTAAACAGATTTCCGTATATTTGGAATACTTATAATAATTTTAATGAAATTTCAAATAAGGTTGTTTTTATTAGCGATCAAAAAGTAATGGAGCCATATTTTGTAGATTCATTTGCACACTATGAAGAATTTACTAGCTTTCATAACAATGATGCTGTTTCTTTGCGTGCAATTGATTTGCATGCAACATACCAATTTGAACATATTGTTGCTGTATCAGAGTATGATTTGGTTCGAGCAGCTGAATTAAGAGAACATCTAGGAATTGATGGTCAAAAGGTACACAGTGCAATACAATTTCGCAATAAAATTAGAATGAAAGAAGCCCTGAGAGCGAAATGTCAAAAAATCCGTATTCCAATATTTAAACAAGTGGAAGATATCTTTGATCTCCTTCATTTTATTGATGAAGTTGGCTATCCCATTATTTTGAAGCCGATTGATGGTGCAGGAGCTACAGGAATCACTGTACTACACAACGAGACGGATCTTTTGGAGTTTGCAAAGAGTGGTCTTCATCACAAAATGGACGCAGAACAATTTTTTGAAGGAGAAGAATATCATATTGATGGTGTTATTGAGGATAATGAATTGAAGTTGATATGTGCTTCAAAATATTTAGAGCCAATGTTTCATTATCAGAATCAAACATTCATTTCTGGCAGTTATATGATGCACAATGATAATCCATATAAAAATCAAATAGAAGAAGCGATGGCAGAAGTCATTCGAATATTGGATTTTCCTTCTCATGCAGTATTTCATGGAGAATGTTTGGTAACCTCGACAGGAGAAATTATTTTTATTGAAATTGCATGTCGACCCGGCGGCGGACGTATATCAAAAACAATGGAAGTGGCTTATGGAAAAGATTTATTGCTTGTATCTGCAGAGTTGCAAGCTGGTATTGCTTTTGGGCAAAATTTGCTCGGACAAGCTCCCGCCCGACTGAGTGGTTCAGTGCAGGCGTTGTCAAAAGAGGGGGAATTGGTATCTTTCCCTAAGTGTGAACCGCCAGATTGGGTTTATGAATATATACAAGATGTACCAGAAGGGACATCTTTCAGTGATCCCAAAAATAGTTGTGATTCAGTAGCTTCTTTTGTAGTAATTGGAGAAACAGAAGAAGAAGTAAGGACACGATTACAAAACGTTCTGAAATGGTTTGACACAAATACAATATGGATGGCAGCTGGAAATAGATCAGAAGGAGAAACGAACGAATGACCATACTAATCCTTGAAAATCTACCTTATACCGCCTGTCCCTTAAAACAAGTATTCTCCACTACAACAGAAGAATTAGTCGTTTTGGCCTCTGATCATGTTAAGCATACGTTTGATAGAAAGGATTATCACCATATTGAATTTTTTCCAAATTATATTTCAAACGACCAAGTTATTCTTCGTGCCATTGAATTACATCAGACCTATCATTTTACTTCCGTTATCGCTTTACAAGAATATGATCTAGTAAGAGCAGCAAAACTGAGAGAATATTTAGGTATTCAAGGGCAAAGCGTTGCAAGTGCGATGGAATTTCGCAACAAATGGATCATGAAGCAAAAATTACGAGAGAATGATATTCCAGTTGCAGAGATGACCTTAGCACAAACCGGATTAGATATTTCCCGATTTGCCGATCAGTATGATTATCCGATCGTAGTCAAACCCATTGACGGTCTTGGTTCAGTTTCGACTTATGTTTTGCATCATCGGCAAGAACTAGAAAATTTTTTAGCAAACGAACAACTTTCGGAAGTATTAGTTGAGAAATATATTGATGGGGAATATTTTCATATTGATGGTTGGGTGGAAGACGGGGTCATTCAATTAACTACTGTGTCCAAATATTACAATGCACCACTTGCTTCGAGTTCGATGACATATCTAGGAAGTACGATGTTACATCCTCAAAATCCTTTGAGCCGGCGACTTTCCGCAGGAACCAGAAAAGTATTGGAGATTTTAGACACACCAGCAAATACCACATTTCATGCGGAATGGTTTCATACTCCGAATGATCAAATTATTTTTGGGGAGATTGGCAGCAGGACAGGTGGTGCAAAAGTATCTGACACACATAAACTTGCATACGATGTGTCATTGTTTGATATTCATGCTCAAATTTCTGTTGGACTTCCAGGTCCAGTATTGAAGGAAGAAGTGAAAATGAATCCCTCCCATTTAGCTGGATGGTTATTGGTGAACACTAAATATGGATTATTACATGTGAACTCTACCTTGTTTCCAGAATGGGTGAAAGTGGCCCAAATTACTGGAGAAGATGGAAAGTCATATGATCAAGCGCAATTAAGTGTCGATTCCATCGCTCAATTTGCTTTTGTAGGGAGGAATGAAGAAGAATTGTCGCAGCGGTTGAATCAGCTTATTTCTATTGTTGATGAGACATTTCAATGGGAGAACTAAATATACGCAAAATCCCTGTTTCCAGCAGGGATTTTGTTGAAAAAAATATAAAAATTTGAATCGCAGTATTAGGAATAGTTTGAGATAATTTGTTCAGGTGACTAATTGCTGCTTTATATATAGGAACCAAAAAAACCTAGCCAAATGAATTAGCTAGGTTTTAAAAAGTTATCTACGAAAACACCTTGATCTGGTAACGCCACTGAGCTAGCCCCCGTGGTGGGGGGTCGATTGTGGTAGCGGCTACGCCTACTTAGGCGGCCACAATCACCCCCCACCACGGTAGGGCTAGTATAGTAACGCGGGACCGGATGAAGTATGGGAATCTTACACGCAGATACGGCGTAACACCGTACACAAGAAAGCTAGATAACTTTTAGGTATATGTACACTGTTTGGAATACTAAAAAAATAGTAACATAGAATGTATGTTTTTGCAAATGAAAATATTATGTAGATAAATGCGATGCAAGTAGTGGGAAATGCTTCCACCCCGCTATATAACTAATAAATATTCGTTTTCGAAGCATCATTAAAATAAAATGAAAAAAAGAGTTGACAACAAACCTCATTACAGGTTAAGATAGATCTCGTTCCTGACAAAATCAAAGTGTTTTGGAGAGATGTCCGAGCTGGCCGAAGGAGCACGATTGGAAATCGTGTATACGTCACAAGCGTATCGAGGGTTCGAATCCCTCTCTCTCCGCCATCTTATACATAGATGGCTCGATAGCTCAGTCGGTAGAGCAGAGGACTGAAAATCCTCGTGTCGGCGGTTCGATTCCGTCTCGAGCCACCATTTGAATGTTTTTGAATATGCTGAAATAGCTCAGCTGGTAGAGCAACTGACTTGTAATCAGTAGGTCGCGGGTTCGAATCCTGCTTTCAGCACCACATATCATCATAGCCACCAATCCATTGTTGGTGGCTATGTTATAGGGGCGTAGTTTAATGGTAGAACAGAGGTCTCCAAAACCTCCAGTGTGGGTTCAATTCCTACCGCCCCTGCCAATACAAAAAGCCACTCTGCTTCTTGATGACAGGGTGGCTTTTTTCTGCATGAAAGACAGCTTAGTGACAAGTAATATCTTTTGTGGCGAACCTCTAGAGAAGTTATCTCTAGAGAAAATGGTTTGCGCTTTTTTATAGTTGGATTGTTTTCAACTTATATGTGTAACCCTTCCACTCGATTCACAATCTCTCTGGCCCTGTCTATCCATTTTTGATCAATGGGATGATCTTCTGCTGGGATAGGAGTTGTAAACTGATTCATCATTCCGCTAAAAACACCAGAATCCCCAGTAGGATCACTAGATTCATCTGTGCGAAATTCATGTTTGATTACAAATGGTTTTCCGATTCGAACGAGAGTATCTGGATCTCCGATATCACCTCGCACCGCAAATACAGGAATGCGAAGAAAATACCGGTTTCCATGTTCTTCTTCCCAGTCCAATGGTTTGTCGAAATAACCATGATCATATGCATAGCCGCCGCCTATGTGGAAATCTTCCTCTTCCAACTGATCAGAGAGACTGGCGAATTGTGTTTGTTTGTCTTCGATGGTAGATTCAATTGGTATCATGCTGGACATCCTTTTTTGTTATAGTGTTTGAGGTTTTAGGATTTCTCATTCATCCGAAATAATACAGCGATGAACAATAAAAGTTTAAACATGGCTTTGGGTGGAGTTCAAAATTTTATTATTGACTTTTGGTGGGATTATGTTAGAATATTCAAGTGTCACAAGATTGAGTGTTATGGCGGCATAGCCAAGTGGTAAGGCAGAGGTCTGCAAAACCTTTACCCCCGGTTCAAATCCGGGTGCCGCCTCCATTAAAAACTTTTTGTATAATTCCGCTTGCTTATGCGGGTGTGGCGGAATTGGCAGACGCGCAAGATTCAGGTTCTTGTGGTCATGATGACCGTGGAGGTTCAAATCCTCTCATCCGCACCAAAAAAGTGCTTGACTTTTATGTGTGAAAGAGTTATGATGGATTTCGTTGTTGCAAAATGAATACGGGCTCTTAGCTCAACTGGATAGAGTGTCTGACTACGGATCAGAAGGTTAGGGGTTCGACTCCTCTAGGGCCCGCCATTTTTTCAACAATGAATGATAACGTCTTGCAAAATGAATATGGGCTCTTAGCTCAACTGGATAGAGTGTCTGACTACGGATCAGAAGGTTAGGGGTTCGACTCCTCTAGGGCCCGCCAAACAAAAAGATGAAAGCACATGCTTTCATCTTTTTTGATCTTTCATGCAAGTTGTTAAATATAGTTACTATAAAATTTTGAATCCATTCTTTCAGTTTAATAGAATGGGAAAATGCAGTCCACTAGAGGA
This sequence comes from Shimazuella sp. NTD248, assembly GCF_059510395.1. NCBI lineage: Bacteria > Bacillati > Bacillota > Bacilli > Caryophanales > Thermoactinomycetaceae > Shimazuella > Shimazuella sp. NTD248. Next base: position 548,100 of record NZ_JCAJZT010000001.1, on the reverse strand, counting down.
GTTATTTTCTTTGGAGAATTTCCCATTCTTTTTGATATTGTTCTGCAAGATTACATTTATTAGAAATGTACTTGCGCAAAGTGGCTGAATATTTATTTTTAAAAGTAGCATTGGATGGGTTAAATTCATATTCTGTTTTTGAATCTTCCATTTCTTTGAAGTAAGTATCACAAGCCAATCTTTTACTATAGGACGAATTTATATTGGTTAAAATAATAAAGTTATCTTCTGCACCGGGAATATACTTGATCATAAATCTTTCACCTTGGTTGGGATAGATATAACCATTCTCAGGGGCTGGATAAATGTTAAAGGCTGTGCTCTCAAATGTTGTTTGGATCGTTTTATTTGCTGTTGTAAGAATCAACAAGTAATAACGTTCAATTGGAATATCATTGTAAGTACTATTTGTCATTTCTGTTTTAGTTACCACTGCCTCAGCTATTTTCCCATTTTTATTCAAAAATACATTATTTAAATCGGTTCCCCAGATCACATTTACAATACCAATTAAGAAAAATAGAACAGAAATGACGACTCCAACAGTGCCCCGCTTGGAGTATTTAAATAATAAGGGAAGTACTATCCCGACGAAGATAAATCCAAAAAGTAAAAAAAATCGATAAGCCACCAAAAAATGAATAATATTTGAGAGAAAGCTCATGTTTCCACACCCTTGTTGTCTGTGTTAGACCAATAAAAAATTGGACTCATCATAAATATAATTTTATTTATTATTAAATTCAATTTTTTATTATTTATATATTTCAATTTTTCATATACATAATTTTTGTATTTGATAAGTCCTAAATTATTTGTAAAAAAGACTTATATTGCGATAATTTCGTTTCCGGCAAATAGACACAAAAAAACAGAGGAGTGACCTCTGTTAAAATGTTTTCTCGATAATTCCACCGCCAAGGCATCGTTCTTTGTCGTAAAAGACAACAGATTGTCCGGGTGTCACGGCCCGCTCTTTTTCGGCATAGTGTACGGTGACAGTGCCGTCACTGTTTGGGGTGACGGTCACAGGTACATCTACTTGGCGGTAGCGAAACTTCGCTGTACAGGTGAAGGGTTCTTGCGGCTGTTCTGCTTGTAACCAGTTGAGATGGCTGGCGGTAAGCCCTGCGGAAAACAGCGCTTCATTATTGTGTCCTTGGGCAACATATAGAATGTTGTTTTTAACGTCTTTTTTTGCTACAAACCATGGTTCCCCTGTACCCGTTTCTGATCCTCCGATACGAAGTCCTTGACGTTGTCCGAGCGTATAGTACATCAATCCATCGTGTTCTCCAATTCGTTTGCCATCCATAGTGTGGATTTCCCCGGGTTTTGCAGGCAAGTATTGGCTGAGGAATTGTCGAAAGTTCTTTTCTCCAATAAAACAAATGCCTGTACTATCTTTTTTCTTAGCAGTTGCTAATCCGGCCTCTTCTGCTATTTTTCGAACTTCTGCTTTTTGTAAGTGTCCTATTGGGAAAAGAACGTGATCGAGCTGTGCACGATGCACCGCATATAAAAAATATGATTGATCTTTTGTAGGGTCTATACCTCGTAATAAAGTAGAGCCTTGTTCACTATGTTCTACCCTTGCATAGTGTCCAGTTGCGATGTAATCTGCGCCTAACTGCTTTGCTTTTTCTTGAAAATCGCCAAATTTGATTTCTCGATTACACATCACATCTGGGTTAGGTGTTCTGCCTGCTTTATATTCATCGAGAAAATATTGGAATACTTTATCTGCGTACTCTTTCTCGAAATTAACGGAGTAATAAGGGATTCCGATTTGAGTAGCCACTCTGCGTACATCTTCGAAATCCTCTGTAGCAGTACAGTGACCAAATTCGTCTGTGTCGTCCCAGTTTTTCATAAACAAACCGACGACATCATATCCTTGTTGTTTGAGCAGGTATGCTGTCACAGAAGAATCTACTCCTCCTGACATTCCTACTACAACACGTATTTTCCTTTTATCCATTTGGTCATCACACATTCTATTTGTTAGTTTTTCTCATTATAAGGCATGTTGCTCTTTCGCGCAAAAATGTGACCATAACAGGTAATCACGCTAAGGATGGTTGTCAAAGCGCAAGTGATCCAGTAAGCTTAGAGAAGCACTGTAGGGTGGTAGGAGGCATTATGAAATTTGTTAAACTTTCCCTTTTAGCTTGTTTTTTATTAGTGACCATAACTGGATGCTCATTGGTTATTGAAAAAATACAACAAGTTACAGGTAATGAAGTAGAGAATGTAAGTGAAAAAAAGACAGATACACGTGATAATGTAAGCGAGGAAAAACAGATATATGAGCAAGAGTTTGTCCCCCCAACTCCTTCACCAATTCTGCGGAATATTTTAGAGGATAAGGGCAAAGGCAGGTATGCAACAGAACCATATAAAGCAGGTAGTGTTGCTGAGGCTCTTAAAGTAATGCCAGAAGGTTTAGCAGAAGATGCAGTATATGCTTACTTGCTTGGTTTGGTAGGTCAAAATTACAAATATGACTTAGAGAGTTTGTCAAGTATGTTAGCTCCCAACTACCAAGCAAAGATCAGAGTATTGTCCTATGGGGAACCCGCGGCTGATTCGAAACCTCCAGCAAAACCTTTAAAACCGACCAATATAGCTGTTTTAGTAGATGCTAGCTCCACTATGGCAAATGAGTATAGAGGAAAATCACGTTATGAATGGGCTAAGCAATTTACTACTACTTATATGAAACAATTGCCTGTAAACGCTAATTTTATGGTTCGTTTTTTTGGTCATGAAGGTGGTCCAAGAAAGAAGGATAAAGAGGTTTCTTGTTCCAAAACGGAATTAGTTTACCAAGGTTATCCCACTCAACCAGCCAAATTGAATAAAAGTTTCAGTAAAGAGAAACCAACAGGCTGGAGTCCGTTAATAGAGGCACTACATAACACGATGAATGATCTGGTGAAAAATCAAAAAGCTAACAACGAAAACATCATCTATGTAATCGCAGATAGTTCGGATACTTGTGGAGCTGATTTGACTCAACAAATCGAGGCTATACGTTCGTCTAAAATGGGTGTAATGGTTAATGTAATTGGTATTGATGTTCCAACGAAAGATGAAAATGAACTCACTCAATTAGCGGAGTCCACAGGTGGAGAGTACCAGCCAATTGAAGATATAATTGATTTGGAGCAAATAGCCCGTGTGCATGCAAATGAAGTAAAACAAGTCAATGAACCTTGGCAAGTGAGATCGATTCAAAAAATGGTCAAGGGATATCAGGTTACTCAGCAGCGTCTTGATCGGAAATATCAATCGATCGTTACAAATTTGAATAATGAACACAAGCGGCTGACGGATGCGAATATACAAATCAAAAACGAAAAGAAAATCAACCCTACAGAATATAACAAGATAAAAGGTTGGATTGATAGTCGTTACGAAGGTGTACTAGGTTTTACAGAACAAAAAATGCACGCCAAAGAAGCAGAGTTAAAGCAGTCGTTTTCAGATGCAATGATAGACATGGATAAAAAATGGAAGCAAAATGAAGTGCAATTGAAACCGTACGAAGGAAAGAAAAAAGGATTGTTAAAGCAAGCGGAAAAAGTTATTCAAGATATTCCGGACAAACCTGAGGAGTAGACAGCTATGAAGTATACATTGCAGCAGGATGAGCGTCTTGGGATTTCAAAGCCAGTTCTTTTTGTAGAATACGATCAATTGAGTGATAACGAACAAGCTAACTTTGAATTATTATGTCAAACGGTCTGTGCCAAAATACCAGAAGCGATTAAAACGTTTGAACAACGATATATGGAGTACTTTGATCAGTTGGATCGGGTAGATGAGACAGGATTTTATGAGCTGATGGGAGAGATGACTGAAATCTCGAGCTGTATCTGTGATTTAAATCTGTTGTACCTTTGGATAGAAGGAAACTTTCTATCGAATAGTGTACATGCTTGATGTGAAAGCTACTTATAGGTAGCTTTATTTTTTCGTTATATTGGAAAGTTTATCGGCTGATAGGTTATACTTAATTTTTAAGTTTTTATTTGTTTATCCATTTTATTTCGACTTCTTCGATGTGAACCTCGAAAGAGTCAAAAGTCGCCTATTTTTGTGTGACAATGTTAAAAAGCGTTACTTGATACATATGGTGTAGTATGACAGGAGGAGTTCATGATGAACTGGATATCAGAGGCAGAATCAAAGAGGGATGTTTTTTTAGATAAATTAGTAGATTTTTTGAAAATTCCAAGCGTTTTAGATGAATCAACAGCAACAGAAGGAGCCCCATTTGGAAAATCGATTAATGATGCATTGCAATTTATGTTGAATCTTGGTCAATCAGATGGTTTCACTGTCAAAAATTTATCCGGTTACGCTGGGCATATTGAATATGGAAGTGGAGAAGAAATTGTTGGGATTCTATCTCATATTGATGTAGTGCCAGCTACCGAAGGTTGGACAACTCCACCATTTTCACCAGATATCCGTAGTGGAAAGCTGTATGCCCGAGGCGCTACAGATGACAAAGGGCCTACATTGGCAGCTTATTTTGCTTTAAAGATCATCAAAGAACTAAACTTACCTGTTTCGAAACGGGTTCGGTTAATCATGGGTACGGATGAAGAAACGCATTGGAGATGTATGGATCATTATTTGTCCCATGAAGAAATGCCTTCTGTAGGATTTACTCCAGATGCAGAATTCCCTATTATCACAGCAGAAAAAGGATTTCTAGATGTACAGTTAGCAAAAGATTGGACAACTGATTCGGTAGAAGACAGTCAGTGGATTTTAGAATCTTTCCAGTCAGGAAGGCGTGTAAATATGGTTCCTGAATATGCCACAGCTATTATTGGTGGGGCAGGAGACGTATTTGAGTTGAAAGAAGCTTACCAACAATTTTTGATGACTCATCGTTTAGAAGGGTATGCCGAAGAAGCAGATGATCATGTCAAATTAGTATTGCATGGTCGAGCACATCACGGCTCCGAACCGGAGAAAGGATTAAGTGCAGCTCTGGAATTGACGAGATTTTTGATCACTCTTCCCCTTGATTCCCATGGTCATCAATATGTACAAATGATCAATGATTGTTTCGTCGATAGTGTTTTCGGTGAAAAATTAGATATGGTGACAGAAGATGATATCGTTGGGAAACTCACTGTCAATGTTGGTGTTTATCGCTATGAACGTCAAAAAGAACAGTTCATTCGTGTCAATATCCGCTACCCTATCCACGCTGATGGGAAACAACTGGGTGAAAAGTTAGATGAAAAATTAGCTGCTTATGGTTTTAAACCGTTGTATACGGATAACAAACCAGGACATTCTTTTGATAACAATCATCCTTTGGTGAAAACGTTAGCGAGAGTTTATGAGGAGCAGACTGGATTGCCTTCTCAATCTTTAGCAGTAGCTGGTGCAACTTATGCCAGAGCATTGAAAAATTGTGTTGCTTATGGTCCTATATTCCCTGGAAAAGTAGAAACAGCGCATCAAACCGATGAGTATATCGAAGTAGATGATCTGATTCGTGCGATGGGGATTTATGCGCAAGCGATATATGAATTAGCAAAATAATTGATACCTCAAAAAGACTTGAACCTCGTGGTTCAAGTCTTTTTTTATGTTTTATTTCATTTGTTTGCAAATTGGGGCGGCGGCATGACTAGTTGGTTAAACTAGCCATGCCGTCGCTATGGAGGGTGATCAACCCTGTTGTCCATTTCCTCCACCGGTTCGCTTCTTTGTTTCGATCTGGTAGTCGGGATCAGTGGCCAAGATGTCGACCATGATATTCTCCCTTCATTCCGAATGGGTCAAATAGTACCTTTCTTGTCGGAGGGGAGCAGTTACACCTCTATTTTATTTAATTTTTTGATAATAATCAAGAGTTTAATTGGGATCGCTTTCATTTTTCTATGAAAAAACCTACTGTCTAAGGAGAAGTAGGCTTTTGGGAAAATAATTGGTACAAATAGGACCCTGAATCTTTTAATTCTTTGGGTAAAGGTTTCTTGATTTTGATTGGGATATCGTTTTTCTTTAAGACGGCGATGAGTTTTAAAAATTGATCTTTTCGATAGAGTGGAGAGTTATAGTTGTTTAAATCAATCGATGTACCATCATCAAAACGAAGCGTAAATAATAGACGTAAATCGTTTTGTGTATAAGTATTTTTATGTTCTTTGATTATGTAATCAAGTTCCAATTGATTGATTTCATGCCATTCTCTCACTTTGGAATCTTCGATATTAAAAAAGGTATTATACTGGATACCGTTTTGAGTAAGTAGTAGATAGTTATCAAATCCGAGCACTGTCAAAGGTCCCATGATGAGATAGAAGATGGAAAATAAAATGAATCGAAGACGGAGCTTTTTGGCATGAAACCGATTATGGATAAAGGACAAAACAAACAAAATCAAAACAAAGAAAAACACAAATGACAGCCCATAAGATAAGTTAGTGCCGATGAGATAAACCTGCTCTGGTTTTTGGTAATTCCACTGCTGGGTTAAGATGTAAAGTACCCACAAAACAGCAGAAATGATAGTGGTGATTAACAGATTACGTGATAACTTTGAGATATTGTTCCACATTTGTCAGATGGAAACCCTCCTAAATAATGGATTTCAAATAATGTGTAATTTTTTTAAGCTCGGATAAAACATAGTCGATATCTTCCTTTGTTGTATCTTTTCCGATCGTAAATCGCAAACTCTGGTAAGCATTATCCAGATCATTTCCCATAGCCATCAATACATGAGAAGGTAAATGCTTTCCAGCACTGCATGCGGAGCCGCTAGATACATAAATTTGTTTTCGATTTAGTTCAAGTAAAATGGCTTGTCCTTCTAATCGCTCGAAGCTCACATTTATGTTATTGGGCAATCGATCAGTTGGATGACCATTGAGTACAACATCTCCTAATTGTTGCAGCCCTCTCCAACAATAGTCGCGAATTTCTTCTTGTCTTGTTTTTTCTGGTGCTAATTCTTCTACAATTAACGAAGCTGCTTTCCCAAAACCTACAATCGCAGGAGTATTGAGTGTACTTGGACGCCAATTTCTCTCTTGACCACCGCCATGTAGAAGAGGTGTAAGTCTTACTCCTTTTCGGACATAGAGGGAACCAATACCTTTTGGTCCATATATTTTATGACTGCCAATCGACAAGAGGTCTACTCCTAATTCTTCGACATCGCAAGGTAATTTTCCAAAAAATTGTACGGCATCTGTATGCAAAAGTATCTCTTTGTCTTTTATCAACTGAGCGATTTGTTTAATAGGTTGAATCGTACCTACTTCATTATTAGCAGCCATCACACTTATCAAAATCGTTTTGGGAGTAATCGCTTGTTCCACATCGAAGACGCTGATTTGTCCAAATTGATCTACAGGAAGATAGGTGACTCCAAAGCCTAATTGTTCTAAATAACGACAAGCTTCTAAGACAGAAGGATGTTCGATTGCAGAGGTAATAATATGGTTACCTCGCTTTTGCTGATAGAGTGATGTGCCAATTATTGCTAAATTATTCGCCTCCGTACCGCTGCTAGTAAAAAGAATTTCCCTTGGCGAAGATGCTCCTATCGCATGAGCAATTTGTTCTCTTGCTGCTTGAATATGAGAATGGGCTTGTCTTCCCATATCGTGTATACTGCCTGGATTTCCGAATACTTCGGAGAAAAAAGGCAGCATGCTGTCTAATACTTCTTTGCGTACAGGGCTTGTGGCTCCATAATCGAGATAAAGAGACATCCTTTTCACCATCCTTTTTTTTGAGACGAAGACTTTTCCTTCATGTTTATCATTATAACGAAAACAAACGTCAGCGGAGATGTGAAATTTTTGTTGACATTATCGCAGATCCTGCGAAAATAAAAGTGATAGATCTGTGAACAAATGTATCTTATGTGAAAGGATGCACGATATGACAGCAAGAGAAACAGATTTCCTAGTTATTGGCAGCGGGATTGCTGGTTTAACTACTGCATTATCGCTTGCACAGCATGGAAATGTGATAATTATCACAAAATCCAGTGAAGAAGCATGCAATTCCTATCGGGCCCAAGGGGGAATTGCGGCAGCAATTGGAGAGGGGGATTCTGCTAGGCTGCATTTGGAGGATACACTGCGCACAGGCGTTGGCCATGCAGATGGTGATTCTGTCGAAATGCTTGTTCAGATGGGACCAGAGATAATTTCGCTGTTAGCAGATTGGGGGACACCGTTTGATCGCAATGAAACGGGATATGCTTTGGCGAAAGAAGGTTCACATAGTAAACCGCGTATTTTACATGTGACAGGAGATGCAACAGGTAAAGGCATCATCGATTCTCTCTTGCTCAAAGCAAATCAGCATCCATCGATTTCGTTTGTTTCTCATACTATGGTAGTAGACCTTATGATGGAGGATGGTGAATGTATTGGTGTCTACGCTGCTGACCTCAATCATGGTACAACGCAATACTTTGCGCACTATGGTGTCGTGTTAGCAACTGGTGGCTGCGGTCAAGTCTATCAGTACACTACCAATGATCTGGTCTCTACGGGAGATGGGCTGGCTATGGCTTACCGTGCTGGAGCAGTTCTCACAGATATGGAATTTGTTCAGTTCCATCCTACTGCACTTCATCTTGACCGAAATCCGATGTTTTTGATTTCGGAAGCAGTTCGTGGAGAGGGAGCTGTGTTAGTAACTGAAGATGAAGTACCCTTTATGAAAAAGTACTCGGATTGGGGAGATTTAGCTCCAAGAGATATTGTATCAAGAGCAATCTATCAGGAAACGATGCATGGCCATCGTGTATATTTGGATGCGAGACAACAAAAAGACAGCTTTGCCAGTCGTTTTCCAACCATTTTTGCTACTTGTAGGGAAGCTGGTATTGACCCGAGAGTTGATCTGATTCCAGTTACTCCTGCTGCCCATTTTGTGATGGGTGGAGTCAAGACAGATCGAAAGGGACGAACCACCATTCCCAGACTTTACGCCTGTGGTGAAGTAGCGTGTACGGGTGTACATGGTGCAAATCGATTAGCGAGCAATTCATTGTTAGAAGGAGCAGTATTTGCTAGAAAGGTAGCTCAGAGTCTATCTTCATTGCCGAGAAAGACATTTACAGCTTTACAAGGTGCTGATGTATCGTTAAGATTGTGCAATAATAAACAAAATGAAGATCAGTGGAAACAACAGATTCAACAATTAATGTGGAAATATGCGGGAATAACACGGACTAAAGACGAGATGGAGCAAGGGCTAAAAGAATTAAAATCCATTTCATTACAATTGCCATCATCCTGTCTAGAATCCCAAAATATGTTACAAGTTGCACAAGTGATATTACAGTCATCACTTTGGAGAGAAGAGAGTCGAGGAGGACATTTTCGGTCTGATTATCCCGAAACCATCGAAATCTGGGCTTCTCGACAGTATACAGTGGAGGAGAAACAACTGCATGAATCCCATTCAATTGCGTCAATCCATTCGTGAGATGTTGAACGAAGATATTGGAGCAGGAGATATTACAACCGAATCACTAGTGGAAGCAAACCGCCAAAGTTCAGCTGTATTATTGGCTAAGCAACCGGGTGTTATCGCTGGTTTGCCTATTGTTGCTCTCGTCTTTCAGGAATTAGATCCGCATTTAGAGTTCCAAGCTCAGGTAGCAGATGGTCAGAAAGTCGAAGCCTATCAAAGCCTTGCAGTCTTATCAGGATCGACAAGAGCAATATTGACAGCAGAACGAGTCGCTCTAAATTTACTACAGCGTATGTCTGGAATTGCAACGCTCACACGACAACTAGTAGATCAATTAGAAGGATTAGATTGTCGGGTCTTGGATACCCGCAAAACAACACCAGGCCTTAGACAATTTGAAAAATACGCTGTACGGACAGGTGGCGGAACCAATCACCGCTTTGGACTCAGTCATGGTGTAATGTTGAAAGACAATCATATTGCTTTTGCGGGTAGTTTGCAAAATGCAGTAAAAAAGGTCCAAAAAAGTGTTGGTCATATGGTGCAAATCGAGGTAGAAGCAGATACTTTGGAACAAGTTCAAGAAGCTTTATCACTGCCTATTCATGCTTTGCTGTTGGACAATATGGACGTCGAAACATTGCGCAAAGCTGTAGCAATGATCGATGGAAAAGTATGGACAGAAGCATCAGGTGGAATTACTCCAGATACCATTCGCAGTATTGCAGAAACTGGCGTAAACGCTGTTTCAGTTGGATATCTCACCCATTCAGCAACTGCGTTAGATATTAGCTTGGACTTTGTGGAAGAAGGGATAGAGAATCATGCTTAATATTCAAACTGATTTGCAACTACCAGAAGTGTATCGCGAGATTTCTGATGGAGAACTGGATGAGAGAATAAGAAGAGCAAAAGCAACTCTCGGACGCGACTTGGTGATTCTAGGTCATCACTATCAACGTGATGATGTGATCCAATACGCAGATTTTCGAGGAGATTCCTTGAATTTATCGCAGATTGGTGCAAGAGAGCGGGATGCCAAAGTTATTATTTTCTGTGGTGTTCATTTTATGGCAGAGACTGCCGACACACTTGCTGCTGATGATCAAATTATTGTTCTTCCTGATCTGCAAGCAGGATGTTCGATGGCAGACATGGCAGATATAGAAGATGTGGAAGAAGCTTGGGAGCTATTGGTTGAGCAATTTGGTGATACGATTATCCCTGTAACTTATGTAAATTCAACAGCTGCAATCAAAGCATTTGTTGGGAAACATGGGGGAACTACTTGTACTTCTTCCAATGCAAAAGAAGTGCTCACATGGGCGTATTCACAAAAGAAACGGATCTTGTTTTTACCTGATCAACATTTGGGGAGAAATACGGCTTATGGTCAGCTGAACATTCCTCTGGAGCAAATGGTGATCTGGAATCCACATACTGCAAGGTTAGAAGCAGTTACTGGAGAATTAGATGAGGTACAGATGATTTTATGGAAAGGACATTGCAGCGTTCATCAAAAGTTTACGACAGCACATATCGAACAAGTGCGTAAACGTGATCCCGAAATCAAAGTATTGGTTCATCCTGAATGTTCATTTGAAGTTGTTCAGCAGTCTGATTTTAATGGTTCCACTGATTACATTATCAAAATGATTGAAGCAGCCCCTGTGGGAAGTAAATGGGCTATTGGCACAGAAGTAAACTTAGTTGGGCGTCTTGCTAAGGAACACCCGGATAAACATATTGAATTGCTCAGTACCACGATGTGTCCATGTTTAACGATGAATCGTATTGACCGGCCTCATTTGTTATGGGCATTAGAAAGTGTTGTAGAGGGAAATCCAGTCAATCAAATTGAGGTGGCACCAGAGATCATTCATTGGTCTAAAGTCGCATTGGATCGCATGTTTCAAGCAGGAAAATAAAAAAGTTGGAGGACTATTCCCTCCAACTTTTTCAATCTAAATAATCAGTAGGATTAACTTCTTTCCATTCTATATTGCCTTGCGGAGTGTCGCTATCTAAATCTTTGAAATCTAAAATTTTCCAATCATCGCCTTCTTTGGTAAGGATCATATTCACATATGTGTCTTTATCCTTATTGAACTCATCTACTGCAATTGCATCTTTTGGGATTCGGACGATAATGGAATGACGAGTATCGGATTGGGGATCATTAAGGTTATCTGCAATATAATACGGTTTATTTAATCCTTTTGTCATTCCTTCTTGAATAATTTTGATGATATCGTCCCTATGTTCCGAAGGATTTGCATCAGCATTGGTGGAGATGGTGGAAACTATCTTTTGATATCTTTCCTCAGCAGATGGAGAATCAGATTTAGCATATAATGCATTTATATAGGTAGCAGCGATTTCTTGCGCATCATCTAAACCTCCAAAGCAGCCCGTCGTAAAACTAAAAATCACAAATAAGGAAATAAAAACAAGTCCGTAATGCAATCGTTTTTTCAAATCATACACCTCATGTACGTAATTTTGTCACTTTTTCATTATATATAAAAATACTTATCAAAAGAATAGTTTGCATTTATTCATATACGAAATTATTTATATATCAAAACGACAAAGAGCTGGAATTTTCCAGCTCTTTGTTAATCTAAAAAATCAGTTGGTTTTACTTCTATCCACTTCATTTTATTTTTTTGAATCTTTGCTTTGACCACATCTATGTTTTCTAAATCGATGATCTTCCAACTGTCTGATTCTTTATTTAAGGTTAAAATCGCATAAGATTCCGAATCTGCTTTATTGATTCCGATGACAGCATTCGCCTCTGTAAATGTTCCCTTCGGAAAACGAGCTATGATAGAACGCAGAGTTTCTGTTTGGGGATCATTTGGATTATCCGCTATAAAATATGGTTTGCTTACTCCATTTGTCATAAATTTTTGGATAAACTTCAACATGTTTTTTTTATATTCGGGCTGCAAGAGGTTATTGTCGAACTTATTGGAGACCAGAGAGGACATTGTTTGGTATCGCTCTTCAGCGGAAGGGTCTGTTGATTTGGCAAAATACGAATTTAAAAAGGTTACACTTGTTTTTTGCGCATCATCCAACCCGCTAAATAGAGAACAACCAATAGGAAGACTAGAGATGACAAATAGGGAAAGGAACAATAGGCCATATCTGAGCTTTTTCTTCAAGCGACCCACCTCAAGATGTTAGAGTTAATAGTATCGCTCTTTAGTATAATGCAAAGAATCCTAGTAATCCAAGTAGTCTGTTGGATTTATTTTTGCTGCTCCCTGCGTTCTCTAATGATTTCTCTACCATAGATCGCTAAGATCAACTAAATAAAAGATCTCCATTTATACAATGCAGATAATTCTGATATAATCAATTTAGTTCCTCAACAAGATAGAGATTCGAGAGGAGAGGACGTTGACCATTTCTATCCTTGGTTTTGACCCGGACACAGGTGAAATCGGAGAAGCGGTATATTCCCATAGCCGCACAGCAAGTCAGTTTTTGCATGTCTCCAGAGATGGAGGGGTTGCTACACAAGGTCATACAAATGAGCGATATGGTCCAGAAGGACTTAGATTGCTCAAGAAAGGGATGTCCCCAGAAGGCATTGTCAGGCATTTTCTGGACTCTGACCCTGATCTCCTGCCCGTTCGGTGGCCAAAGTCAGGGAGGCAGCTTGCCGTTATGAATGCCAATGGTCAAAGTAGTGTTCATACAGGTAAAGATGCGCCTGCTCCGGCTGGATATAAGCAAGGCGAGAACTGCACGGTGCAAGGGAGTTTTATGAGGCGGCGTCAACAGGTGGTAGACCTTATGGTCGAGAAATTCGAACAAACCGCCGGTTTTGCCAGCCTATCCGTCCGTCTTCTGGTAGCATTGGAAGTAGGTCGAGACAACGGTGGTGCCATTGATTTCACGGGTGGTTCTGCTGCACTCCTTATTGCAAAGAGAGAAGAGACCCCTAAAACGTACTATCAAAGCGGGGTTGTTGCTCGAATCACAGTGGATAATAAAAGAAAATCTCTAGAGGAGATGAAGCTTCTCCTTCTATCATCAGCCATAGAGAAAGAGGGTTGGTCCAAATTGGGTCTATGTTGGTCCAATTTGGGCCTACTACTCCGATAAGTAATCGTGAGGGGGACTCATCGACCGGTACATGCAGATGTACCGGTCGAGTGTGCTTTGAATTGTAGCGGAATGAGCTTCAAACTCTTTCAGCAATTTTAGATTAGTTGGGAATTCTCAGCCTGAAGGATATTTAAAATGCATGATTCGATCTCTTAATACTTCATATATGTCTAACCATTTTTTACGTGTCAAGATTGATGAACTCCTTTACTGTTGATTCCATTTGTTTTGCTAAATGATGTAATAACAACTTACCTTTTTTAGCAGTAGCTCTTGTTGGAACGCCAATTGCTCCTGTTTCTGTATAGGCTTTCATCCCCAAAACGGTTAACAGATCTCTCTTTGTTGATTCTACATCTATGTATTTTTCTGTTTTTACTACATTTTTCTCTTTGTATAAATGTAACAGTATAGAAGTTTCCCCCTCTCCTGCATGCATATCTTCTGATGTTGTGGATGAGATTCCAGATTCTCTATAAGCGATTTCCTAATGCTTTCGATTAGGAGTAATTAGTAGCCTAGGTCTATCAACATTCATTTCTTGGGCTATATTCCCCAAAAGATAATTTCCTCCATGACCATTTACAATAACCAATTTTTAATCCCTTTAAATCAGTCCAAGTTGAGAATTTGTCCATGTTTTTGTTCCCCTTTAACATGTGCCAAGATACCTATTACTATAGTGTATGTCAAAATATATTCCGAATTATATCAATTTTACTTAAAAGAAAACGACGCCGTATAAAACAGCGTCGTTTACATCTTATTTTGCAACAGTCTTATGAATATAAGCGGTGGTTCCATTTGATAGACGGATCTTATGGAATTCTCCTGACATTCCTAACTTTGTCAGTACAGTACCTTTTGATACTTTTGCAACCACTGGAGCATTCATAGAAGCAGAAGCACGAATGTTAGCGGAACTTGCTGTTACGGTTACTACCCATTTCTTTGCGACCAAGTGACTGATATAAGCAACTTTACCGCTTGCAGTTTTGACTTGGTACCATTCTCCATTGTCGGCAACCAATAAGTAGTGAGAACCTTTTTTGGCCTTTTCCACCACAGAGGAGGAAAGGTTTGGTGAATTTCTTACATTTGCATTGTCTTCGGTTACTTCGACATAGCCTGATTCTGATTTAAAGGTAAGACCTGTATTGAGGTCACCATTATAAATAAATCCTTTACGGCCATTGGATAGTTTTACTTGGGTGTAGTTTCCGGAAGTTCCTGTACGAGTCAGCGTAGTATTTTTCGCTGCCGTCGTTATTTTGAAGGAACCAGTGGAAGGTCCTGTCCATGCGGTAGCATCTTTGGTTGTTTTTACATAACCCGTTGCTGGTTTTAGACCGACACTCATATCTCCACGCCAAGTGCCATTACTCGTTCCAGTGTGAATCCAAACAGGAACACCTTCGTAAATGCGGTTATACAGATCGATTACTTGCTCGTTTAACATCCGAATACAGCCATGAGATGCATGGGTACCGATGGAGCTAGGTTGATTGGTACCATGAATACCAAAAGATCTTCCATTATCCCCATTGACACTAAACCCGTTCCAGCGAGGACCTAATGGGTTATTTGGACCAGGTGGGACGTCTTTCCAACTTGGACCATTGATCTTTACCACAATTGGGAAAGTTCCCTCAGGGGTTAATTCTTTGGTTTTACCTGTAGCTACGCGATATGTTTTTACTACTTTTCCGTTCTCATATAAATATAGATAGTTTGTCGTTTTGTTTACTTCGATTTTTTTGGTTATTACCGATTCAGCAGCAAAAGATTTTGTTGGTAGGCCTATCAAAGGCAAAACTAGCGCGAAAGCTGCCATAATACCAATGAAACGAAACTTTCTCAAATTATTTCCCTCCAAATTTAGCTCACACTCTTCCAATAGAAGAGATATTTCCATCATATCGAATTGTCTATCTATTTGGATAAGGAAATTGTTAAAAATGTACTAACTTTTTTGTTCTTTTCATGATTTTGTATCTTTGCGAAAAGATGGCAGCGAAGTTTGCTTTACTCTCTAGGGAGACTCATTTAAGATAAAGGAATTAGGGGTTTTAAAAGGAGAGGGAATTTGATGTATCACATGATTTTATTTGATGTAGATGGGGTTTTATTGAGTGAGGAGCGCTGTTTCGATGCTTCTGCTTTAGCTGTGTGGGAATTGTTATATGGACCCCATTTTCTAGAGCTGACAGAAGGGAAATTTACGACGACTCCTGCTGAAGAGCAGATCAGATATATTCGAAAAGAAGTATTCCAAGAAGATAAGATATTAGATTGGATGAAAGATCGGGGAATAAATGCCAATTGGGATATGGTATACCTTGTTTTTAGCACGCAATTGATGCTGCTGCTGGATAAAATTGATCCAACTTTTGTGCGAGACTGGATTGCAAAACCAATTACGGAAGAATCTTTATTAGCCTTAAAAAAACAATCCCGTGAAATTAGGCCTGATTTTACTTTTTTCTCTGCTATATTTGATGAATCCAAAGGGAAACTTAATCGGGATGAGTTACTGGTCTACTTCAATCAATATGTACAAAAACAATTTGGTGTCGAGGTTGATTATTTCTCTCGTGTGAGCTCCCTGTGGGAACTTGGACGTTCTGTTTATCAGGAGTGGTACTTTGGGGAAAAATTATTCCAAGAAGAAGAAGGGTATGCTAGAACGAAAGGAAAACAAGGATTTTTATATCAAGAAATTCCATTGGCCCCAATTGAAGAATTACAACAATTATTTTCCGATCTTACGAAGCAAGGGATCACACTTGGAATTGGAACAGGTCGACCTTATTTGGAAATGGAAGTACCGTTACGAGAAATGGGATTGTTGGCGAATTTTGATGCCAATCGCATTGTGACCGCATCTGATGTTGTTTCAGCAGAGGAAAAGTATCCAGATGAAGCACCGCTTGGCAAGCCTCATCCTTTTACCTATTTGTTAGGATATCTTGGAGAGCGAGCAGCAGATCAAAAGGCACTGGGGCTGTCACTTCCGATTAAAGATGGGGAAAAGCTATTAGTAGTTGGAGATTCTGTCGCAGATTTTCTCGCAGCACAGTCGATTGGATGTCACTTTGCGGCGACGCTGACAGGCTTGACAGGGCAGGCTGCACGAGGAAAATTTGAAGAATTGGGTGCAGAGTACATTTTAGATGATGTAATGCAACTGAGAACGATCATAACAGCTTGACTAAAAGAAGATTTTTTTCGCATAATAGAAGAGAAGAATAAACAGCAACTTACTTTTTGGAGGGATTTTAGTATGCCTAAATATGAATTGCCAGCACTTCCATATGCTTTTAACGCTTTGGAACCACATATTGATGCACTGACAATGGAAATCCATCATGACCGTCACCATGCTACATACGTAAATAACTTGAATGCAGCTTTGGAAGGGCAAGATGTTGCAGATCAATCCATTGAAGAATTAGTTGCTAACTTAGATAAATTACCAGAAGGTATTCGCACTGCTGTTCGTAACAACGGTGGTGGACATGCGAACCACAGTTTCTTCTGGCAAATCCTCAGCTCAAATGGCGGCGGAGCACCAACTGGTGAAATTGCTAAGGCAATTGATGACACCTTCGGCAGCTTCGATGAATTGAAAGCAAAATTTGCAGATGCAGCTGTTAAACGTTTTGGCAGTGGTTGGGCTTGGCTTGTTGTGAAAAATGGTAAATTGGAAGTTACTTCTACTGCAAACCAAGACAGCCCGCTTACCGATGGTGCAACTCCAGTCCTTGGCTTGGATGTTTGGGAGCATGCATACTACCTCAACTACCAAAACAAACGCCCTGACTACATCGGTGCATTTTGGAATGTAGTGAACTGGGATGAAGTAAATAAACGCTATCAAGCAGCAAAATAAGTTTCTAAAAAACAGCCATTAAGTTGGCTGTTTTTTTATTTGTCAAATCCAATTGCTGGATGGAAAGCTTTGCCGGTAGTTTGTGTATGGTGATGTCCGTATAATGGGACAAGTGTTCCGAATCCCATTGTCCCAAACAAGAAAGAGGAGGACATCATTTAATGCTTACCAAATATGTATTAGTTTTATCATCGTTATTTAGTTTTATTTTCGTACATGAACAATCGCCACGCTTGGCGTCTTCTACGATTCATCAGCAAACAAAACAGAGTATAAAAATAAAAGATGCTCAACAACGCTTACAAAAATTAGGACTGTATAAACAGACTGTCAGCAGTCAATATGATGCATATACACGTAATACATTTGCACAATTTCAAGCGAATTATGATTTACCGATCAATGGGACATTGGATCAGAAGACAAGTGAAAAACTTCATCAGTTAACAACTGTCAAACCAGCCCCAGTGAAAGTAACTGCAAAGCTTGAAAAACCGAAAGTGATCAAAGTAAAAGCAAAAGCGAAAAAACCGAAAAAATCTCATGTAAAAAAATATCCTGCTGTCCATGCGACAGAAGCAGAAGTAAGACTATTGGCAAAAGCTGTTCATAGTGAAGCTCGTGGAGAAAAATTTAAAGGAAAAGTAGCAGTAGCAGCGGTTATTTTGAACCGTACAGAAGAAAAAGGATTCCCGCACAGCATTAGAGGAGTTATTTTCCAGCCGAAAGCGTTTACAGCTGTCAGTGATGGTCAATTCAATCTAAAACCGAGTAAAGAAGCATACCGGGCAGCTCGTGAGGCGCTTGAGGGCTATGATCCAACTCATGGGGCGATTTTCTACTATAACCCTCAAATTGCAACTTCCGGCTGGATGATACAAGAAGCGAAGAAGCATGATAGTGTAAAAATCGGCCGACATGTGTTTTTTAAATAGATGGCAGGAGCAGATCCCTTTGGATCTGCTTTTTTTGGTATACTTTTTTTGTAAAGTTTGGATTTCAATATGGATCTTTTTAATTGTGTGACCTGCTAAAGAGAATGCTTATTAGAGCATCAAAACATGGGAGTGATAGGTAGTGCCTGTTATTCGATTGGAAACAATGATTGATGCACCGCCTTCAAAATGCTTTGATCTATCACGAAGTATCGATATACATATGCAATCAACAGCTCAAACGAAAGAAAGGGCAGTAGCAGGGGTAACAAGTGGACTTATTGATTTAAACGAAACTGTAACATGGGAAGCGATTCATTTTGGGATCAAGTGGCGATTGACTTCCAAAATTACAGCGTTTGAACCCCCACATTTTTTTGTCGATGAAATGGTGCAGGGGCCGTTTAAAGGGTTTCGGCATGAACATCATTTTGTGGAGCATGAAAAGGGGACAAAGATGATCGATTCTTTTGATTTTACATCTCCTTTAGGGCTACTAGGGAAGGCAGCAGATCGATTATTTTTAAAGAAGTATATGCGGAAGTTTTTGTTGATTAGAAATCAATATATCAAAGAGATGGCTGAAAAATATGATCATAAAAAATGAGCGTCCCCTAGTTCTAGCTGGTGGAGATGCTCTGTAATAAATTTGAGGTCAATGTTAAGTTGTTCGTGAAGTTATTGACTACTCATCCATGGTTGTCTCTCCAGTTGAAGTAGGATTCTTTCTTTGATTCCTAGGCGTTTTTTGATTGAGGCTTTAGCGCCATCATGTGCAAAATTCCCACTATAATCAAGTGCACCCTTGATCACCATAACTACCACATCCTATGGTCGTCACACGATCAAGGGTGCTTTCTCTCCGACACTAGGGATAAAAGCTAAAGTACATCCTTCTATGCTTTTTGATTCATATGTTTATTAAATTAGAAACAAGCAGATTATAAGGTCTGCTTGTTTCTTTATGGGAAGGTGATTAGTTTTCAGGCGGCCTCTCATCTCAGGGGATGGAGGCCAGTCTGTCCGAACTGTTCCCCGCTCAGTGGGGGTAGATGGAGTAGAGGGTGCCGAGCCAGATCAGCTCGGTGACAAGAACCACGCCGACGATCCAGGCGAAGACAGCACCAGACTGCTGACCCACACGAGTCTCGATCCGACGGCCGATGAGCTTCTTGACCCGGGGCATCACCATGAGCGTCACCAGCAGCGCGAACGAGATGCTGGCGAGCGGGAAGTTCCAGAGGATGTACACCTCGAAGACGATGAGCAGGATCGCGAACAGGATCACGCGGATGTGTTCATCGCGGTCGTACTTCTCCACGAGCTTCTTGATCATGTGACCGAGCCCGTTCAGACCCTCCCAGAAGAGGAAGATCATCAGACCGGCGCCCACGAGGGAGCAGGCGTTCACCAGGCTCACAGGAGTCAGGATGGGGGCCAGACAGAGGACGATTCCCAGCGCGATCAGGCTGTAGATGAGCCGAGCGAGAAATCGAGTCCTCCAGAGCTCCTTGATCCCAAAGTTGAGCAGGTAGTAGTTGATCTGGAGCTTGGCGATCTTACGGCTGCGGCTCGTGGAGTTCACGGCAACTCTCTTTCATGAATTCGGACAGGTTGATGTTTCTGTATATTATTGTACCGTAGTTTCCCTATATCAGGGAACAGAAAGGAGATTTTGTTTCAAATAATAGTAATCCTTCCAATTTGATTACACTCTTCTGCAAACCAAACACTACCGTCCTGTGCAACTGCAATACCATGTGGTTCTGCGTTAATAGTAGGGATGAGGTATTCGGTAATCTCTCCATTTAATGTAATCCGTCCTATTTTGTTGCTACCCCATTCCGTAAACCACAAATCTCCCTGCAAACCAGCAGTAATAGCATGAGGACGTGCATTTGCGGTAGGAAGCGGAAACTCTGTTATTTTTCCATCTACTGTAATTCTCCCGATTCTATTTCCGTTGATTTCCACAAACCAAATGGCCTCGTCGGTTCCTAATGTAATGCCCACAGGACCAGCTTGAGCGGTTGGCAGAGGGTATTCTGTTATGTCTCCATTTGAAGTAATTCGTCCAATTTTGTTTCCAGCATTTTCGGTGAACCAAACTGCTCCATCTGATCCAAGTGTCAAAAAGGAAGGATAAGCGTTAGGAGTTGGGATTTCGAACTCACTGATTTGTCCATTTGCAGTGATTTTTCCAATTTTATTAGCCAGCAACTCTGTGAACCAGATGTCTCCATGTAAACCTTCCGCAATCCCATATGGTCCTGCGTTTGCTGTAGGGAGAGGGTATTGTGTAATCTGTCCATTTGTTCCGATTTTCCCTAACTGATTGGCTCCATTCTCACTAAACCAAATTTCTCCATTCGATGTAGCTGTGATAATCATTAAACCGGCGTTTTCAGTAGGAATAGTGAATTCTTCTACTTGTTCATTTTTATCTATTCGTCCAATTAGGTTTCCTTTGTTTGCAGTAAACCAAACATCACCATTTTTTCCGATTGTCAGTCCATAAGGTGCGGCAAAAGTAGAAGGTAACGGTGTTTCTTGAACAAGTATCTGCATATGTTGTCCACTCCTCTATTGTTGTTTTAATTCGTTTCTTTGCTTGATAAGGGCAGTAAATTGTTGTTCTAATTCTGATGTAGGTGCAACACTTAGAAGACTCAACACTTCGGTTATTTTGGTCTCGATCAACAGACGTTTTTCTTCCTTTTTCGCAGGTATTTGCTGTTGTTGTTGAAGCTCTTGATAGGAGCCAGCATATGCATGGATAGTTTGCTTTTTGATTTCTACTATGTCTGTTGCAACGTTTTGGATAAATTGTCGATCGTGTGAGACAAAAATAACCGTTCCTTCATAATGGGTTAAGAGGTGTTCTAAAGATTGAATGCTCTCCATATCTAGAAAGTTAGTAGGTTCGTCCATTAATAACACATTGATATCGCTCAAAAATATTTTAGCGAATGCTACTTTCACTTTTTCCCCACCACTAAGTACTCCAACGGATTTGAATACATCGTCACCACGAAAGAGAAGACGTGCTAACACCGTTCGGATCACTTTAGGAGGTTGGATCGCCGTAGTTTGTACATTTTCTAATATAGACTTTGATTCATCTAAAATATCGATGTGTTGGCTGAAGTATCCAAACTTTACCCCTAAGCTGATGTGAATATCATCAGATTTTGCTTGCAGTCGTTTGATCAAGGTCGTCTTTCCGCTGCCATTTGCACCGATAATGGCTGTTTTCGATCCAGTTTGAATGGAGAATGAAGCCTTTTCCCAGAGAACTTTTCCAGTGATTGAAGCGGTAATATCTTTGGCTTGGATTATGGTTTTGTTCAGTAAAGTGGATTCACTTGCCACATTCATTTTGACAACAGGCAAATCTTTTGGTTTTTCTACCTTTTCCAATTTACTGATCCGGGTTTCGAGTGCTTCGATCGACTGATGAACGCCTTTTTGTTTGGTTCCTTTTTGCATTTTCCATAATTTGGATTCGGAGGTACCCATTCGCTTAGAAGGTGGTTTGATCATTTTTTCTGCTTTTTGTTTTTTGAGCAAAATGGCGTGTTCCAGTTGTTTTTTCTTTTTTTGATATTGCTCGTATTCGATGGCTTCCCTTTTTCTTTGCTGTTCTTTCCAAGTAGTGTACATTTGATAGTTGCCAGAAAAAAAGGTGACGGTTTGGTTTTCGACTTCCCATATTTTATTGCAAATGGTATCGAGAAAAGTTCGATCATGGGAAATGATGACCATTGCACCTTTGAAGCGCAGCAATTTCTGTTCAAGTTGTCGGACGTTTTCTATATCTAAATTACTCGTTGGTTCATCGGCAAACAAAATGTCAGGTGATTCAGCAAATGCAGCTTGAATGGCAGCATTTGTCTTTTCTCCACCACTTTGATTGGTCAAGTTTTTCTGTATTTGAGGGATGAGACTGATCTTTGCATGATTATGGATTTCGCCTTCATCGGACGACTCTGTTCCCATCAATATATTTAATAAAGTCGTTTTCCCTGTTCCATTTTGCCCGATCAATCCAATTCGATCTCCTTTGCCAATCCGAAGTTGATCAATCGAAAAAAGGAGTCGTTCTCCGATTGCTTTCTTTATATGATTTGCTTCTATCACTATCATAAAAAAACCCCCATCCATATTTTCTGGATAGAGGTTTAGGCGTAACAAAAGATCGTATACTCCCAATGTACGAGAGCATACGGTTTTATTGTATAAAAAAGCCTATACCAATCCTATCCAGACAAAAATTTCATATTGAAATGTCTTTTAGAGATAGGATTAGTAGATCATTGGCTTTTGGTTCACCCTTTCAAATTACAATCAAAGGAACTTTATCATAATGTTTTTATTTATGCAAGTGTTTTTGAAGAATAGCTTCTTTTCATCTGCTTTGCTATGAATTAAGATGAGATTAAGTGGTCGAACTTACAATGGCGACTCTCCAAACATCATAGCTGAGAGGAAAAATACATGATTCGTCTGTTTGTTACCGATTTGGACGGTACTCTTCTGAACAAAGATAACCTGATCGACTCGGATAATTTGAATGCCATTCAAAAGCTCCAGCAGGCAGGTATTCAAGTTGCTTATGCTTCTGGTCGCAATGAGTACGAAGTGGATTTGGTCGTGAGCACTGTTCCGGGTGTTTTCCATCGTATCTGTCAGAATGGTGCCTATGTCTATGTAAACGGTACAGACTGCATTTTTGAAGAATACTTCGCTGCCGATTTGGCAAAGCAGATTTTTCGAATCGGTCAGGCATCTAAAGCGCACTGTTTTATTGGTACAGCTCAGGAAATGATCACGACAGAGGCAGAGGACAGCTTCGGTTATCCAGAGCATATGATTCCCAAGGGTCTAGTGTGCGATATCGCTGTTGAGCAGCGAATTGGGGTAAATGTGCAACCGAGCAAGTTTTGTTTTCTTGGTAAGGAAAAGGACTTGCTTGATTTGCAGGAAGAGATGCTTGACAAATTCCGTGGCAAGATTGATACCTTTATCTCGGGGTCGTCCTATTTGGATGTGATGCCAACTGGTATTCATAAGGGAAATGGCATCCATCGTCTGGCAAAGCATCTTGGGATCGATCCCTGTTCAGAGTCAGCTGGTATTGGGGATTCAGCAAATGATATCCCCATGTTCGGTGAGGTTTCTCTTAGCTACGTGATGAGGGGCGCCAAACCACACGTTCGAAAAGCGGCAAAGCGTGAAGTCTCTTCTGTCAGCGAAGCAGTCGACTTGGTACTGGAGCATAATGCGAGTCTGGCTTCGTAAAAAAGAGAAGAAGAAAAAGGTGAGCCAGACAGTTGGTATGATTCGCTGATGGGAAGGGTCTGGTCTTTTATAAGATCAGACCCTAAACATATTTTCTAACGTGCATATGATATTTAAAAATAAAATGGAAGACAAAATAAAAAACAAGGATAACCTTCCTTGTTTTTACATCTATAGAAAAGTTAGAATTTGCTGGGGCACGGCTCCCCCCTTACAGATGTAGGGGAGAGCCGTGCCGCCGCCCGTGTTACTGCCGGTGATACGGGTTGTTGGCGCCGGCGGTGCTGCCGTCGTACGTGCCACCGGTGTGGCCCATCGGCCTGTTGGCCTCACGCGCCGCCTTCGCGTCGGCGATGCGCCTTGCCTCGGCCGCTGCCTCCGCCTTCTTGTTGAAGTAGCGGACGAACGAGTAGATCCAACCGGCGACCAGCACGCTGATGATCAGGAACTGCACGAAGTACATGGCGGTGACGACCGCGTAGATCATGAGCGCCGTGAAGATCGTCATCACGATCGGCCCCGCGATGAGACCGAAGGTGTCCTCCACCGCTTCGAGGTAGGGCTTCCCCCAGGTCACGAACGCGAGGGCACGCTCCTTCAGCCACTTGAGCCTCGCCCGGAACTTGGCCTGCATCTCCTGCTGATCTTCCTGCATTGGTTCCTCCATGGAACGGACGGTACGTACACTTGCTGCTTTTATCATATCAGAATCTTTTTCTTTTGACATTGATTTTATTTAAAAAAATTAAATTTAAAGGAAAATTCTTTCTGCCATTATTAGAAATAGGTCATTTTTTCTACATTGTACAAAAAATCACTGGTGCATATTGTAAGAGAAGTTGTTGCTCTTTCTGAGGATGCTTTTGAATACATGATCCCAAAAGGAAGAGAGAAGTCTTAAAATTTATATAGAAAAACGAAAAACAAGACTCCAATAGAGAATCTTGTTTTTTGCATCTATAGGAAGGTTAGAATTTAGCGGCGGCCGATCTCCGTCTGTTTTCACAGATAGAGACCGGCCCTGTCCAACTAGTGGGTGTTTTACCGATCAGCCCTTGTCGCCCTTGGATGACTTACGCTGACGAACCAACGTGACGATGGCTGCGATGATCACGTTGAGGTCGATGATCATTTCCGCGAGGATCACATCGAGGATGTTGAGCAGTATCAAGTAGATCACATCGAGACCGATGAGAAGCATCCCAAGGATGATCAGCCAGTACTCGATGGTGCTGGTTTGCCATGCGATGACAAGGAGCATTGGGAGCAGTAGGACAAGTGCGCCCGTGTACTTCAGTACATGGTTGAGCTTGCCCAGCATCTCACCTAGCTTCACACCACCGATCAGGTACACGGCTGCGATCGACAGGTATACCATCCATCCACTGAGGTAGATGCTCACCAGTAACCCAGCACCGAAGGCGATGCTGAGCTGCCTCAGGTACGAGAGCCGGTTTACACCTTTGCCCATGGCTATGGGGATCATGATGATCCATGTGATTCCCATGATCCAAGGGGTCAAGTCGAGCATCATTATCCCCATAAAGGCGATGCTCATCGGGATGAGTCCGTAGAAAGTCCACCGCTTGATCGAGGGGAAAGACTCCTCTTCGACCCTCTTTTCTATTTGAGAGTCGAACTTACGCCTTAACGCTTCAAGCATCGTGCTGGTTCACCTTTCAGCGTGAACTGCTTTTCAGCAGATGTTGGACGGTTGTTTATCTCCATTATACAAATAGTGCAAAGAAGGAAATAGTATGTTTTCCTTTTCCTTTTCACAGACTATCATAAGGAGGTGTATCGAAATGTCTCGTCGAAGAAAGCGAAGGCCTTTAGTTGCCGATTCTAGAAATCAGTTGGATCAGTTACAGACGAAATTAATCAGTGAAGACTTAGGTCGATCTTTTACAAGTAAAGAAGAGGCAAAACTAGAACTCGCCAAAGAATTAGGGGTCCCTTTAAAGCCTGGAAGTAATCGTGATTTGCGATCAGAAGATGCAGGGAAAGTTGGAGGAGCAATGGGTGGACGGCTGGTAAAAGAACTTGTAGCGATGTCGCTGAAATCCCTCCAAAAAAATAATAGGTAAAGACAATCTTAATTTTTTTTTAAAACCAGTTCTTCTTTCCAAAAATCAGTATAATGGGGGTAGTATGGTTTCAAGGGAGGAATCAAAAATATGGAGCGTGTCTTGCTACTATCCCTTGGCTTTGGTACAGGACATAATGCCGCAGCTAAGGCATTGGAAAAACAGTTTCATCACCAGCCGGGGATAACGACGGATACGATAGACCTTTTGCAATTGATTCCAAAGACCTTTCACCCCCTGCTGCAATCAGGTTATCAAGGTATGCTTGTCAAATTTCCATCTCTTTATCATCTCTTATACGATTGGACGTATCAATTTAAATTGGTTCGGTTTGTATCCAAAGAGTTGGTAGAGAAAGTTGGTCTAACGATACGTTCGAAAATATTAGCGCGTCTGGAGCAGTTCCAACCAACAAAAATTATTACTACTCATCCTTTTTCACTATTGCTGCTGCCAACAGAATGGGAAAAGGTTCCTACGGTTGGCGTAGTGACTGATTATGAACTTCATCCTATGTGGTTAGTTGAATTGCCGGATTTACTGTGTGTACCGAAAAGAATGTTAAAACGAAATATAATTGATCGTCTGCGTTGGCGTTCTGGTGTCACCGTCATAGAGACCGGATTGCCGATTGAATCGAAGTATTATGAAGAGATCGGCAAGGGACAAGCACGATCTCGCTTATCTTTACCAGCAAATGACCCCGTTATTTTGGTAATGGGCGGAGGTCTGGGATTAGGACCTTTGGAGCAAGTTGTAGATGTATTAGATAAATTGACCCTTATGCAATTTGTTATTTTAACTGGTGCCAATCAATCGCTTTATGAACGCTTAGAGAGAAAAGGTTATCACTCTCATATACGATTAGAAAAGTTTCGACCTGATATGGAGTTATTTATGACAGCAGCGGATCTGCTCGTTACAAAACCAGGTGGAGTAACGATCACAGAAGCGTTAGCGAAAAAGCTTCCAATGTTGTTATTTGAAGCATTTCCTGGACAAGAAGAAGCAAATCAACAGTATTTGGTTCATCATCGTGTAGCATTTAAAACACGGCCTGATACGGTTTGTCTACAAATCGAAAAATTTTTCCGCTCACGGATATATCAGGAAAACATGGAGGAAAGATTTTATCCTCTCATCTCTCCTGATTCTGCTGAACGTATTGTACAAGCTACTTTGGAGGTCGGAAGATCAAAAGCATTCGTCTAATCCTTCATAAAAGATAAAAACCCGAGTTTTTAGAAATTCGGGTTTTTTACGTTGGATTACAAAAGGAAAGCTTGGACCAATTATTTCCTTTTGATAAAATGATGTTGAAATTCACATGGTTTTCATTCAAAGTAAAAGGAATACTTGTCATTGATTGTTTTTTCTTTTTTGTAAAAATTTAATTTTCCTTCGATCATGATATTTACATAATAATTTTTAAGATAAGGTTGATCATATAGGGATTTAGGAGGTTTTACGATTGGTTATCGAAAAAATCAGTTCTTTTGCAGGAAAAACTTTTACATTATGGGTTATTCTTTTCGCCATTATCGCCTATGTTTTACCGGATCAGTTCAAATGGATTGGGGGATATGTTGTTCCTCTATTAGGAATTGTTATGTTTGGAATGGGGCTCACTTTATCTGGAGATGATTTTAAAGAAGTATTTCGCCGGCCAAAAGATGTAGCGATCGGTGTTATCTGCCACTATATTATCATGCCGGGATTGGCTTTTTTATTGGCATGGGGATTAAATCTACCACCTGAAATTGCAGTAGGTGTTATTTTGGTAGGTTGTTGTCCAAGTGGAACAGCATCAAATGTGATGGTGTTTCTAGCAAGAGGGGATGTTGCCCTTGCTGTGTCGATTGCATCGGTTTCTACCATTTTGGCACCTCTTGTAACACCACTGCTTATTTTGGTTTTAGCGAGCAAATGGGTAGCTATCAATATGGCTTCTTTAATACTTTCGATTGTTCAAGTTGTAATTATTCCTTTAGCTCTTGGATTTATCATCAAGAAATTTTTTGGTAAGCAAGCAAAAGCGAGTGTTAAAGCACTGCCTCTTGTTTCCACCATCGCTATCGTCATGATTGTAGCAGGAGTAGTAGCTGGTAGTCAGGCAAAGATCGCCACCACAGGTCTACTTATTTTTGCTGTTGTTATCTTGCATAATGTACTGGGTTTTTTGCTTGGTTTTTTCCTCTCTCGTCTATTTGGCATGGACTTAGCCAAGCAAAAGGCAGTAGCGATGGAAGTCGGCATGCAAAATTCTGGACTGGGAGTAGCGATTGCCACAGCGAACTTCTCACCGCTAGCTGCTGTCCCAAGTGCTATCTTTAGCGTTTGGCATAATATTTCTGGTTCGATCCTCGCTTCTTTGTTTAGTCGAATGAAGGATAAAAAGGAACAAGTGCAAGAGCATACTGGGAATAAATAAGCAGATAACTTCATTTCTTTCCATAAAAGAATCCCCACTCATGTGAGCGGGGATTTGATTAGTTTGGATTTATTTGTACGGTAATATTCGATAAGCTGGCTACAGTGGTACCTCCGTTGTAACCATTGTTCCAGAAGTAGAGGCTGTATCTTCCACCGCTGACTGCATTTGGATAATAAAAATAATTATACGTGTAGGAGTTTTTTCCACAATAAACTGTTTTTTCTACCCCTGAATAATATTTTGGCTCAATGTATCGTTGCAGCTCCATTGTTTGGGTATTACCAGAACTATTTTTACACCAAACTTTTACTCCTAGTCCACCGCTATAGTAAGTAAAGGTAGAGGTATACGCAGACATTCTATAAGATGTATCTAAAATCTGATAATAAGAAGCGTATGCATTATTGGTGGAGAAAAAGAAAACAAACAAGGACAATATCGCCATCGCAAAAAATAACATTTTCTTGTTGAAATGATCCGTGATGAATGCCATTTTTAATTATCCTCCCAGTCTTATGTTTTTCCTTCTTATCGCTAATAATACTATCTTTTTATGAAAAAAATCTATATTTTATAAATAGAAAAATTTACAAAATGAATCAAAAATACAAGAAAGTCCACCATCTCTTAAAATAGGATAGTGGACTTTTGTTTATCGTTAAACTTTATCAAAGCGGATCGGCAATTCTTTAATGGAAAAGGTAACGGTGCTTTGATTTAATTGGATATCTTCGGTTTGCAGGCGGATATTTTTAATTCGCTGTAACAATTTTTTGATGGTAACACCAGCTTCTATGCGGGCAAGTGGTGCTCCTAGGCAAAAATGAATTCCATGACCAAACGCGACATGATCCATATTTTTCCGATCGAGATCAACTTGATCAGCATTTGGAAAAACACTTTCATCACGATTGGCTGATGCTTGCCAAGCGGCGACTAAATCTCCCTTTTTGATGGTTTGTCCAGCTAGTACCACATCTTGTTTGGCTTTACGGGTTTGATATTGTGCAGGAGATTTTAGGCGCAATACTTCTTCCAGCAGCAAGCTGACATCTTCAGGGTTTTTGGTTATACGTTCTTGAATATCAGGATTTTCTGCTAGCGTCAAGATGGTGCTGCTGAGCCAGTTAGTTGTTGTTTCATTACCAGCCAATAACAGTACCACACAAAATCCTAATAGTTCATCTTCGGTTAGTTTTTGACCATCGAGTTCCACTTGCAGCAAATGTGAAATGATGTCATTTTCTGGATTTTTGGAGCGTTCTGCAATTACTCTTCGGAAGTATTCTCCCATTCCTTGCTGTGCTTCAATAAATTCTTTGCCTTCCTCTGCGGTGGTAGGCTGTTTGACAATTTTAAAACTCCACTCTTTAAATTGAGGGTGATCTTTTGTTGGAACCCCTAGCATTTTTGCAATTACCTGCATCGGAATCGGAACAGCGATATCACGGACAAATTCTATTTCCCCGGAATCGGTAATCACTTCATCCAACAATTGATCTACATATTCTTCAATCCAAGGTTGTAAATCTGTCATCGCTTTGGGAGTAAATGCTTGAGAGACTAATAGGCGTAGTTTTCTATGGAAAGGCGGGTCATTGGAAGACATTGCTTTATCTAAGTAATTGCCTTGTTGTGCTGGCATATACTCCGAAGAGAAAATCTGATAATTGTTAAATACATATCTTACATCTTCATTTCGAAATACATGCCATGTCCCTATTGAACCAAACCACAATGGATAATCTTTGTCATAATAAACAGGATTGTTTTGACGGCTGTCCTTGAGCCAAGCAAAAAGTTCTGCGCCTACTTGTGTCAAGAGAAATCCTCCTCTAAGATGTTATAAAGGTAATATTACTATCGTACTAAATTTTCTGATTAAAATAAACAGTTAATTTCATTTTAAACAATAAATGTTTTTCAAATAATAGGATATTTTTAATTGGATATCTTCCGATAAATGAAGGCGAAACTAGGTGAATATGCATATGAAAAGAAGAATTACAGGGCTGTAGATAGGAAACGCTTTGGCTTTTATCATAAGATGGCAGGTATTTTCCGGAAAATATAATAAATTTTCTTCGGACGGGAGAACTATCTTCAGTGATGTTGAAAAAGAGGATGGGATACGAGGGTGTATACTTTTTTCTCCGTATGTATGGCCTATCAGGGGATTCATTTCTGTTTCCTCATCAAGGCCAAGTGACATCTACTAGCAGATGAAAAGGGATTTTTTCTATCTGACTCCCATTGCTGAGTTGGATATATTTTTTTTCGGTATCTATTTTATCGATAAAGCCGCAGAAATCAGTGATCTCATAAGTTGTTGCATAGGTAGCTAGTATAGGTTGTTCATATTCTAAAGCTTCTTGGATAAGGTAAGTGATCATTTCCCATTGTTGTTCATCTAAAACCGGCGGCGTTATTTTCGTTGCTGATTTTCGCTGTTCAAGCAGTGCCTTTCGATGTTCAGGAAGAAACATACGACTTCCTTCCCATAGGAGATTTTTTCGATCCAGTTCGCTCATCGGTAATGACCTCCGATTTTCTTCGCTCGCTCTACTGCTTGACCCGCAGAAGTGAGAGAAACGGCATGAAGTATAGTTGTACTGCCATAACGTTGTTTGATTTCATCGACTGCCTTTCCAAGTGCTCGCTGCTTATTGCGATCCGCAAATAGATCTAGCTGTATCGGGGAATCGGCAGACAACCCACCGAGGCTGATGCCTAAGGATCGAATAGGAGCTCCATCCCAATATTGATGGAAAAGCTGTTTGGCTGCCTTGAAAATCGGCATCGTTTCATTTTGAGCATATCCTAAGTTTTGCTGTCTTGAAAATCCAGTAGGGCAATCAAAATCAGCACCTCTACAACCCACATGAAGTGTCATTCCAGCTAAATGGTGTCTCCGAACTCGTCGACACACTTCTTCACACAGTTCCAAGAGGATTACTTCGATTTCTTCTGTTGTACGATAATCACGCGGTAAAGTCATATGATGTCCAATCGCTTTTTGTTTTTGAAAGGAAGATCGAGTCACAGGGGATAAATCGATTCCATTGGCGGTCATCCATAACACATGCCCATTTATTCCCCAATGCTTTTGCAGTTTTTCCAATGGATATTGTGCTAGTTCACCAATGGTAGTGATGCCAATTCGCTGAAGATTTCTAGTCATTCTTCTGCCAACACCAAAACAATCGCTTACGGATAGCGGCCATAGTTTTTCTCTTATATTGGTTTCATCAAGGCTAAAAATGCCTCGTTTATTTTTTTTAGCAAAATTATCACAAGCCATTTTACTTAAAACTTTGTTAGGTCCAATGCCTACTCTAGCGTAAACTCCTGTTTCTGCTAAAATCGCTTGTTGAATTTTACTGCTGATGGTGTCACAGTCGCCAAATAATCGCTCACTGCCAGTGACATCGAGAAATTGTTCATCAATCGAGTAGGGCTCTACCAAATCGGTAAAGCGTTCTAAGATAGTAGTGATCTGTAGAGATATATTAAGATATAGTTCCATTCGCGGGCGCACTACTACTACTTCTGGACATGCTTGCATCGCTTCCCACAATGTTTCCGCGTTTTTGATTCCATAGGATTTAGCTATAGGACAAGCGGCAAGGATAACACCGTTTCTACGATTTGGGTCACCAGAAACGACGACAGGACGGTGTTTTAGCTCTGGGTTGCGGGCTTTTTCAACACTCGCATAGAAGGATTGGATATCGACGAGTAATATCATTGCGAACACTTCTTCCGGGAACATATGATTGTGATATCTATTATATGCAAATAGGAGTTCGCTTAGTAGGCTACAAATGTTTCCAGATAAATTTATTCCTAAAAGGGCTTTTGTGTATTCTGTCTTTAGCAAAATGGCACTTTTTTGTCTGGATGGAAATGATGCAAGGATAACTATTAATGAACGGAAACAGGGATAAAAAAATATTTATTTGCATAAGTTTTGCTAAGAGGTGATGACATCGTGGCCGTGATAAGGTATAAGCCAGAAGAGGTACAGCTTTTGGCTCGATTGATGCGGGCAGAAGCAGAAGAAGATGGAAATACAGGTATGCTGCTCGTCGGTAATGTGGGAGTAAATCGAGTCAAAGTCAGATGCTTGGACTTTAAAGACATCAATACCATTACCAAAATGGTATTTCAGAGACCTGGCGGGTTTGAATCGACATTAAAAGGATATTTTTATCAGCGGGCCAGAGATCGCGATGTTCGTCTGGCACAGCGGGTCATCGATGGAACACGAGTTGATCCAGCGTCAAATGCCCTTTGGTTTTTTAAACCGCCTGGAAATTGTCCAGCTAAGTGGTTTGGTCAATCAAATAGCGGAAGATTCAAAGCTCATTGTTTCTTTATCCCTACACCAGCAGATTGTCCCGATGTGTATTAAAAGCGGAAAGTGGAGGAGGTTATGTGATGTATTGGTATGATCCATATGGTGCATATTTGGCAAATCAGCCGCAAGAACCAAGTTTAGCGCAACGAACAGAAAGGAAATACTCAGAAGATTTGCTGGCTAAAAATGTAGGGAAGAATGTTACGGTCTATTTGACGTATGAAAAGAATACAGAACGGAACAATCGGGTGGTGAATGGTGTTCTGCGTCAAGTTGGACGTGATTTTATTTTGGTAACAGATCAGGCGACGGGAAAAGATAATTTGCTGCTCAATATCAATATAGATTATGTCGAATTTAATAATCGAGCAAATTTAGCAGGGAAATAAAATTTACAAATGATCTTGTAAAAAAAGCAAATTATAGGTAATATAAGCTGATGGGAAAAAGAGCCGCTATGGCTCCTTTTTTTGAGCAGAGAAGAGGGAATAACATGCTATCTTAATCTGTATACTTCGAATCTTACTTTACAAAAATTTTATACAGTTTCAAAGGGTGTGATAACAATGGAAGAAAATACAAAATCCACTGCTTCTGTAGGGGTAATAGAAGCACCTATTCCAATGGAACCAACAGAAGTAGAAAATTCTACAGAAACAAACCAAAACATTCACCCTGACTTATTAGATCCTAAAAAATCGATGTGGAAGCCTATCATCGTTTTTCTTATACCATTGATGCTTAGCAATATACTCCAATCGCTAGGTGGGGTTGTAAGTACGATGATCATAGGTCAGGGTTTGGGAGAGACTTCCTTGGCTGCGGTCAGTACGATCATGCCTGTAAGCTTCTTCCTTATTTCCTTAGTGATTGGTCTCGGTTCAGGTAGTCTCGTGTTAATAGGACAGGCGTATGGAGCTGGGAAATTAAAAGAGCTGACGAAAACAGTAGATACCACAATTAAGTTTTCATTTTTACTAGGGATTGTAATGGCATTTATTGGAGTCTTTTTTATTGATGATATTTTGCAAATTATTGGGGCTGCTCCAAGTATTCAGCCAGAAGCCTCTGAATTTGGCAAGATTATTTTTGCCAGTCTTCCCCTCATCTTTATTTATGTAAGTTATACTACTATTTTACGGGGAACAGGAGATGCCAAAACACCTTTTGTCTTTTTGCTGATAAGTACGATATTAAATATCGTCATGACTCCTGTCCTTACGTTTGGTTGGGTTGGACTGCCTCGGATGGGTCTTACGGGAGCAGCAATTGCCAATGTTTTAGCGACCTTGCTCTCTTTTGTAGCACTCCTTTTCTATTTAAAATGGAAAAAACATGTGTTAGCACTAGATCGAGATTTCTTCCGAAATTGGAAACTAGACCTTACCATTTTAAAGTTGTTAATTAAAATTGGTATCCCATCCAGTGTGCAGATGATCGCTATCTCTTTATCGGAAGTAGCTGTAGTATTTTTAGTTAATCAGCACGGGGAACAGGCGACAGCAGCTTATGGAGCAGTGATCCAAGTACTGAACTTCGTTCAGATGCCGATGCTGAGTTTAGGAATGGCCGCAGGGGTGTTTTCAGCTCAGTTTGTCGGTGCAGGGGCGAGTCATCGATTGCAGGCTTTGTTGCGTCATTCGCTTGGGCTCAATTATTTGATCGGAATTGTTTTGATTGGGCTTGTCTACTTGTTTAGTAGTCCTATTCTGAGTTGGTTTCTAAGTGATCCCTCTACGATTGAGATGGCTGATGATGTGCTGTTCGCAGTGTTATGGGCGATGATGATTATGGGAAATGCGATGATTTTGTCAAGTGTCATGCGAGGAACAGGAAACGTGGTCGTACCGACGATCATTGTCATCGGTTGTATCTGGCTGATCATGGTACCAATAGCAGCTGTCTTATCAGGTCCATTGGGACTACTTGGTATCTGGCTCTCGTATCCGATCTCAGACACGATCATGCTCATTGTGTTATATGTGTATTACCGATATGTTTGGAAACAAAAACAGCATGGAAGTTTGTTTGCATAAAAAAGGGCCTTCCTAGGAGGCTCTTTTTTGGTTGCTGGTGCAAAAAATCGCTGTATAAATCGTGTAAGCCATTTCTTTATTCTGAAGGATTTCTTCTACCTTTTGAATTCGATAGAAGAAATCTGATCATCAAAATTACCACCACTTCTTTCGTCTATTACTTTTGAAAAATCAGAAAATTTCTTATTATTTCTAGCAAATATTCCAGCGCTTCCACCTGAACTTTTAGAATCTACCCATAAGGTAACTTCTTTCCCTTTTTTCACAATAAAGATTGCTGAAGAAGCTTTATTATTCCAATCTTTCCCTAAATCTTGACTTTTGCAAAATTTCTTACTTTCTCCTTGGAAATTTTTTTGCTTATACAAAATGACATAAGTTTTTGCACCTCTGCAAGAATCTTTAGCAGCTAAAGAGGAAGATGGTAATCCGAACGTACAAAGAAGTGTTAGGACAAAAACGAAGGAAAAGATCTTTTTCAAAATAAAACAACTCCTTGAATGTTTTTTACTTTATGAATATTATGATATAACAATCAATTTAGAAATTGTTTGACTAAAATGAGTATTTTTCACATCTCTTGGACAAAACAACATGGAAGTTTGTTTGCATAAAAAAGGGCCTACCTAGGAGGCCCTTTTTTGTGTGTTGTGGAAGTCTCAAGTATGTTGACCCAATGTGATGATATAAAGAACAGGAGAGCTGTAATCTGGACCTTTGACAGGGTCAGAATAACCGTTGATGAGCAGTTTATTTCCATTAGGACTCCATTTTATCGGATCATGATCTAGAAAAAATCCAAGAACGTTGACAGCTATTAATTTAGGTTGAGGTTTATATACATCAGAGATATACAGTTCACTGGATGTACTTTTTCCGCCATCGTAAGCCACTTTCTTTGAATCAGGGGACCAACCTACTCCTCCTATATCCAAACTATTATCCACTACTGCTTGTATTTTTCCAGATAAATCCATCACAACAAGGTTTTCTTTTGTCTTTGTATTATCCTTTCCTTCGAATGTTTCGTTTGGATTAACTGGAATGATTTTCTCTGCTGCGATTTTGGTTTTATCAGGAGATATAGTGAAATTCTCAACGGGATTCATTAGCATTTTCGTTTTATTCGTCTTTTTATCCCAGACCATTAATTTATATTCGTCCAAGTAAAAAAATTTATCTTTTACTTGTGTGGTATTAAATGTGTCTTCAAAGTCTTCTACATCTTCGAGAGTATGTTTTATTTTGGCAGTTTTTCCGTTTACATAAACTTCGTATATTCCACCTCTATAGTTTGTAATAATCAATTTTTCGTTATCAGACCAAATTCTCGATTGAATAAATAGATCACTTGAGAATTCAAATGATACAGGAATTAGTTTTTTTGATTCTACATCCATCATAAACCAAAAGTTATTGGTACCATCATCACTGTTACTTGCTTCGATAAAGGCATGTTTCTTATCTGGAGAAGGGTATACATTCCAATATTTATAATTAGATTTGTTAGATTTGTAAATCGTTTCTGCTTGTTTGGTCTTTAAGTCATAACGAATTAAATCATTTTTCTCACTGGTAAAAACCTGATCATTATTCAGCCAATCAATCGCACTTACATCTTTGTATGTGTCTATTTTCTGCATCATCATTTGGTTGTAAGCAACCTCGTTATTGTCCTTTACCGTAATTTTTTCCAATGAGGTGTTCGCACTGCATCCCGCAGCTGTCAAAGTGAGGGAAACTGCCAATACAAATCCAATCCATTTGCCGCTCTTTCTTTTCATTTTTATTCTCCTCTATATGTTGTTAGGGCAATTTTATCGAGCGTATTTTTCAGAAAGATATAGGATTTGTTTCGAATATGTAAAATCATTTTCCATCATATAAAGGAAAGGTGAGACAAACTTCTGTACCATCTCCGTGCTCACTGTGGAAAACAATGGTACCTTGTTGCTTTTCTACTAATTGCTTAACTAACGCTAATCCCAGCCCTGTCCCGCCAGATGATTTGGCTCGATCTTTGTTTACGGTATAAAAGGGTTCAAATATTTTGTCGATCGCCTCAGGAGGAATACCAATTCCAGTATCTTGCAGCTTGATGTTCAAGGTATTTTCTTTTACTTCGCTGGTAAGAAGGATACTTCCACCTTGAACATTGTATTTGATGGCATTATCCAATAAATTGATAAAAATCAGATAAAAACTTTCCTTGTCCATCCAGACAAATGCTTGCCTAAGGTCGCATTTGAGATCAACATCAAACTTTTGTGCTTTTCCGCTCATTCGCTCACATAATTCTGCTAAAATATCACTTGATTCTATTTTTTCTTGTTGAATTTCAAAGTCATATTTTTCTACAGAAGCCAAGTGTAAAACTTTTTCCACTAGATTGTACAAACGCTCTGCTTCTTTTTTGATGTTTTCTCGTGCATCATCTATTAATGTTGGATCATCTCGGTACATCTCCAGCAAATCCATATAAGCTAAAATGACGGACAGCGGAGTTTTAAACTCATGGGTTATATTTCCAATGAATATTTTTTGTTGTTTCTCTAATTGTTTTAGTTTTTTTACTGCCATATTTAACTTTGCTTGTTCTTGCTTCATCGTAATAATATTTTGTTCGATTTGTTGGCTCATCGAATAAATTCCTTGGCTCAGTTTACCGAGTTCATCTGATCGTTTTAGAGGAGGATTGGTGATATATTTGCCCTGTTCGATTTGTTCGGTGGCTTCTTTTAAACGTAAAATCCCATTTGTAATGGGAAAAAAGTAAAAGTAGGAAATCAGAAAACTCAGGATGATAACAACGATGCCAAACTGAAGGAACAGGTTAAAAATGGTATGGTAAAAATAATTACTTTCTTGCAGCGAATAACCAAACCCAATAGCACCAGTGAAGCCGTTATTTAAGGGAGCAACATAATAAAACATATTTCCTGCCGTTTTGTATGCCACTTTATTTTTTAGTCCAAACTGGACTAATTTTGGATCAAAACTGCCAAAACCGGAACTGCCGATTTTTTTTCCTTTGTAATCATACAAAACGATATCCATTCCAGTGATAGTACCTAATCGCATAGCAATCTGTGGACCCATTCTTTGATAGATTTGTTGGTCATCTTCCCAATCAGAATCATCTGGACTGTTTGATTCTGCTAAAATAATCTGTTCCACATACACACTGGCGATATTGCTTTGTTCTCGTAAATATGTTTCTTGCTTTTTCTCTTGGTCATTTTTGATTCCTCTTAATATAAAAAAGCCTAAAAATGCGACTGTAGCGATTAATAGAATAGCTAAGAAAATCCCTGATTTTATTTTCAAACTATTCCTCATGATCGATTATCACCTAATATATTCGTACACTTATATCCAACCCCATGCACCGTTTTTAATAAGTTATCATAAGGGCTTCCTAATTTTTGACGAAGCCGGCGAATATGAATATCTACGGTACGCGTACCGCCTAAATACTCCATTCCCCATACCAAATCTAGTAACTCTTCTCTTGTAAAAACTCGTTCGAGGTGAGAGATCAATAAAAATAATAGATCAAACTCCTTTAATGTAAGCGAAATAAATGTTCCATTGACAACAACTCTCCGCCCTTTTTGATTGATCAACAGGTCATGAAGGGTATATTCTTCGCTCTCACTGGCAGGCTTTTGATGCTTGGATAAGCGACGGAACAATGATTTGACTCTTACTAGTACCTCCCTGATATCAAAAGGTTTGGTGATATAATCATCTGCTCCTAATTCCATGCCGAGTACCTTATCGACAATATCGTTTTTAGCCGTGAGTAAAATCACACCAATATGCTGGTCGGACTCTATTTTACGGCATATGTCATAGCCGCTCATTTTTGGCATCATGACATCTAAGATGACAACTTGAGGTTGAAACTGCCCAATTTTTTGTAATGCTTCTTCACCATCTTGTGCCAATTCAACCACATATCCTTCTCTGCGAAGTGCATAAGAAAGTATATCTCTCATACTTTTTTCATCATCAGCAACTAAAATTTTATTTTCCAAGGAAAAATCCCCTTTTCACGAATGATATAGACTATTGTCGCAAAAAAATAGTCTGATGGAAATTGAAAAAATCATTATATTCCGAAGTTGGCAGGCTGGAATTACCGCTTGACTTGTAATTCATAAGCAATATAATATTCAGCTAAATAGGGGCTTATTTATGCCTTGAAAGTAGATAAATATAATTACTTTTAATTGAGCTTTTGATTGGATAAGTACTTTTATGTAGAAATGATGATAACAATCAAATCTTACTTAAGAAATTATATTTATCGTTTTTTTATTTATAAAATTCCCCGGATTCAGGATTTATCTTAGTTTATACTTTTATTGTTTAGTCATGAGTGAAGTATTTATTTAGAGTGAGAAAAATGGAGGTTAAGACATGGATATCCACGTGGTTCAAGATCTTCTTAGCAAAATGGATATTGAAGTAGATGAATTAAAGATGAATGCTACTCTTGGGGATGATCTTGCAATGGATTCACAAGAGATTGTAGAGTTATATGGTTTGATTGAAGATGACCTTGGAATGAAATTAGAGGATGGAGAAATTGTCCGCACGAATACAATAGCTGAAGTGATAGAAGTGTTAAAGCAGAAGCAGTCAGATAAAAGCCCTTTTGAGTTTGAAAGAGCAGATGAAATCACCATAAACTGTGCACCAGAGCAATTTCGAGAAGCACTGTGGGATTTGAACAAATGGGAAGAGCGTTTGGAACACATTAAAAAGATTGAAATTCGTTATAATGATGGCCAATACCAAGAATTT
The DNA here is from genome assembly GCF_059510395.1 of Shimazuella sp. NTD248. NCBI lineage: Bacteria > Bacillati > Bacillota > Bacilli > Caryophanales > Thermoactinomycetaceae > Shimazuella > Shimazuella sp. NTD248. The sequence continues at coordinate 508,638 of NZ_JCAJZT010000001.1, read as the reverse complement.
TTAATGAACGTAGACACAGGTAAAAACCAAGTATCTGTGCGCTCTGTTCGACGAATGGAAAATAATAGAGTTGATTTCTTCCAACCTGAACCGCCAAAATATTTAGAACATCATACAGGATCTTGGATCATCAAAGGAATAGAAAAGAATCAAACACATGTTACCTTGATACATCGTTGGAATCTTAAGATAGATCGGATGGAAGAGATTTTTGGTACCGATGACAAAAATCAAGTTGCTTCCATTGTCAATGAACAATTACATGAACACGCTATCACGACACTAAACCAGTGGAAAAAGATTATGGAGGATGGAGGGGACAAGGGTTGAATGTCACAAAAACGATTGAAATTGGAGCCGCACTGGATGAAGTCTACGCTGCTTATGCCGATATAAAGAAGTGGAAAGAAGTACTTCCAGATTGTTTGGATGTGAAGGTTATATATGATGATGGGCGTCATCAGGAGTTTTTTATGGAAGTAGACCGTCCTACCGGATCAGAAACGGTTCGTTCTATCCGATTTTGTGATCCCATGAAGAAGATTGAAATATTTCAAACGCAAACACCGCCAGGAGTGAAACATATGAGTGGAGTTTGGACGTTTCAAACAAACGGCCAAACTGGTAATACACTTGTTCAAGCCTCTCGAAACTTTGAATTAAAATCCGAAAATTCCACCCTGAAAGATATAGAAGCATTTAAACAGAAAATCTCATTTTACCTAATACAAAATCTCACTTCCTTTAAAACATACATCGAACAAAAACAACGTGCTATTCAAGTATCACAGTTTATTCCAGCCAAAAAAAATGAAGTATTCGCTTTATTTTGGAATATTGGAGAGTGGCAGAAGGTTTGGGACCCCGTGGATAATGTATTGGTGTTGTATGATGATGGCCGTCATCAAGAATTTGCGATGCAGGTGTGGAGAAATGACGTGAAAGAATATGTTCGAACAATTCGTTTTGCTTTGGATACCAATGAAATTGTTTTCTTCAGTCCTGATCCGCCACTAGGATTGGCTTATCATACAGGATCATGGAGTTTTATTGAAGCAAATGATGGAACAAATGTGATAGCTTCTCGTCAGTTTCTTCTTTCCGAAAAGACAGGAGAAGAAAGGAATGATTACCAGTTACGAATGGATCAATACGCAGATGCTCTTACAAAACGGCTTGGGAAAATTCTAGAATCGTTTGCTGTTCATTTTAAACAAAAAAATTCAGGTGAAGCACGATGAAGTTTATTGATTTAAGTGTCACCCTAGAGTGGACTTCCAGCGAACCAGAACCCGTTGAGATTGAATACATCACTCATGAAGAAGGAGCAGAGATATTAGGAGCTCCAGCTGGGCTTTCGAAAGAAGATTTCCCTGATGGTCTTGGGCTGTCTCTGGAACGAATCAAGATAACCTCGCATTCTGGCACACATTTGGATGCTGCTATGCACTATGGCCCGATATGCGAAGGAAAATCAGCTAAGACGATTGAAGATATCCCGCTTGAGTGGTGTTACGGGGATGGAGTTGTCATTCGTGCCGACCCTCATCTTGAATATCCAGTTACATTAGACGAAGTAGTAACTTTTTTAGAGGGTATTGGATATCAGATTAAACCCTTCGATATTGTTCTCATTCAAACGAAAGCTGATCTTTTGTGGGGTAAACCTGAATATTTTACGAAGTTCCGAGGGGTTTCGGTAGAAGCAACACAATGGTTAGTAGACAAAGGTGTAAAGATTATTGGAGTGGACAGCTTTGGATTTGATCCACCGTTTGGGCGGATGCTGGAAGAATACCGATTAACAGGTGATAAAAACGTTTTATGGCCAGCTCATTGCTATGGTCGAAAGCAGGAATATTGTCAGATTGAACGATTGGCCAATCTGCATATGATTCCATGTGAATTTGGATTTAAAGTATCCTGTTTTCCCGTTAAAATTCATCGAGCTGGTGCAGGATGGACAAGAGTTGTAGCAATGATAGAGGAGGAGAATCATTGATGGATGTCGTTCATCATGTGGCTAGTACAGAGATCCGTGCACCACGCAAAAAAGTAAGCGATTTTGTTTCCAAAGTGGAAAACTTACCGATTTGGACTGTTTTTTTTACTCGGGTTGTAGAGAAAAAAGATAATAAATATGAAATGGCAACAAAAATAGGGCATTCATTGACGTGGATTGATGTAAATAAAAAGGCAGCAGAAGATTATCTTCAAATTAACTCGATCTTTAGCAATAAAGAAGAAAAGGCTAATATTTCTATTCAAGATACAGATGATGGTTGCAGGGTGAACTTTCATTTATACCTTCCAAAAGACTCGCCTGAAGATTTTGTGAGGAAAAGCTTGAGTTTGTTGGAACAGGAGCTAGACACCTTAAAACAATATTTTAAGAAGGGGTAACTCCAGATGAAGAAGCGCGTCGTGGTTACTGGAATGGGGGTTGTCTCTCCAATTGGCATAGGGGTAGAGGAATTCTGGAGGAGTAATCAACAAGGAATCTCCGGTGTCAGGCATGTAACGAAGTTCCCAATACCTGAAGATTTTAGCCAAATGGCAGGGATAGTAAACGAATTCACACCTGAAAAATATGACTTTGATCCAACTATGGACCGCAGCTGTCAGTTTGCAGTAAAAGCAGCTACAGAGGCGATAGAACAAGCGCAATTAAAAGATTATAATCCGAGTAGAAGTGCAGTCTATATCTCCAGTGCGATTGGAAATATAGAGAGTATGGAACAGAGCTTTGAAAACCTTTCCAAAAAGGGAACGCAGGAAATCTCAGCTTTTCATGCTGGACCTGTTGTATATGAATGGTTTCAATTTCAGACAGTCAGCCGGATATTAGCGCAAAAGTTCAACTTTACGGGTGGTCATAACGTTATTACTACCGGATGTACTGGTGGATTGGATTCGGTTGGATATGCGCTCCAAGCTATCCAAACCAATTGGGCTGATGTGGTTATCGCAGGTGCAACAGAAGCCCCTATTACGCCATTAGTAGTTGCATCTTTTGGGAAAATCAATGCCACTTCCAAGAGAAACCATGATCCGCAAGGAGCTTCACGACCATTTGATACAGACAGGGATGGATTTGTGCTAGCAGAAGGCTGTGGCATTCTTGTTTTGGAATCATTAGAACATGCGCTAAATCGTGGAGCAAACATTTTAGCTGAAGTGTTGGGTTATGGGAGCTGTAACAATGCGGAGCATATGACAGATATAGCAGAAGACGGAATCCCGATCGCAAAATCGATTCAATTGGCAATCGAGGATGCGGAAATCAATCAGCAGGAAATTGATTTTGTAAACTTACATGGATCTTCCACTCCCCAAAATGATAGAGCGGAAAGTAATGCAATGCATTACATTTTTGGAGAAAGGGCAGGAAATATACCAGTAACATCTGTTAAATCCCAAATCGGACATCCATTGTCTGCATCCAATAGCATCGAGTTAATCAGCACAATTCAGACGCTTCAAACTCATATTATTCCTCCAACGATCAATGTAAAGCAACAAGATCCCAAATGCGATCTGAATGTCATTACTAGATCCAACTATCAAGCTTCTGTACAAACTGCTCTAAAGGTGAGCAGTGGATTTTCAGGTATCCATTCCAGTCTAGTGCTTAGTAGATATGAGGGGTAATCAAATGGACAGAGAGTGCGTGATCACAGGAATCGGACTTATGACACCAGCAGGTATGGACAAAGAAGACTTCTTTCAAAAAATCCATACTGGGATATCCACTTATCAACAGCAACAGATTTTTAAAGGGGAAAATTCGTCCTATATTGTATCTCCCATAGATGAAAAAGGCTTGGCTGAGATTCCAAAAAGACAATTGAAGAAGATAGATCGTTTTACTGCAATGGCTATGGTTGCTGCTAATAAAGCATTAGATGACGCAAATTTTTTGCTGAATCCTACAAATCAAAGCGAAATGGGCATTGTTTTAGGCAATTGTTTTGGTGGGTGGAGCTATGTGGAGTCTCAACTTGCTGCGCTGCATCGTGAAGGTTTCTCTATGATTAACTCTTATGTAGCAACTGCTTGGTTTCCAACTGCTCCACAAGGTGAAATATCCATAAAAAAGAAAATCAAAGGATATAGTAAAACGATTTCATCGGATTTGTTAAGTGGAGGATTTGCCCTGCAACATGCGGTACAAACGATTCAATTGGGTAAAGTAAAAGCAGTTCTAGCTGGTGGTGCAGAAGCACCATTAACGCCATTGGTATACCAATCTTTGCAATCCAATGGATTTGTTTCTCCTGAGGGAGAATATCGACCTTATTCAGATCAAGCGAGTGGTCATATTGTTGCCGAAGGCAGTGTTATTCTGGTAGTGGAAGAGAAGGACTATGCGATAAAAAGAGGAGCTTCTATTTTAGGTACGCTAAAAGGGATTGGTCTATCGGACAACCTAGAGGATTCGTTGTCAATGGCATTAGGACAAGCAGACACACAAGTGGAGCAAATAGACTTTTTTATCCCTGACGGTCGTGCAGACGTAAAGCTAGATCAAGAAGAATTAGCGGCTTATCGGAAGTTAGGGATTCCTTTGGAGAAGCTAATAGATCAGTTTCCCAAGAAAAGTATGGGGCATTTATTATCTGCTGCCATCCCAGCGGATATTGCTTTTGGAATTTTTCGATCCCAGCATGATCAAAAGTCTCACTCTTTTATGGTGAATGCTCGAGATTGGTATGGACAAAGTATGAGTTTTCTCATACAGGTTGGTAATCATTAGTTTTCTAAGGAAAGAATTGTATGAATAGATATGATATGATGAAAATAATGTCGTTATCTACTACTAGGAGTGTAATCCATTGCCAACACCATTCATTCAGTGGATTCGTTTTCGGGATGATATAGGGAGTATTGGTCTGTTTTTTTATCAGTGGTTAAAGACGGGGAAATTGCCAGATATTCATTATATCCGTACAAGAAAAAGTCCGATTGAAAGAAACTTATATGTTGCCCTGACAAGGGCAGGTTATCGTGTGAAAGCCCAGTATGTCATGGGACCATATCGTTGTGATTTAGCCATCATTAAATATAAGCTGATCATCGAGTGCGATGGTGCAGCATATCACAGTTCGAAAAAACAAAAAGCTCGAGATCGTAAAAAAGCGTACTATATTCGCAAAAAGCACAAATGGAAGCTGCTGCGATTTAAAGGTTCACAGATCAACGCAGACATAGCAAAATGTGTAGAGAAAATTCATCTGACTACGGGGATGAAATGAGCTCCAAGTCCCATAAGGGAAGCAAGAAATTACAGATTTGAGGAATTATAAATGGATAAAAAACAATTGAGTTTTGGAAAGTCTTTACCTATTTCGGAAGAGAAGGATAAGCAAGATCCAACCGAGGAGCATCAATCATTAGCTAACCAAGTTACCGAAGACTTGGGAAAACTAGAAAGCGATGTGCGCGAAATCAAGCAAACATTACAGAAGATGGAACAGACCAGACTAAAGAATCAAGAAGAATCGAAACAGCGTCAACAAGCGATACTGGAAAGTCAGAAGAAACCGAAGTCGTTTTTAGCTAAAATGAAAAGCATGTTTACTTTTAAAAGTAAGACCAAAGGATAGTCACACTCACGCTCTGCGAAATTTTATTAAAATTATTACTTGTTATGGTTGCTAAATCCATGTAACTAAAAATACCGTGTGTAGGAGGACAAATCCTACACTTTTTTCATGTTCTTTAGCACTTCAGTTGGGATGAAAAATTGTCAGATTTGACAATCTATCCTAAACATTGAATATACGTTGCCTTTATGGTTAGGTGGGGGTATATCTTGTTTTTGATCTTGGCGGGCGTCTCGTCCCCAATCAGATCACTCCATGATGAAAAACAGCTTCATTTTAACAGTAATTAGCTATGACTGTTGGTTTAGTGTACGGTTGAACTCATTCCCTGCAAAATCAGACAAATAGTGATGCTATCTTGATGTAACCCCCTTTAGATGAAATGTTATCTGTCACTTTGACTCTAAACTTTTAGGAGGAATGATGTATGAAAGAAAAAGATAATAGCTCTTTCCCTGCTTCTGAGGAGATACTAACTGAGCAACATAACGTTACAAAGGATAAGTGGTCCGAAGAATACATAGAACTGAGATCCAGTGTAGCAGAATTGAAAGCCAGTACAGCAGAACTGGAAGCTAGTGTAGAAGAACTAGAAGTTAGTACTGAAGAACTGAAAGTCGATAACGCAAAAATGGAAGCACATGTCGTAGAAATGGAGGCCCGTACCCCGGATATGGGATCCGATGCTGCCGAATGGGAAGATATTATCGCAGAACGGAAAGTTATCATCGCAAATAGGGAAAACATTTACACAAAACTGAAAGACATTACCCCAAAAAGGAAAGCCGTGATTACAGAACTTAAAACTGAGATCATAAAATTGGAAGACATTATCGCTGATGAAGCACGTGTTACAGAATGGGAAGATATTATCACAGAACAGGAAGGCATTTTCGCAAACCTGAAAGATGTTATCACAGAAAGGAAAACTGATGTTGTAGAAATGAAAATCGGTACAACAGAACTGGAAGCCGTTGTACGGGCATTAATCCAATCATCAGATCCTGAAAAACCAATGCTTGTGCGCTTGACAGCAACGGTTTGGCAGTTAATCCGTAGTAATTTAGCTAAAATTAACAGCATCTTTGCTTCCAAAAAGTAAAACTTATGGGAAGATTGGAACACTCACGTTCTTTGAAAGAAATCTCATGATTAGTACATAACTTGTAAGAAGAAATACCAAGTGTAGGGGGACAAGTCCTACACTTTTTTCATGTTCTCTAGCACTTCAGTTGGTGACGAAAAATTGTCAGATTTGACAATCTATCCTTAATATTGAATATACGTTGCCGTTATGGTTAGATGGAGATATGTCTTGTTTTTGATCTGTTTTGGTTGAGTTGAATCGTTCCCGATTGGTTGAACGAATCCTTATCAGATAGGATCGCACTATAGTGAAAGACAGCTGCGTTAAGCGGGAATTAGCTATGGTACTGCTGGTCTTGTGTATGGTGAGTACCTCTGGTATTCCCTGCGGGATCAGCTGGATAGCGTTGCTATCCAACAGAAACACCTTTTTTCTGCCCTTAGGGGTGGATAATGTGGACGGTGGCTAAAAAATCGAATATGCGTGTGGGCGCGATTGATCCTCCTTGTTCAGGTGAAACTTCTTGTCGCTTTGTTACTTTGACTTGAAATTTCATTTGACATTATGAGGAGACGATATGTATGAAAAACAATGTACAGTTAGATCAATTGCGTTTGGAACAAACCTTACCTACTTCCGATAAGAAACAACAACTGGATCAAACAACCGAGAAGCATCAAATGGCTCAAGAGCATCAAGTGTTAGTGTCGGTTATCCGAGAGCTTAACGAAAAGCTGGGAAGACTGGAAAAACTGGAAAGCGATATGAGTGAAGTCAAGCAAACATCGCAGCATACGAAACAGCATGTATTGCAGTCTGAACAGATCCAACAGCTTGTACTCTCGCATTTAGGAGAATCGAAACAACGCGAACAGTCAATGCTGCAAGGTCAGGAGAAATCTGAGTCGATGTTGAAAAAGCTTGGAGAAAATCCTGCATTCTTAGCAGTATGTGGAACCATTCTCGGTGATGTGATGAATGACTTCGGAAAGGAAGTAGTAAAGAAAATGGTTGGTGAAGGGAGATTTGAGGCAGCTGGTAATGCGTTCAAAGCATTGCTAGAGCCTTTGTCCAGTTCTGTACTGGAACTGATCACTCCATTACCGCTGTTATTAAAAATAGCTACCGCAGTAGGAGTACTGCTAGTAGCTAGGTTTCTCCTAAACCACACGGCTTCGGTTTGGACGCCCATCCGCAGTGGTTTAGTTAAACTCAGAAGCTTATTTGCTTCTAAGAAGTAAAACCTGACGGGAGGATCGTTAGCGCTCACGCGCTTCGATCACCGTCCACATTATTTTATAAAAAACGAAGATTTCTGTCAAGAAATCTCATGGAATATATTGGCTTATAATGCGGTCTTGTAACCATGAAAATGCGTAGAAAAAATACCCATCTTTTGAAAGATGGGGTATTTTTTCTATAGATATAAAACGAGTGCAAAAATAATGGCGACCGCAAAACGATAATAAGCAAATGGTGTTAATTTGAATTTAGAGATGAGATTTAAGAAGAAGCGAATTGCTAGTAAAGCAAAGCCAAAAGCACTTAAAAATCCGACGATAAACAGGGGAAGATCACTAGCATGAAGAGCGCCCATGTTGTCCAGCAAATCTTTGCCTGTTGCTGCTACCATCATCGGAATGGCGAGGATGAAAGTATATTCCGAAGCAGCTTTATGATTCATCCCAGCTAGTAATCCACCAGATATAGTGGAACCAGAGCGTGAAAAACCGGGCCAGAGTGCTAAGCATTGAAACAGACCAACGGTAAAAGCTTGTTTATACGTAATGTAATCTACATGCGTTGTCGTAGGACGAGATTTACGAAAAGCTTCTGCCACGATCATCAATATTCCGCCAGCTACAAGTCCAACAATAACAGTAGCGGTTGAAAAAAGCTTTTCCTTGATAATATGAGAAAAAAGTGCACCTAATATACTAGCAGGAATCATTCCTACTAGAATGTGCAATAGATTGAGATGAGGTTCCCGATCTTTTTTCACCCCATGCCATTGATCTCGGATTAATTCCCATTGCTTTGGCAAATTTAACACATTTAAGATTCGTTGTCGGAATACGACAACAACTGCTAAAATAGAACCGAGTTGGATCACAACTTCAAATGTAGAAGCAATTTGACCTTTAAAACCGAGTAAATCACCAACTAAAATCATATGTCCAGTTGAAGACACAGGGGCAAACTCCGTCAGGCCTTCCACCATCCCGAGTATAAACCCACAAAATATTTCCCACATCTTTTGTGTAGCTCCCTTCTGACTTATCCAATCTTACAATAGAAAACTAGACAAGGAAAGGAAGTAAACCCATCCAAAAATGTGAATTTTTTTATCTCTATGAGAAGGTTTCAAAAAAATAGATCACCGCTTCCTGTTAAAAAGGAAATAGATCATATAATTTTTCTGTATCTGCCATAGGTGAACTGTTGTCAAACTGGATCATTTCCACATCTCCCCATAAGCATTGTTTCTGTTGGATGCTCTGTACATAGGTATTCCAGTTGGCAAATTTCCATTTATCTCTCTCAAGTTCACGATCCTGCATTCTTTCTTTTTAAAACAGCAAAATCAATCGTGAAGGAAACTTCTGACAGCTTGTATGGCTAACCAACCTCGTTGAACGGGAAGGGTTCTGAAGTCCTTCGGGATGTAGGAATCCCCCACTTCAAGCTTGATAAGTGGGGGTAGTTCAATCCTATTCCTTATGTATCAAACATTAACACCTGTATCGTGCTGCTATCGCTCGCCTATTTTGCTTCTTCTGTTCCAACAGGAGTGATTTGGACATTGGCAACAGATGTAGCACCAAAGAATATGGTAGCGTCCCTCGGCTCCATCCAAAACTTTGGCGGTTTTATAGGAGCTGCGTTAGCTCCAATTGTTACAGGTGCAATAGTCCAAGCTACAGGGTCCTTTGAATATGTATTTCTTATCGGTGCAGTCTTGTTAATCGTTTCCGCAATTAGTTATGGTATTTTCTTGAAAAAACCAATTACATCCTAACTTTTTATTTTATTGTTCGATAGAACCTATATTGATGTAGGTTCTATTTTTTGTGTCTCGATCTATTCATTGCGCAAAAATAGAGGAACTATTCCATTATTAAACAGCTCTATACCAATTGTAAACAAATAAAATTAAATAAGTTGACAATAAAAGTTATTAAAATTATCATAATAAAGAATGTTAATTAGAAAGGAATTATGTTATATGTCATCTTCTTCTATTTTGATTCGAAATATGGTACTAGCTGCTTTATTTGCAGCACTATTGGCAATAAGCGGCCAGATTGCCATCCCGATTGGACCTGTACCAATCACTCTACAAACGATGATGGTTTTACTTGCTGGTAGTATTTTAGGTTCACGCTGGGGGGTAATTAGTGTACTCGTTTGGATTTTATTAGCAGCAGTTGGAGCTCCGGTGCTAAGTGGTGGGTCTGGAGGACTTGGAGTATTATTCGGGCAAACAGGAGGTTATATTTTAGGATTTTTGATTGCAGCGTTTCTAGTGGGATGGATGATTGAGCGATTGGGGAGAAATAAGCAAGTCGCTTGGTGGCAACTGCTTCTTGTATTTATCATTGGGGCTGTTGTCATTATTAACGCTATTGGTTTTCCTTGGTTTTTGTTTGTTTCTCATCTGCCTTTTAGTATGGATATCTTTAATAAAGTGTTTGTGGTGTTTTTACCAGGGGATATTGCCAAGGCGGTATTGGCGACAATTTTGACGGTTGCTCTTTATAGAGCAATGCCTTCTTTTTCACCACAGGAGAGAACAGCAAAATCTAAATGATATATTGACCTTGTAAAAAATGAATTTTAAGATAGAAGTAAGATTCTGCCTTACAAGGAGGTTCCTGTGTCGGCTTCTGTTGCTCCTGTCTCCGTTCTCGTGACCGAGCGATTCGTCAGCTTCGATGGTCTGACCCTGACCACCGAGGTCACCGACGAGTTCGATCCGGTCAACGTGCCGTTCCAGGTATCGTCCTTCATCGACGATCCCCAGTCCAACTGCACCTACTACTTCGATGTCCGGGACAACGTGCGCATCGTTCACGCGGACGGCACGGTCACCGGCGAGAACGCGCCTCGGCGATAGTCGAGCACAAGAGCCCACAGGACTATTCCTGTGAAGTGCTCCATGCGGAGCACTCCTGAACAACTGCTTCCAAGAAGCGGCTGTTCGGGCTCGAAAATCAAATATGTTCACATAAAGAAAACGTATGGAGAAGGATTCCATACGTTTTTTGCTTTGCTTTAATTTCTGTATTTTCCTATAAACACTGAGTTTGACAACGTATATTCTAGAAATTATCATAATATTAACCATAAACAGAAAGGAATTATGCCTATGTCATTGTCTTTTATCCGAAAGTTTCTTTTCTCTCTTGTATTTACTTTGCTTTTGATCATCTCTGGATTTATTGCGATTCCGGTTGGCGGGACTGCTTATTTCACCTTTCAAAGCATAATTGTAATGCTGGCTGGAGGGCTTTTAGGCGCCAGATGGGGAGCGTTTAGTGTGCTGCTTTGGATTTTATTAGCTGTTAGTGGATTGCCTATACTAAGTGGAGCAGTAGGGGGTTCAGAGTTATTCCAAAGTCCTGCTGGGGGATATCTTTTAGGTTACTTGGTAGCTGCTTTTATTATCGGTGGCATGGTGCGGATAACATATAATCGTGTGTCATGGCTATCGCTATTTTTTATTTACGCAATCGGCGGGATTGGGGTTATCAACATGGTAAGTATTTGTTGGTTTTGGTTTGTCATGCATGTGTCAATTGATCTGAAAACATTTTTGCAATCTTTTGTTTCCTTTTTACCATATGATCTGATAAAGGTAGTTTTGGCTACTGTTCTTACGGTAGTGATTTATAATTCATTTCCAGCATTGTCCCCTAAGGGGGGGCGACCGAGATAAGTCCAAAGGCGGCACGATAGATAGAGAAAAATGTAGACATTAGTGATGATACAGGTTTATAGCTCATGTTCAGAAAGATAATAAATTTTATTTAAAAAACAACCTAGTCATTATCATAAAACACTAGGTTGCTTTTGATATAAATGAGTACAATAACTCAGGTCTGTTGATTTACCAAAATTAATATAAAGATCTCTCACTAGAGCGTTCACGAGCCAACTTAAACAGAGCCAGTATCCATTCAGAAGAAAGCTGTCCAAGACAGAGCTTCCGCATGAATTCAAGGGTAGAGAACTTCCTTTTCGTTAATGTTTATAAAGAATTAGTTTCATCGTCAATCACAAACCAACCCTTTTAGCCATTTCAGGCGTATATCGATTCCCAACGATTTGAATTTGGTTCGCAGCTTCAGTGATTTGATTTACTGTTTCAGCTGATAATTGAACATCTGTAGCTCCGATATTCTCTTTTAACCGATGGAGTTTTGTTGTTCCTGGAATTGGAATAATCCAATCTTTCTTAGCCAATATCCATACTAAAGCAATTTGAGCAGGTGTACTGTTATTTTCTTTTGCAACATTTTTAAGTAAATTCACTAAAGCTTGGTTTTTCTCAATAGCTTCAGCTTGGAATCGAGGCAAAGACTTTCTGAAATCATTATGTTCAATTTCCTTTTCCGAGGTGACAGTACCTGTCAAAAATCCTTTTCCAAGAGGACTGAATGGAACTAGAGTGATGCCAAGCTCTTCAAGAAGCGGTAATATTTCATTTTCGGGTTCTCGTGTCCAAAGTGAATACTCGCTTTGAAGTGCTGCGAGCGGCTCAACTTCATGCGCGCGTCTGATAGTATCTGCTCCGGCTTCTGATAATCCCCATTCCTTAACTTTTCCTTCCTTTTTTAAATCTTGGATTACGCCTGCAACTTCTTCGATTGAGACATTTGGATCTACTCGATGCAGATAATATAAATCAATACAATCGGTTCTCAGTCTTTTCAGCGAGCCTTCAATCGACGAGCGAATCAACTCTGGTCTGGAATCAACCACTTGCTTGCTGTTTTCCATGTGAATGCCGAATTTTGTGGCAATGGTTATATTATCTTGATAAGGAGATAAAGCTTTTCCGACTAATTCTTCATTTTCATATGGCCCATAGATTTCAGCGGTATCAAATAAAGTAACACCTAAGTCTACTGCCTTATGCAATAAATGAATCATTTCTTTTTTATCCGGTTTATCTCCGTATGAAAAACTCATTCCCATACATCCTAAGCCGATTTCGGAAACCGAAATTCCGCTGTTTCCCAGCTTTCTTTGTTTCATTTTCACCATGTCCTTTGCTTGTTATAACTTAACTATCCCTTTGTACTTTACTCCAAGGCAAGTGAAAGTAAGTAATTAAACATCCATTTTGCGACCTGCCATCCAGCGAATCATTTCTGGATCAGCATGAGAGAAAAATTGGCTTTCTCCTTCGTTTAATGTTGCGATTTCTTTCTTGTCTTCCTCAGTTAATTCAAAATCAAATACATCAATGTTTTCTACCATCCGCTCTGATTTTACAGATTTCGCCAATACGATAATATTTTGTTCAACTAACCAGCGAGTGATTACTTGTGCAACTGATTTGCCGTATTTTTCACCGATTTTAACTAAAATAGGATTATTAAAAATGTTGTTTTTCCCTTCAGCAAATGGTGCCCATGCTTCCGGCATAATGCCTTCTGCTTTTAACGCTTCAATATTTTTCACTTGCTGCTGGAATGGGTTGATCTCAATTTGGTTGACTTGTGGAGTTACTTTGTTAAATTCAGCTAAATCAACAGCTCTGTCTACCGCAAAATTTGAAATGCCAATCGCACGAATTTTTCCTTTCTCCTGAAGATCTTCCATTGCACGCCATGCACCATAAACATCACTATATGGTTGGTGAATCAATAATAAATCAACATATTTTAAACCTAAACGTTTCAATGAACGCTCGAATGAAGACTTAACGCCATCATAGCTGACATTTTCCACCCAAATTTTTGTGGTGATAAATAGCTCTTCACGCGGAACACCTGAACCAGCAATTCCACGGCCGACAGCTTCTTCATTCACATAGCTTTGCGCGGTGTCGATATGACGGTATCCAGCTTTGATAGCTGCTTTTACCGAAGCTTCGGCTTGTTCAGTGTCAGTGATTTGATATGTCCCAAATCCTAAAATTGGTACTTCTACGCCATTGTTTAATGTAACAGTTTGCATTCAAAATTCCTCCAATTAGCTATTTTTGATTACGTTGTTAACTATAAACTCTGGAGTTTACTCCATAGCAAGAGAATCACTTTTTCTTTTTCTTTCCCATAGTTTTTCAACGTTTTCGGAATTTATTTCACCAGTCTTAAATTTAGCGATATGTTCATCATAAGTTTCAATTTTATAGACCAGTAAATCTCGTACTTGATTCATTTCAGCTAATTTTTCATCTAACTCTTTCAATTGATTTTGCAATACCTGTTTTTGGGCTTTTTCAACTTTTTGCGTTTCTCGCAATTGTGCTAAAGTCGCAAACTCGATTAAAGACTCAACTGATAGACCTGCATTGCGCAAATTTTTAACTAAGTAAATCCAATTCAAATCACTTGTAGTATAGTCGCGATAGCCGCTCTCATTACGATGAACAGGCGGAATAACGCCAACTCTTTCATAGTATCGTAAAGTATCAACTGTTAAATCAAACATTTCCGCAGCTTGTTTAATATTCATAACTGTTCACCTCATATTCTGTTTGTATTCTGTTTCAATTATAAACCTTGGAGTAAACACCAAGGAAAGGCTATAGGCTATTTTCGGCCAACCCCCAAAAAGACTTTAAACGACCAGAATATCAGTTGATGAAGCGCATGTTTAGGGATGGGGATGTTTTATACATTCAGTCCTTGGATAGATTAGGTCGAAATAAACAAATGATATTAGACGAATGGAGGGGACTGATAATGGTTAAACAAATTGTTATTGTTGTATTAGATATGCCTCTCCTGAATACCATGAAATAGAGGGATTTGAACTTTAAACGATTATATGTAAAACAAAATGCATCGAATCTATAGACCCGATGCGTTTTGTTTTACAATTTCTTATACCTTTCATCATCTACAGGTTCTAACCAATCTGTTTCCCCTGGTGTAATGGCTAAATGCACAAACCAACTATCTTTTGTAGCACCATGCCAATGTTTCACATTCGGTGGAATATTCACCACATCTCCAGTTTTGAGTAATTGAGCGGCTTTTCCTTTTTCTTGATACCAACCTTCCCCGCCAGTAGCTAACAAAACTTGTCCAACTTTATGAGAGTGCCAGTTATTACGGGCTCCTGGAGCAAAGGTTACATTCCCGATTGGTGCATTCAATGGCGCATGATCGGTAAATATCATGTGTAAGTACGCATCCCCAATAAAGTTTGTTTCCACTTTCTGTCCCAATGGAAAGATGGTGCTATTGTTTAATTCTTCCTTTGCCATTTTTCATTCCTTCTTTCTTCTATTAGTTATAGATTTCTTTTGCAATGTTAAATGCAGACCAAGCTCTGGGCCATCCTGCATAAAATGAAAGATGTGTAATGATTTCCACCATCTCATCTTTTGTTATTCCATTTGCCTTCGCTTTCTGAAGATGTGGAATTAATTGTTCAAAATTACCTCCAGTAATTAATGCCGAGACAGTAATCATGCTACGATCACGAGGCGATAGTTCTTCCACTCTTGACCAAATTTCACCGAATAAGACATCATCGTTTAGTTCAGCAAATTTTGGTGCAAACTCTCCCAATAAGTCTCTTCCTGCCGTTTGTTTTTCTGCCATTACTATGATTCCCTCCATCCTTCTTTGTACATTACAGAATGCAGTATAGATCTTAAAGTACACTTTAACGCAAGTAACAATTCCTCAAAAAAGCTCAACAGCTTAAGAAATTTTTTTCTTGACTTAAAGTTAACTTTAAGTGATAGGTTTGATTCGTGAAAGATAGCGAGGTGAAGAACGATGAATATTGCACAGGTGGCAACACTGTTTGATCTAACAGCGGCAACGCTTCGATATTATGAACGTGTTGGCTTGATTCCACCAGTAAATCGAAGAGAAAGTGGCATCCGAGATTATGATGAGGATGATATCAAATGGATTGAGTTTATCAAATGTATGCGGGATGCTGGATTGACGATAGAGTCTTTAATGGAATATACAACTTTATTTCTTGAAGGAGATAACACCATAAAAGCTCGAAAAAATATTCTTGTGGATGAAAGACAGCGACTGTTAGAGAAACGAGAAGAGATAGATGAAACCATTAAGAAATTAGATAGAAAAATCGAAGACTATCATGAGAAATTACTTGTAAGTGAGGCTGAATTAAAAATAAAACCTCCTGCAGAAAATAATCAAGAATAAGTACCCTCAGTGATGAAAGGAGTTGAATTATTTTGATTCAGATGGACAGGTTAAAAACATATGCCTTGCTGTCTGTTGCGTTGTTAATTTCTTCTGGTCCAGTGATTGCTGCAAACATTCCAGCAATCGCAAAAGATTTTCCGACAATAAGTCCAACACATGTAGGGCTATTAACAACTATTCCTTCCCTATTTGTGATTCTTGCTGTGTTAATTGGGAATCGGCTAGAAATGTGGATGGGAAAGAAAAAAATCATTCTGATTGGTCTAGGACTTGTTTTCCTATCAGGCATATTTCCCGCACTAAAGCATGATATTTTTTCCTTATTGTTTGTTTCCCGTTGCATTTTTGGTTTCGGAATTGGTTTGTTTAATCGCATAATCATTCAAATGATCAGTGATTTGTACCCAAACGAACCAAGTAAACAAGCAAGAATCATAGGAATGGAAAGCTCTTTTGAAGGACTAGGCGGTATCTTATTAACGCTTTTAGTGGGACAGTTGTTAAAAGTTAATTGGTATACCTCATTTCTTGTGTATGCGATAGCACTCCCGATTTTTTTCGCATTCTTTTTCTTTGTTCCAAATGAAAAGAAGCAATTGGAACAAAGAAAAGAAGAACAACAAATTCCGATACCAAACGGTTCTCACAATAGAAGTTCTTATGGTGGGATTATTGGTTTTGGGATTTTGTTATTTGTGATCGTAAGTCTTTTTATCAATTACAATATCCAAATTACTCCTTTGATTTTAGAAAAAAATATAGGTAATGCTACGAATGGTAGCAATATGATTGCTTTTATTGGATTAGGAGCATTTGTCGCAGGGTTTTCATTTGGAAAAATCTTTTCCGTGCTGAGGGATTACATTATGCCTTTTTCCCTGCTTTTGATGGGAATTTTTACGTATGTTGTAACAGTTTCGGAAAGTATCTTTCTCACCACATTTTGTTCGATGATCATTGGATTTTCTTTTCGATGTATGATGCCATATCTACTTCACATCTTTACTCGACAAACGGCTGCGATTGCAAAATTGGGGACAACGATGGTGTTGGTTGCTTATAACATAGGTGCTACCTTTTCTCCTTATGAGGGAACAGTATTTTCACAGTTACTACATGTGAATCGAGTTCAATCCCTGATTTTCGCAAATTCCATTTTGATATTAGTGATTGCTATTATTGGTTTTGGCGTTGTCTTGGTAAAAGAGAAAATGAGCAAGACTCAAAGAATTTATGCCAAATGATAAATTATTGACTTCGAGTTAACTTTAAGTTGTAAGGTGTATAAGAACTATTATGAAAAAGGAAAAATCATGTCAAATATTAAAGGAAAAGCAGTTATTGTTATGGGGCTTCTAGTGGAATTGGAGAAGCAACTACCAAGAAACTAGCAGAAGAAGGTGCAAAATTACAACCCTCTTAAGCGCGAGAAACATCTCATTGTCAGGAAGAGACCGATGTCCTAGTCATACTGCTGACTGTCTTAGATCAGCAATTCTAATTGGCTGAGCAAAGATAAGAGGAAACGACTTTTTCCACGAGCTGTTGCACGATCCACCGGAAATGGTCTTTGTTTCACAAGCTGAAAAAGTTCATCTGATTTCATTTTCCAGCGGTAGTTTTAGCAGTCTTGAAGAACCTTCTCCCTCCAAATGGTTCCTCGACTTGGAAAATGATTCTGGGGTTGGAAAAGCCCATAGAAACTGAATAGTAGATGGTTGGTTTAACCGACAAAAGCATTCCAAAGCCCCTGGATAGTAGCATTTTGAGGGATTGGTCTTAATTTAGCGATGATTGGAAATCTCGAGGAGTGTTTGAATCTCCCCGATCTTCGCGTCGGGCAGTAAATTCTGACCTTGATTATAAGCTACTACGTTTAACTTGGCTTTATAACCAGGAAAGTAACGAAGCATACGCACTGACTGTAAAAGGAGAACCATTTATTGGGGCACAGGTTACACGTCAGGCCTAGCTTTAGAGTTTACTTTAAGTTTTATAATCAATAAGGAATATTTTAATGAAAAGGTGGAAAATTAGTATGAAAGCAAATATTATGTACGCTGCTGGTGATGTTCGCGTAGAAGAGTTACCGATTCCAGCATTGCAAGAAGAGACAGATGCCGTTTTGAAGGTAGTGGTTGCCTGTATTTGTGGAAGTGATTTGCATCCTTATCGCAACATGCATGCCCATGAGCATGGCGAAGGGGAAGCAATGGGGCATGAAGTGATTGGAAGAATCGAAGAAATGGGTTCAGAAGTTTCTGGATTCAAGAAAGGTGATTTGGTTGTCGTTCCTTTTGCTGTTGGAGATAATACATGTCCATTTTGCCAAGAAGGATTAATGACTTCTTGTGAGCATGGAGCCTTTATGACTGGCTGCCAGGCGGAATTTGTTCGAGTGCCTCAAGCACAAGGAAGTATGTTTAAGTTACCTGACGAAATTGATGAAAACTCTCCATTAATGCCATCACTGTTAACATTATCTGACGTATATGGAACTGGCTATCATGCGGCTGTGATGGGAGGAGTGAACGAGAATACGACTGTAGCGGTTATTGGTGATGGTGCTGTTGGACTTCTTGCTGTACTGTCAGCGAAGAAATTAGGTGCCAAGAAAATCATTCTCATGGGTCGCCATAAGGAACGGACAGATCTTGGTATAGAATTTGGTGCCACAGATATAATTCCGGAACGCGGAGACGAAGGTATAGCGAAAGTCAAAGAATTGACTAATGGTGAAGGAACACATGTTGTCCTTGAATGTGTCGGGCTGATGCCTGCTTACAAGATGAGCATTGGAGTTGTCCGAGCTGGCGGAGTTATTAGTCGTGTTGGTGTTCCACAGTATGATGATGCTCCTGTTGGGTTTGCAAGTCTTTTTGGACGTAATATTAAGCTTACGGGGGGTCCTGCGCCAACGCGTGCATACATGGATGAATTATTACCGGATATTCTTGATGGAACCCTTGAACCAGGTCGTGTTTTTGACGTAACCGTTGATTTGGACGGTGTTCCTGAGGGATATCGCCTTATGAATAATCGTGAAGCACTTAAAGTATTAATTAGACCTTAATGAATAGTTTAATGGGGAATTTAATATGACAAAAAATGAAGAAGGAAAAACTATTCAATTCTTAAAAGCAGGCGATGTGATTGTCACCTATGATGGTCTCAAACACTGGCATGATGCTACAAAAGATAGTTGGTTTGAACACATTGCCGTCACTGTCGGGGACTCTGGTATGGTTGGAGCCAATAACGGATGAAGAAAAATTATAATTGGACTTAACTACTAAAGTATTGATTTGAGAAAAAAAGTTATAGAAGTGGGCTGTTAATAAATTATTCTAGGTAAATTGAGCTTAGAAAAGAAGGTTATCCAGTAAACCCAGAGGACCTAAGTGCAATTAGTCCTTATTTGACGGAACATATTAAACGATTTGGTGATTATGTCATTGATTTGGAAAAACAACCCCAACCTTTCGATGGGAAATTAAAATTAGAGTTGGAAAGTGCTTGATAGAAGAGGTCTCTGTTCCCTTTTTTCAATTTTTCCTATCTATCGTGCCGCTTTTGGACTTATCTCGGACGACCCCCCTAAAGGTCGAAGTTAACATAAAAAAACGTATGGGTTTTCCCCATACGTTTTTGTGTTCAATAGCTTACTAGTTTTGCTTTTTCATATGCTGTGATCTTATCTTCATGCTGTAAGGTCAATCCGATAAAATCCAACCCATTTACAAGACAGTGCTGGCGATAGGGATCGAGTTCGAAAGAACATTCCAATCCAAAGTCATCTCGAATCACTAAGTTTTCTATATCCACAGTCAATTGATAACCTTCATGCTCGGCTGTTCGTTCAAATAATTCCTGTACTTGTTCTTCAGAAAGCACCAATGGCAGGAGTCCATTTTGGAAACAGTTGTTATAAAAGATATCTGCAAAGGATGGAGCGATGATAACACGAAAGCCAAAGTCGGTTAAAGACCATGGTGCATGTTCACGAGAGGAACCACAGCCAAAGTTTTCTCTGGCTAATAGTATAGAGGTTCCTTTATATGCAGGTTGATTGAGCACGAAGGAGGGATTGGGCTGATCTGCTTCGTCAAAACGCCATTCATAAAAGAGAAACTGACCAAAACCGGAACGTTCAATGCGTTTTAAAAATTGTTTAGGGATGATTGCATCTGTGTCGATATGTGCACGGTCAAGGGGTGCGACAAGACCTTGGTGTTTACGAAGGGATTCCATGTTTTTTCTCCTCTCTGTTGAATTTCCAATCTCGAATATCTACAAAGTGGCCTTTAATAGCTGCTGCTGCGGCCATGACAGGGCTGACTAAATGTGTTCTTCCGCCTCTGCCTTGTCGTCCTTCAAAGTTACGATTGGAAGTAGAAGCACATCGTTCACCGGGCTGAATGATATCTGGATTCATGCCAAGACACATGCTGCAACCAGCTTCACGCCATTCAAATCCTGCATCAAGAAATATTTGATGCAAGCCTTCTTCTTCTGCTTGTTCTTTCACTTGCTGTGAACCAGGCACAACCATCGCTTGAACAGTAGCAGCTACTTGGTAGCCAGCGACTACTTCTGCTGCTGCGCGTAAGTCTTCGATACGGGAGTTGGTACAGGAACCGATGAAGACTCGGTCGATTGCAATTTTCGCCATTGGTGTACCAGCAGTCAATCCCATGTATTGTAAGGCTAGTTCAGCTGCTTTTTGTTCCGTGTTCGTGGCAAAAGAAGCAGGATCAGGTACCAATTGGGTGATGTCTGCTCCCATTCCTGGGCTTGTTCCCCATGTTACTTGGGGAGCGATTTCGGTGACATCGATTTCGACACGAGTGTCATAAGCCGCTCCTTCATCGGTCACTAATTCTTTCCAATCGGCAACTGCTTGTTCCCAATCTTCTCCTTTTGGAGCATGTTTCCGTCCTCTTAAGTAAGAGAAAGTAGTCTCATCTGGTGCGATCATGCCTGCACGGGCTCCAGCTTCGATGGACATATTACAAATCGTCATCCGTTCTTCCATCGACATATTCTGGATTGCTTCCCCGGTATACTCCACTACATATCCGGTTGCACCAGCGGTTCCAATCTGGTTGATCAAGTGTAGAACAACATCTTTTGCTGTGACTCCATAAGGCAGTTTGCCTTTGAAATGTATTTCCATTGTCTTTGGCTTAGCTTGAGGCAAACATTGAGTGGCCATCACATGCTCTACTTCACTTGTTCCAATTCCAAAAGCTAATGCGCCAAAAGCTCCATGGGTAGAAGTGTGACTATCTCCACAGACAATGGTTTTACCTGGCAGGGTAAGCCCGAGCTCTGGCCCAATCACATGGACGATCCCTTGATTTTTGCTGTCCAAGTCATATAAAGTTATTTTATGATTTTGACAATTTTCTCTCAGCGTTTCAATTTGTTGGCGTGAGATCGGATCAGCGATTGGCAGAGAGCGATCGGTCGTAGGGATGTTATGGTCAACTGTCGCTACAGTCAAGTCAGGTCTGCGGATAGAACGCCCGGCTAGACGCAATCCTTCAAATGCTTGTGGGGATGTGACTTCGTGAATCAGATGCAAATCTATGTAGAGGAGAGATGGTTTCCCGCTTTCTTGATAGACAACATGTGAATCCCAAATCTTATCAAACATCGTACGCTTTGATGTCATTCTTTCTCTCTCCCATCTCTATAAATAATTGATAAAAATTATATAATTTCTAAAGAAGGACTTCAAGGTGAAAATGAAAAAAATAACCATCTTTTTATCGTTCTGAGGTATAATACAGCATGATAAATGCTGGTGAGGAGTTACACACATGAATGTTGAAAAGTATTACCCGCTCATGCGTTTTTGCATCGTCGGGGTTATCAATACAGGCACTTACTATGGATTATATCTCTTATTTTTGCATATATTTGGCTGGATTTATCTCATATCGCATATCAGTGCTTTTGTGCTCAGTATGATTGGCTCTTTTTTTATGAATACGTATTTCACTTATAAAACAAAACCCAGTCTCAAGAAATTTTTCCAATTTCCCCTCACCTACGTGGTAAATGTTACCGTGACGACAAGCAGCGTTTATTTATTAGTAGATCAATTAGGAATGGATAAAAATATTGCTCCGTTACTAGCATCGTTGATTGCCATTCCTTTCACGTTTATCGTATCGAAGAAAATCTTGGTCAATAAACCAAAGCCTAGCAGTTCTTCGTAGGGTGTTGCAGTATTCCGATTTGTCTAGATGTTTACAGAAATCTTATGATAAAATAAATGCAACGTCCGTAACGACGAAGGGAAAGTGATGAAGAAGATAGGTAAGAAGGCAGGAGAAGTGGGCGGTGGTGCGCTCGCGGCACTGATTCTCGGCGCGCTCTGGATATGGGGCATGTACGAGAACGCCAAGCCGCAGAGGGAGCAGCGTTCGGCGAAGAGCCACGGCCTGCGTGCCAAGAGCAGCAAACTGCTCAAGTGGCGCCGCCGCTGAACACAACTGCCTGAACTTTCTCTCACCCTCCTGAGGCCATGTCTCAGGGGGGTGCTGCTTTTTCCTAAGGGGATGAAACATAAAGTGAAAATTATGATACCATAAACGTACGTCCGAGAGACGAAGGAGGAAGTTGTGAAGAAGGGTTTCATTGCTGGTTGCGCCTTCGGCTTCTTCGTGGCTTCTGCTGTCATTCGATTGGCAGAGGTGGGCCAGAAGAAGGCGGATGCTGCACAGCAGCGTGATGCTGACCAGCGAGCCAAGGCTTCGCTGCTTCAAGGGAAGCTCTACTAGCAATTTCAAGAACTTCCCCCACCCCCTACGACAACTGTCTAGGGGGTGCTGCTTTTTTGTTTTGTTCATACTTGTCCAGATTCTCTTCCTCTGCTACAGGTGTATAAACACAGCAGTGTACATTTTCTTCCCCATTGATCTGAAAAAAGGATACAATCCGATATTCTACTATATTTTCTCCGTCACGACTGCGAATTTTCAAATGAACCCCTGATTTTTGTTTGATCGGATGATCTTCCCACCAAGCAGCAAACTCTGGCGATTTTTCCAATAATTCTTTTGCAAACGTTTGAAACCAAGGGTCATTTTCATTTTGATCATAAGAACTGCGAAAAACACCAACTGTATATTGGGCAAACTCTTCCCAGTTTACAATTTGTTTTCGCACTGGTTCATTCATAAAAACGAGCCATGTCATATTGCGGTATTTTTCATCTTGACTTGAAAAATCTACTGGAAAGATCAGAGAGTATAAGTCATTCCAAGCGATAACATCGGTTCGAAATCCAACAATGAAAGTTGGATAGAGGATACTATCAACTACTAGTTGTAACTCCTGATTGATTACTCGTTCCAATGGCTGTGATGGCGCAAAAACTGGATATCCCCCGAGCCGAAATATATGGCGTTGTTCTTCTTCGTTTAGTTGAAGTGTTTTCGCAATGCTCGCTAATACTTCTTGTGAGACATTGACGTCTCTGCCTTGTTCCAGCCAAGTGTACCAAGTGTTGCTCACTCCAGATAAATAAGCTACTTCTTCCCGGCGAAGCCCTGGAGTTCTGCGTTTTCTGCTGCCAGTGGAGACATGTAATCCTTCTGGCTGTACTTTGGCACGTCTTGATTTCAAAAATTCCCCCAGTACTTTGATGTTTTTATTTTCTTGCATCCCGATCGCTCTCCTAAGCTGTTATTGGTACTAATAGTATAACGAAAAACTCGTACAGAATGATACAGCAGCTAAAATGGAATTACAGCACAAGGGACAAAAAGAAAAACATAAACAAAAGGGGATAAGAACATGAAAGCAATTATCATTCCACAATTTGGTGAAGCGTCTGTTTTAACTCAAAAAGAAGTAATAACACCACAACCGGGTCTAGGAGAAGTTACCATTGATGTTGCTTATGCAGGGATCAATTATGCGGAAGTATTATTTCGCAAAGGAGTGGTAGCAGACTTGCCATTGCCGTTTGTACCCGGGATCGAAGTATCTGGTATCATTCGCGAGATAGGAGAAGGAGTTACTGGATTTCAAATCGGTCAAGCTGTTGCTGCATTGACTATTGTAAATGGTGGTGGATATGCGGAAGTGGTAAAAGTAGACGCAGACCTCGTAATTCCACTAGATTTGGAAACAAATGCTGTAGATATGAAAGTCGCAGCAGCTTTTTCGTCCAATGTAACAACAGCGATGATGATCTTATCCGATGTGGCGCATATGAAAAAAGGCGAAACGGTATTGGTGCATGCAGCAGCTGGTGGTGTTGGCAGTGCGATTGGACAAATGGCACGTGCTTTAGGAGCAGGAAGAGTGATCGGAGTGGTAGGAAGTAAACAGAAAGTAACATACGCAAAAAGTTTGGGATACGATGAAGTATACTTGCGTGACGAATATGTTGAAGCGATCAGAGGCAGTGGTATAGATATTGTCATTGACCAAGTGGGAGGAGATGCCAGAGAAACAGGACTATCGCTCCTGTCACCACTTGGCAGACTAGTTGTCATGGGTAATGCGAGTGAAGCAGAGGATGTATCAGTATCTGCAAACGAACTCTGGTTTAGCAGCAAAGCTGTACTTGGCTTTAATCTCCAATTGATGAGTGTGTATCATCCAAAAGTAGTAGCAAATGCAGCAAAGAAAGCATTGCCATATGTGGCAAGTGGACAAGTAAGAGTAGATGTAACGGATGTAGTTGAGTTTGAAGACATAGCAAAAGCGCATAAAAGCATTGAGGATCGTTCATCAACAGGAAAAATGGTACTACAGGTGAAAGAATAAGGAAAGACAGAAGATATTAGATGATAATAAAAAGATCCTATTCTGTACTACTTGAATAGGGTCTTTTTATTTACTTATTATATATGAGCTCTTCCTTTGCTGACTTTTCCCGGACTCGCTGGGTTTGGATTCGTTTTTCCTCAATAATATAGTGAGGTCTTTTCTTGGATTCATAGTAAATTCTACCGATATATTCTCCGATGACACCGATGGAGATGAGTTGAATGCCGCCTAACAGTCCAACGGAAGAAATAATCGTAAAGTATCCAGGGATGACGACGCCATTCATCAAAATCTGAATAAAGGAGTACAAAATATAGAAAATATCAGTGATGGTAACAAATGATCCTAAATAGATAGCCAAACGAAGAGGTTTGTTGTTAAAAGAGATCAATCCATCCATTGCATAGTTTAGGAGTTGTCCAAAGGACCATTTACTTTTCCCATGATCGCGAAGGACATTGTCATATTCAATGACATATTCCTGAAACCCGATCCAAGAAAATAATCCTTTTGAAAATCGGTTGTATTCTTGCAAAGACAAAAGCGCATCTACTGCTCTGCGGCTGAGTAAACGGAAATCCCCCACACCATCCGTCAGCATCACATCGATCATTCCATTCATCAACCGATAGTATAACTTGGCGAACATAGTTCGTGTCCTGCTTTCTCCTTTGCGATTTCGTTTGGTGATAACTTGGTCATATCCATCCCGATATGCTTGTACCATATCAGGGATAAGATTAGGTGGATGTTGGAGATCAGCGTCCATGATGATGACGGCTTCACCAATAGAGAAGTTTAACCCTGCTAACATTGCAGATTCTTTCCCAAAATTACGACTAAAGGATATATAGTGAGCATGTTGATCTTTTTCTGTAATCTCTTTTAATATCTCAGAGGTTCTATCTCTGCTGCCATCATTGATAAAGATAAGTTCATAAGGAATCTGATTTTCTTGCAGAATCGTTGTAAGTTCCTTATGAAACCGATGCATAATCGGTTCTTCATTATAACAAGGGATAACAAACGAAAACATAGTAAAAGCCCTTCCTGTGGTGATATTTTATGAAAATTAAGTAAAATGAGTTCGGTGGATTAAAATGTCGATATCGGTATAGTTATGATTCTAAAATATCGTTTTATACGACGTCAACCAAGGAAAAGTTTTTTTTCTGATAAATTATAGGTACTGGTGGAGATACATAGGAACTCCTCAAGTGACTTGGTAAGAGAGTAACAAAATGGTACACTAAAAGCCAAATGAGATAGAAATCATTATAGAAATGATTTGGAGGACTTAAACTTGAAATTATTAAATCAAATTTTAACGCATAACAAAGAATTCATCGAAAAGAAGGGATACGAGCAATTTAAAACGGATAAGTTTCCTAATAAACGGCTTGTAATTTTATCATGTATGGATACACGTTTAGTAGAATTATTGCCAAAAGCAATGGACGTGGGGAACGGTGATGTAAAAATCATTAAAACTGCCGGCGCTATTGTATCTCATCCATTTGGAAGTACGATGAGAAGTATTCTAGTGGCCATTTATGAGCTCGGTGCAGAAGAAGTTTGTGTTGTCGGGCATCATGACTGTGGAATGGCAAAAATAAAAGCAGAAAGTACGCTGGAAAAAATGAAAGCCCGCGGAGTCAGCCAAGAAAGCTTAGATTTACTTTATTATTCTGGAGTAGACTTCAAAAAGTTTCTACACGGCTTTGACTGCGTAGAAGACAGCGTAAAACACAGTGTGGAAATGATTCATCACCATCCTCTTATGCCAAAAGATGTGGCTGTGCATGGATTGGTTATCGATCCAAAATCAGGAAAACTCGATTTAGTTGTAGATGGCTACGAAGCACAGCTTGTTTAAACGAAAAAAGAACAAAAAGCAATTTGAGACATGATGTACTCAAGTTGCTTTTTTTGTTATTTATGCGACAAAGGGTCGGTTCTCTTGTCGCATAAAGTCTGACTATCAATGTCAAATTTGCATCACATTCCTGATTATTAAAATATTTATTCTTTTATAGTTCTATTCTGATTGAACTGTAAAGATATATGAAACCTATCTAAATCACTGTATTCATGAATCATTATAAAAATAAATTTATAATTATATTGACAGTGCGTCTTTTTATCTTTTAAATAGGAATATGATCTATTTTAGGAAAGCGTTTTCATAATGTGGAAACTTATAAATTTAAGCTATTTGAAGGAGGCTTTTTGATGTTTACAAGAGCTATTGTGAAGAAAATAAGTAAGAGCTATGTAAATGGACTAACTACATCTGATCTAGGAAAACCAGATTATGAAAAAGCACAAGCACAACATGCGCAGTATGTGGCTGCTTTAAAGGAATGTGGACTTGATGTTACGGTGTTAGAGGCAGATGAAAAATATCCTGACTCAACATTTGTAGAAGATACTGCTGTGCTGACAAGGGAATGTGCCGTTGTCACAAATCCGGGCGCACCTAGTCGGAATGGTGAAATCATCGAGATGGAAGAAGTTTTGAAACAATTTTATAGTGGCGCAGAAAAAATCCAAGCACCTGGTTTTTTAGATGGTGGAGATGTATTACAAGTGGACAAGCATTTTTATGTAGGTCTTTCCGCAAGAACCAATCGAGAAGGAGCAGAACAATTTGCCGCAATCCAGCAAAAATATGGTTATGAAACAACCATTGTTCCGCTTGAGAAGTTTTTCCATCTAAAAACAGGAATCGCATATTTAGGAAACAATGATTTAGTAGTTGCAGGAGAATTCATCGAGCATCCTGATTTTGAGGGGTATAACAAAATCGTTATTGATGCTGAAGAGGAATATTGTGCGAACTGTATCCGCATCAATGACTATGTCATTATCCCAAAAGGTTATGAGACTTCCAAGAAAAAAATCGAAGATGCTGGGTATAAGACAATCGCGCTAGACATGTCGGAAATACAAAAGCAAGATGGCGGATTGAGCTGTTTGTCCTTGAGATTTTAGACTAATCAAAATGGGGATGATCTCGTGAGGTTTGGATGTCAGAGTATGGTTGGAAGTATCGAACGAATCATGGTCAAACACCCGAAGGATGCCTTTATCAGTCAAGAACACTTAGAAGAAAACTGGAGAAAATTTATCTATATACGATGCCCAAACTATGAAGAAGCAGTTCATGAATATGATCAATTTTTATCTATCTTGCAAAAGCACGTGCCTGAAATTCACTTTCTCCCACGAAACGATACAGTCGGTTTGGATTCGATCTACGCACATGATCCCGTGAAAATCACAAATAAAGGTGCCATTTTGCTTAAATCTGGAAAGTATCTTCGCAGACCCGAAGCTGGGGCAATCAAAGATTACTTCAACGATCTTTCTATTCCGATTCTTGGAAAGATTACTGGCGAAGGCAGAGTCGATGGTGGTGATGTAGTCTGGCTGGATGAACGAACTTTGGTCGTTGGAAGAGGATATCGGACGAATGATGAAGGAATCCGCCAACTGCGGGAATTGACCCAAGAGGTTGTGGATGAGTTTATTGTGGTTCACCTTCCACATGGAAATGGCCCTGAAGAATGTTTACACTTGATGTCCTTTATTAGCTTTATCGATCAAGATTTAGCAGTAGTTTACTCCAAATTAATGCCAGTTGTGTTGCGAGAGTTGTTGATCACTCGAGGTGTGAAGTTGCTGGAAGTATCTGATCAGGAGTATGACAACTTAGGATGCAATATTTTGGCCCTATCCCCTCGGAAGTGTATGCTGATTGCTGGTAATCCTCAGATTAAGCAGTTGTTGGAAGCAGAAGGGGTGGAAGTCTTGGAATACAAAGGAAAAGAAATCTCCTATTTGGGTACAGGTGGTCCGACCTGTCTCACTTCACCTATTTTAAGACGATGAAAAGGCATAAAATAACCCACTCGGGGAAGGAGCAGTTCCATGAGACAGGAGAAACACATTCAACTTGAACGATCCATGAAGAGTCGGCACCTCTATATGTTGTCTCTCGGTGGGGTGATTGGGACAGGCCTGTTTTTAAACACGGGTTATATTATTAACCAGTCTGGTTATGGCGGCGCTCTCTTAGCCTTCTTGTTCGGCGGTCTGCTTTTGTATTTGGTAATGACATGTTTAGGTGAACTTGCAGTGAGAATGCCGGAAACAGGAGCCTTTCAAGTGTACGCATCCAAATATATTGGGCCTGCTTCCGGATTTACGGTAGGCTGGGTTTATTGGCTAGGGTCTGCTACTACTGCTGGTGTCGAATTTACGGCTGCCGGTATGCTGATGAAACGATGGTTCCCCCATGTAGATGTATGGATTTGGTGTGCGATCTTTATTGCTTTATTGTTTCTGTTAAATGCATTGACAACAAAAGGGTTTGCGGAATCTGAATATTGGTTTGCAGGGATCAAAGTAGTTGCCGTAATTCTCTTTATTATCATCGGTTGTGGTGCAATTTTTGGATGGATTCATATGGATGGCAGAGCAGCTCCTTTTTTATCCCACTTTACAACGGGAAGTCTATTTCCAGCTGGTATCTCCATTGTGTTTGTTACGATGATGAATGTCGTATTCTCTTACCAAGGATCGGAATTAATCGGGATTGCAGCTGGAGAAAGTGAAAATCCAGAAAAGCATATTCCAAAAGCGATCAGAAATGTATTAGTCCGCATCTTTGTCTTCTATATTGCCTCTGTTGTCATTCTTTCCGCTATCTTCCCAGCGAAAGAATTAGGTGTTCTGGAAAGCCCATTTGTCTCTTTATTTGATATGGTTGGTATTCCTTTTGCCGCTGATATCATGAACTTTGTCATTCTCACCGCACTTTTATCTGTTGGAAACTCTTGTCTCTATGCCTCTACTCGATTGCTGTGGTCTTTGTCGCATTCTGGTATGGCTCCAAAAGTATTTGGAAAACTATCCTCGCGTGGCGTTCCGATGGCTTCTCTTATCTTAACGATGATATTTTCCCTCTTGTCCCTCTTGACCAGTGTGTACGCAGCAGACACCGTATACATCGCTTTGTCATCCATATCTGGAATTGCCGTTACCATTGCTTGGATGAGCATTGCCTTGTCGCAGTATAATTTTCGGAAACAGTTTTTGCGCGAAGGTGGAAAAGTGAGCGATTTGAAGTTTGCCACTCCACTTTATCCGTTTCTCCCGATCTTATGTCTTATACTGTGTGCCGTCTTTTTGATCTTCCCTGTTTTTGATGCTCAGCAGCGAGCGAGTTTATTTTACGGTTTAGGATTTGTGGTTGTATGCTATATCTACTATTACTTCCGATATAGTAGAAAAAAGAAAAGAGTTTCTAACGATAATTGAGAGAGTGCCCCTAGCTTTGTTTCAAAGCTAGGTTTTTTTATTTTTATGTAGAAAAAGAAAATAAGATATAATGGAAATATTCAGTAGTAGATAGGTTGTGAATATATAATGAGTAACCATCCGATGTGGGACATCTTAGTAAAAGCAATGGAATCAAATGAAATGATCTCCATTTATACGGATATTTCTGACCAAGAACATTTTAATGCGGGATTTTTGGAGCAAATAACAGAGGAATATTTTTTGATGAAACATGTGACATCAGAAGGTATAGTGGATGGTCATATTGCGAGGAGATTAGTAGATATTTATCGGGTTGATCAGTACAGTCAATATGAACAGAAACTTGAAACGCTACACAAGATACAAAATCAGCAACACTACGATTTGTTTTCATCTCCAGTAAGAGAAGATGAAAATTTGTTAGCAGAAGTATTAAAAACCGCCGCAAAAACAGAAAGATTGGTATCGATTAAAATTAGTGATGAGAGCAGAGAAAGTACAGACTTTATTATTGGGTTTGTCACATCTGTCACGAATGATATCATCAGGATTGCTAAAGTTTCCAATTATGGTGAAAAAGATGGCACAGTCACTATTTTATTACGAGATATAGAAGCAGTTGATTGTGATAGGTTAGATGAACTTGCTATTAAAATCATGTATCAGCGTGTACATAGTAGATAAGATTGATAAGTAAAGCAGGTGGAGGCTTGCGTAAGTATTTTCGTGTTATCCTAGTGGCTGGATTGTTAATGGGCATTTTGATTTTCATTATGATCGTAATGGATAAAAACGATCATTCTTTTAGTACTCAAAAGTGGAAAAAATTTGAAGATAAGCGTGTTTTTATTGTCGATGATCTACTTCGTCATCATCCGTTGAAAGGTAAAACAAAAGCAGAGGTTATTAGGTTATTAGGTTCGCCAACGGAAGATGCCTACTTTAAAAAAGCGAATAATATGGTGTATTATTTGGGGGATGAACGATCGTACCCATCGATTGACAGCGAGTGGCTTGTGATTACGTTTCAAAAGGAAACGGAAAGAGTGGAGAAAGTGGAGATATTGAGAGATTAAATATAATGGGATACAAAGAATACAGCCCTGCTCCTTAAGGAGGCAGGGCTTTTCGTGTTGCAGCTTCGGTCAGTAAAGCAAAACAAACAACTTACTGAATGAGACAAAAGAACCGTTCCCTTGTCGTACTGATAGCTGATCCATTTCATCTATATAAATGATATTATTTTCCCTTCTCCACTCTGTACGTTTTACCGTTCAGAATGGAGATCCGTCCCTCTACTTCAGGAGGCAGTGAAGGGAGCTACAAGTGGGTGGAGACTACTTGTAGTCAGTCTCCACCCACTTGTTCTTCGCCGGGTCCCAGAGCATGATACCCCTGAACGGGCACAGGTACAGCCAGTCAGCGTTGAATCCCTTGCAGGTGCTGAATCCGTCATCGGTGTCCTCAGGGTTAACGATTCCGAAGCGGACCGTGTCACGGTAGTCCGAAAGCGTCTCGGATACACCAGCAGACCAGACCCTGAAGATGGTGGCGTTGTTCCTCAACTTCTTCGGCTGGACAGTAACGTTTTCGCCGAACACGAGAACGTACAGCCCAGCAGAGATCTGCTTGATGTTGCCCTTGGCGTCGCACTCAACCGTCGTCATGGCGTCTCCCTCAGTAGATGGTGGCTATAATACTATAGTACCACAATGATTGATAGATAAAATTGAATTTTCAAATATTTAATTAAATTCCGATGAAAAAGGTAAATAAAAAGAAATAAAAGCGAGGGAAAGGAAAACTGCGACAAGGGGACGGTTCTTTTTTCGCAGTTACAATGGTGTTTTCTTTATGGGAATGATTCATAAAAGCAGGAAATTTCTTATATCGCCTATTTGATTGTGTGATATATTTGAATAAGAACTCATCTAGCACTGCAAAAGAGCATGCTACGCGTAACACATGCGTCAATGAGTCTGGTTATAGGAGGCATCCATGTCGGAGATCATCAAGAGTGAGCTCCAGTACGTGATCAACCGCGACGGCTATGTAGAGATCATCCTCGGGATCGGCTGTGCAACGTTCCTCACCGACAACATCAAGGACGTCATCCCCCGCGACGACGGTAATCTCACGCGGATCGAGGGTGGCGGCCTCTCTTTGATCATCGACCGGGAGAACAACAGCTTCAAGGCCAACAGGATGACGCAGTACGGCTGCGTGGGTTCGATCACAACCCGACCGTACGACGCGGACGCCTGCGGACCGCAGAAGCTCGACGGGGCCGCCGACTGGTGGACGTTCGACGGCGAGACCGGTAAGATGGTTCCTGCCGCCTGATGCTCATTTCTCCACATGGAGGTCGTGTCCTGCGCGTTCTGGAAAGAATTTGCGCAGGACAACGGGTTCGTAAATAACTGATTATTCCAAATATATAAGCGTTTTAAATGAATAAAAGTTTGCGACCGTCCGAATCAACTGCTCCAGACGGTCATGTTGCTTCCACAAGAGATAATGGGATTTTTAATCAGGAGAATTTACTCTGGGTTTACCTCCCTAGCTTTTTGGACACCAGCTTCGGTGAGTCGGTAGTAGTAACGCAAAGGACGGTCTTCTACTTCCCCCTTCTCCCTCTCTTTCTCTACCAAACCTTCTTTCCAGAGACGAGCAAGAATCGGGTAGACAGTTCCGCTAAGCAGCTCCTTTTCTCTGTAGATTTGGCGACCATATACCAGTTGCCCAGAGTTATGAGCATCCAGCAATGAATGGAGAACCTTCCGAGTGGCTGGGGTATTCCGCATGGAATCCTCCTGAATTCTAAAACCTACCTACAATTCTAGCTTATCACTACTAGTTCCACAATGAAGAGTAGTTAGAGAATGGAATTCTAAGCATCCTTCTGTATCCCATCAGAAAAGAATGAATAAAAGACATTTTATTTTGCATTTGAAGTCCTCGTAGAAAATAGAAGGCCAAGACAGAAAGGTGATACATGTAAAGGACATAGCATAATAATATTTCTAAAAAAACATAAAAACCTACCAACTCACAGTCAAATGGCTATTGCTTGTTTCCGCGTTTCATCTAAAAGTATATAATTTATAGCAAGAATGAAGGACGACCAAAGGGGAGTTATGGCAAAGAAGCTGTTCAAGAGGGCTTCGCTTGTTCTTGGAATTCTCGTGGGTGCTTTGACTTTGGGTGGTATCTCCTTGATGCTATTCGAAATGATTCGTTCTGCGATCGAATACGATTCTGCCGAAACGACGGAGGATCGAATCAACAGTATCGAACGAGCACAATGGGGATACCTAATGTTCATTGCTGGACTGGTTCTTCTCCTGATCATGCTGATCATTCAGGGCATTCGATACAGTTTCAAGCGACCTGAGCAGCACGTATCCGATGTTCAGTCTTCGGGGACTTCCAGCTGTAAGACCGAAAGTCCTCGAACCCGACGGAACGAAAGTTTCCAAATCCGAGGCATCAAGGGACAGGAGACCGAAAGTCCCCGCACCCGACGACTCCAGAGGCAGCGGGCTGAAGCCCAGGTTCGACGCCGGAAGCCGTGAATAATCGCTTCTAGTGACATACTCTGAGGTCGTCTTGGCCCCTCGCATCCATCCAAACAGGGTAGATGCGAAGGAGCCATGGATTCTGTTTGGATGGATGATTTCGAGAGCTTATTTTGTAAAGTTATGTAATCCTTCTTGCTCTCGATAAGGGAAATCAAATAGTTGCCGTCTACGATTGACCGATCTAACATACCTAATTAGGGCTTCTTCCTGTTTGTATGTAGACCAATACCAGTTGGCTGCTTCTACCATAATATATATAGAAATGGAAAACGGACGAAAACTCGTCCGCACTGTGGGGGTATTGGGATGTTTTATTCTTCAGGCCAACCACCATCAAGTTTCATCTTTGACGTCCTCCAGTTTTTTGTTTGCGCGTATCCGATAGGATTGTTCCAAACAAAGAAGAAAATTTTCTCTATCTCCATGTTGCTCATAACTATTACTTAGATTATCTAACAAATCGAGTTGGTGTTCATATAATTCATGTTCTGTTGCTAGATGGAATCCTGTTTTAAATTGTTCAATAGCATCATCAAAACAATTCTTAGAAAGGTAACAATGACCAAGTATTTTTAGTGAATTAATTTGTCCTAGAATATCCTTGTGTCTTCTACTAATAGATAATGCTGTTTTGATATGCTCATTAGCAAGAAATAGGTCATTTTGTTGTAATAATAGCTCTCCTAAGTGAGAGTGTACTTTAGATAATAAGACTTCTTGTTTTATCTTATGTTGGATATGTAAAGCTTGTAAAAAACAATTTTTAGCTGATAACAGATCATTTTTATTTACATAGATAGTACCGAGTGTTGTCCAAAGTATCAATAATGCATCATATTCATGATTTAACCAAGCTATTTTTTCTCCTTTTTGTGCATATTTTAATGCTTTATCAGTAAATCCCATTCGGTTTAGTAAAGTTGCGTAGGTGTCGTAGTGTTGTATAATAACTGACAGTCTTACGTTTTCTAGGAGTTTTCCTTCTTTTTCGATCTTGGAAATCTTCTCTTGAGTTTTTTCCAATGCTTCATTTATTTTTTCTAAGTTATGTGTATTTTCTAGGAAAAGTTCTTTGTTATATAAAAGAAAGTAATATACATAGACTCGTTTTCCTTCTGAAATAAATGATGCTAATCCTTTTTCCGTAACTTCAAGGGCTTGATTAAGATTATTTTGATAGAAATAAATACTACTCAAACTATTATAACAAGCAGCCAGTAGATTGGAGTTTCTCAGTTCTTCGTTTAGGTCAAATTGCTGTTCAATCAATTTGGCTGCCTCTTCAAGGAACTTTTCAGCTTGTTGCCACTTTCTTTTCTCAAAATAACATCTTCCCCAGAGATAGTTAGCAAAAGGTAATAGTGTTTTGCTATTTTCAAAGGTATACGTTTCATTTAACCTTGTTAGTTGATTTAGTGCCTCATCTGGGTTTGCTTTGGTTATTTTCTCAATCTTCTCCAGTTCCCTTTTTACTTCCTGTTCCTTCTGTTCCGCTTCCGAAAGAAGTCCATATATATCCTCTGCAACACCCAACACCTCCGCACAGGCAGCAATACTCTCTTCTTTTACCGTATGATTTCCTAACTCCAAATTGCTCACTGTGGAAATGGAAACCCCTGCTTTCATCGCAACATCTTCTTGACGAAGGCCTAATTCTTTTCTACGCAAACGAAAGATTTCTCCCATTTTTTCTTTACTTACACTTCGGTTGGTCATTATTCTCCTGCCTTTCCAATAATGAAAATAGTTAAGGTTACATTAAATAGAAAGTAAGGATATTCCTTCTTTTTGGAAAAGAATAGGTGAATGTCTATGAAAAGTATGATCGGAACCAAGGGAGATCCACTTGTTTTCACCTTGCGATATGACCACAAACTCTACTTCTCCAGAAGAGAAATTGTTTTTTAATTATTACAAGGGATAGTTATTAGATTTTTCTGTATTTTCAACTCCATAATAATATAAACGTAAATGTTAAACAGCGATAAAAAATACACCTCGAAGGAGGTGGTTTAGAGGACAATAGCTGGTTCGATTGTTTTTACTTCGTTTTTATACTCAACTTCTACCTCAGCAAGTGGAGCCGGCACATTTTCCCATAACCATGAAGCGATTTCCTCTGTATCATCAATGTTTCCAGCGAATCTATACCCATGATATCGAAAGGCAGCACGTTTATCCTTAAGCTCTGGGTTATCATATACATCAGCAAAAAACTTAGCAGCAATAGGGGGGAATCCTAAAAACTTACCAGTGACCAAAATATTTTCCCTAAAATCTACATCTTTCATCTCGATTATGTACTGGGTTCGCATCTCTTCTGTTTGGAAGAAAATTGTTGAACCGCCAAATTCATGATCATCAAAATAATAGGCGTAGCCTTGATTCTTCAGTTTATTTACGATATGCATCTCATACATGTGTGTAACTAGGTAGGCTGGTTTGATTCCGCGTAGAAATGATTCAAGCGTTTCCAAGCTTTACACCAACTTTCTAGGAGTGATCTTTAAGAAAAAAATTTGCTTCATTTTTCTTTACTTGCTTTTATATTCATTTATCATTTTCCTCCAAGTGCCCTTATTTTAACGATGACATTTTACATTCTTAAAATAAGATGGACTCCTAGAATAAACCTGCCTATGTCACAAAAGAATGTAAGAAAGAGCAAGAAAACAATTAAAATTGACAATATTTTCTAAATATTTTAAAATTATTACAAAAGTTGACAATGAGAGGAGATGGATGAATGAATTTGGTCGTTCAAATATCAGGTGATAAGGAGTCAGTTGGAGCGTTTCTTTCCTTTTTGAAAACCGATGAGAAATACTTTTTTTATACGAGTGCTAATTATTTATTTTCACCAGCAAGGAATGCAGTGGAGTTGACCTATCAACGTTCTTTCTGCAAGGAGGAAAGGGATGGAGAAAGGGAGACCTTTTGATACCTGTAAAAAGATCGCGGGGTTTTTTGTTTATGCTTGTGAAGGAGAGCAGTATTTCGTGTTGATCGAAGCGTTTCGCGATGCGCGATCGAGAAAAGAATGGATCGATGCGATTTATAAGCTGATTCATTGTGGTTTATCCCAGACAGAAAATGCCCATCCTTTAGAGATCACCCAACAAGAATGGCATAGTGTCTGCGAGTTTATCCAGCATGCAAATATAGAAGAGGTTCGTCAGTTACATATGGAGACAGTGCAATATATTGCAACATTGGAGTTAAAGAAAATCCATGAGTTGGAACAGTACATAACGAGTGTATTATTACAATTGGAAAGGGAGGAAGAGGGATGAAGGAAGTATCCTATATTCATTTGGAAACGACAGATGGACAGAAGATCACATTGGATTTGGTTGATGTACGACAGGAGAGGTTGGAGGAGAATCTTGTACAGATAGTTGGGAAGAACTACGATATATTTGCAGTGCCTGTGAGGGAAGAGGAAGAAGTGTAAAATAGCAGGTTAAAACAATGCGACAAGAGAACCATCCCCTTGTGTCGCGGATTTTTTCTTGAATAAGTTCAGTTTGCTGCTTATTTTCTGATAAACTATATAAAATGGGAAGTATGTTCTATAGTTGTACTTCTCCACAACAGTGTAAACACACAGAAAGGCTTGCTGTATGCGACACCTGCACATCCCGCGCTCAAACTTCAGCCGTATCCCCGATTTTGATGACAGTCCCACTGCCGAGTTCATGGGATGGGACGTCGTCGAGATCGATGGCTCGAACTACGAGTCTGTCTACGCTCGTGAGAGGGTGGTGATCAAGAACGAAAACCTTTCACGCGCCGCCATGTCGCAGGAAGTGTCTGTCGGCCCCCTGGTGGTGTGGTGATCGGAACGAAGAAGATCATCTACGCTGGGATGGCGCTCACGTACGAAGACATCTGCTACGAGATGGCTGTGCGTGAAACTTGGTCTCATGAGTTCGTCGGCAGGAGCATCGATGGTGTGGAGGAGCTCGTGAAGATCACTCTGACGAGGATCTCCCCCGCAGAGTGGCGACTCGAAGATCCGTGGTTTGTCAACAAGGTGGAGCTCAATACCAACGGAGAGGGACTTAAGCTCACCAACCCCTCCGGCGAGCAAGGCACGACCAAGACGGAAATCCACGGTGGCGACCACATCGACTTCAGGGGTATCCAAGTCCGAGGTTCTTTCGTCGGTGTCGTGAAATAACTAAATAGTCAGCACTGTTGTGGGACTCGTCTCGCGGACTAGCGG
This sequence comes from Shimazuella sp. NTD248, assembly GCF_059510395.1. Classification (NCBI taxonomy): domain Bacteria; kingdom Bacillati; phylum Bacillota; class Bacilli; order Caryophanales; family Thermoactinomycetaceae; genus Shimazuella; species Shimazuella sp. NTD248. The sequence goes on along the minus strand of NZ_JCAJZT010000001.1, from coordinate 470,641 downwards.
GATGAGTCCCCCCGCGATTTAGTGAGATTGAAATTCTTTTACTATGACTTTTTTCTTAGAAAATAATGTTGTCTTGTTAATAATGAACAACAAAAAGAAAAAAATCCTAGCCATTTGTAAGCTAGGATTCTCTTATTTTTAACTCGAGAACCATTCATATTGCGATTCTCAAGGCTATTTTCAATGATCCACACAAGAGTTGTCTCAATCGTATTTTGAGTTCACTATTATTTTAATGTTGAACCATTTTCCCTTATTTTCCCTCTAACCCAGTGAGTAACTGACTTAACTTAGTCTTCGCTTCTATCAGCGGTTTCTCTTCCATTTGCCCCTGTATACTCGCTTCAAGGCGCGCAAAGTGATCGGTGACTTGCTCGATCCATCGCTTGGATATTTGTTTGATATTTTGCTGCCATGTAGAAGTATAGGTAGCAGCGAATTCGTCAGTCATTTCGGCAATATGAGTGTTTAGTACTTCCTCTACCTGTAATTTCAACTGTTCTTTCATCTTATCGCGGCCATTTTGTTCAAAGAAGGACTGGCCGTTTTTATAGAGTTGGATTGCTTTATGAAAGTTTGGATCGGTTTCTTCCCAAACAGGCTGTGTCCATGTTAATTCTGGTTTTATGATGTCTTCTAGTTCTATTAAGGATAAACCAGAGAGCAATCGATAATGGTGATTATTTTGTTCTTTGGTAAAGGTTTCAAGGGTTGTCTGTATCCACTTTTCTAATCGTAATGAAGTAGCTCGATATTCTTGTATCAAATCATTGCCAATAAAGGCAAGTAGTTCTTTTGCAGCGGTAGTTAATTGCTTTCTGCCTGCTCTACCAGACTCCCGGATGGCAGATGGATTGATGTAGAATGCAAATTCATCATAGTATCGCAAACGGAGTCGTTCTCCTACATAGTAAAGCAATGTTTTGATTTCTTGAGCGAGATTACGTTCTTCCGTTGTGCTGATTAGGCTGGAAAATTGTTGGACCAATGTGTTTTTAGCCTGTTCCCATTGTTGCTGTTGTGCTGCTTTCTCCGATTCGCTGGCAGAAATGGCTGTAAGCATTTCTGTGATCCAAATGCCTGCTTGCTCGACATCAGAGATCATGCGGCCTATTGTCGCAGCACGAGAGTCTTCTTGGATAAAGCTGAGAAATGCTTGCTCAAATCGAGAAAATGCAGGATTGAGCTCGCGATTTTCTTGTTTGTCCGACAGGGAGGCCAAACTGGAAACAGGGAACATTCTTGGATGGCGAATGCCATATTGATTCAGCTGGGAAGCGACATAGTCGACTACTTTCTCCAGTTCCTTCTGAGAAGCTGCCAAATCCGCTGCATTGACAATAAAGTACATCTTATCGAGAGAAAAGGAATCTTGTACCCTGCCAAGCTGAATCAGAAGTTCTCGATCAGCTCTGGAAAATGCATGGTTGTAATAGGTTACAAACAATAGAGCATCCGCTTGTTTCATATAGCGAAAAGCAACATCTGTATGCCGTGCATGCAGAGAATCCGCTCCAGGTGTGTCTACTAATGTGATGCCTAGTTTCGCTAAGATAGAATCATAGTACAACGCTACTTCTTCTACAAAAGCAGATTTTGCTTCATCCGCCATATAGGAGATGGCATCTGTTTGAGACATCGCAGTCGTTTGACCTAACACCTGTTTTACATCCGCAAATCCATTTTGAATCGCACGCAAAAAAGGGATGGCCATTTTTTGGCGTGTCGTTTCTAGCTTACGGCTAAGAAGCTTTGGTATTTCTTCCACAAGACCTGTGAAATCAGATGCAGAAGATTTTTGCTGAAACAGTTCAAAAAGATGATGCAGCTCTTGGAACAAGGTTGCACTCGATTTAAAAGTTACGGTTCCTGTACCATGTACATGCTCCGAAGTTGGAGGACATATACGGCAGACGGTAGCTGTTGTTGGATTTGGAGATACAGGTAACAAGGCGTCCCCTAATAAAGCATTAGCAAAAGAAGATTTCCCTGCGCTAAAAGCACCAAACAAGGCAACCGTAAATTGTTGTTGTTCCATCTGGATGCGTTTTGCTCGCAATCGCTCAAAAAAGGGCTGCAATTCGGGCAATGATTTCAATACTTTCTCCGCTTGCAGCAATAAGTTTTGTTGTTGTGCTGTGTTCGTTTCCGAAGTTGGGGCCATTGGTATCACTTCTGATGGAGAAGTTGTTTTTTCTTCTGTGATCAGAGTGGTAGATTGTACGATTTGTTCCTGTTGCAGCCATTTTTCGATTAGTTCTGTTGGCGCTTGTTCTCGTCCATCTTTTATGATCGCAAGCAAAGCCTGCTGTTCCGTTTGGATATTTGCATGTGTCTGTATATCTTGTTGGATTTGTTTGAGGTCTTTCTGGGTCTCTTGTAAGTCCATCTGCCCTTGTCGGATTTGCTGTTGAAGGCTGGTTTCCAGCTCGGGTAGATGATTGGTCAAATATTGTCGTACATATGCCCGATATAAGGATTTGATCTGTTCCGTTAAATCGGTTGTATACGTTAAAACATAATTTCCACTGAGTCCAGCGCCTTGTTTGATTGTACTACGCAGCAAATCAACGGTAATATGAGGAACAGCTTGATGCAGTTCATCGGCCAAAGATGGCTGATAAATCATATATTTTCTGGCATGTTGACTTATCAAATCGGTGATATGTCCGGTCAACTGGGTAGATACGGTTTCTTTCAGTGATTGGAGAAATTGTTGTTCCCGATGATTTCGTTCTTGCTCCGTCTTGCTTTTCGCAAACAAAAGACCCATTTTAAAATTGGGCTGCATCGCTTCTAGATAGGAATTGGCCAGTTCTCGCAAACTAGCTGGCATTAAGTAAGCATTTTGCAACAGATGATCGAGGTCTTTCATCAATTGATTGGAAATTTGTTGTTTTTCGTATTTCCATTGTTCCAATTGTTGTAAGTCGTTTTGTTCTTTTTTATTCCATTCTTCACGCTTTAGCTGAAGTGTTTCCAAAGCCGGAAGCAGAGCCGTCTTTTTATGGATATATTGGTCAATGAGATAGCTGATTTCACGCTCCACATTTTTCTCCATCAGCTCATTTTTTTGCTCATAAAGCTGATGAAGGAGTGCTTTCACTTGTGTTAGTTGGTTATGAGGATGATCAGGCTGTTTCAAACTTGTAAAATAAATGCCAGCGACAGCAATGTTCCAAGCTGCAAAGGAGGCTGCAACTCCCCTTTGAAAATCAGCAAACGAGAGCTCTTTGACTCGATGCTTATCGATTTGATTGATGATCAAATAAACTTGCTTTCCTCGATCTGTGAGGTCTTTTACAAATTGCAAGTTCCCTTCTGCTTGGACATGGTTGTAATCCATCATATAAAAAATAACATCTGATACATGAAGGTTTGCTTCTGTCGCAATACGGTGAGCCTCATCGGTTGAGTCGACTCCTGGGGTATCGACGATTGCGACATGAGGTGGTAACGGTACGTCCAATCGCTCGATTACTACTTCTGTAGCTTTTTCTCCATCTTGACAAAGCGCCTGAAATGCTTCATCTGTATAGGCACCTATCACTTCTTGTGTTGTTCCGTTAAAGTAGCGCATTTGAATTTTATTTGGGCCGTGTTTTACTTTTACGACATTTGCACTCGTTGGAATAGGGCTTGTCGGCAAGAGAGACATCCCAAATAAATGATTCATCAAGGAAGATTTCCCTGCTGAAAAGTGACCACAAAAAGCGATAGCAAGTTCCCCGCGATCGAGCTTCTGCATAAAATCTATACATTTATGTTGGATCTCCTGATTGTTTTCGGCTGGTACAGCTCGCATGAGCAAAGCTAATCTGTTTATCCAGAGACTTGTAGGTGTCTGTAACATGTCATATCCCTTCTATTATTCGGAAGTAATCTTTTGCTATCGTACCACAAAATAATTGTTTATTTATAGCATAGAAATTAGGAAATGATAAGATAAAAGAGCATGAAAAAAGAAAGGTGAGAAAACATGAATCCAACAGATCAAGAGCGAGCAAAATTACTCAAAGAAGCAAAAAATATTGCCGTTGTAGGACTTTCCAGTAATCCTGAGCGAACGAGTTACATGATAGCAGAAGCATTGCAACAAGCTGGATATCGGATATATCCGGTAAATCCGATGTTGAAGGAGCCGGTTCTTGGAGAGAAACCTTATGCAAGTTTATTGGAAATAGAAGATTCTATCGACATTGTCGATGTATTTCGCCGTAGTGAAACCGTTTATCCAATTGCAGAAGAAGCTGTTAAAATTAAAGCAAAAGCATTGTGGATGCAGCTTGGGGTAGAAAATGAAGAGGCTGCTAAACTCGCTAGAGAAAATGGATTAATCGTTGTTATGAATCGTTGTATCAAAGTAGATCATGCTTTGTTGATTCGCTAGTAGAGAAAGTTTAATCCAAAAGAATGTATATTTTTGCTAAAAATTTGATAAATAACGGTCACAATATCGACAAAAATATGTCATTGTGATACAATGTGCTCTGTAGGTAGGGCTGACCTCCTTGCTTACATCTTTAAGCTGCTTTTTTAGCAGTTGTTAAGCTACCACGCTTCTATTTTCTTTTTTTGACCCTCTTTCATGTGACCAGAAAATCTGGTCTTTTTCTTTTGGAGGAAATATATGAACAGTTACCATCCCTTATATATTCAATTTTTTCAGCACTATCACCAAGGTGAGTACTGGGAAGCACATGAAGTTTTAGAAGAGCTCTGGCAGCAAGATCGAACCAATGATTTCTATCATGGCTTGATTCAGATTGCCGCTGTTATGCATCAGCTAAACCGCGGGAAAGTCCGTGGAGCGAGAAAATTATCAGAGACAGCTATCCGCTATCTTACCCCTTATCAACCTGAGCATGAAGGGGTATCGGTATCGAGTATTTTGCAATGGCTGCAACTTTGTTTGCAGAAGCTGCCAGAAGGAGTAACGATTTTAGAACAAGCAAAACTAGAAAAATTGGGCATTCCCATCTGTGAATTGCCAGAAATAAAATAAAAGTTGTAAAAACCCATGTTGCTTTAGCCCGACATGGGCATTTTTTATGAAAAAAAACATAATCAATTTAATAGGAATAGAAAGTTGCTTATAGGAGGAGGATGAATGACGTGAAAGGCAGACGTTGGACCTCAGAAGAAGATCAATTGTTAAGTGAGATGGTACTCCATACGATTAGTAAAGGAGGAACACAGTTAACAGCATTTTCCGATGTAGGGAAAAAGATAGGACGTACAGCAGGTGCATGCGGATTTCGCTGGAATGCAGTACTTAGAAGCCAGAATCCAACCTCATACAGTGAGGCAAAGAAAAAGAGAGTCTACACTCAGTTAGAGAAAAAACGCAAGTCAAAAATAGAAACATTTTCAGAGGCGATAGACCTTTTAAAACAAACAGAACAAACATGGGTGAAGCAGCAAAGAGAGATATCTCGTTTAACTCAGTCTATTTCTCAAATTAAGGATAAAGTAAATACATTAAAACAGGAAAATCAAAATTTTAAGCAGGAAAATAATTCAGTCGAATGGGTGCAGCAAGAGGTAAAAATTCGATATGAAGAACTCGTTTCCTTGATTGAACAGCTCAAAAAGGAGACAGGTGTAACTAAGAGTGAATCATTTATACCCAAGAGTATCGTTGGGAAAACAAATTCAGCTCCTCCAACATAATATAGAGAAGCAGGTGTAGAAAAGAGGTGGGAGCTATTTCGAAGAAAGAAGAGCAACTACAAAAACGCCTATTGGAGATTGAAGAGAAGTTAGCTTATTATGAACAAAAGTTCGACAACTATAAAGATGAACAAAACAAATTAAAAAACGAGATGCGCTTTTTTGAATCGATGCTGCTTGAGGAATATCATTTGTTGCTGCAACTTTTAGAAAAGGATAAAACAGGAATACGTTTGCATCACTTGCCATAACAGAAAGACTCCTTGAGCGATCAAGGGGTTTCTTTTGTATGTGATATAGAAAACAGCCTAGAGATAATTCCCTAGGCTGTGTCTCCTTATTAGAAGCAACCAGCAAATACAAAAATGGTAGCGATAACAAGTAAGAAGATTAACAAACGGTGCCAACCGAAGAAAGCTCCACCAAATCCACCCATTTTATTCACCTCCTTACTGGATTTCAGGAATTAACAACATCCTCCACTGAATCCAAAGCCACCAGCAAAGACAAAGATGGTAGCGATAACTAGTAAGAAAATTAACAGACGGTGCCAACCGAAGAAGCCTCCGCCAAATCCTCCGCCAAATCCGCTCATTTTGACACCTCCTTATTTACTAGACTGCGTTGATTAGCAGCAACCGCCGCCGCCAAATCCAAAGCCACCAGCAAAGACAAAGATGGTAGCGATAACAAGTAAGAAAATTAGCAAACGGTGCCAACCGAAGAAACCTCCACCAAATCCTCCGCCAAATCCGCTCATTCTGACACCTCCTTATTCACTAAATTGAAAATGATTAGCAGCAACCGCCGCCGCCAAATCCAAAGCCACCAGCAAAGACAAAGATAGTAGCGATGACAAGTAAGAAGATTAGCAAACGGTGCCAACCGAAGAAGCCTCCTGCAAAACCGCCCATTTTGACACCTCCTTTCTCAAGAAATAGGTTCAATTAGGTAAGAATTAACGAAATCTATCTGGTGTTATCCTAACAGCATCTTCCGCCGAAACCGAAACCACCAGCAAAGACAAAGATAGTTGCAATTACTAGGATAAAGATAAGAAGGCGATGCCATCCAAATCCGAATCCTCCACCGCCAAAACCGCTCATAGTGGAAACCTCCCTGGTCATGCTTACAATTTATGCACCGAATTGAATCGGAGCTGATTTACCTTATGCGGATATTTCTCGCTTTGTACAGGTGTTTGCCCTGTATTAGAAATTTAGGTTTCTGACTAAGGCGTTTATTTGGCAGAAGAGTAGATTATAGAGACACCAGAAAAGAAAAGAGTGTTGGTATTGTTTATTTGTCTCAGTTTATTCTGCTTTTTAGAGAAAGGATTAAACAAAAACCTAGATGGAAGCGATTTTAGGCTAAAAAATCGTACCCACTTTTTACAAGTAGGCATAGGATAGCCAAGGAGAATAGATGGAGGTGCAGGAATGAGTAATGAGCCAAGTTTAGGACAATTGACAAATATGATTAATGCAGTTATGGGACAAAAAGTGTTGAGTGAAGAACAATTGAGTCAGATCATGGGTGGAGCAAAAAGAGCTTTTGATCGTGGAGGTATGCCGCTTGTTATCGAATATTTAATGAAGGTCACACAAGCAGATGTAGACAAAGAAGAAGTGACACAATTTGCAGAAACGATAAAAGCAAATCCACAGCTTGGCAAAGATATATTAGAAGGTAAAAAAAGCTTAAAATACGGAAAGAAAAAGTAAAAAATGGATGAAAAAAACAGCTTTGGCATCAGAAAGCTGTTTTTTTCTGTATATTCATATTTAGCAGCTTCACACTGCTAAGCCGTTGGATTTTTGGGACGATAGCCTTATGGCTATTTCATTACCAAGCAAACTCTGTGTGCCCCACGGTTTTCGTCTGCTGCGATATACATATATCACCATGCGAATTGATTGTAAACTTGCTTTTTTCAAAGGTTGGACTGGTGAAGGAAAAATCCTTCTCCTCGTCCAAGGCTCGCTTTTATCCCACGATTTAAACCGTGGGTTTTCTCGCTCGTAATGTTGTGAAATTTTGAGATTCCAAGTGAATCACCATTGTTATTCCTTTTTTGACAAATGAATCAATATTTTGTATATTATTTTTAATATAGCAATAATAGAAGAAAGCGACGGAAGATGACCCCCGTCGCTTTTGTTTAAAATCCTTGCAAAGTATTCCACACTTCCAACTTGGTTTGTATCTTAGCGATGATCTCATTTGTAAACTCAGTAGTAGTAGCACTCCCAGACAAATCAGCAGTTCGAATGCCTTCATGTACAGTTTCAATGGTAGCTTCATAAATTGCCCGAGATGCAGCAGTTGCTTTTCGATCGTTCATGTAGGTGAGTAGGGATGCACCTGCCAGTATCATCGCCATGGGATTTGCGATATTTTTCCCAAATAAGGAAGGTGCTGTTCCATGGGGAGCCTCAGCCATGATGGTCTGTGGTTCAAATTGATCATTAAAGCTAAGGAGGATAGATTCTGCACCTGCAATAGAACCAAATAACTGCAAGACCATGTCACTTAAGCAATCGCCATCACGGTTTAAAGCAGGAATAACTAATGGATCACCTGCATGATTGAGTAGTAATGCATAGGTAGCATCAATTAGTTGAGGTTCATAGCGTACTTCTGGGTAACGAAGGCTTGCAGCATCCATCTCTTCTTTTAGCATTCCTTCGTAAATAGGACTGACGGTATACTTAGGCCCGCCAAATACTTTGGCTTTCATCTTTTTGGCATGACGAAAAGCGTATTCAGCTACTGCACGGCATGTTTTGCGGTCGATTGTTTCTGTGCGGTATGCTACTTCGTCCATGCCATCGCCTTCCCGCCATTCTTTGGCACCATAAGCATCACCTACAGCCATTCGAATGACGGAAATAGGAGCATATGTACCGCCAATTGGTCTTACACCAGGAATTCGACGACCAGTGCGGATAATAACTTTGCCATCGATTTCTTTGCGCAAAATGGCATTTGGACTACCGATATCTCCTTTTTCTTCTGGAGTGATAGTAGCAGCTTTTAGTCCAAAACCTGCTCGTTTCATTGCCTTTGCTGCATCATGTACCACTTGGTTTTTGGTAGCACGTCTATTTTCTAAACTGAGATCGTAGGTTTCAAATTGAAGATCAAATTGAATTACACTTGGATCTAAGACGCGAAGAGCTTCATCTAGGAGTTCTTGACCAGTTTGGTCGCCTTTCATAACAACGATCGTACGTTCCATTTATATTGTCACCTCATGTTAATATATTGTGCTCCTTTTCTATTATAGATGTGGGACACTGAAAAAGAAAAGTAATCCAAATTTATGCAGTTTTGCAAATGATAAAAGGGGAGTAGAGCGTGATTATCGAAGTAAGTGTAGGAGTAATAGCGGTTGCTGTTGTACTACTGGTTATTTATCTCATTGTGACCTTAAGACAGCTTAAGAAAACACTAGCTGCGGTCAATCAGACTGTAAGCATCTTGGAAAAAGATACCCATGAGCTGCTCACGAATACAAACGGGCTCGTATCTGAAACGAAAGCCGTTGTAGCTAATGTCAAAGATAAAACAGAAAATACGAAAACATTGTTTAAAGCGATTGATCAAATAGGCCAGCAAATGAATGAAGTCTCTACCTTTGTCTCAAAAGCAGCTGCTGAAAACAAGGAAAAGCTCGGTGGTATTCTTGCGATTGTTGGTGCTGCTATGAATCTAGTTCAAGAGTGGCGTCAAAATAATGAAAAAAGGAGAATGAAAGATGTCCAAAACTGAAACTCAAATGAACCTAAAAGACTTTATGATCGGTGCAGCATTTGGAGTAGCTCTAGGTGCAACATTGGCCTATTTAACAGCTCCTAAAGCGGGAAAAGAAGTCAGAGATGATATCAATAAAAAATTCAATTATGTTCGAGATAAAGGTCAAAAAATTGTGTTGGATGTAAAAACACAGAGTACAGATATGATTGGGAAAATGGCAGAAGTAAAAGATAAAGTTCAAAACAAATTGACTTCCATAAAAGAAAATGTTGGAGAAGGTGTAACAGAGTTTACGATAAATGATGAAGCAGATGAAGAAAAAGATATATATACAGCAAAATAGAAATAAAAGGCAACTATTTTAGTTGCCTTTTTTTACGGATGGTAGATGACATATAGACATATTTCAGTTAAAATGAATGAATATTTTAGTAGAGTTGAGGGGAGCGAGTAAGTTTGAGTGATGCAAATGTGAAACAATTGCGTGATGAGCTAGATTCTATCAATCTGGAATTACTTACATTATTGAGTAAAAGAGCGAGTATTGTTCAAGAAATCGCTGATATAAAAACAAAGCAGGGTGTAACCAAGTTTGATCCTGAGCGCGAGAAACAAATGCTCGATCGCTTAGTTGAACATAATGAAGGTCCATTTGATAATGAGGCAGTTCGTCACCTTTTTAAACAAATTTTTAAAGCTTCTTTGCAATTGCAAAAAGATGATTCTAAAAAACATCTTTTAGTAAGCCGAAAAAAACAAGCTGAGGATACAGTTGTTACCCTTGGTACAACTCAAGTGGGTAATGGGAAACCAACCATTGTTGCAGGTCCTTGTTCCGTTGAGTCAGAAGAACAAGTCCGTGAAGTAGCCAAAGCATTGAAGAAAAATGGGGTAACTTTAATGCGGGGTGGAGCGTTTAAACCTCGTACATCTCCATACGATTTCCAAGGGCTCGGTGTGAAAGGTCTTGAGATTTTGCGCCGTGTTGCAGACGAATTTGGCCTGCAAGTAATCAGTGAAATTGTAAACCCAAGCGATATTGAACTCGCTACAAAATATGTGGATGTCATTCAGATTGGTGCCCGTAACATGCAAAACTTCGAGCTGCTAAAAGCAGCTGGAGACGTTAAAACCCCTGTGCTGTTGAAACGTGGCTTATCTGCTACGATGGAAGAATTTTTGCATGCAGCAGAATACATCGTTCATCGTGGAAACAAAAATGTAATTCTCTGTGAGCGCGGTATCCGTACGTATGAAAAATGGACGCGTAACACATTGGATATTTCCGCAGTACCACTGTTGAAAAACGAATCCCACCTTCCAGTAGTTGTCGATGTTACACACTCTGCTGGACGTCGCGATATTTTAGTACCACTTGCAAAAGCAGCTTTAGCTGCTGGTGCAGATGCAGTTATGGTAGAAGTACATCCAAACCCAGCTGTAGCTTTATCCGATGCACAACAACAGATCGATATCCCTACTTTTGATCAATTTATGACCGATTTGCATGCTTCGAAATTGCTTCCAGCTTTGGTGGAATCGAAGTAAGTTTAACTAAGATATAGAATAAGAACCCCCAAACCATTTGACGTGGTCTGGGGGTTTTTATTGTATTTCCAAGGAATATTACTCAGCACAATTAACAATTAGTGGCATATATATCATGAATTGGGAGATTATTTTTTATAGCAGAAAAAATGGAGAAGTACCAGTTGAGCATACTTGTTATCAGTAGACAAAAAAATGCGAGCCAAGATTTCTCGTTCCATCGCTTTGATCAGTGAAATGGGACCAAATATTGGTTTGCCGCATACCAAATATTTACGAGAAGGAGTTAGTGAACTACGTATCGTGCAAGGTAATAATATTAGTAGGGTATTTTATTTTCACTGGTATATGAATAAACTAGTACTATTAAGCTCATTTACAAAGAAAACAAATAAGACACCTCCATCTGAGTTAGAACGAGCATTACAATACAAGGAAGAATTTTTTAGACAGCAAGAGGAGGGGAAGTATGAGAAAATTTAATGATTTTTTGGAAGAGCAACTGCAAGATCCAGAATTTCGTCAAGTTTGGGAAGAAACGAAGGTAGAATATGAAGTTGCTAGGCAGCTTATTCTATTGCGTAAGCAAAAAGGTCTTACTCAAGGTCAATTGGCGGAGAGATTAAATACTAAACAGAGTGTTATCTCCCGTATCGAAAATGGAGATCAGAATATTACGTTGGAAAATCTAATGAATATTGTAAAAGCGCTTGGGGGTCATTTACACATCAGTATATCTGGACTTGACTAGACGTACTTCCTTGGAATTACGTTTTTTTGTTTAATTGGTGTGATTTTTCGAACAGGGCATGTAAAGGAATGTTCACCAAATTTCCTTTCCCATAGGTATACCCCAATCAAATTTATTTATATTTTCCTTCGTAACTTTAGACATAAGATCTTCAAATGTATATGTTCTTTTCTTTGATTTAGGCACAGCTTTTTCAATTTTGACTTCCCCTTTTTCTGTGTTGTCTTTATATTTTTTTGACTTTTCTTGTCCCATATTTATCACCTCCATATAGGTATATCAAGAAGTGAGTATCAAATACAATTTTTATTTTTTAGATAAATAGATTTAAATACTTTCCTTTGTACACGGTTATGCTTAACATAGATGGGTACTATTTTAGTACTTTACTTGTTACTTTTGTTTGTATTCTTTGGTTTCGCATAGTAGCCTCATTTTGGTATGATAAACCTACTACTACAGGAAAGTTGGATGGGAGAAGATTGTTCGTGAGTGCGAGAGAATACCTGGAAAAAGCGAATCGCTATCAGGTAAAACCGGAGGAATTATTTCAATATTTTGCGCAGTATGTTTTACAAATAACCGTTTTATATCAGAAATCATCAATGGGGAAAAAACCTCTTTTAGCTAGAAGTAATCGACCTGGTTCCAAATATATCATCGCTTTTACGGATCAAGAAGCCGCGAAAATAGTACGGGTCAGGCAGCCGGAATTTTTAGAGATGACCGAAGAACCTTCTTTACAATTTATGCTCAAAGCTTATCGCTCCAATGCAGAAGGACTGATGTTTAATCCTGGATTGGATTCACGATTTTTTGTTGTACGACATCAGCTTTTAGACTGGATTCGCTGCTATTGTATCAATAAGTTTTCCAAGCAATCCACAGCTTGGGTGATTAAGAACGGTTCGTCTGTATTGAAAGGTTCTTATCAACCAGGTTTTTCGACAATTGTGGTGTATACAGGAGAAGAAGAAGCGAGTAAAAGTGCGGAGAAGAGCGGCGGCCAAGCAACACCAGTGAGTTGGGAAGATATTTTCCGTTATTTGGAACGATTGGGTTCCAAAACGTTATATGTAAACTATGGATTGCCAGAAGCTTTTTTACTTAATCCCGAACAAGTAAATCAAATTCGGGATGGTTCCAAAACGGGATATGTGGAGCAAACCACCAATTCATACTCCTTTATTCCTGAGGTTTCGGATGCTGCTTTATCTCCTACTGCACTAAAAGAGGAAATAGCAGTAACTATCCCTGTGGAAATTCCAGTTGAAGAAGAAAAATCGGCATCAACAGAAGAAATTGGTGATTGGGAATCAGCTTTTCTAGAAGAAGAGCCCCTTACCTCTAACAAGGATAGAAAGCTTTCCGATACATATGTACTGACTGCACCTGTAGAAAAAGCAAAAGTAGAAGAGAGAGAAAGTCTTACGACTACTCCTTCCATTGGACAAGAAGAAGCTCAAAACGAAGTGGAAGCAAAGCCATTCGTAACCAAAATAAAAGAAGAAATAATAGAACCAACACCTGCCGTACCAGAGGTAAAGCCAGAAGTCATAGAACCGCTTGCGGAAGTTGTGAAACAAGCAGAAATCCAAAATACTGTACCACCTGTTGAACAAAAACATGCTTCTCTAGAGGAAAACCAAAAACCTATCCAAAAAATAGAGAATGCGGTTCCATCTACCGAGCAAAAAACATCTTCTGATTCACAAAAAACGTATTCTGCTTTTGACAATCCGTGGGATGACGATGATGATGGTTTTTCAGAAGCCGTTCCGCAAACGAGTTTCTTTTTCCAATCCAATAACAATGAACAGGGAGAACAAAATGTTACTCCGCCAATCCAAGAATCAAAACCAGAAGCCGTGGTGGAGAAACCGGTTCAAGAGACAGAACCAGAACCTGCCCCCCAGCAAAATCAGACTCCTGTTGAAAAACAACAGGTTATCGAGGAGCATGTAGAACCTGATCCAAATCCGCTTGCTCATCAACCGATTTCTAATAATCCTGATATTCCAGAAGATGTACAGTATGGCTTGCGGGTATTAGAAACAGCAACCAATGAAGGACAAGGGATGGCAAATGGTTGGGAAGTGTGTCGAGCACTTGCTGATTTGAGGAGAATATGGGTAATTGTAGATATGGAAGGGAAAATGGTGATTTTAGCAAGTCAAAATGAAAATCAAATTGCTGATTTCTTCACTTCCGAAGAGTATGCCCAAACATTGATTGATGAAGCACACGGGCGTAACAAAAGCCTCCCTCAGATGGTACCGAGATTAATATCAACTAAAAAATTATTTCGTGCCTTAGCACCTACTGGATGTGTGATTTGGATCAATCGAGGGTCTCCCAATGCATGGACAAGTATCATGGGAGATACTCTCCCGTATGTCCTGCAACTAATGGCTCAAAAATAAAAAGGAAGACCGACACTTTTTTGTAAATATCTTTTTCAAAAACGGAAGTGTCAGGTCTTTTTTTTGCTTAATTTGTTATACTAACTATGATACTTCTATTTAGTAGAGAGGCAGAGATTATGGATAAAAAGAAAGAGACTATTACAATTTACGATGTAGCACGTGTAGCAGGAGTTTCAATGGCTACCGTTTCTCGAGTAGTCAATGGGAATTCCAATGTAAAGCCAGCGACCCGCAAAAAAGTTTTAAGTGTGATCGAGCAATTAGGTTATCGGCCAAATGCTGTAGCTCGTGGTCTGGCAAGTAAAAAGACAAAAACTGTCGGTGTCGTTATCCCAGATATATCCAATGCTTTTTATTCAGAAGTGACACGTGGTATCGAAGATATTGCAACCATGTATCGTTATAACATTATTTTGTGCAACTCTGACCTCCAACAAGAAAGAGAAACGCAGTTAATTGAAACTTTATTAGAAAAACAAGTAGATGGACTCCTTTTTCTCGGTGGAAATGTAAGAGAAGAGCACCGTCGTATTTATGATCATACGAATGTCCCTGTTGTATTGGTTGCAACAAAAGTTGAAGATAACTCTTTACCTGCTGTTGGGATCGATCAGCAGCAAGCAGCCTATGATGCAACCGTTCACTTTATTGAAAAAGGCCATAAAAAGATAGCTTTGATCGGTGGGCCATTAACAGATATGGTAAAAGGATATCCACGTTATTTAGGATATCGACAAGCATTAGAAGATCATCAAATAGATTTCGATGAGCGTTTGATTCGGATTGGGGATTACCGATATGACTCTGGTTTCCAAGCGATGACGACATTACTTGGTTTGAGTGAATTGCCACAAGCGGCGGTTGTTTTGAGTGATGAAATGGCAGTTGGTGCCATTCATGCTATTTTAGACAGTGGCAAAAAAGTACCAGATGATATGGAAGTAATTGGATATAATAATATTCCGGTTGCTTCACAAGTACGTCCTTTATTAAGTACAGTAGATGTCCCAATGTATGATCTGGGAGCAGTGGCAATGCGTTTATTGACCAAATATATGCATGGAGAAGAAGTAGAGACAGGGCAAGTAACTCTTTCACATTCGATCAAACTGCGAAATTCTACGCAGCCACTGGTAGAAGTTGAGGGCGAAGTATGATTGGAATTATAGGTGCGATGGATGTAGAAATTGAACAATTGTTATTGAATATGGAGCGAACAAAATCAGAAGAACGGTTTGGAAATAACTTTATTACAGGTACATTAGCAGATGTCCCTGTTGTTATTACCAAATCTGGAGTAGGAAAAGTAAATGCTTCGATTTCTGCTCTCAGCTTGATCCGAGATTATAACGTATCTGCTATCTTATTCATTGGTGTGGCGGGAGCTCTGCATCCAGAGCTGAACATCGGTGATATGATCGTTTCAACGAGTTGCCAAGAACACGATATTGATGCGAGTACTTTAGGATTCCCACGTGGTACCATACCATATCAATCCGTTTCTGAGTATCAGGCAGATCCAGATCTTGTTCAGACAGCTTTAAAAGCTGCTACAAAGCTAGAATCATTGGATTCGATAAATGTAAGATCAGGTAAGGTGCTTTCTGGAGACCAATTCATTTCAGACCGTTTCATTGTGAAATTTCTCCATCAAGAACTAGGTGGGGATTGTGTCGAGATGGAAGGAGCAGCAGTCGCTCATGTGTGTTATCAGACAAGTACTCCTTTTGTGGTGATTCGCTCTATGTCTGATCGAGCGGATCATGAAGCTCCAGTTGATTTTGTCAAATTTACGGAGTTGGCAGCAATTCGTTCATGTAATTTGGTAATATCTATGTTACATCTTTTGCAGGAAAACGGGGCAGTTTAACAACTACGAGCACAGCTCGTTTTCCATAGAGTGCATCAACAAGGTTTCAAAATCTACTCGGCAAGTAAGTGAGGAGGTGTTGTTGATGCCAAAAGATGTGATGTGTGAGGTTGACAGTTGTACCTACTGGGGGCAAGGGAACTCATGTCAAGCAGATCAGATCTACGTTGTTAACCAGCGCGAAGAAGAAGCTGAAACAAGTGAAGAGACTGATTGTCATACCTTTCAGCCCAAGCATCACTAAGATACCTTAGTTTGTATACACACGGGCTAAGTTATTTAGTAGATACTTCTACAAAAGAAAAAACCAGCTTCTCATTCTTACATCTGGATAGAAGCTGGTTTTTCCTATATCATGGATGTAAGGAGGCGATTTTTTTTGGAACATCTTGCATCTATTAAACCTATGACAACAGGAAATAATCTACTGGATTATGATAAAGAAAAAGAACTATTTCAGTGGTTTGATGTAGAAAAAGTATTTAGTTGGCATCAAACAGGTAAAGTGAATGTCGCCTATGAGTGTGTGGATCGACACGTAGCAGAAGGCAGAGGGAGTAAAGTCGCCCTTTCTTATAGTGACCCAGTACGTCAAGAAAATATTACGTATGAAGAATTAAGAAAAAATTCTAATCGATTTGCTAATTTTTTAAAACGCTTACATATTCAACAAGAAGATCGTGTATTTATCTTTTTGCCACGAACTCCAGAGTTTTATGCCAGTTTTTTTGGAGTTTTAAAAGTGGGTGCGATTGTTGGTCCGTTATTTGAAGCATTTATGACTGCTGCTGTGCAGGATCGTTTGGATAATAGTGAAGCAGTAGCACTTGTTACAACACCAGAACTATTAAAGCGTGTTCCTGTTGCGGAACTCCCTCACCTAAAGAAAATTATTTTGGTAGGCGGGGAAGATAATGAATCGTTAGGTCACCACTCTTATGAAAAAGGTGTGGCAGGTCAATCTTCGGATTTTTCGATAGAATGGGTAGATTTGGAACACCCGATGATTATTCATTATACTTCTGGCTCCACGGGAAAACCAAAAGGAGTTTTGCATGTTCATCATGCGATGATTCAACACTATCAAACAGGAAAATATGTACTTGATCTTAGAGAAGATGATATATACTGGTGTACTGCTGATCCTGGTTGGGTTACAGGTACCTCCTATGGGATTTTTGCGCCATGGCTTCATGGGGTCACCAATGTTATCCGTGGAGGACGTTTTAGTCCAGACGATTGGTATCAAACTTTAGAATCTAATCAGGTAACTGTTTGGTATAGTGCTCCTACAGCTTTTCGCATGTTGATGGCTGCGGGAGATGAAGTGGTAGAAAAATACGATCTAAGTAAAGTTCGACATATTATGAGTGTAGGAGAACCACTGAATCCAGAAGTAATTCGTTGGGGATTAAAAGTGTATAATAGACGGATTCACGATACTTGGTGGATGACAGAAACAGGTGGAATAGTAATTGCCAATTATCCACAAATGGAAATCCGACCAGGTTCGATGGGACGCCCAATTCCTGGTGTTCATGCTGCGATCATTGATGATAATGGAAATGAATTGCCGCCAAATACAATGGGCCACTTGGCAGTAAAAACTCCTTGGCCGTCTATGATGCGAACCATTTGGAATAATCCGGAAAAGTATAAAGAATATTTTCGGATTCCCGGATGGTATTATTCAGGGGATACCGCTTACCAAGATGAAGATGGATACTTTTGGTTCCAAGGACGAGATGATGATGTTATCAATACATCGGGGGAGCGAGTTGGACCATTTGAAGTAGAAAGCAAATTGGTAGAGCACCCAGCAGTTGCAGAAGCAGGTGTGATTGGTAAGCCAGATGAATTACGTGGTCAGATCATCAAAGCTTTTATCGCTCTTCGTGATGGCTATATTCCATCAGAAGAGTTAAAACAAGAAATTGCTGCTTTCGTTAAAAGTGGTCTGGCGGCACATGCTGCACCTCGTGAGATTGAATTTAAAGATAAATTACCTAAAACGCGTAGTGGGAAAATTATGCGGCGGGTGTTGAAAGCATGGGAACTTGGACTTCCAACAGGTGATTTATCTACACTAGAAGATTAGTAAAAAGCCATTCATCTTTTGATGAATGGCTTTAGAAATATTTTGAAGATAGATTTTTATAGTAATTTTTGATTCTATTCTATTATTACTCTTCGATTTTATCATCGTCATCATCGTCATCATCGTGATGATGCTTGTGATGTTTGTGATGTTTGTGGTGATGGTGTTTATGGTGATGATGTTTATGGTGATGTTTGTGGTGGTGATCATCACTGTCATCATCGTCGTCATCGTCATCGTCATCGTCATCATCGTCATCACAGTCGTCGCCAGAAACACGATTGTCATCATCATCGTCATCATCATCGTCATCATCATCGTCGTCATCATCGTCATCATCGTCATCGTCATCGTCATCGTCGTCATCATCGTCGTCATCATCATCGTCGTCGTCATCATCATCAGATGCAATAGTGAGTAGCTTTTCTTCCTGTTCTTCCTCTAAAGCGGATATTTTGATTTCTTTTTCCGTATCCTCATCCTTATAACTTATGGTTAGCGGAAGTTGACTGGTTTTTATTATTCCTGCACCATACAGATCGATGGTAATCTCTCCTTTATTTTCGGTTTCTGCTTTATTTTCGAGAACTCGATTCTCTTTTCTCACTGGTCTTTTATAAGATTTTTTATTCTTATGAATTCTTTTTCTCCAAGTCATTCAAACTACACCTACCTTATATAAAATAACTGATTTATTAGTTATCATATGAAATTGTTGAGATTTGGAGTGGTTATTTTATCTAGTTTTTATACCTATTTCTCAAAATAAAAACTCACTTCTACTTGTAAGAAGTGAGTTTTTGTATTACCCGGATGCATTCTCTTCTGATTTATTTGGTTTATTTGAAAATAGTCCATTGTTATCAGGAGAGGTATTATTTGATTCGTTATCGGAAGATTCTTCCTGTTTTTTGTGCTTTGAATCCTTTGGAGGAACAATACCTGTATTTTTATTAGGCTGCTGCTCTTCTCCGTTTTTCTGCTTTTTGTCTTTCTTTTTCTGTTCATCTTTTTGAGATTCTTGGTTATCATCTGATTCTGATTGTTCTGGAACTTGACGGTTACATTCAAAACATTTATTTCCAAATGAACCACCAGGATCTTGAAAGTCAGAGCCTTTTCGTATTAGGCTAGGATTAGTAGCTGCTGCTGCTTTAAATAGCTTCACCCATGCAGTTTTCGCTAGATCATGATCGCCTTTTTTATTGTAGTCGTATCCAGACCATACACCTAAAGATATTTCTGGAGTATAGCCTACAAACCATAAATCATATTCGCTTGTGGTCGTACCTGTTTTTCCAGCGATACTATATCCTTTAATCTGACCAATAAATCCTTCCGCTGTTCCTCCTTGTACTACTTTTTTCAACATCCCTGTTAATTGGTAAGAAGTCTGTGGAGTAAATACTTCTTTTGTTTCATTTTCTTTTGCATAGTCATAAATAACTTTACCTTGGGAATCAGTAATTTTTTGGATCAAGTGAGGCTTATTAAATTTTCCATGATTCGCAATCATGGCATAAGCACCAGTCATCTGTTCCACCGTGTAACCATATGTAGCACCACCTAGAACTAGCGCTTCTCCATCTTTTTTATTGGGTGGCATGCCCATCTTTCTTATGTAATCAAATACTTTTTGTTTACTTCCCAATTTATCGACAGTCGCTCGAAATGCTTTGATTGCAGGTATATTATAGGAAAACTGCAATGCTCGAGTAGCAGTAACAGGACCACTGTATTTTCCATTCGCATTTTTATATACTGCTGAGCTGAATTCTTTATTGATGGGTTCATCTACAATAATTGAGTCTGGAGATAGAATACCTTCATTAATCGCAGGTCCATAAGCTAACAGTGGTTTCATCGAAGAACCAGGTTGGTTTTGTGCGTCAAAGGCATGGTCTTTTTGGTTTTCTTCAAAATCTGTTCCTGCAAAGAATGAAAGGACAGAGCCGGTTTTGTTTTCTATCATTACAGAACCAATTTGTTCCCGAACCAAAACACCATTGATTTTTCGTTGAGGGAAGTCTATATTCTTCACTGATTTATTCATACTCTCATAGAGTGCTTGATCAACAGTAGAATATATCTTTAGACCACCGCCGCGTACTTTATCACTGTAGTACTTATAAGGTCTATCTTTTGCTTCTTCTGGATGGTATTTTTTATCCATTTCTTGCAAGACTTTGATTGCTTCGCTTTCTACAGCAGAGATAATGAAAGGATAAGTTTCGTATGCATTTCTAAAATCGCTCGGCCTGGCAAGAGATTTCGTAATGTCATATTTAGCAGCTTCATCTCGTTGAGCAGGAGTAATTTTCCCATTGGCAACCATGTAATCTAAAACCATTTTCATGCGTTTCATGCCACGTTTAATTTTTGCTTTTTGTATCTCTGGATCAGTGGAGAAAGGATTGTATTTGATAGGCTGCTGAACCATTCCAGCTATATAAGCTGCCTCTGGAAGAGTCAAATCCTTTGCATCTTTATTAAAAAGTCCTCGTGCTGCGGCCATCACACCATACATATGTTTCCCATTGGCGCCTTTAAAAAAATAAACACTATTGAGATATTTCACTAAAATCTCGTCTTTTTTATAATATTTCTCCAAGCGTAGAGCATTTACAATTTCTAGGGATTTACGTTCTAAAGATCGCTCGCGATTTCCTAAGATTTCGTTTTTTACTAGTTGTTGAGTTAAGGTGCTACCGCCAGTGACTACCTCACTTCCCATAGCTTGTTGAATGGCAGCGCGTAATACAGCTGTTGGTACAACACCATCATGGGTATAGAATTGTCTATCTTCAGTTGAAAATAATGCATTGAGTAAATTAGGGCTTACATCACTTGGTTTTCTGACTAAAACTCGGTCTTTCTCGTTGTTCATGGCTCCAATTAGTTTCGGTTTTCCTGTAGTAGCGTCGCGGAAGTAAGCATAACTCGTTTCAGACCAACCATTTAAGTCTTCGTCAAAATCTTTTTTCGTTCGAACTTTTTCATTTTTTGTATAAGCTGATACGATACCGGCTCCTACTCCTAGTACAGCAACGGCAACAACTAGGAAAAAAGTTAGTATGCTATAAAGTGTCACCAAGAATATTTTCTTCTTTTTTTGTTTCTTGGGAGGCACTTTTCTATTATATTGTTCCTGCATTTCTTTAATTTCCCTCCTCATGTATGTAAGAATTATATCATAGGAGGTATTGGTGAAATTTATAGATTCTTGTGACGATTTTATTATGAAATAGAAATGCAAATCTAGCATGATAGATGTTCATCAAATCGAAAAACCCGCTCTTCCAATAGAGAAGAAGCGGGTTTTTCGATGAATGATTAATTTTCTTTACGTTTATCAATCGTGCCAGGGAGAATACCATTTTGATTTTGTGTTGATTGATTGTTATTAGTGGTATCGGATTGCCCAGCATTCGTATTTGACTGTGTGTCGGCACCTGCATTGGTACTTGGTTGCTGCTGCTGTTCTTGTTGTTGCCCTTGTGTCTGTTGTCCGTTATTGGAATTAGAGGTATCAGGAGCTTGGCGATTACATTCAAAGCACTTATCATCGGACGAGCCGCCAGGGTCTTGGAAATCAGTCCCTTTTGGTATCAGCGTTGGATTAGTAGATGCTGCTGCTTTAAACAGTTTCACCCATGCTGTTTTTGCTAAATCATGGTCACCCTTTTTGTTGTAATCATAACCAGACCAAACACCCATAGATACTTCAGGAGTGTATCCAACAAACCATAGATCATATTGGCTGGATGTTGTCCCTGTTTTACCAGCGATATTATATCCAGATATTTGTCCAATAAATCCTTCTGCTGTACCATTTCTTACTACTTGTTTTAACATCCCTGTCAATTGATAAGCAGTCTGTGGTGTAAATACTTCTTTTGGTGCATTTTCTTTTGCATAGTCATAAATAACATTTCCTTGCGAGTCCGTAATTTTAGAAATTAAGTGCGGCTTATTGAATTTTCCTCCGTTTGCAATCATGGAATATCCACCAGTCATTTGTTCCACTGTATACCCGTATGTAGCTCCACCGAGTACAAGTGCTTCTCCATCTTTTTCATTTGGAGGCATTCCAATTGCACGTATATAATCAAAGACTTTTTGTCTGCCGCCTAATTTGTCTTCGGTTGCCCGGAAAACCTTGATTGCAGGAATATTGTATGAGAACTGCAATGCTTTTGTAGCAGTTACTGCACCATGGAAATTTCCGCCGTCGTTTTTATAATATTGAGAGCTGTATTCTTTCTTTATCGGTTCGTCGACGATAATCGAATTCGGTGAGATAACACCTTCGTTAATGGCAGGTCCATATGATAAGAGTGGCTTCATAGAGGAGCCTGGTTGGTTCTGAGCATCAAAAGCATGGTCCTTTTGGTTTTCATCAAAGTCTGTACCAGAAAAGAAGGAAAGCACATTTCCTGACTTGTTTTCTATCATCACAGCGCCAATTTGTTCTCGAATCAACTTTCCATTGATTTTACGACGAGGAAAATCAAGATTTTTTACCGATTTATTCATATTATCGTAAAGTGCTTGGTCCACTGTAGAGTAGATTTTTAATCCCCCAACGCGCACTTTATCGCTGTAATACTTATAAGATCTTTCTTTTGCTTCGTCAGGATGATATTTTTTATCCATTTCTTGCAAGTCTTTGATCGCTTCACTTTCAATGGCAGAAATGACAAAAGGATAGGTTGCATAAGCATTTTTAAAATCACTTGGTTTGGCAAATGATTTCGTGATGTCATATTTAGCAGCTTCATCTCGTTGTTGAGCGGTAATTTTCCCGTTGACTACCATGTTGTCAAGTACGAGCTTCATGCGTTTTTTACCAAGTTTGATATTTTGTTTTTGTTTCTTTTCATCATTTGTAGAAAAGGGATTGTATGCATTAGGACGTTGACACATTCCAGCAATGTAAGCTGCTTCTGGAAGGGTCAAGTCTTTGATGTCTTTGTTAAAAAGTCCGCGGGCAGCTGCCATTGCTCCATACATGTGTTTACCATTTGCACCTTTGCCAAAATAAACACTGTTAAGATAACTCACAAAAATGTCTTCTTTTGAATAATACTTTTCTAGTCTCAAGGCATTTACAATTTCTAATGCTTTGCGCTCTAAGGATTTGTGTCTGTCTCCTAATATTTCGTTTTTGACCAATTGTTGTGTTAAGGTACTACCACCTGTTGTTACTTCACTACCGGTTACTTGCTGCATGACTGCCCGTAAGATGGAACTTGGTACAATCCCATTGTGAGAGTAAAATTGTCTGTCTTCGGTAGACAATATAGCATCTAACAAATTTTGATCCACATCTGACAATTTACGAACGAGTACACGGTCTTTTTCATTGTGCATCGCACCGATTAGTTTGGGTTGTCCTGTAGTGGCATCTCGAAAATAAGCATAGCTTGTTTCTGACCAACCATGTAAGTCTTCATCAAAATCTTTCTTGGTACGGATTTTTTCGCTTTTTGTGTACGCTGACACAATTCCAGACCCAACGCCAAAAATTGCAACTGCCGCAACTAAAACGAGGGTTACTATTACATAAAGTGTAACCAAGATGATTTTCTTTTTACTCCGCTTTTTCTTGGTGTTCACCGGTATATTATTTTGCTCTTGCATTTCTCCGATTTCCCTCCTCATATGTACGAATTATAACACAGCAGGTTTGAAATAAGTTTATAGATTTCTTGTGACAATGTTTTCTTCGCGAAGGTAAATATACCCAAGAAGAAAAGCCCGTATAAGGGGCTTTTTAATTATTTATCACAGGAGAGTTGTTTCCTCCATCTGTTGGAGAACCACCCGAATTACTTGAACCACCGTTGTTATTACTAGTCTCACTACCATTACTGCTACCGTTGGATGATCCCCCATTATTAGTGGTTGATCCTCCATTAGAACCATTTGAGGAACCGCCGTTCGAATCTCCTCCGTTTGATCCATCACCTGAACTGCCACCATCTGAGTTGGGAGGCTTATCGCCATCATCTTCATCTTTGCTTGGCGGAGGAGTGGAAGGAGTAGATGGTTTAGTAGATTCGGATGATTTGTGATCATTTTTCTTTTTCTCTTTCGCTTTTCCTTTTGATTTATTTGCATCCTCATAACTTTTCTTTTTGTCACATTCAAATCCGCATTTTTCTGGCCCTATATCCCCAGGGTTAACGAAATCTGTTCCTCTCGGAATGATATCCGCTGCTTGTTCAATTGCAGCATTAAAAATGTTGATCCATGCTTTTTTAGAAAACTTATCATTTGAATCCATAGGGAAGTTATAGTCGTAACCACTCCATACCCCGATTGTTACTTCAGGAGTATATCCTATAAACCATAAATCTTTTTCATCTGAAGTGGTACCTGTTTTGCCTGCTACTTCATAACCTGAAGGAATCTGTGCTCCGATGTAAGCTGCCGTTCCACTGAGAACCGTTTTTAAGATGCCCGTCATTTGATAAGCTGTTTGCGGTGAGAAGACTCGTCTTGAATTTTGCTTTCTTTCAAATAACACTTTTCCATCAGCATCTGTTACTTTAGAAATCATATAAGGTTTGTTGTACAAGCCTTCATTTGCAAAAGTAGAGAAGGCAGCAGTCATTTTTTCCACGGTGTAACCATTTGTTGCCCCGCCGATAGCTGCGGCTTCTCCGTCTTTAGGAGAAGGAGGTAGATTTAATTCCTTCAAGTAATTAAATCCTTTTTGATGTCCTAAGGCGTTAAATGTTTTGATAGCAGGAATGTTATAGGACCATTTTAATGCATCTTGAACGGTTACAAATCCCTTATAACTTCCATTTGCATTTTTGTAATAGCCAGAACCGTCACTTTTCATAATAGGTTCATCGAGTATTTGCGAGTGAGGCGATACGACTCCTTCTTCAATCGCTGGCCCATAAACAAGCAGCGGTTTGATGGAAGAGCCTGGCTGTCTTTGTACTTGCAGAGCGTGATCTTTTTGGTTATCATCAAACGACTCTGTTCCCGAAACAAACGCTAAGACAGCACCAGTCTTGTTATTGATAATGGTTGCCCCGAGCTGTTCATGTGTTTCTTTTCCACCATACTTACGATTGTTGAATTCCAGTCCTTTTGTTGCTGCTTTATTAACGGCATTATAGAGTCCTTCATCAATCGTTGTATAGAAGCGATAACCTCCAGTAACAGCTTTCTTTTTATATTCCTCTAAAGTAGAACGATATTTCCCTTCTTTGCTGAGTTGTTCTATGTTGAGGTTATCCATTTCCATCAAAGTCTCTGCTGCTTCATCTTCCATTGCAAACATGATGAATGGGTATTTCTCATAACCATTATCAAAATCAGAAGGTTTGGCGAGTGATTTTTTGATGTTGAAATGAATGGCTTCATCGTATTGTGTTTTGGTGATTTTTTTATTTTGAAGCATTTCGGTTAATACTAGCTTTAATCGTTTCATGCCACGCTTATAATTTTTTGGATCTTCATCAAGCGGATTCAATGCATTTGGTCGTTGAACCATACCAGCTATGTATGCAGCTTGAGCGAGATTGAGCTCTTTCGGAGTTTTGTTAAAAAGTCCTTTTGCAGCGGCTTGAACACCATACATCTTCCGGCCGTTTGCACCTTTCCCAAAAAAGACGCTGTTCATATAGTAGACGAGAATTTCATCTTTGCTATACATCTGTTCCATGCGAAGCGCTAAAACAATTTCATTCGCTTTTCGTTCAATATCTTTTTTTCGGTTTTTTAGTACGATATTTTTGACCAATTGCTGAGTTAGTGTACTACCGCCAGTAGTGACCTCACTGCCAACGGCTTGTTGGAAAGCGGCACGGATGATAGATCGAGGAACAACTCCTTTGTGCGTATAGAAATCTCTATCTTCTACAGAGATGAATGCATTGACCAAATAAGGAGTTACATCACTGACTTTTTTGATCATACCTCGATCATTATCAAAACGCAGTGCCCCAATTGCTACTGGCTTTCCCTTTTTATCTGTGTTTTGGAAGTAAGCATAACTGGTTTGAAATAAATTGTTTAGTTCCTTGTCAAAGTCTTGCTTGGTTCGAACTTTCTCATCTTTTACAACAGCAGAGACGATACCAGCCCCTGCACCAATCACAATTGCTGCTATTGTCAATGTAAGGATTACAATAGTAATTACTGTTCGTATACTCCAACGTACAATTTGACTGGTGTCTACATGGGGTTTCTTTATCCATTTTTGTAGATTCACCTTGATACCTCCCTGGCGATAAGGTAATATTATATCATAATTTGAAAACAATAAGTGTTGAACTAAGCGAGTAGTCCCATGTTTGTATCGTTCAGAGAGCTGGTGGAAAACAAAATGTTTTTCGTTTTGTTAGGTGCGAACCAGTCGAACACATCGGATCAAATTACACTTAGGAAGCTTTGCGTTTAAACGCACGGGAGACCCGTTATATCTTATTCGAGTGGAGAACTTTTGGTTTTCAACAAGGGTGGTACCGCGGGCATAGCTCCGTCCCTTTTTAGGGATGGAGTTTTTTTATATTCTCCACTTGTATGGCTTGGTTACTTCACTAAAAATCTCCAAAAAAGGAGTGTGATACAGTTGTCAGACCCAAAAAAAGTAACACTTGCAGATGCGTTATCCAAATTATTGCTCACCAAAAAATATAAACGCGGTGAAGCAATTCCTATTACAGAGCTATTTGCTGAGAAGCAAAAACAGCAACAAGTACCTGCTGAAATTAGGAAGTAATCTTTCACAAGGAGTGAACTTAACAATGCGTTTACTAGAAGATTTAGCTTACAGAGGATTGATCTATCAAACTACCGATCAAGAGAAACTGGACCAACGACTAGAGCAAAAACCTATCATCTTATACGCCGGATTTGATCCTACAGCAGATAGTTTGCATATTGGACATTTGCTTCCTATTCTCACGCTCCGCCGTTTTCAGCAGTATGGGCATCAGCCGATTGCATTAGTGGGCGGTGGAACGGGACTCATTGGAGATCCAAGTGGTAAAGCATCAGAGCGGACATTGAACACCAATGAAGTCGTACAGAGTTACTCTGATAGCATTCGCTCACAACTGTCTCGATTCCTTGATTTTGAGATGACAGAAAATCCAGCTCTATTGGTGAACAATTACGATTGGCTGGGTGAGTTAGAATTGATTCCATTCTTACGAGATATAGGGAAGCATTTCCCGCTCAATTACATGTTAGCAAAAGAATCGGTGAATTCACGACTTGAAAAAGGAATTTCTTTTACAGAGTTTAGCTACATGATTTTGCAAGCATTCGATTACTTAGAATTACATCGTCGATATGGATGCGAGCTTCAAGTTGGTGGCAGTGATCAGTGGGGAAATATCACTGCTGGCACAGAGTTAATCCGCAAAACTGGAAGCAAATCAGATGATTTGTTTGGTCTGACCATTCCATTGGTCACCAAAAGTGATGGCACGAAGTTTGGAAAGACCGAAGGCGGAGCAGTATGGTTAGATCCAGAGAAGACATCTCCATATTTATTCTATCAGTTTTGGTTAAATACCGATGACGCAGATGTTATCAAATACCTCAAATATTTTACCTTTTTAACCAAAGATCAAATCGAAGAATTGACAGAGGCAGTAAAAACTGCACCAGAAAAACGCCAAGCACAGCGTGCATTAGCAGAAGAAATGACAAAACTCGTCCATGGAGAACAAGCACTTTTAAGCAGCCAAAATATTACTGCTGCATTGTTCCAAGGAAAAGTGAGTATGCTAAGTAGCTCTGAGATTGCGGAAGGTTTTCAAGATGTTCCATCTGCGTTGATCCAAGAAAACGAAATTCCACTGGTTGATGTTTTGATAAAAGTAGGAGCAGCAAAATCGAAACGAGAAGCACGAGAATTTATGCAAAATGGAGCAGTGACTGTCAACGATGAAAGAGTAACAGACACAAGCGTTTTAGTAAATACCCTAAAAGCAATTGATGATAAATTTTTGGTAATCCGCAGAGGGAAGAAGAAGTACTTCTTGGCGGAATTAGGTTAATCATGAACACCAAGTCACCTTTAGTAAGGTGGCTTTTTTTGACTAGGAAAATGAATAAATAGAAAAATGATAATGTGTTCCTATGACCAAGATGGTATGCTTACAATAAGTGTCAGCAATCAACCAAGGAAGAAGGACCTCATGGGTTCCATTCACTCCATCATCCGTCCCGCCGACTCCGATGACCGGTCTGTCATCTTCGGTGAGATCGAAAAGGAACGGGACATCTCTTCGAAGAAGAATGTCTTCCGGCGCAGTGTGAGGATCTACACCCCGATCAAGTTCACCTACATCGCGGGAAGCGATCTCCACGTCGTGGACCCCTACACACAGATGGTGAAGGTGTTCAAGGGAGCCGACTTCGTCACCGTTGATGTCATCAAGCTGCTGTCGATTGATGGCTACAAGATTGAGTTGGTCACAGAGGTGACGGACTCGTTCCCGAACGAGTGGGAACCGGTGGACACCTCCAGCGACTACAAGTCTGCTCTGGTCACCGAAGAGAGCCCGCTGTCGAAGATCTGTGGTGCCATCGAGGGAAAGATGACCTATGACTCTCGATCGCTAGAAGGTGGCAAGCGCTGTAAGGTGGCGATCCACTGCAAGAACTCGTTCGAGTACACCGCAGGAAGCGACCTCAACATCGTGAATTCCAGCGGCGCGGTCGTGAAGAACTACGAGGAGGAGGATGTCCTCAGCCTCACGACCATCAAGACGACAAAGCGCGATGGCTACGACCTGGAGTTGGTCGTCAGGGTGCCTGAGCCTGACTTCCTTGCCAACGTGATGAAGCTGACGCACTGAGGCTAGGCAACTAGTCTCGCGCCCGGCTGCTCACTCAAGAAGAGTGAGTAGTCGGGCGTCGCGCTTTTAACAACAAAAAAATGGATATACATAAAAAGAAGGCGCTTTTGTCAATAAAGCACCTTCTTGTATTCATTAACCTGCTAGTTCCACCTTAAACTGTTGTTGAACCAATTGTTGATAGAGTTTATTGCTCTGTAGCAATTGTTCATGGGTGCCGGCTCCGGTTAATTTTCCTTTTTCTAATATTACAATTTTATCTGCGTCCACTACTGTGGATAAGCGGTGAGCGATGACAAGTGTTGTCCGGTCTTTCATTAAGTTTTGCAGTGCTTCTTGAACCACTTGCTCTGATGCGGAGTCCAAGTTAGAAGTTGCTTCATCCAGCATCAAAATTTTTGGATCATGTAAGATTGCTCTGGCAATAGCGATGCGTTGCCGCTGTCCGCCTGAAAGCTTCATTCCTCGTTCTCCAACCTCTGTTTCAAATCCGTCTGGTAAGTTCAAAATAAACTCATCTGCATAGGCTAACTTTGCTGCCCTGAGTAATTCCTCTTCCGTTACTTCTCTTGACATCGCGTAACAAATATTATCGCGGATTGTCCCAGCGAGAAGCGGGCTTTCTTGTGAAACATAACTGATGGCAGTGCGCCAATCTCGAAGGCTGAATTCGTGGATCGAATGGTCTCCTAGGCGAATTACACCGCTGGTTGGAGAATAAAAACGTTCCATCAACGCAAAAAATGTTGTCTTCCCACTTCCGCTGGGACCCACGAGGGCAGTAACTTTTCCCGGTTCAATCTGGAAATTCAGATTGTGGAGAATGGTATCTTTGCCTTCATATGCAAAAGATACATTTTCAATGGTAATAGGTAACTGTGGATTAACCGCTGTAGCTTTTTCATGTTGTACATCTGTTTCGCCTTCATATTCCAAGATTTCTGAGATGCGTTCTGTAGCTCCCATTGCTTTTTGCAGCCCTATAAAAAACTGGGTCATCATGGTGACAGGCATGAGAATTTGGAAGAGATACAGAATAAAAGCAACTAATTCCCCTGCTGTTAGTTCTCCAGATGCGACTCGCATCCCGCCATAACCGATGATGAGGACCAGCATGGACATCATAATAAGACCTGATAATGGCTGCAAAATAGAGGTTAAACGTGATTCTTTTAAACCATATTGAAATAATCGATCGATCTCTTCTTCGCCTTGTTTTCGTTCTACGGGTTCAGCGCTATACGCTTTTACTAAGCGGATTTCCGAGACTACTTGGGTTAGTAAACTGGTGAAAACTGCTGTTTTTTCTTGGATTCCTTTGGATATTCCCCTCATTTTCATTCCGATAGGCCGCATAACAAATACAATGATCGGGACCGCAATCAACATCACCAGTGTCATGGACCAATCCAAATAAAAGAGGATACATAGAGAGCCAACTAAGGACACAACTCCGCTAAACATCGATACTAATTGGTTGGAGATCAGATCTCGAACAATCGTTGTATCGTTATTAATTCGACTGACGGTTTCCCCAGAGTGATTTTTGTCAAAGTAGGAAATAGGTAAGGTCAATGTTTTCGCCCAAATCTTTTTCCGTAGGTTGGAAACCACCAAACCACCTAGATAGGCCAAATTATAAGTAGCAAAGCTGGACATCACCGCTTGGATTAAGATAGCTCCAACAAGCAGGAGCACGGTGGATATAGTTAAAGAACCAGCTGTCATCACGTTTACGGCATCTTTGGTAAACCAAGGCACGACAAGACCAGCAATGGTAGAAAGCAAAGATAATCCGAGTACAAGGGCAATTAACGATTTTGGTAACTTCTGAAATTGAACCAAATCCAAAAACTTTTTCCACTGTGTTTTTGATTTGGGGGGTGTATCTGTTTGCTTCACGTTTTTCCCTCCAACGTCCTAATGTGGTTCTATTGTAATGCTTCTTTATGAACGGAAAATGAACAGCGAATTATGGTTTGTATCACAAGTAAAGACGTGTGTGCAGAGAAGTAGTCAAGAGAATTATCTTGTGGATAAGGGAGAAAAAGAAAGGATAGAGAGGTTTTCTTTGATTTTATGTTTGGAGCCCACATTTGGAAAATCATTCCAATCTAGGGCTGGAGCAGTCCTTCAGGACAGGTGTGTCTAATGACCGAGTAGTTGTAGCCAAGGTTTATATGTGCTGACTACAACTTCTGCGCCTGCTTCATGAAGCTAAGCACATTTATCAGGTGTGTAGGTGAAGCCGAGGAAGCGGACATTCGCTTTTTCAGCTGCTAGGTAATCTGTAACCGAATCTCCGATCATCAGGGTTCTTTCCGGAGATACGTCAAGCAGATCGATTGCTTTTACAAGCATAAATGGACTGGGCTTGAGAAATCCGGGGTAAGGATCTTCTCGACCAAAAATGTCTCCATGGAAGTATTGAGTTAGACCTGCTTCTTCCAAGTAGATCCCTACAGCTTTTGGAGAGTTATTGGTCGCGATTGCTTGTTGGATTCCCTTTTTGTCTAGTGCAGCAATTACTTCTTGTGCGTCAGGTGTGGGTCTGGATAGTCGTGCTGCTTCACATTCCTTTTCGGTCAGCTTTTTTTCTAGTTCAAAATAGGTATCACGATGGGTCTTATAGAACTTCTTTCCCCTGCGATAAATGGCATGAGGATCATTGTCTGTTCGATCTTCTACCTGATCCAGTTGCCGTTCCCATAGATAGTCTCTTAGAAACTGAGCAACAGATGGAGCAGGCAAGCCAGCAAACATGTGAGCGATAGGAATATCAAAATCCCAGAGTACACACTCAATGTCTTGTTGAATTCTTTTGAATGTGTTGATTGTGGGGTATCTCCAGTTTTGATATTGCTCTCTTGTAAGACTGAGATAAGGCATTTATTTCCTTCCGTTCAGGTATGCCAAATATATTATAGCAAAGTTGATCCTATTGGTCGATGAAAAATACATTTATTTACAAGACTCGATCAATTTAATTATTATGCACAAGAATTTTCCCAAACAAACCTTTTACTTGTTTCAAGAAGAGAATTATTTATTTTGTTATACAAAAAAACTCCTCGAAAAGAGGAGTTTTTGCAAGAAACGATTAACGAGAGTAGAACTCTACGATAAGGGTTTCGTTGATTTCAGCTGGTAATTCAGAACGATCAGGTAGACGGGTAAAAGTACCTTCTAGTTTGTTTGGATCAAAAGAAACATATTCTGGTGTAAACGTACGGTCTTCTAAAGCGTCTTTTACAATAGTTAAATTGCGGCTTTTTTCGCGAAGACTGATTACATCGCCAAGTGCTACATGGTATGCTGGACGGTCGACTTTTTTTCCATTAACGGTTACATGACCATGTACAACCAATTGGCGAGCTTGTGCACGGGTACGTGCAAGACCAAGACGGAAAACAAGGTTGTCCAAACGAGATTCGAGCAACTTCATAAAGTTTTCCCCGTGAATCCCTTTAATCTTACCAGAACGAACAAACAAGTTACGGAACTGCTTTTCGTTCATACCGTACATCAAACGCAGTTTTTGTTTCTCTTGAAGCTGGATGCCGTACTCACTTAATTTTTTACGTTGGTTTGGGCCGTGTTGTCCTGGAGCATATGGACGACGAGATAATTCTTTCCCCGTTCCAGATAGTGAAATGCCAAGACGACGGCTCAATTTCCAAGTTGGGCCAGTATAACGTGCCATATTGTAAAACTCCTTTTCATTTGCGTTTTTCTGCAAATGACAGGGGCTGATCCGCTTATGCTTACCATACTCATCCGGATAGCGGCGGTAAGAGCAGGTACCTATATCCAATAGGGCGAACCAGTGAGGGTGATCCCTTCACCTATCGTTTGCGTGCTATCCTCATTTTCCCATAGGAGGGATATTTCTAGAGCCATACAAGCAAATATTATACAAGATATAGGTTCGGAGTACAAGAGATAAAACTACTTTTCCGGATTACCAATAGTTTCTGTTGTTCTTTTTGCTTTTTCCAATAAAAATTCCATGTATTCAAATTCTTGATAGTGGAGAGGTGATTTTTCAGAGGACTTTTTCAATTGGGTTTCTTTATTCATTAGCGTTTTTTCTGCTAGGAACTGCCTTCAAATAATAAATCTGCATCCCAAGACCTGCGAACTTTTCCTCATATTCGGTCGTTATATTCGTTTCTGCCCACTGGCTATGATGTAAATCGTCGCTCTGTTCGATGACATTCCATCCGTTTTCTTGAAGCTCGTTTATGGAAAACTGATACAAATTATCGCTGTCTGTTTTTAAAATAAGGTCACCTGTTGGAGAAAGAAGTGTTTTATAAACTTCCAAAAAATCTCGGTAAGTCAAGCGACGTTTATAATGTCTTGTTTTTGGCCATGGATCACTAAAATGAAGATAAAACCGATCTATTTCTCCAGGTGCAAATGCTTCTTGGATTTTCACAATGTCTAGCCATAAGTAACGGACATTTTCATTTGCTGTTTCTTCACCTTTTCGTGCTGCTAATAAGAGAGGTTCTTGAATTTTTTCTACACCTATCCAGTTGATCTCTGGATACGCAGTAGATGCTTTTGCTAAAAATTGTCCTTTTCCAGTACCAAGTTCGACATAGATAGGATGGGGATTTTGGAAGATTTTCTTCCAGCTTCCTTTTTGATCTTCGTAGTCAGTTACACTTAAGGAATGAGTGGTCAATAACTCGATTGCTTTGGGGTTTCTACGTAAACGCATATCTGCTAATCGCTCCATTTTTGAAATAAGCATTATTATAGCAGAAGGCGTGAAAATTAGGGGGAAAAAGAGTGAAATAGGAGTATGAAAGTGGGTCGGTGGTATTTTCCAATTTGGAAGGAGAATCCACCGACTGCCAGCTCCGAAGTCAGAGCTACCCAAGAAGTTGAGAGAGACCCAGCACCGTCAGAGTGACACCGATTGGTGTGATCGTCATACCGCTATAACCCAAGACCGTGTATACACGGACACGCTTATCTGTCGAACGTCTCTCTGTTTCAGTCACGTGCCAGGGTTGAGGACGGCCGGCACGGAGAAGCTTATCGAAGAAGAGCAGATAGGTGTACAGTCCAATCAGAACAAGAACAGGACCGAGAAAGAGGTTATTCATGACGTAAACCCTTACTTTTGGGAGGGAGCCGACTTTTTTTATTTATTATACCAGATTTGTGTTATTTCATGGAATGTTCAAATTATTGAAATTTTCTTTTGTACATAAATTTTCATTTCATTCCCCCTAGTTCTATCTTTACTAGGAGAAAATCGCTATACTAGAAGTACGCAACCTAGTGACAGGGGAAGAACATGGTTCACTCGATCGCCATGCAGATGGTGCTCGCGAGCAGGCGCCGCCACGGGAGCGGAGGCATCGACTTCGATGACTTCGATGGTGGGAGCTGTGCACCATCCTCCACCGGAGTGCAGTGGCTCGACTGGCTGCTCTTCATCGGTGTCCTCCTCTTCATCGTCTGCATCGGCTACTTCGTTCTCCGCTCGTTTTTCGGCGGCACGAGGAGGAAGAAGCCGGCGGCGAAGAGGCTCGTGTCCCGTCAGGTGACTCGGCCTTCGTTCGACGAGAGCGTGACGAAGTCATCGCTCGGTCAGCAGACACAGCCGCGGACGTCGCTCGATAAGGATCTCCACGAAAAGTAAGTGGGGAACCACCCTGTGCACAACCCGCCGATGCTCGGAGATTCCAAGCATCGGCGGCCATCGGTATCTCACATATAAATCAAATAAATGAACTGCAAAAAGTATTTTGGCTTTGATTGATTTAGGGTATCTTCTAGAGGGGATGCCTTTTTTGATGGATGTAGATTTCTGCACCATTTCTAAAAATAATATTTTATATATTCTAAATTAAACAACATATCTATAGATGGGGTGTAGAGTGGACGGAAAAAAACTATAATAAAGACGAGACAAAGATGAAGGACGATGAATATGACACTTGAGAAACTAGAAGCTGAAATTCGAGATCTATCAGAAGTAGAAATCAATACCATTCACAAATTAGTCCAGGCTCTAAAACGCACAAGAGTAAGTCCCCTTGCTTATATTGAAGAAATGATGAATTTCCAATTTATGAAGTATGACGAAGAGGAAGATGCATACATCCATCGGATGTGTGTAACAGATGAATTAAAAAATCGATATAAGATCTTGCATGGTGGTATTACCGCGACGTTTATTGATACAGCGATGGGAGCAACAGCAGTTCAAGCACTGGGATTAGAGACAAGCGCGGTCACTATTGACTTGCAGGTACATTTTCTCTCACCAGGAAAAGAAGGCTGGCTCTATGCTTATACCAAGTTTGTAAAAAAAGGAAAGACCATTATTACGATGGAAAGCAAGGTAAAAGATGAGCAGGGTAAAATAATCGCAACTGCAAGTTCTACCTTTTTCCGTCTGAATTAAAAGGCAGGTGAAAAAGTGAAGAAGCCAGTCAAGATTGCACCAAAGGCGATTATTTTCGATCAAGATAAGGTACTGATCCTAACTCGTTCTAAAAAAGAACGAAAAGATCGGCAATCACACGGTTGGGATTTTCCTGGTGGCGGTTTAGAACCAGGAGAGCAAATAATGGATGCGCTTGCAAGAGAAGTGAAAGAAGAGACCGGACTCTCTATAAAAGTAATTTCCCCAGCATATATCTATGATGAGATCATGGATGAAAAACATTTGGTTATCATGAAATTTGCTTGTTGTAATCCGATCGGAGAAATCGAATTAAGCCCTGAACATGATGATTTTCGCTGGGTAGAAATGAAAAAATTAGCAGATGAACCTTTTCCAGA
Source organism: Shimazuella sp. NTD248 (assembly GCF_059510395.1). Taxonomy (NCBI): domain Bacteria; kingdom Bacillati; phylum Bacillota; class Bacilli; order Caryophanales; family Thermoactinomycetaceae; genus Shimazuella; species Shimazuella sp. NTD248. Next base: position 434,868 of record NZ_JCAJZT010000001.1, on the reverse strand, counting down.
GTGGATGAAAGAAGAAATGAGAAGGGCTTATCGCATGTATCTGGCTTATCGCGGGACAGAAAATAATATATTAATAGAAAGATAAAAAAGCATGGCATCTGCCATGCTTTTACTATATAGGGATAATAGCGGGCGGGTGATCCGGATCGTTGCCGATCGGATCACCCAAGCACTAGTCCCGACTAGTACGGTCGCTTTCCGAAGCTAAAGTGGGAGCCATCCTTGCAGTCCGAACATGTCATTCCAGGTTTAGGAATCGCGCTTTGGCAGGTACACCCGGGTTTGGGGCACTCACATCGGTCTTCATCGAGTTTCTTCACAGCATCAGCGTCGGGCTTCACGTAACCTACCTAATCGAGCCTATTACTTATGCTTTTATTATAGAGTACTATTCACGAAAATAATAATTGTAATTTTTTACACTGCACTTTTTAAAGATTGCAGATATTCTTTCCCTTTTTCCGAATCATACTGCTTTTCCCATTTGGAAATCACAACAGTAGCAAGAGAGTTTCCAACGACATTCACAACAGTGCGAGCCATATCTAAAATCCGGTCGATACCTGCAATAAAGGCAAGTCCTTCCATTGGGATTCCTACAGAACCGAGCGTAGCCAGCAAGACGACGAAAGATACCCCAGGTACACCGGCGATTCCTTTTGAGGTGAGCATCAAGACAAGTACAAGCATAATCTGTTTGCTGATGGGCATATCGATTCCATACATTTGTGCGATAAACAGTGCAGCTAATGCTTGATAAAGGGTGGAACCATCGAGATTAAAGGAATATCCCGTCGGAATAACAAAAGAAGTCACTGTTTTAGAGCAGCCAAACTTCTCCATCTTCTCCATGATTTTCGGGAGAACGGTTTCCGAACTTGAGGTAGAGTAAGCGAGAATGAGTTCGTCTTTTAAAATCCGGATCGGATGGAAGATGTTCACTCCAACCATTTTGGCTACCAATCCGAAGATGACGATGATAAAGAATATCATTGCCCCATATACACTTATCGCGAGTTTGCCAAGCGGAATGAGGGAATGGATACCAAACTTCGATATCGTAACTCCGATGAGCGCAAAAACACCAAATGGGGCAAACTTCATCACCTGATTGGTAACCCAAAACATTGCTTCCGAGATTCCTTGGAATATTGCCAAAACGGGTTTCCCTTTTTCTCCAATCGCAGCGATCCCAAGACCTAGCATAATAGAAAAGAAAATGATAGCGAGCATATCGCCTTTTACGAGGGATTCTACGATATTGGTGGGTACAATATTGACGAGAGTATCCACAAAACTATGGCTCTCTTGTGTTTTGGCTGTTGATACATATGAACCAATATCACTTTTTTGTAAGTGCTGCATCTGAACACCATGACCTGGTTGGAAAACGTTTGCAACAAGTAATCCAATTAAAATGGCTACCGTTGTTATAATTTCAAAGTAAAGAAGCGTTTTTCCGCCTAATTTCCCTAACTTTTTAAAGCTTCCTGTTCCTGCTACACCAACGACCAGTGTAGATACTACAATAGGAATAACAATCATTTTTATAAGATGAAGAAAAATATCACCAATCGGCTGCAAGTAGGTAACTACTTTTGGGTTACCATAAAAGACGGCGCCTATGATGACTCCTAACACCAGACCTATTAAAATTTGATAAGCTAAGCTAATTTTTTTCATAAATTCTCCTTCCTAAAACCAAGGTCTTATAAAAGCGGTTTCCAGTCGGTTGCTTCCATCAAAACGGCAGCAAGCTGTTCAAGGTATGTTTTATCAACGGATTCAAAGCGATTTAAAACAGGACTATCAATATCTAGTACACCGATCACGTTGTTTCCGACGACAAGAGGGATCACGATTTCGGAACGGGAATCTGCATCGCAAGCGATATGTCCGGGAAACTGGTGAACATCTGCTACGACTTGCGTTTGCTTTTCAGCGACTGCTGTTCCACAAACTCCTTTTCCAACAGCGATGCGTACACAAGCAGGTTTTCCCATGAATGGTCCCAATACCAACTCATTTTGTTTCATAACATAAAACCCAACCCAATTTATCTCGTGGAGCGCATTCGCTAAAAAGCTTGCCGTGTTAGACATATTTGCTAACCAATCCCGCTCATCTTCCAAAAGGGATTTCAGTTGTTTGATCATGGATGTATATTGTTCTTCTTTGGTGCCAGTTGGTTGCTGAACGTGAAACATTTATGTATCCCCCTAATTTTTTATTTTTCTTTACCCCGCGAAACACTTTTTCTGATAAAATGGATGGTATTGTATTACCTTACCTATTCTACCTGTGAATCTTAATTTGGAAAAGGGGTTTCTTAATTATGGTAAATGAGCGTGTGTCTACCTTAGCTCATATTTTGGTCAATCACTCCTGTAGAGTACAACCAGGAGAAAAGGTAATGATCGATTTATTCGGCCAAGATAAAGAACTAGCTGTTGCATTGGTGCAAGAAGTATATAAAGCCAAAGGACTTCCCTTTGTACAATTAACAGATCAACTTGTACACCGTAGTCTATTACTGGGTACAAATTCAGATCACTTGGATTTCTGGACCCAAATCGGATTGGAACAGATGCAAAAAATGGATTGCTATATCGGTATTCGTGGAAGCGAAAACATCAGTGAATATAGCGATGTTCCAGACGATTTGATGAGCCAATACAGCCGTACATACTCCCATGCAGTCCATACCGAAGAACGGGTGAACAATACAAAATGGGTAGTACTTCGTTATCCTTCAGGCTCTATGGCACAACTTGCCAACATGAGTACAGAAGGCTTTACGAAGTATTTCTTTGATGTTTGCAATGTTGATTATGTCAAAATGGAAAAAGCGATGCGTCCATTAGTAGCTAGAATGGAAAAAGCTGATCATGTACATATCAAAGGCCCAGGAACAGACTTGCAGTTTTCCATCAAAGGGATTCCTGTCATCAGTTGCGCTGGGGAACACAATGTTCCAGACGGAGAAGTTTTCACAGCTCCAGTGAAAAACTCTGTGAACGGGACAGTCCAATACAACGCACCAACCATCTACAATGGATTCTTATTTGACAATGTAAAACTGGAATTTAAAAATGGCAAAATCATCAACGCTACTGCCAATAATTCGGAGAAGATCAATCAAATCTTTGATACCGATGAAGGTGCGAGATACATTGGGGAGTTTAGCCTTGCAGTTAACCCAAATATTAACCATCCAATGCGCGATATTTTATTTGATGAGAAGATCAATGGCAGCTTCCACTTTACCCCGGGTCAAGCATACGAAGAAGCAGACAATTCCAACCGCTCGGCGATTCACTGGGATTTGGTCTGCATTCAACGTCCAGAATACGGTGGTGGAGAAATTTACTTTGATGGGGAATTGATCCGCAAAGATGGATTGTTTGTTGTAGATGATCTGAAGGCACTAAATCCGGAGAATTTGAAGTAGGAAAATTATAGTTCTAGTCTATGGAGTAGATAGTTAAAAATAATGGCGATCGTTACCTTTTGCAATTGGTGACGGTTGCCTGTTTTTTTGGAGTTCTCTCATTGTAGAAGTTATGCATTTAATTTATAGCTTCATGTACATGATGAAGATTCATGTTTTTACCCGTTTGTGAAAGTATATAAAGTTGGAATTATTTTTTGATTTATGTATTTATTTAAATATTAATGAATTTAGTGATAAAATAGAATCATCACCAAAAGAGGAGGAAATCATGAGTAAGTATGTCTACTCAAAAATAATAACCAATTCTTATCTTAATAAACAGAAGGAAATTAAGGCCACTAGTTCATCCGAATTGACAATGAAAGTTAAGGAACAATTAAAGAAATGGGAAGATCAAGAAAAAAGACAGCGTGAACGAGATCGTATTGAAGTTATGAAGGAACAGGCAGAACGGGATTCAAAGAAAACGCTGGAACTAATAAAAGAATTTAATAATATTTTAATAAATTCTTTGGATGACAGATTAAAATGGTCAGATTTAAAAAAAGAAAAACGTCCTTATTCCTTATTTACTTTTCTTGAGAAACCTCCAATAAAAAAAGAAGTTACCAAAGAGGTAATACCAAATAAATATCAGTGGTTGGAATTAATCCCGTTTTTTAAACAACAGCGCTTGAAAAAAGAAAAGGAAAAAGAGGAGATATATAAGAAAAGGGTAATAGAAGCTGAGAATACTTATGAAAAGGAATTGCAAAACTACAAAAAAAGATTAGAATCTGAAAAAGCGAAGTATGAAAAAAAGAAAAGTAAATATGAAAATGAAATTCTTAGTCATAACAAAGATATAGAACAGTTTAAAAAGGATTTTGAATCGGGAGATAAAGCAGCTGTTGAAAAATTTACAAAGCTGTTATTAACAAAAGCGAAATATCCGAAAGAGTTAAAATTGGACAAGTTAGAAGTAATATTTGACCCTCAACTCGAAACGATTCAAATAACCTGTCAATTGCCTAATCTTGAGCAAATTTCTAATACGAAATCACATAAGTTTGTAGCTGTTAGAAAACAGATTGAACCTATACCAATGAAGAAAGCGGAATTTAACAATTTCTATGAAAATGTCCTATATCAAATCTGCTTACGTACGATACATAGTGTATTTCATTCGATTTATATCTCACAGTGCAAAACTGTGATTTTTAATGGTTGGGTAAGAGGGATTGACAAAGAAACTGGAAACGATTTTGAATCTTGTATTTTAAGTTGTCGGGCTGAACGTACCGAATTTGAATCTTATAATTTACGTCGAGTCGAACCGAAGGAATGTTTTAGAAAACTAAAAGGATTATCTGCTGGTCCATTATCTGCGTTAGCCCCAATACAGCCAATTATGGAGTTAAATCGTGAAGATCCCCGATTTGTAGAATCCAAAGAGATATTAGCCTCTATAAATTCCGAGACAAATTTAGCATCCATGGATTGGAAAGATTTTGAGCATCTCATTGCAGAATTATTTTCAAGGGAATTTTCACATGAAGGAGCAGAAGTGAAAGTTACACAATCCAGTCGAGATTGGGGAGTGGATGCAGTAATATTTGACCCTGATCCTATTAGAGGTGGAAAAATAGTTATTCAGGCTAAAAGATACAACAATGTTGTTCCTTCCTCATCCGTACGTGATTTATTCGGTGTTGTTCAACACGAAGGAGCAATCAAGGGGATCTTGGTGACAACCAGTTATTTTGGTAATGATTCACGTAAATTTGTTGCGGATAAACCTTTCAAACTCATCAGTGGAAATGAATTAATAGCTTTATTTCAAAAGCATGGGTATGATGTTACCATTAGACCATCGAAATGATGTAGGTTTAAAACTGTGCAGCTTTGGGGGCTCTCTTTCCCTTTACGATATTTCAAACAGTAGTTGATCAACTTACGACAGGTGTTGTGCCATGTTACTATTCAACCGCTTATAACTTTCGCTACCTTTTAAGAGATGATAGTTTTTCTGGTAATTCAGATATTTTTTCTCCTGAAAATAATGCTGACGCACTTGGTATAGACCTTGGTTGTACAGGTTTTTAGCAGTATGACACAATTCTTTCAAAAGCAGATATTCTTCTTTCAAAAGATGTTTAAGTTGTTGTTTGATGGTGAAATACATGAATTTCTCACCTCTTTTCTAGACTAGAATGAATCCTAATATACAAAATATGGATGGATTTGTCAAAAAAGAAAATCAAAAACCGTGGCGATTCATCCCTCGAATGAATTCACGGGTGTTTTCGCCACAAAAATAAATGAAATAGTTTTAAGTTATACAGAGCATTTCTTATCATAAGAAATGCTTTTTCTCTTGTTTAGAATCGAACAGATTCTATAACGATAATAGTATATTCCAATGGGATATTTTTTTATTGTAAAACGATAAATAAAGTGGTAAAGTCAACTTATCGACAAACAAGTGAGGTGCTTTTCATGAATCGCGGGTCTACTCTTTTTCTAAAGCTGGCAGTTATTCTTATAGGTATTCCAATCCTTGCTTTGTGCATATTTTTGGTTCCAAAGATAGCGAATCTTGCAGCAGAATTATTTCCAGAAATGGCTTATATGAAATATCTTGTCTTCATCGATTTGTATGCCACTGCGGTACCTTTTTACATTGCTCTGTATCAAGCTTTTAAACTTTTAAACTACATTGATATGAATAAAGCTTTCTCGGAATTATCTGTAAGATCATTAAAGAATATAAAACACTGTGCGATTTCAATCAGTATCTTATATTTACTAGGTATGCCGCTCTTTTATCTTCTGGCGGAGATGGATGATGCTCCAGGTTTCATCGTCATCGGGTTGGTCTTTATGTTTGTTTCCATTGTTATCGCAGTTTTCGCTGCTGTACTCCAAAGACTTTTACAAAATGCCATCGATATAAAAGCGGAAAATGATTTAATAGTCTGATCTGAGGTGAATAACATGGCGATTATTATCAATATTGATGTGATGCTCGCAAAAAGGAAAATGAGTGTCACGGAACTTTCGGAGCGAGTGGGAATAACAATGGCTAACCTTTCCATATTGAAAAATGGAAAGGCAAAAGCAATTCGATTAACAACGTTAGAGGCGATATGTAAGGCTTTGGACTGTCAACCTGGAGATATTTTGGAGTACCGAACAGAGGAAGAAAACCGGATATAAGATGTTGGAATAGAAAAGATGAGATGGGACAAGAAGATTCTCATCATTTAAGGGGAGCTACTCATGTATGTAACTACACACAAATGGAGGCATAAATCATGAGAGCGGGAAAACAACTCATTCGTTTTGGATGGGAACAAGCTTTATCCTGTTTGTTTCCTGTCGTTATTTTTGCTTCTTTGGCTTTTACAAAAATAATTCCCCTTCCCTTCTTGCCACGGTATGATTGGCTGCTTCTTATCTGCCTTTTGATGCAAGTCGGGATGGTGCGTTTTGGATTGGAAACACGAGATGAGTTAAAAGTTATCACCTTGTTCCACCTTATTGGACTGGCTCTTGAAATTTTCAAAGTACATATGGGTTCCTGGGCTTACCCAGAGGAAGGTTATTTTAAAATTTTGGGAGTGCCTTTGTACAGCGGATTTATGTATGCGAGTGTCGCCAGCTATCTTTGTCAAGCGTGGAGGAGGTTCAAGGTTGAACTGGTTAATTGGCCGCCGTTTTTCGTTGTTGTCTCGCTTGCAACGGCGATTTATGTGAATTTTTTTACTCACCATTACTGGATCGATGTTCGTTGGGGCTTATGCGGACTTGTCATTATCATCTTTTGGCAGTCATGGGTAACATTCGAGGTTAATAAAACTCGTTACCGTATGCCACTCGCACTTTCTTTTGTTCTCATTGGATTTTTTATATGGGTAGCCGAAAATATTGCTACGTTCTTTGGAGCATGGCAATATCCAAATCAAATCGATGCATGGAGTCTTGTTGATTTTGGAAAAATAAGTTCTTGGCTCTTACTAGTGATTATCAGCTTTCTTATCGTGACGACATTAAAGCAAGTAAAGGGGAAATCAGTTAAGTTGGAAAAGGCAACATTTGAGTAGGTGATATAGCAGTACTCAGTTTCTATAATCCTACTAGGGTTATTCTGAGCGATTTGAGAAATGAGGGTCATATGATCCATTGGATCAGTCAACAGTAGTACCCAAAGGCAAATAAACCAACTGTTTGTATGTTAAGCGTCAGTTTATTTATTTTATATTTACAATTGTATAGCGGATTGACGTAACCAAGTTTCAAAATCCAATAGCTGTTGATGGAGTTGTCGTAGAGATTTTATGTTTGACTTATAACCTTCTCTCTCAAAGAACTGGGTAGCTTTTATTCCATCATGCTCATGTACGGATTCCGGAGCCGATGATTGGTATTGTGCAGGTATAGCAAAAACTTTACAGATTGTTTCTGTGATTTGTAAAACAGTAAGCTCATCCCCGGCAATTTCAAGCTCTTTTCCAATATATTGATTGGGATTATCAAATGCCTTCCTAGCAAGTACACCAATATCATGCACAGCAATCATTTGTACTTTTGTTTCAGGAGTACCCATATAGGGAAGATTAATTTGTCCATTCACTTGATGAAGAACAAACCGGAAGTTATCCATAAACATAACAGGTCGAAGAATGGTGGCTGGCAGATTCAAAGAGTGAATATATTGTTCTATTCTTCTCTTATTTTCAAAAGAGGTTATCCCTGTATTACGATCAGCACCAGCAGCAGAACTGTAAACAAAGTGTGATACTTCCGCTTTTTTGGCAATATCAGCAACGGTTTTCCCATGACGTACTTCTTTTTCAAGATCATCAAAATCCAATGCTTGAACACTAAAAACACCGTAAACGCCTCTCATTGCTTCCAACAAGGAAGGAGGTTTGTCCAAATCACCTTGCACTATTTCGACACCTTGTTTCTGAAGAAATTGTGAAACTGTTTTATTTGGATCACGTACTAATGCTCTAACTTTCCATCCATTTTCCACTAACTGTCTTGCAACTGCGCCTCCTTGTTGTCCAGTTGCTCCTATTACTAATATTGTTTTTGAAGATGTCATTTTTCTCCTCCTCTATGTTTTTGTTGTATTTGGCTAAGTATGTGTAAATAATCCATCTATTGATATTGTAGATGCTAAGGAATACTATTTAAAGTAGGCAATATTTTTATATATTGTTTCAAATAATAAACTTACTATATTTTTGTAAGGATGAATAACATGAGTACAAATTCAGAAGAGGAAAAATGTCTTTTCTCTATTCATCAGGCAACGCAAATCCTTGGTGGAAAATGGTCATTCTTGGTTCTCGGCCAACTTTTTTATAATGGTCCGAAACGTTTTAATCAATTACGAAGAAGTTTAGACAGCATCAGTACGAAATCATTAACAGATACACTCCGCAATCTGGAACAAAATGGCATTATCAACCGTAACGTGTTTCCTACCGTTCCTGTAACCGTTGAATATTCTTTAACGGATAAAGGAAGAGACTTTAAATATGTTCTTACTGAAATGCGAAATTGGGCACAAAAATGGGAAGATAACAAAATCAAATGAATCAACTATTATTCTCAATTGATTTGATTACTTCAAACCGTCCTGTTCTCTAGCAGAATGTGACGGGTTATTTAAGGGGGTAAAATTTCTGATTTTACAGATAATAAATAAAGCGTTGCCCCCCACACACCAGGTTGGAATGCGGGGGGCAAGATGGAGATATTCGGTTGTTGTACTACTGTGTGGTCTCAGCCACAGCCTTGGCCTCGGCCGCCGCCGCTGCGCGGTTGCGCCGGACGGACGACCAGAAGGACCAGGCGATCAGCACGACACCGGTGAGGCCGGTGATGACCTCGTTGATCTCGTGCTGGATGGTGACCATCAGGATCACGGCCAACGCACCGATCGCGTAGTGAGCGCCGTGCTCCAGGTAGACGTAGTCGTCGAGCGTGCCCTGGCGAACGAGGTACACGGTCAGCGACCGGACGTACATGGCACCGATGCCGAGACCCAGCGCCATCAGTACGATGTCGTTCGTGATGGCGAACGCCCCGATCACGCCGTCGAAGGAGAAGGACGCGTCCAGAACCTCCAGGTAGAGGAACATGAAGAACGCGGCCTTACCCGCGAGCATGACCAGGGACTTCTTCTTACCGGTGCGCTCGGCCTCTTCCTCCTCCTCGCGCTCGCGCTCCTCCTCGGCCTCCAGCCTGTCTTCGAAGAATCCGGACAGGCCGCCGACGATCATGTACGTGATCAGACCGGCGATGCCGGCGATCAAGACCGTCTGCGCCTTGTCGACGTGCGCGCCGCCGTGCTGGTGGGCGTGGGTCGCGAAGGTGAAGGAGGTGATGAGCAGGACGATCAGAGCGATGCAGACCGACAGCATGTCGACCTTGCCGAGCTTGGCCAGCGGCCGCTCGATCCAGCGCAGCCACTGGATGTCCCGGTCCTCGAAGATGAAGTCGAGGAAGATCATCAAGAGGAACATCCCACCGAACGCCGCGATGCCCGGGTGGGCATCGGTGACGATCTGCTGGTACTGGACCTTGTCGGTGAGTGCCAAGTGGACTGCGTCGTACGGGTTGAGCTTGCCGCTGATCGCGACGACCACGACTGGGAAGACCAGCCGCATGCCGAAGACTGCGACGAACACGCCGACCGTGAGGAAGATCTTCTGCCAGAAGGCATTCATCTTCTTCAGGATGCCGGCGTTGACTACCGCGTTGTCGAACGACATCGAGATCTCAAGGACCCCGAGGATCGCCACGATGCCGAATGCCTGCCATCCTCCGTAGAGGACGGCGGCGAACAGGCCGAACGCTGTGACCACGAACGACCAACCGAACGTTTTGAGCAACACAATGTGCTCCCATCTAATCGACAAGAGGGTAACTACCCCTCACTGACTTATTCTGATTATACTACGTTTATCAAAGAATTTATATTTCTAAAAAAAAGAATAATCCTGTTTATGTGAACGATTTTTCTTATGGGAACCGCCACTCTTGGTTCGCTCCTTTTTGAATATTATTGATATAATGAATCTGTATTTTTTTCGATTTTTTCACCCGAAATTTTATTCTTTTAAAATATGATGCTATTCTTTTAGTGAAATTTGTTTAGAGGAGGTGGTTCTAGTGAAATTAAGGTTTTATCACCTACAGCTAGATTCCGAAGCGTCTCATGCAAAGACTGTTATCGAGAAGGGCGATACTTTGCATGAGGGGGAGATACTCTAAATCGCCAAAGTAAACCTCTTCGATAATAGCTTTGCCCCTTATTTCAGATCATACAAAATAAGGAGCTGGCATCAATGGCAAGCAGAAACGCTACTGCTATTCTACCGGAGAGACTGCTGACAGAGATTCAAAAGTATGTACAGGGAGAGACATTGTACATTCCGAAGACAAAGTCATCCTACAAGAAATGGGGTACATGTACAGGTTCCCGAAAATTAATGGATGAACGAAATCAACTTATCAAACAATCGTTCCAAAAAGGAAAAACAATCGCTCGGTTATCCGAGGAGCATTTTCTATCGATAGAGAGTATTAAAAAAATCGTTTATTCCCGTTGAATAGAAGAAGCACTGATTCTTAAAAATCGGTGCTTCTTTTGTATGTAAAATTTATTTCCTAATTGTTCTCTGCATTTTTTATCCCTCATACAAAATGTAGGCTTAAAAAGAAGATAAAAAGACAGGGGTAATGAGCAATGAAGAAAATAGAAAAAGGAACATTGGCGGTTTCAGGCTCTACTATCTACTATGAGAAACGAGGATCAGGACCGCTTCTCCTTCTTATCCATGGTGGAAATGGAGATGCAGATTCTTTTCCGATTGCAGATGATCTTTCCGATCGATATACAGTTGTCACTTATGATCGCAGAGGACATCGCCGAAGTAAGCTTTCTGATGAAAATGAAGTTTACCAAATAAGAACACATAGCGAAGACGCAAGTCTCCTACTGGCTCATCTCACAAACGAGCCTTCATACGTATTGGGATACATCTCTGGAGCGGTGATCGCCTTAGATTTAGCTGCTCACCATCCTGAACAAATTAAAGTACTTATTGCATTTGAGCCGCCGATGCCAGAACTATTAACGGGATCGGAACGGATAGAAGCAGCAAAAACCTTACATGATTTAAACAAAGATTTCCAAACAGATGGCATTAAAGCGATGACAGACTTCGCGGATAAAATGGGAATAAAAGCTGTTTATAAGCCTGAAAGACCCATAAACCTCACAGAACAAAAATTAAAAGATATTAACTTTTTCATCTTGCATGAAGTCCCTGCCTTAAAAGATTTTGTGTTAGATATTTCTAAACTGAAATCTGCTCTAAGTCACTCATCCATGAAAATCATCTCTGCTGCTGGCTCAGAATCAAAGGGTTATTTCCCTTATCGATATACAGAAGCATTAGCAGAACTCCTCAAATTACAGGTAACTGAATTTCCTGGTAATCATGTGGGATTGGTAGCACATCCTCAGGAATTTGCAAAGAAATTAGATCAAACCATCCAAAATAGCTGATATTTCCCATTCATATGATTTTCGTAGTAGCCCAACATCTTGTTGGGCTTTTTGCGTGATAGGTCTTTAAATCTAAATGCATAAATTTCCATCAATAATGAATGTTTCAATCTATGCCACTATTAGAATTGAATATTTGTGTTGATGGAAACAAAAACAACTGGAAAAACCCTTTATCCAAAATCCTTTTCAATATAATTCATAATCTCCAATGAAAAAAGAATATTTGCCATTAAATGACCAATCCATCATAATATGGGATAAATTTATGAAAAATGATCGGGGCGAGGGAAACAAATGACCTTTCAAAACGATTTACCCCTTCTTGCATACATAGCTAGAAAAAGATCAGATTGGATCAAGGGCTTACGTTGGAAAATTTGAAAGACGAAAATATTTCGATGGGTACCATTTCTCACATCGAGAATATGGAGGGAAACCCATCCGAGAGTAAGGTATTCTACTTATTTCAAACTCTTGGGTATGATCGAGAGGGAGTAGAGGAGCTAAAACGGCGGGAATTGCTGGAGATGGAGACATTGCGTCGCAAGTTGGAATGCGTGGAGAACATGTTAAATGATGGGGATTTAACACAAGCAAAAGACCTTCTTAATAGATATATGCCTAAGGAATATCACGCTCTATTTCCTTATGCTAATTACTTGAAGGGATTACATGTATTTTTTCTTCATAACATCGAAAGAGCACAAAAACTATGGACAAAGACGCTTGATCTTTGTAAAAAACAGGTATTTTTAGCGAAACAACACTTGGTTGCAAAATGTTATAACGAGCTAAGTACGTGTTTTTATAGGCAAAACGATATTCATGGTGCAATTCGTTATATACAAAAAGGTCTAAAGCAATTTCAAATAGAAGAACAAAATGAAATTAAATATGCCTTAATCTGTAACAACATATTTTATTTAAACAAATCAGGACAAATCAAAGAAGCATTCAAGTGCATAAAACAAATTTGGTCATCCATTCATCAGATTCAGAGAATACAAGTGAAATTACACTTATATAAATCTCATTGTTCTCTTTTGATAAAGAATAATGAACTAGAAAAAGCAGAACAATGTTGCAAGGAAAGTATTGAGATTACCCAGCGAAACTTATTGCCAAAAAGTTTACTGCTTGATTTTTTAAATATCCTAGGTAGCATTTATTTAAAACAGGGAAAATATGAACTAGCTCACGAATATTTTAATCTTGTTTTAGACATAGATGCTGAGCGAAAATCCCCTCGAAGACATGCAGATGCTTATACCTATTTGACCAATTTGTATACAACTCAACATGAATGGTCAAAAGCTCAAGAGTGTATGGAAAATGCTTTACTTATAGGTAGGGAAATCAATGATGATGTTCGATTAACAAAAATCTTGATTGTATCTGGGATTTGTACAAAAAAGCAAGAAAAATACGAGAAGTCTATCTCATTATTTAAAGAAGCAGTTGTACTCTGCGATAAACATGGATACTTAGAACAAAAGTATACTGCTGTGTATGAATTGGCTGGTTGTTTTGATAAAATTAATGACAGAAAAGAATTTTCTCAATGGGCGGAGAAGTTATATTTTCTTCAGAGAAAACTTGGTCAGACAATGAAGGGGGATTTTTATGACATACTTTAATTTTTCGATTACCTATATGGGTGATGATGATGAAACAGTAACTTCATAAGATCAACTACCATACCAGTCAAACTAGACTGGTTTTTAAGTCAGCAACATTTTTAATGTGTATAAAGGGTTATGATGATAAATCATTCACTTCAACAACTGGATCAAAATAGACACCTGTTCATCAGCGGAATGGTGTCTACTAGATTTTAATTACACTTTTATAGAATATTGTTTCCTATCTAATATATTTACTTGTCATATAAGAAATAATCATTATAGATGTTTACTTCAGTGCCTTTTTATTGGCATAAAAATATGATTGGAAACAATTTGCAATGGATTGGTTCCCCTCCAAATGAAAACCACCCGCGTGCATATCTCAACTCCCAAATTAATTTTACATTGAACAAAAAAATAGGTTAGATACCTTTACAAACTTAAAAACCACCACATAAGATATATAGCTACTGATACTCCAATGATAGGAAGAGGTGATTCGATGATAATCTTCTTAATCTTAATTGCCATTAAATTCATTTTACCTCGTCTTGGATTTGGCAAAGGTTTCATTTAATTGATGTTGTGTTGATATAGTGGTCTGTCATGAACTGAAGCCATCCAGTTGCATTACCTCTCACGCTATATAGAAGACATTTTGCTATTCCCTCAGTGGTCTACCTTTTTAAACGCTATACACATAAGAAAACGCCCCATCTGTGTGAGGCGTCCTACTTATTACTTTTTACTCTCTGGAGCAAATTTGCTAACAAACATACACAAATCCAAGTCAAGCGGCACAAAGTACCCGTTTCACTTCTGAGGTGTATTCTAATACATGGCCTCAGGACGAATAAGAAACGGGTTATACCTAAGTTATCTGTATAACACGAAATGACTTGAGTTCCATCGACTTAGTGGTTCTCAAGTCTTTTTTCATTTGTTGGGGTGTTTCCTATTAAGTCGATTGAGGCAATCTTTAGCTTTGGAAATGCCAAAGGGAAGTTGTATCTCTTGCATATGTACAAGAGCTTTTTCATAATTGCTTCTCGCCTGCAAAATCTCGTTTTTGGTTGTTTGAATATCCCCAAAACTAATGAAGGCATTGGCTAACAGTCTTTTTATTCCGAGTTCTTCAGCAATCGCATGTGCTTGCTGAGTATGAAACAAAGCTTTTGATGTATCTTCTTTTTTTAAATAGATATCACTAATTAAAAGATGATCTAAGGGAATATAGGGTTTAAATCCTTCTTCTTCACGAAAATTTAGAGCTTCCAATGCGTAGTGAAGTGCTTGATCTAAATCACTTTTCATTAATGCTAGATATGCTAGGTGACGGGCTGGTTCAGCTTTTTCAGATAGATGATCATATTGTTCAGCAACTCTCTTAGCCTCAATGAAGTTTTCTTGAGCTAGATCATATTGTTGTCTAAACTGATAGACATTCCCCATTAAAAAATGAGACTCGCTAATTCCTTTCGTATTTTGGGATGCTTTTCGAAGATTGAATGCTTGCTGGTAATACCTTAATATTTCATCCAATTTTTCGGGAGGAAAGTGCCCTAATGCACTATTATTGAGGGTAGAGAAATAATGTGCCTGTCCAAGCAAGCTTAAGGAATCTGCTAACCTTGGTTGATCATTTGTATCTTCCGCAATTTGTTTTGCATCGGAAATGACCGAAAACATAAGTTCAGTGTCCGTATTGTTAAGAAATTGATTAACAACGAGTATTTTACCGTATGCAAGTAATAGTTTAAGATGATCCTCTTGTAGTACTTCCTTTTTATTTATTAGTAAAAATAATTGACGAATAACTTGTTTCGCATCATCAAATCTTCCTAAAGAATAGTATCCATTGGCTATATCTCTAAGTGCATGAATAGCTGTTGTATATTTTTCACGAATCGATACTGGTGGTTGCATATTTTTTCTCCTTTATACTTTTTATATTTCTATATCATTTCCTATCCTCTATACTAAGAATGAATACACGAATCCTCAATAATCAGATATGTGTTGATGTTGAATATTGAACATAATAGAAAACTTGTTGAGAAAATCGTAATGGATGGAAAGAGGAGGATAGTCTATGGAGAATTCAAAAAGGAGAGAAGATAGACGTGTTCAGCGCACGCGTCAATTACTACAACAGTCGTTTAGGGAAGTTATTCGTGAAAAAGGCTTTATGTCAATGAGCATCCAAGATATTACAGATCGAGCTAATGTAAATCGAGGGACTTTCTATCTCCATTTTGCAGATAAATATACATTACTGGATAGTTTCATTCGCAGAAATTTCCAACAATTGCTAAAGGATGCACTCCCTCCCGAACCCAAATGGGATAAAAAGACCTTGCATATAATCATCAGAACGATATTAGATTGTTTTGAGAATAAATACCATCATCAAAATCCGCCCTCAATTGTACCAGCTCCCCTTCTTGAGCAAGTAATCCATCAAGAATTAACTCAGTTCTTGTTTGAATTAATAAAACAAAGAATACATGATGACAGACAAGATATTAGTACTCTTGAAACAATAGTAAATACTGTGAGTTGGGCAATATTTGGACCAACTGTCCAATGGAGTCAAAAACCGATATCCATTTCTTCAGACCAAATGAGTAATATTATTTTACAAGTAATCATGGAAGGAGTAGCCTCATATTCTTCCGAATTATCACCGGAATGAATCCTACAAAAAGGATAAAGCTCTAACAAGAGATTTATCCAAAATATTACGTTATTTTGTTTAGCCAAGTTCTTTTATTCGTATTGGAAATCACAGTCTCTACAAAATAACTTTAGAATCCTAAATAATGAAACCCCATACGGAAAAACATAAAAATACCCCTATCTTTCCTTCGAACTAATTCTTTCTTTAAAGCGCTCATAGATGAAATCCTGATCAAACGAGCTGTCCCATCGGCGGTTTTCGTGATCCAATATGCGGTAATGATTTGTTATCACATTTTTCTGTAAAACAAATCCATTCTGCTTTTCTTTTTCCACCCACCAAACTTTCCCGCCTAACGTTTTTGGTCTTTGTCGCTCATAGTGAGTGTGAGCAATCGTTTGAAGGACTTCTAGTGGATTACCGCCTAATGCATTTTGTAGTATGGTGCTGTTTTGGAAGAGAGCACTTAAGGAAACGATCTGTATCCATGTTGCCGTTTGACGGCCTTTTTCAATTTGTACCAGTGTTTTTTTAGAAATTCCAAGTATCATAGCCATTTCTTCTTGATGGTAGTCAAATTCGGTTCTTACTAATTTAAATTGTTCTGATAATACTTGTATAATTGTCTCTTTATCCATGAAATCACCTTGTATCCTTTACGTGTAACTTTATACGATTCGATTGTTTTGTCAATTTTCTTTATAAAAAAATGGAGTAATTTACGATAGATGCTATTTTTAAAATATAACCCAATGTTGTCAGGTTAGTTCAATCCCCTCATGAACACCGGACGGTCAGCCCCGCCTATTTCTTCAGCGATCACGGCAAGAAATTCAGTCAATCAAAGCTGATAAGCCATGTTCCCTAATAGATCTGATTATTGAACTTCTATTTCATTAGTGTTATATTACATACATGAACTATTAAAATAAAGGAGCTCTTTCATGCACCCAATTTCCAATGTAGAATTCATGTTGCTGCAAATGATTGAGGAATGTCGTCAGGCTTCCGGGTACGATATTAAAAAATTAGTCGATCAACGCGGTTATCGGGAATGGGCGAATATCGGTACGACTTCGATCTACGCAGGACTGAAGAAGCTGAGCAATAAAGGTTGGATTGTAACCGAGGAATCCGACGGAAAATCCGGCAAGGGACCTGTGCCGAATCGTTTTTCCCTCACCAAAACCGGTATTGCCAAACTGAAACAAGAAATACTAGACAGCCTGTCATCTGCAAGAGAGCGCGACAGCCGTTTCGATCTTGGCCTAGCTGCTTTGCATCTTGTCGGGAAGGACGAAGCTGTGGAAGCTCTGCGAAATCGGTTGGATTTTCTTCGAGTGACTTCAAAAAAGATAGAGCTAGAGTATGAATCGCAAGGCGGCGTTCGATTGCCGCTGAACGTAAGAGCGCTATTCTTGCATCGGATAAGCCTCATCGAAAGCGAGCGAGCGTTTGTTGCTGATCTAGTTAAAGAATTGTTAGAGGAGACAGAGGAATATGACCAAAATCATTGATGGTTTCGTTTTCTATCAAGGCGAACATTGTGAAACGACCGCCATAGGGAATTTGCTGCAATTTGGGGGAGTCCAGCTGTCGGAACCGATGCTGTTCGGACTTGGGCAAGGGCTCGGATTTATATATTGGGACTCGAAGAGGATGGACTTTCCGTTCATCGGAGGAAGGGTGAAACCGGATGTATTGACGGCCAATCTTACTGCCCGGCTGGGGTTGACCGTCAGAATCCAAGAAACATCGTCTGTCGATAAAGCGTGGAAGAATGTACAAAGCTGCATCGGACACGGCATTCCGGTCGGGTTGAAATTGGACTCTTATTACTTGGACTATTTCATGAACAAAGTGCACTTTGCCGGTCACTATGCGGTCCTATACGGTATCGATGACGAATATGCCTATATGGCGGACACTAGACAACAGGGAGGATTGGTGAAGACGCGGTTGACCAGCTTGGCTGCGGCCAGAAACGCGAAGGGGTCCATGAGTTCCAGGAATCGTTCTTTTACACTTGAGCCGATCGACGCCTTGCCACCGCTTATTCCTGCTGTACGTGCTTCCTTGACCAAGAATTCGTATGACTATTTGAACCCGCCCATTCGCAATATAGGAAATAAAGGCATTGTTAAAATGAGCGCTGAAATCTTGAAGTGGCCATCCCGCAGTAACAATATCGAACATGATTTATACCTGACAGCTTTGTTGATGGAGCGTGCTGGAACCGGCGGTGCTTTGTTTCGGAATCTGTACAGGGATTTCCTAAAAGAATGTATTGATCTATTGGAAGACCCGAAAATCGAACAAGCCCACCATTTGTTTACGGAGATTGCTCCAATGTGGGTCAGTGTTTCTGCTTCGATCGACCTTATGGGGAGAACAGGTAACCAACAAGAGCTACAGCATGCGTCGAAACTTTTGCTTGAGATTGCGGATAAAGAACGCGCAGCCATGGAGCTGCTATCCTGACAGCATTGAGCCTAATCCTATCACTTCGTGAACAGGTTATCCATGTCTTCCACGACTGTCCTCCGAAATACAAAATACCCTACAGCCAAACAAAGAAAGACTAGGTGTATAGCGACTTAACGAGACTTGTGCTCAAGGCTTGGACGGGTATCTTCGCTGGGATTATTTGTTTCTCTTTTTACTCAACTGAAGTAGTAAATGAAATTTGCCTAGTTATGCAAAGCTTCATCTCATTTGGATGTATTTCATCATTGCAGCGATCGCTTCATATTGTTTTGTCAATTGATCATTTAGTTGTTTGATAGCACGTTGAAAGGAAATTTTGACGCTTTCCAAGTTTCTTGTGTCCAGATCATCGAGCAGCTGCTTCATGCTTTCTATGAAGTAAACCGTTTTTCTTAAACTGCTGATCACGATAATTTTTCTTAGTTCACGGGCTGTAAATATCCGGTATCCATTTTGAGTATTTCGTTCTGATCGAATCAATCCTTCTTTTTCCCAATGTCGGATGGCGGAGGGATTGACTCCGCATATTTTTGCGACTTCCCCAATTGTCATCGCATCGGTTATCTTATTATTTTTGTATTTTGCAAAATCGGTTTGTTGGATCATGTTTAGGATGGATTCCACTCGCTGTTTTTCCATATGTATATCGTGTAACTGCTGATTGATTAACCAAAGCCCGTCTTCTGTTTGCCCTTGTTTTATCTTTTTCATTACTTCATAGGCAGTAGGAATATTATATCCTTTAAGCAGTGCTCGAAGGCTGGTAAAGGCTTGCAGATGTGAAGGTGTATAGTATCTGCGGTTGCTGGCTGTTCTTGGAACATCGGGTATCAAGTCCAGCTCTTCATACCTTCGTAAGGTTGTCGTACTGACATTTAGTTGTTCGGCAATTTGTTTAGGTGTATAGAAAATATCCATCGGATTCCCCATTACTTAAAGTGTAAGTTTAAAGTTCAGCAACAATATTAAATGAAAAAAAACTAGAGAAATCAAGTAGTTTTTGTTTATAAACCGAAAGATTGCGTCAATGTAGTACGATTGTACACAGGTTAAAAGGAATAAAGATGAACGAAAAAAGGAGTGGATAAATTTGAACTCAAAGCAAGAAGCTGTAAAGGAGTCAAATTTGGTCGGCAATCGATTCGTGCAAACAATTATATTATCAAATATACTTTTGCAGATTGGAATATGGGTGCGGAATTTCGCTATATTGCTGTATGTCGCAGATAAAACCCACAATGATCCATATTCGATATCGTTAATCAGTTTGGCTGAATTTTCGCCAATATTTGTATTTTCCTTTATTGGCGGAACGTTTGCAGATCGTTGGATGCCAAGAAAGACTATGATCTGGTGCGATTTGCTTTCTGCCGTCTCGGTATTTCTAGTTTTGTCAGCTATACACTTTGGTACATGGCAGTTGGTATATTTTGTAACGTTTATCTCGGCTATCTTGTCTCAGTTCTCACAACCATCGGGAATGCGACTTATTAAGGAGCATGTTCCTGAGCATCAGTTACAGCAAATGATGGCGTTATTTCAGTCGTTAATGGCAACTTTCTCGATTCTTGGCCCCATGTTGGGAACGTTTTGTTACAGCAACTTCGGACTGGAAATATCGATTATGGTCATGGGATTTGTATTTTTGTTTTCGGCTCTTGTCCTCATACGATTGCCAAAAGATAAGATCAAACCCGCTTCAAAAATGGAAAAGAACCAATTTCAAAGAGAATTTATGGAAGGTTTTCGTTATGTATGGAAGAGACCGTTGCTCAGAACCCTTGGAGTTACGTTTGCTTTGGCTGGTTTGGCTGTCGGCCTGATTCAAGCACTCAACTTGTTCATCGTCACAGAGAGATTGGGTAAATCAAAAGAATTTTTGCAGTACATGTTGATGGTGAGCGGGGGAGCCATGCTGATAGGAGGCGGGGTCATTGCGGTTATCGCAAAGCGCATCCAACCGCAATATCTGCTGGCATTTGGAATGATGACTAGTGCACTTTGTACGGTTATCATTGGATATTCAACAAGTGTGACACTAACGCTGACCATACAATTTATAAATGGGCTGGTAACGCCATGTATTCATATTGGGATTAGTACCATGATCTTAAAATGGTCCCATTCCTCTATTGTTGGACGAGTGAACGGATTGCTCAATCCGATGTTTATGGGAATGATGGTATTATCCATGTCTTTTGCTGGAGCTTTGAAAAGCACCTATTCGCTTGTATCGATTTACACGGGTGCAGGTATGCTCCTTTTGATCGGTGCATTGGTTATGATTCCGATTATGAAATACAAATCTTCCGATTCATTAGAAATAAACGCAGACAGTGTTTAATATAAGCCTATGAAAGTTTGCCAATACTATATAACGAAAGAAGAGGTTCATACATGTTCCATTCCTATTATGATGAGGACAAACTGACCTCGCAAAGTCTGAAATCCGAATCAAGCTCGAAAACGACTTCACAATTCCAAAATACCGTGCGAAAAGCAAAGTCTGGTGAAATTATTATTTTCGGCACCTATCCACAGACGGAGGATGGCACGGACAGGACTCCGATAAAATGGCGGGTACTGCGAAATTCAGACGGAGAGCTGTTTCTTTTGAGCGAGTACATTTTAGACTGCAAACGGTATCACGGTATAAGTGCGGATACTACATGGCATGATTGTGTGGATATTACGTGGTGTGACTGTGATTTGCGCAAGTGGCTGAACGATGGATTCTACAACACTGCATTCAATGTCACCGAAAAGGAATTTATAAAGACGACTCATTGCACAGACAATGGAGAAGGCACCCCAGACACAAAGGACAAAGTTTTTTTGCTCAGCGTTACTGAGATAAAGGATTTATCTGATATGCACAGCAAGAATTTGCGGCAGGCAGTTGGAACGGAATTTGCCAAAACGAAAAAACCCGATGGATGCAGTTTATATGTATACGATAAAACGAACAAAGATAACTATATCATCAGAAATGATGAAGAAGCTGGCTGTTCCTGGTGGTGGCTGCGAACACAAGGAAACAAGTCTTCACGTGCGTTTTTTGTCGGTCCAAGTTACAGTATTCGCAGCTATGCAAATGTCAGTCTGGCTCGTGACGGCGTGCGCCCTGCTTTAAAACTGAAGCTACAATAGTAAAAAAAAGACATTATACGAATAGAGAACAGTAGTTTAACAAACAGCCTGTAATTGGTACATGAAAAATAGCATTTTAAAGTAACAGTAAAAAAAGGCGATCATCTCCTTTAGTTCGGACAATGATCGCCAATTTCTTAATTTTTATACTGTTTCCAAGCTCGAATGGTGAGAGGCAAAGAGACAATGGGAAATAAAAAAGTCCAGCCAACAATTAATATGGCGGTGACGAGATGTGCATTTAATAAAAACAAGAGGCAATAACCAACTGCAAAAAGGAAGATTAAAGCTAATAAGTGGATTACAAGCTTTAATTTAGGATTTTGTGGTCCGTGTTTATTAATGGTGTTGATCAATTTTTGATTCATTTTGTGCCCTCGTCTTTTCCAAATAAGGGAAATAAGAGGCACTCTAGGCCATTTCTATTTCTCTAATACCTCTTATTGGATTATCCTTATTCGAACCATCTGCAAAGTATAGAAGTGCAGGTCCACCTTCTTTGATCGGTTTTCCATCAATGGCAAAACAGAGGTAACTGGACAGTAGAGCTGCTAAAGGAACATGAAATTTTTCCCCGTCTTGAAGATGGCAGACAGCATGCGTAGTATCCTCAGCGGGTACTGTATTGTGGATGAAGGGTTCTATTTCAATAGCTAATCCATTGGTTTCTGGGATGCGGTCTTCGAGTTCAAAACGACGGTCATCAAAGATCCATATGGTGGGATCGAGTGTGATTTTAAATTTTACATTTCCAGTTACTAGAATGATGTCATGCATAAGCTTTTATCCTCTTCTCTATAGTCTTTTGCAAAAATGATCTTATTCATGATAAACTAATTGTAGCATAGGTGCATTACGATATTTATAATGAACATAGATATTCAAGAAGAACCGTGTACCTACGGTAGATAGGGGGTTTCATTCTTGACCGCTCCAATAGAGACTGATAGTAAACAGAAGGCATTGTTCCTTTTGCGAGAAGATGCAAAAAAGATAGAGCAGTTGATCGCAGTCCAACTCGCCAACTTAACTCTACCTAAATGTCCTTTATACGAAGAAGTTCTAGATACGCAAATGTTTGGATTGTCTCGGGAGATCGATTTTGCAGTTCGAGTTGGTTTGATCTATCGAGAAGATGGTCAGCAACTTTTACATGAACTAGAACAAAAATTAGCAGATTTATATACGATTCTTTTAGAAAGTTAGCATATCCCCACTATTTGTAGGGGATATTTTTGTATTTGTCTCTTCCATAATTTGCTCCAGCTTTCTTTCTGCTAAGATCAGCTCTCGAGTCAGCATGCGGATTTTGCTGCTAATTTGCAGCTGTCTTCTTCGATCTTGTCTTGCTTTGGACTCGTCTCCTCTTCTCGTAGCAAGTTGGAAGTCATCTTGTTTTTCATTCATGACCTTTTCCAAACGGGAAATCTCGATTTTTATATTTTCTACTTCTCTTTCAAAGCGCCAAACGGACATTTTCCATTCCTCCTATCTCCTCTTACTTCTTCTTTATCTGTTATTTTCCTATGAGAAGCAAAGAAAAAAGCCCACCTAGCAGGTGGACTAAACAACAAAGAATACTGTACCTAAAATAATATAGACGATTAAGAGCAGGGTTCCTTCATACCAGTTCGTCGAGCCGTCCCTGGAGATAGAAGATGCGATAATGGCTGATACGCCAATGGCAGTTAATTCATATGCTGTAAAAATTAAGTTCATCTGTTTATGAAACAAAAGGCTGACAAATACAAGTACTGGAGCTACAAACAAGGCAATCTGCAAACTACTGCCGATCGCAATCTCTACAGCAGCACCGATGCGATTTTTCATCGCTAAGAAGACAGCAGCACTATGTTCTGCGGCATTGCCGATAATGGCAATCAAGAAAGCACCGACAAATAATTCTGACCAACCTAATGCTTTTGCTACATGTTCAACCGTATGTACTAACCATTCACTCTGGATGGCAACAAACACAGTAGAAACGACGAGAAGCGAGATGGACATTCCCATGGAATAATCAGGCTCTTCATGTTCGCGGTTTGGGGCCCCATCAATGTTTTCGCCAAGTTCCTTTTTATGTGTAACAAGGGAGAAGTAGAGCCATAATAAATAACCGATAATAAGTACAGAAGCGATAATAAGGCTCACATTATTGATCTTAACAGCAGGCAGATCTTTAAGAAAGACAGCAGGAACGACTAAAGCGATGACTGCAAGCATCATCAAGGACGCATTATGGCCGGCCAGAAGCGGGTTAAAATTTTGAATTTTAAATTTTAATCCGCCAACAAAAACGCTCAATCCTAACACCAGTAGTAAGTTACCGATAATAGAACCGGTGATACTGGCTTTCACCATGTCGAATAGTCCTTCTTTTACGAGAAAGATGGCGATAATTAATTCCGCTGCATTTCCAAATGTGGCGTTCAATAATCCGCCTAACCTCTCTCCAGCATAATGTGCTACATTTTCAGTAGCCTTTCCTAGCAAGCCTGCCCAAAATAATAAGGATAGACAAGCGAGGGCAAACTGGAGGGATTGATTGCCGCCGAGAAATTTTGCTGCTGCGCTGGCGATGGTAGAAAGAATGAGTACAGGGTAAAACCATTTTTGATTCATAGCATTAACTCCTTTGCGTTATCATTTGCTAATTGGCAATGGACATACAAAAAACACGAAATTTGTCAATATGTTTCCTTCAAAAGTCGAATGATTATCACCAGAAAAAAGCAGGAAAACAATAAATTTCAGAGAATATTCCCAACATGCTTAAATATGGAAGGAGGGGCTGCAAGTGGATTATCGGAAGGATACAGCTATTTTCATCGATTTAGAAAATGTTTATTACGGGCTAAAGAAGTACCATATGGACCCCGACCATCCCGATGACTCCCATAACTTGTTTGTGCGATTAACTGAGTATTATGGTAAAGATTCGATTCGTATGATGGAAGCATATGCCGATTTTGAACAAGTCGACTTGTCCATGATGAGTTTACAAAAAAAACGAGTCCATGTAAATCAAGTATACAGTAATGGGCGAGAAGGTAAAGAACGTAAAAATGCTGCTGATATTCAACTGTGTTTAGATACCATGGAGGTCTTGTATCAGATACCAGAAATTCATACGTATGTTATCGTAAGTGCAGATCAAGATATGATTCCTCTTTTAGATCGCTTATGGTCAAAAGGAAAAAGGGTAGAGTTATTTTGTTTATGGGATGAAAGTTTATCCAAGTCGGCTCAACTGCATGAGTTCTGTGATCAAGCACATAACTTACTTGAATTTCTAAATGTCGAAAAATTAAGTACTCTCTCTCAGGTAGATCGTTTAATTCACAATACAGTTGTCCAAATTTATGAATGGTATCGTGATCCGAACAACATAGGAAAAAGTTATGGGAGCACATGGATTAAAAATGATATGTCACGCAAATTCCATCTTGATGAGTTAGAATCCAATCATTTGTTTAATCGATTGGTCAAAGGAAAGTATCTACTTCCTTATGAGATAGAGATAGAAGATAAAATATTTTATGGATATAAAGTTAATTTAACTCATCCACAAGTTCAGATGATGGTAAAAATCGCTGGCTACAAAGTGAGCTAAAGCGTTTGAAATAGTACCGTAAATTGTATAAAATGTAACTGTAACAATTACTTGCGAATTTTCCGACATAGATTTCCTCGTCCACCATGACAACCAGGAAGGGGGATAACATGCTACTTGTAAGCATGCAGTAGCAAACAATATGGCAGAACAGAATCTGATTCAAATATCTAATGATGTAGTAGCCGTTATTGCTGGTTTAACCGCAAGTAAAGTAAATGGTATTGCCAGTATGTCTGGGGGTATTACAGAAGGCTGGGCCAAACGTGTTGGCGGGAAGAATATGCGAAAAGGCGTCTTAGTGGAAGCCGGTGAGGTGGAGACAGCCGTCAGTCTTCGTGTTATTGTAGAATTTGGTGTCCCTATTCATGATGTATGCCGCAGATTGCAAAAAGAAGTGAAACAAGCAATTGAGAATATGACAGGACTAAATGTAGTCGAAGTAAACGTAAAAGTTGAAGGCGTTGAAATAAAAGAAAAAAACAGTCAAAAAAGTGACAACCATTTTGATGAAGAAAGTTTAGAAAATGGTATAGGTTAGATGTTGTATAGGAAAGAAAGCTGCCAATCGGGTAGTTTTCTTTTTCCCTTTTTCCCTACATAGAACCGAAAAGAGGTGAAGGAAATCCTTCCACCTCTTCTCTTTTCATTTATGCTGATAAATTTTTTTCCAACTCGTTAATTTTTTCGTGAACTTCCTCTTGGAGTTTTTCTGGTACAAGGGTATCATTATCTAATCCATGTGGAAAGAAATGACGGGCAAAAACAGGGGTATCTGTTTCTACGACAGCTTTTGGATTTTCCAATTGTTTGTCATTTATCACACGACATGGCAGACGCAGGTAATAATCGACTCCATCCGCAGTATATTTGTAATCATATGTAACTTTTCTGTAATCCCAAGCCCACCGAGCGAAACCGAGTTTCTTCATCAGGTGCTCAATTTCTTTAAATTCTTTTTTAAATCCTTTTGTTTTTGCTTCAGGAAAAAGCATATATTAGTACCCCCTAAAGTGTATGTTGATCTCTACTTAAATCATGATAGTATGTTACCCCATCTGAAAGCAAGGTAACAATCTCGGGAATTTACAAGGAGGTGAAAACAATTTCCATTG
Organism: Shimazuella sp. NTD248; assembly: GCF_059510395.1. Lineage (NCBI taxonomy): Bacteria > Bacillati > Bacillota > Bacilli > Caryophanales > Thermoactinomycetaceae > Shimazuella > Shimazuella sp. NTD248. The sequence goes on along the minus strand of NZ_JCAJZT010000001.1, from coordinate 408,169 downwards.
GATGTGCTTGTACTACAAATCGAAAAAAATTCAAAGAAAGGCAGGTGTACACTGCTACAACTAGATATGTGTCTGAATGTTATGCTGAAAATAGGTGAGATGGAGGTATGATTTCTTAATACTCGTGCAGAATATTTTTATTTTTCCTTTTTTTATCTTATTTCGACGAGTGATTAGGAAACATCGAACAATTTTCACATGGACATGTGTCTATGTGTAAACGTAGCAGTAAATATATGAAACAGTGGATCGAGGAATTGTTTCCGCGAGTAGTGACATGGAGAAGAACATTTCATCAATATCCGGAGGTTTCATTTCAAGAAAGAGAAACTTCCAAGCGTGTGGCAGCACACTTGGAAAGTTTAGGATTAGAAGTGCGGACAGGAGTTGGAGGCGGCGGCGTCACAGGTCTGCTTCGCGGTCGTCATCCCGGTCCAACGATTGCCCTGCGTGCTGATATGGATGCCTTACCCATTCAAGATGAGAAAGATTGTGTCTATCGTTCTCGTGTGCCAGGGGTGATGCATGCATGCGGACATGACGGACATATGGCAATGTTAATGGGTGCAGCATCTATTCTTACGACAATGAAAGAGCAATTATACGGAAATATCTTATTTATTTTTCAACATGCCGAAGAAATGCTGCCAGGTGGTGCTAAAGCCATGATTGAGGCGGGAGTTTTAGAGGGAGTAGACGCAATTTATGCTGTGCATCTCTGGTCCCCGCTTCCTACTGGATATATGAGTTTTCGTTCGGGGCCTATGCTTGCATCGAGCGATGTATTTACCGTCAACATCATTGGTAAAGGTGGTCATGGAGGGCTGCCCCACACGACAACCGATGCAATCGCTGTTGCCTCACATGCCATTGTCAACATCCAATCCATCATCAGCCGGCAAATCGATCCTGTTCGTTCAGCTGTTATTTCCATAGGAAGTATCCATGGTGGTGATGCATCCAATGTCATCTCCGAGTCTTGTGAATGGAAAGGGACAGTACGCGCTTTTTCCCCGGATATTCGTGAATTTTTGCTTCGCCGAATTAAAGAAGTAGTGCATGATACTTGCCATATGTATGGAGCTGCTTACGAAATTGAAATTCGCAAAGGATATCCCCCGCTTGTCACCAATCATATGGAAACAGCGCGTTTGTGGAAAGTCGCTGAATCGATTGTAGGAAAAGACAAAGTCGAAGAGATGGCCCCGATGATGGGCGGAGAAGATTTTGCTTATTATTTAAATGAGATCCCGGGAACTTTTTGCTTTGTTGGTGCTGGTAACGAATTAAGAGGAATTACAGCTCCTCATCACCATCCGAGATTTGATGTGGATGAAGAAGCGATGAAACTAGGGTTGGAGCTGCTGGTCAAAGGGGCTGTCCAGTACTTGCATGAAGCTTCTCTTGAAACGAATAAACCGACTTTACTTGCTTCCTTTATGTAAGATGCATGTCCCTTATGAAATGCGGTTATGCTAACCGCAAAAGGGGGCATTGATAGATGCATAAGGTAAGGGATATTATGTCAACAGATATCGCTCATCTATCTCCAGATGACAATTTGTTTGAAGCTGCTACGATGATGAGAAATGAAAATGTCGGAATGATACCTGTTTGTGAAAATGGGCAATTAAAAGGGATCATCACGGACCGGGATATCGTCACTCGTGGAATTGCAGAAAAAAAGCCGAATTCCTCTCCATTACAGGATATCATGTCATCTCAATTGGTATATGGTACACCGGAAATGTCAGTAGATGAAGCAGCTGAAAAAATGGCTGAAGCACAAATTAGACGTCTGCCTGTTGTTGATCAAAATCAGTTGATTGGTGTTGTATCTTTAGGAGATATGGCGGTCCGCTCACCATATCAAAATGAGGCAAGTGATGCCTTAAGTGAAATTTCTGAAACACATAATCATCATACTTCTAACGATTTATAAAAATTTATAAAGCTTCCAGTGTTTTATTGCTGGTAGCTTTTTTGACATCTTAATAAATTACAAATAAATTTATATTTTCAACACGCATTTCAATTGCTTTCATGATATACTGATTATGTCGAACCCGGGTGAAGGGGCGGCGTATCTGTAAAGCTGCACAACTGAGTGCGTACTGTACCAGAAGGTATAATCTGTGGAGGAATAACAAGCTTCTCATACAATGCTGTAGTCGCTGATTTGTTGAGGACATTAGTCCTTGATATTTCTGCGAACACAGCTGAAGAGGAGCCCACAGGTTTACTGACTGGGAATGTGCGCATGAGGAAGTGTAGTGTGTAGGATACGTCGTCCTGTGAACCGCTAGTAGGCGTGGAATATATAAAACTTCTGGTGGCTCAGAGAGCCAACGCAGTGGCGCGGATGCGCCACGACTCGGTGGCGGGAGAGTCGCCATAACTCGGTGGCGGGAGAGTCGCCACAAACTCAGTGGCGCTGAGCGCCACTAAGGGGGCGGGAGCCCCAAAATCCCGCCAGGGGCTTAGGCCCCAGCCTACCCGCTTCGGCGGGTAGGAAGGGCGGGATGCCAGCACCATAATTTCGGTCGTAGCCCTCCAGGCTGCGACCGGAGAGGTCCGTCCGTCTCATAGCTGAATTTTAGCTATGGGATGGACACCACTCACCGCCCTCAGCATCCAGTTGAGGGCAACCACTTTTTATAGGGTACATTTCGATCACTATTGCAGTGGTTTTTTTTATTTTCAAGAGTGAAATCTGTTCAAGACAACCATTGAATCTTGTATAAATAACCTCCAAACGCAAAAAATAACGTTGTTATTATTAGGAGGTTATTTCATTGTCCACTCAACAAGCTAGACAAATCCAACAAGATCAAGCTTATGATAAATTGGCGCAAAAACATCGTCCAAAACCAAAAGTTTTAGCAAACTGTTTAAAGGCATTTTTCGTAGGCGGTTTTATATGTATTATCGGTGAAGCTTTAAACATGCTTTATAAAGGTTTTGGATATCCAAAAGATGTAGCAAGCAGTATGACAGTCGCAACTATAGTCATCATTACATGCCTCTTAACTGGTTTCGGGGTATATGACAACATTGGGCAGTGGGCTGGAGCAGGTACAGCAGTGCCAGTCACTGGTTTTGCGAATTCGATTGCCTCTGCTGCTTTAGAGCATAAATCAGAAGGTTATGTGCTCGGTGTAGGTGGAAATATGTTTAAATTAGCCGGTTCTGTTATCGTATGGGGTGTATTCTCTGCCTTTGTAGTCAGTTTGATTCGGACATTGGTCATCATGGCGGTAGGAGGCTAAAACATGATCGGTAGAACTTGGGAATTCAACCCAGACACAAGAGTTTTAGCTTCTGCTGCTGTCGGTGGACCGATGGAGTCTGAGGGGATCATCGGAAAACATTTAGATCACACGTTTGATGATTTATATGCAGGAGAGGACACTTGGGAAAAAGCAGAACGAAAGATGCTTTCCACTGCGGTAGATGCAGCTATTCAAAAATCGGGAAAGCTGCCGACTGACATCGGAGTGTATTTAGCAGGGGATTTATTAAACCAAAATATCACTGCCTCTTTTTCCGCACAAAAATTAGGAATTCCCTTCATGGGGATATACGGTGCTTGTTCTTCGTCTATGCTATCGATGACAATCGGTGCTTCGTTTGTGAATGCTGGATATTCCCAGCATGCTATTGTAGGAGTATCCAGTCATAATTGTACAGCAGAGAAGCAATACCGCTATCCGACCGAATACGGTGGACAAAAACCAAGTACAGCCCAGTGGACCGTTACAGGAGCTGGGGCAGCGGTATTAGGGAAAGCCGATACTGGCCCTCGCGTTCGCTATGCCACAATCGGAAAAGTGATGGAACGCGGAGTAAAAAATCCATTTGATATGGGCTCTGCTATGGCTCCTGCGGCAGTAGATACTATTATTTCGCATTTTCAAGATACAGGCAGAAAACCAGCAGATTACGACCTCATTGTTACAGGTGACTTAGCTACTGTCGGACATCCAATCGCAAGAGAACTTTTATTTCAAGCAGGTTATGACATGGGAGCGCAATTTTCCGACTGCGGGCTGATGATTTATAAGCCTGAACAGGAAACCTTTGCTGGTGGAAGCGGCTGTGCCAGCAGTGCAGTAGTCACCTATGGAAAGCTGATGAAAGAAGTGGAACAAGGTAAGCTAGAACGCATTCTTGTCATCGCTACAGGTGCACTGCTCAGCCCTGTTTCGTATCAACAAGGAGAAAACATCCCTTGTATCGCCCATGCAGTTGCATTTGAAAATGATTAACCTAGTACTTAGGTGTACTGGGTTTTTTACTTTAAGGTTAAGTAAAACGTAATCTGCTAATCTACGATTTATATTTTTATATACACTGACAGTATTTGTCATGGAACCTCTTTATCATTAAGAACAAAGACATTAGAAAGAGGAGTCGCATGGATGAGAATCGTAAATCAAACAAATCAGCAAGTAGGTCTCGTATTTATTCATGGTGCAGGTTTACACAGTGGAATCTGGTCAAAAGTCTCAGGGCAATTGAGTTATCCAGTCTTACAGATTACTTTTCCAAGGAAATCAAAAAAACAGCTGTCGCTTCAAGCTTATATTGAGCACATGCAAAAACAAATAGAAACATGGGAGGTTGATAAGTTTGTTATCGTTGCCCATTCAATTGGAGGGTTACTTGGATTAAAATTAGCAAATATTTTTCATAATCAGTTACTGGGATTTGTAGGAATTGGAGCAGCTATTCCAAAAAAGGGTGGATCTTTTCTCTCGATTTTCCCTTTTGCAAAACGTTTTATGATGAGTTTAATGATGCGTGTTTTTGGAACAAAACCACCAGCATCAGCGATTCGACAAGGACTATGCAACGATCTAACGAATGATCAAGCATCTGAGATTATAAATTCTTTTATTCCAGAATCCCTCTCTCTTTATACAGAAGATATAGAGGTTTCTATTCCAGATGTAGCAAAAATGTATGTGAAACTTATGAATGATCAAGAATTTCCACCATTGTTACAAGATCAAATGATTGTCCATCTTAATACGCAGACAGTGAAAGAATTACATACTGGACATCTGCCTATGCTTAGTAATCCACAACAGTTAGTTGAGATAATTAATGATTTCATCGAATGTATAAGCAAAAACGAGAGTTAACCATTATTTGATTGTGGATTTTTATCATTGGAACTATCAATAAAGGTGGGTTTTTCGTCATTTATATTTGATACCCAGTAGATACTATTTAACACAAGTTTTTGAAATGCTTTTGGTGTAAATGATGCATTACTGTGGCCAGGTTGAAGATAAATCACTCTCCCAAGACCATAAGTTTTTTCCCAAGCAGCTGGATACAGCTTTCCATTGTATTCAAATTCCAAAAATACATTTTTGGTAATGGAAGGATCAAACTCTACCTGATAAGGTTCTTCAAGAACACTAAAATTATCTGTTCCTGTTAATAATGGATGATCCTTTATCACTCCATAATAATTTAAAGTTTGGGCAGGGGGATGACCTATAAATCTAGCAGCAATGCTTTTACTTTACGTTTAATCATTGTTAGCTCTTCCTTTCGCAGTAAATTGTTTCGTTTATTCTCCTTCAGAAGGATAGATTCTGTACATATCAGGCGGTAAATCTAATTCTGGAGAATTTCCTATTTCGTATAAGAAACCAAGTGATTCCTCTGTATCTAAATAAAAATGTAAGTCATCGCCCAATCTGCCATCTTGAATGACAGAGATTCCATTGTTTTTGTAAGAAGATAATACTGAATCTATATTTTCGGTCGGTATTTTTTCTTTAATATGATGCAAACCTTCTCCTTTTTCTTGAACAAATTTCTCAAAAATAGTAGGCCCGTTTACTGGCTGTATCATTTCAAACTGAATATCACCAACTTGAGCAACGGCAATCAAAAATTTAAAAGGTTCATTTACTTCCACTTCATGAACATGTAAATAGTTTAATGTTTTTTCTGTCACTGTAACGACAATCCAAGGACCTATCCCTAAATTTTCTACCCATGCCTTCATCGATCGTTCTATATCAGGGGTTACGATTGCAATTTGGTTTATTTTTCTCCCTTTGTTAAACTCGATTAGTTCTTTGCTGTTCATCTTTATTCCTCCTAATTATTAAGTTCAATATGGATGACGTTGATAAATAAAAAAAGATGCAAAGAGGACGAAAAAAATTTATTTCTTTTTTGTTTTGTTGTATATTTTATAAATAAAATTCGAGAGTAGGAGTGTGTTTGCAATTGAATATGGAGAGTATTTGGTGTGAATTTCAAGCACCTCTTAAGCGATTCATCTCCCTGCGAGTTCGAGATCAATCTAAAGTGGATGATATTTTGCAAATGGTATTTATGAAAATCCATGAGCATCTTACGGACTTAAAAGAAAAGCAAAAGTTGCAAAGTTGGATTTATCAAATTACCCGGAACACCATTATTGATTTTTATCGATCAGAGAAACCGACAGAAAAGCTGCCAACCGAATTGGAAATAAGCGATACATCCATAGAAGAAGAAAAAAATTTTACAGAAGAAGTAGTTGCTTGTCTGGAGTCTACTATCCAAATGCTGCCAGAAAAATATCGTGAAGCATTGCTTTTATCTGAATTACAAGGATTATCACAAAAAGAACTGAGTAAGAAATTAGGTATTCCTTATTCAACAGCAAAATCAAGGGTTCAACGAGGAAGAGAGGAATTAAAAAAACTATTGATGGGTTGTTGTCATATCGAATCAGATAAATACGGAAACATTGTCGATTTTTATATTAAGTTCAAGTACTAAATTGGGTGTTTTTGCACAACGCCTCGAAAAGGTGGAATAAGAAAATCCCCTCCTGATATTTAAATATTTCAGAGGGGAAATTTGTTTCAACACATCTGTATCTTGACCATGGCTCTCACTATAGGCAAGCATATTCGATAGGATACTGACATTGTAATAAATAAGGCAATTGGCGAGTAATCGATTACACTCCCTCTAACACCAAAAAATTAAGTTATCTCTGTTGGATTTTTTGTCCAGCAGTTTTTGCAACAGATTTTGTTGGAATAAACAAAAAGGCGGAAATCGTACCTACTGCCCCCGCTATTGTCATGATAAAAAAGTTCCACCTAAAATCAATCATTGTCACCAGAATGGTAAAAATGGAAAGTCCAATTGCCCCGCCTACATGACCCAACATATTAAAAACACCTAATCCCACTCCAAATAATTCTCTCGGTAATGCTAGACTAACTGCTGTCATTGCAGAAGATTGTACGGTACCAATCCCGATACCTAAAAGAATCATGGTAATAATCATAGAGGGGCTAAAAATTTTTCCTGGAAATAATACCAAACTCAAGGAACCCAAGGCGGTAAATAACATTCCAAGTGTTACCAAAGTTTTTTGATTGATCAAATCAGATAGTTTTCCAACTACTGGGGAAATAATCATGATGGCAATCGAAAGGATAAATAATCCAAGTCCGATCGTTTTCGTATCAGTTTTCATCACCACACTAAAAAAGAAAGGAAGGAGAAACATCGTTCCATTGTAGATCGTCATCTGTAAAGATCGGATAAATGCGATGGAAGTGAATATAGGGTAGCTGAATAGCTGCAACGGGATGAATGAATGTGTATTTTTCCTAGAGGAGAGGATAAAAGTAACGATCAATACAATCATAATTATGAATATTGTGATATTTATTATGCTACTCCACCCAACTTTTGCTCCAAGTGTCAAATAGAGCATAAACGAAATTACGGACCCAGAAAATGTTAGAGCACCAACTAGGTCAAATTTCCCAACAATTGTCCCCTTGGTTTTTGCAAAGAAGAACAGACCAAAGATAAATCCGATCAAAGCAAATGGGATGGAGAAATAAAACAAATACGACCAACTGAGATAACTGGTTAACAATCCACCTAATGGAGTCCCTATACCGGTAGAGATTGCCACGATCATTCCAAAAATCCCCATCGCCTTGCCTCTTTCTTCAGGGGAAAATGCTCTTGAGATTATTGCCATTCCACTAGGCAATGCTGGAGCAATGGTTAAACCTGCTAATGCTCTCCATATAATCAACCAATAAATGTTGTTCGAAATACCACATAGAAAGCTAGTGATGGCAAAAGCAACCATGCTATACAAATATAGTTTTTGGTGACCGATCATATCGCCTATTTTCCCAAATAGAGGTAGGGAAGTTGCAAATAAAAGGGCATAAATGGTAATGATCCATCCGCCTAATGAAATATCTGACCCTAACTCTTTGACAATCTGGGATAAGACAACGTTTGGCATGACAAGTTCCAAAGAGCCTATAAAACTACCAATCAAAACGGTTACGAGAACCCAGTATTTGTTTTTCATCGTTAAACCCCTATGCCGATAGATTTGTATTTTGTGAGTAATCAAAAAGATCGTGCAGTTTGGATCGCGAGTTCTATTTCTTTTTCATTTAACTTACTTTCGCCAGATGGAAATATATTGCTGTGATCGATCGCAATAGTTTCTATATCATCTATACCAAATTGATTGAGATTATTGATGAGAAAGGAAACAGCCATCTCTTGGTTACTAGCAAAATGGGTAGAATAACCTTCTTCTATCGCATGTAGAATTACTACTTTTTTATCTGTTATAAGTCCTATTGGACCATTTGGTGTATAGCGATAAGTAGTGCCTGGTCGATTTAAGTAGTCAATATATGTGTGAAGGACAGCCGGTACAAACGAGTTCCAAAGCGGAAAGCTAAAGACAATTTTGTCTACATCTAAAAATTGATCTAGATATTTTGTGGCTATGTCAAAAGCTTTTTGTTCGATGGGAAGTGGAGGAGTGCCTTGTCTCGTTTTTACTATTCCGGTAAAGGCATCATTACCGAAGTAAGGCAGAGATACATCAAACAAATTAAGTTCTGTAATAGAATCACTGATATGAAATTTTTTGTATTGGACGAGAAATATATCATATAATTGAGTACTAATGGATTGTGTGCTTGGTCGATTATTGGCATTTACAAATAATGTTTTCATGCAAGATGCTCCTTTTTTTCATAAAGTGTGATAAGATAATGGTGCATTTACAGAGTATACTCTGTAAATGTTTTTGTCAAGGAGGTTAACAGTTATGAGAGAAGATAAAAAAAAGGTAGATAAACTCCATGTTTCAGCTAGTGGACTATTGCGAACTGTTTTTCGAACATCACATTATTTACACCGCCAGTTTGAGATGCAGTTGGCGGAAGACGGTTCACCTTTGCAATTGACAGGACCGAGATTACGGGTATTGGTTGCCATTGCAGAGGCAGGGAAAATTAGGATCAGTGAGTTAGCACCGAGATTGGGGATTCATCCAAGAACGGTTACACAGTATGTAGATGCACTAGAAAAGGAAAAATTTCTTATTCGAGTACCTGATCCAGAAGATCGTCGAGCCACCTTACTACAAGTAACCGAAAAATCCAAACCTTATATGGAGAAAATCAGGAAGACAATGGATACAGCAGCGGAAAAAGTAATCGCTAATTTTCCAGCTCGACAGCGGAAGCAATTGATTACACTTTTATTTGATTTAATAGAAAGTGAGAATGAGCAGGAATCAATTTATCATGAGTTGAAAAGTACTTTTGGCAATAAAGAAGTATAAAAGAATAAATAACATTCTTTCATTCGTTATAAGAGAGAAGGGAAATTTTCGATTGAAAGACATGATGTGGTGATAATCTAGGAAAAAGAACACCAAAAATAATTGAGTATTTTTTCCTAACTCTTCAAAAAAGTCCATTAATGAAAAACAACCTTTTGTAGCCACTCCAATATCAAAGGTTGTTCTTCATATAATCGCTAAATATTTGATTCGTAATCCTTTACTCTTCTGTAAAACGTATTACTTTTCATCCCCACTATTTTCATGGCTTCTACAGCTGTTATCTTCTTTTGTTTCCAATCTTGATAGACAGCTTTAAATGATAGTAACTTATTACTCTGTCTTTCGACTGAAACGATTGAATAAATGGATTGCTTACGTTTATTTATTATGTTTTATCCACCATCGCTACCAAAGAATGCATGACAATCTCATTAAAACCTTTCTATTTCATATTGCAATAAAGGGCAAGTAGCGATAAAATGACTATGGTCAAATATGACTATGGTCATTTTTTGCGAGGAGGTTGGCAATGCTAAGGGAAAACCGAAAAAAGCAAACAAGAGAATCCATTATTAAACATGCCATTGCATTATTTAAACAAAAAGGCTATGAAAATGTAACGGTTGAGGAAATCACAGCAGCTTGTGGGATTGCAAAGGGTACATTCTTTAATTATTTTCCCAAGAAAGAACATATTTTATTGCATATAACAGATACATATATGAATCGTTTGGATGAAATCATAAAACTTCATCAACAGGGATCATTAAAAGACCGGGTGCTTCATATCTTTCGAGATTTGATGACGATTTATTACAAATATCCAGATTTACTCGGTCTAACATTGGAGGAAACTATTCGATCCACCGTTCGTTCCGAAACGGAATCAAACAACATTGGAAAATTCCAATCTACATTAGCTCGAATAATCGACGAAGAGAAAGAAAACATCAATCGTTTCAAAAAATGGGATAGTGACATGGTGGCTTCTATTTTAGTGGGAATATTTATTCACACACTTTTGACCCAGTCAGCTTCGTTGCATCTTGAAACAATGATGGAGGTATTGCAGCAAAAGTTGAATATCATCTGGGAGGGGTTAGTAAGTGAATAAATTAAAAAAAATAGCAAAAAGCAAGGTTTTTCTCCTATTGGTTATTTTGGTAGCTTTTATTTACTTCAATAATACTGCCATCTTTAGTAAGCCATTGAGTGAGAAACCAAAGCTATTAGCGCATCGTGGACTTGCTCAAACTTTTTCCATGGCAGGAATCCAAAATGATACCTGTACGGCTAAACGCATCTATCCACCAGAGTATCCTTATTTGGAAAACACAATTGCTTCGATGGAAGCGGCTTTTCATGATGGAGCAGATATGGTAGAACTCGATGTTCATGAGACAAAGGATGAGCAATTCGCGATTTTTCATGATTGGACGTTAGATTGCCGCACCAATGTCCATGGTGTTACAAAGGATTATACAATGGCTGAATTAAAGAAAATAGATATTGGTTATGGATATACTGCTGACAATGGTAAAACATATCCCTTTCGTGGCAAGGGAATAGGCCTGATGCCGTCTTTGACAGAAGTATTGGACCATTTTCCAAATCAAGAACTTTTGATTGATGTAAAAAGTAGTGACCCAAAAGAAGGAGAACTGCTGGCATCTTATTTATCCAAACTTTCAAAAGATAGACAAAGCAAGCTAACGGTGTATGGTGGTGATGAGCCTATTGCTGCTTTAAAAGAAAAGCTACCAAATATGCGAGTAATGTCCAAAGCAACGATGAAAAGCTGTCTGCTCCCCTATATCGCTTTGGGATGGACAGGATATGTTCCAAGTGCTTGTGAGCATACAGAGTTGCATATTCCTGAAAAAATCGGACCTTGGCTATGGGGGTGGCCAAACAAGTTTCTGAAGCGTATGGATCGAATAAATACAAGAGTAATGGTGGTTGGTGGAGACGGCAGTGAATTTTCCAGTGGATTTGATACAGCAGAGGATCTAAAACGCCTTCCTAAGGACTTTTCAGGCTGGATATGGACCAATCGGATTGATCGAATTGCTCCCATTTATAAAAATATTCCGAAATAAGGATAGATCGTGTATAATAAGTTGAATTCTCTGTGACCTTGATAAGAAAGAGTACGAATGAAATCAGCACTTCGCAAAAAGATAAGGCAGAAGGTTTCTGCTATCCAAATGATCCTGTTTCTCTGTGGAAATGGAATACTCTTTTTTGCGATTTATCCCCAATACCTTTTCAGCCACATCGGCCTGCTGTATGTTCTTATCTGTGTGGTGGTTGTGCTTGCAATGAGTTTGTTTTTCTTGCGCATAACCAGAAAGGTGAAGGTTGTTCGTCCAAACCGTTGTGGCTGTGCTGAGCATGATCAACACAAAGACTCCTAGCGTCCAAAATCAACGTCCAACTCTCGTCACAGAGTAAACCTTCCTTCTAGCGAAGGACGACCGGCTTTGTTTATCCTTTGGGTAGACATAGTCGGTCGCTGCTTTTTTTTGATTTATTTTGATTTCCATTTTCTTTCTAAGTGCTCCACATATTCCTTTGCTTCTTTTAAACCAAAGTCATATCGTTCTCTCGCTCGTTTTATCGCTTGTATTTTTTTCCCATCTTGTACCAATTCTAAAAGCTGGGCATCTACTTCCTTCTGGTGTTTTATCCTCTCTTCTTTCCGGTCTTGCAACAGCTCAACTAGATCTTCATCATGGTAGTGGACTGGTTTTATTTTTTTGTTTTCAGAAGGATCAGAGTCCCATTCCATCGCTAAATTTGTGTCGATTCCTAATCGATTTACCAGGAGTTGGATAATTTTTTCATTTCGGTTTAATCTTTTTTCCAACTTATTATACTTTTGTATACTAGAGACAATCATCACTGTCATCAACAGAATTATGATCCATCCCAGAGTTTCCATTTTTATTCCTCCGATTTTCCTAATATTCCCATAATTCTTAAACCAAATAAAAGAGCTGATTATGTCTAATGCTGTGTGAGAATAAGCCGTTTGAATGAGATCAAACGGCTTTATTGTTTACCGACGTTTACTTCTAATTTATCTGATTCATTTTCCAGTGTATCTTCTTCAGGGGGGATTTTACGGACGACTAACAGGCGGGTGACGCTGTTGTGATCCATTTCTTGAACCGTAAATGTCAAGCCATCGTATTCTACAAATTTCCCCACTTTGGGTACTTCTTGTAGACGGGAAAAGACCCAGCCTCCAATTGTATCATTGTCATCGTCTTCAATATCCGTATGGAAATAGTCGTTTACTTCCTCGATCAATAATCGAGCATCAATGGAAGTTTCGACTCCTTTTTGTTGGAAAAAGGGTCGTTCATCGTCAAATTCGTCTTGGATTTCTCCGACGATTTCCTCAATGATATCTTCTAATGTAACAAGACCAGAAGTGCCGCCGTACTCATCCACAACAATGGCCATCTCTGTTTTGTTTTTCTGCAAGGTTGCTAGGATATCTTTGATTTCCATCGTTTCCGGAACTAAAATAGCTGGACGAACGATTTGCGATAGTTGGACATCTTCGGATTCAATGATTCGTTCATAGACATCTCGAATGTGAATAATTCCGATGATGTCATCTTTGTCTTTTCCGCATAAAGGAAAGCGGGTAAATTGACTCTCTTTTATAATTTCAATGTTGGAGGCTAAATCGTCTCCTACATAAATACAAACCATATTTACACGCGGCACCATGACTTCACGCCCAACGCGATCAGCAAATTCAAAGATATTATCAAAAAGGGAAAGCTCCGTCTGATCGATCATTCCACTCTTATGACTCTGCTCGACAAGCATGCGGATTTCTTCTTCCGTATGAGCTTGTTGTTGGTCTTTTTCTAAAGATACACCTAACAATTTTAAGATGAGGTTAGCAGAATGATTTAATAACCAAATAGCTGGCCGAAAGACGACAAAGAAGATTTGCATCGGTCTTGCAACAAGCAAAGTTGTGCCTTCAGCTTTCCTGATCGCAAGTGATTTAGGCGCCATTTCACCTAGTACAATATGTAGAAAGGTAATCACGATAAAGGCAATAATACTGGAAATGATATGTAAGACGCTGTTGGAAATATGGAAATTATCTAGTACCGGTTTTATTAACTCAGCAATTACACTTTCTCCAACCCAACCAAGACCTAATGAAGCTAAGGTGATACCTAATTGTGTAGCAGATAAATAGGCGTCAAGGTCGAGCAACACTCTCTGTGCTAATTTTGCACTTACGTTTCCTTCTTCGGTTAATTGAGCAATTCGAGTAGAACGAACTCTTACCATTGCAAATTCGGATGCTACAAAGAAACCATTTAATAAAACAAGGAAAAATACGAGTGCTAGTTGTAAGATGAGACTAACCAGGTCATGGTCACTATCCAATGATGGACAACCTCCTAAAAAGTAAGTATCAAATAAAATTATAACATAAGAAAGCTACATATCATCTGATGTTTTGATAAATTTTCTCATAGTTCGTGTTCAATAATTTCCAAATGTCACATATTAATTAGAAATATTATCCAATTAGATTGAAAATGCCTACCTTGTTGCATTTCTCTTTATTATGTGCAGCATAAATCCAACTTAATAGGAATATGTTGGGGATAATTTTGGATGGACGATCATAAATAATAGGGGAAGCGTTTTTTTATAGCTTCCCCCTTCCTTGCATATAGCCCTCCTGAGCGTTTTTAGGAGGGCACTTTGTGATACAATAAAACAAGTGGAGGGAAACAAGATGAGTACGTTTGATCTAAATGAATTAATGGAAGCTGCTGAGCAATTAGGCAATCAAATAAATGATTCAGAAGAAGTAAAGCGGTATCTCGAATTGAAAAAAGAAATCCATACAAATGCAGAAGCTCAAATGTTGATAAAATCTTTTGAAAAAGTAAAGGAAGACTTTGAGGAAACGAAAAGATTTGGTATTTTTCATCCCAATTATCATGAAGCAAAAGAAAAAATGGAGTATTATCGAGAAAAGCTGAATGGACATCCCCTGATCGGTGAATATCTAAAGACCGAGCAGCAGATTGAGCAATTGTTATTCCAAGTTTCACACCTCATTGCACGGTCCGTCTCCAAAGAAATAAAGGTACCAAATGATCTAATTACAAGAAAAAAAAGGTAATAAATTAACCTTTTTTGCTCCATTTACAGTCTACACATCGATTTCCACAGCAAAAACTTTTTTCATCAGGCGCGACAAAAGCAATCTGGTAAACCACAAAGTTTGCGTTTTTTCTAATGTACAGGCATTGAAAACACCAAATTGTACCTCTTACAAATAATTTACTTTTTTGATCGAAATAGCTCATCATTACGTTTGGAGAAACATGCAGACTGGTGTATAAAAAAGTTTTTCCAGCGAAAGTCTTAAGATCCAGCTGTTTGGATGGGCACTCTGGGTCTTTTAAAAGAAAATCGATGAAATCCGTTATAAGACTTGACATTCAAGAAGCACCACCTTTTATATAAAAGATAGGAAAGTGGGGTTTAGGTTAGTGAATTTATTTGAGGATTTGCGAAATAAAATTGGAAAAAGTGTTGCAGAGACGAGTCATGCATCCAAACGAATGATTGAGCTGAGCAAGTTAAACTACAAGCGAAAAGATAAGAAACGAGAAGCAGATCAGATAGCTGAAGAAATTGGGTGGGTAGCTTTTACGGAATGGGAAAAGGAACAGAATATCAGTATCAACAAAGCGCTGAAAAGTGGGTTAGAGCGTCTGCAATTTGTACAAAGAGAAATAAAAAGCATTGATATGGAAATAGAAAAAGTGAAGAATGAAAATAAGTTTTCTTATTCCGATGGTTTATCTCCAGCGGGTCATCATACTACCTCTTTTTCTGAACCATCATCTTTGCTAATTTATTTATGTCCTTATTGTGCCCATCAAGTAGGTGAAGATGATAGACAGTGCAGGAATTGTCAAAAAAATTATTACTAAATTTACCATTTTATAGAGGAAATAAACAATATTTGTCGAATTTAGGAAAAATCACCTTCTGGGCGAATATTGTGTAGGTCAAATTAATCAACCAAAGGAAAAATAACACTGACTTCTCCAGAAAGGAGTACGTAGATGAGCCAGCGATCAGTAGCAATTACTATTACTAGTGGAAAGGGAGGAGTAGGAAAATCTACTACAGTAGCCTCCGTAGGTCTAGGTTTGGCCCAACTAGGACATCGTGTTTGTTTGGTGGATACAGATATTGGATTACGAAAGCTAGATCTCATGTTGGGTTTAGAAAATCGTATTGTGTATGACATTGTGGATGTTATTGAAGGGGTTAGCAAACTTAGACAATCTTTGGTTCGCCACAAAGAGTATCCCGACTTAGCATTACTCCCAGCAGCCCAAACTCGCTACAAAGAAGAAGTATCTCCAAATCAAGTAAAACAAGTAGTAAATGAGTTGCGTAAAGAATTTGATTTTATTTTAATCGATTCCCCAGCAGGTATAGAAGGCGGCTTTCGAAATGCTATTGCTGCAGCTGATAGGGCAATACTTGTCGTAAATCCAGAAATACCGTCTGTTCGGGACTCTGATAGAGTAATTGGTCTTTTGGAATCAGCAAATTTAGATCAGATTGACCTTGTGGTTAATCGTGTGCAGCCAGATATGGTAAAAGATGGCGATATGTTAAGCGTAGACCGTGTCAAAAATCACTTAGCTATTAACTTATTAGGTGTTGTTCCAGAGGACCGCAGAATAATTCGTTCATCAAATACAGGAGAGCCTGTCATATTGGATGGTAAATCATATGCTGGTAAAGCATTTTCTAACATTGCTCGAAGATTGTCAGGTGAGGATGTGCCTTTCCTCGAACTAGAAGAAGGTACGCTTATTTCGCGGATTAAACGATTGTTTCACATCGCGTGAAAAGAAATCGAGGTGAAACAGCATTGACCTTATTTAATATGTTTAATAAAGAGAAAGAAGAACCAACAGCAGTGACTGCTGACGATCGTCTATCTCTTGTCTTGAGTTACCAGAGATCAGATATTGATGAGAAGAAATTAAAATTATTTCAGACTAAATTGATCGAGCTATGTGATGATTTTGGATACGATGTTGTGGGACAGGTTACCATTGTACCTCAATCCAAAGAAAGAACTACCATTATTAATGCAAGTATCCCAGTACGACCAAAAAATCAAGCAAAAGAATAGAAATGATGGTTTATCATCACAGATGCACGAAGAGTCTATCCCATAAATAGACTCTTTTTCCTATACGTTATAGTAAGTATTTTTATAATAACTTGCATTGAAAGCAATATATATGATAAGTTCATTTTTAAAATAATTTAGGTATCTCTTTGCATTTTCATGGCTAAGAAGTCTGCGATAATGCTTGGAAACGCTTTATCTTCACTTAAAGTCAGCAAAGAAATAGATACCCGAGTTCCCCCATACTGGCGCATTAGCAGATTTAACTTTTCTTTTGCTTCTGATGTCAAACGACCATAACGAGATTCAAAAGCTTGGTAGATCATGGTTTCTTCTGTCTGAGATGGAGATTCTTGAGTTGAATTTGTACTCCAGATTGAGGAAAAACTTGGCGCTTGAAATTGTTCATTGGTAGTTTCTGAGCGATCTAAATTGCGAATGACGGGTCGATTGGTTTGCCACTCAGGTAACTTTCTTTTCTTTCTAGGTCGTTCGGCAGGTAAATGGGCAAATCGTTCTGACTGTTTTCTTCTGAGGGTATAAATTCTCTGGTAGATGGCCCCTTGCGTACGTGAAAGTTTCTCTTCTAAAGAGGAAATCGCGGTAGATAATGATTTACCAGCTCCAAGATGTTGATTGACTGTATCAATTACAATATCTTCTTCTGCTTCTGTCCAACTATTTAATCGTGCTGCATTATCTTTATATTGTTCATCCATCACTTCAAAGCGTGATGATTGCTCTGATTTTAATTTTCTTACATGGGACATGATACCTGCATAGCCTCGGTTTAATGTATTGGCTATAACTTTGATGGTATCTCGCTCTCTTTCCCCTTTTTTTAATCCTTCATTTACTAATTCTATAATTTTTTCATTTTCTTCTATTGAATATTTGCCTTTTTTTGGGTCGAGCAGCATATAGAAACTCCTTTCAATGTTCACATTTTTATTACTTAACAATATAACAGAAAAGACACAAACTTTTCCACTATTAAGATAGCAATTATGAACATAAGTATTTTCCAACCTGTATTTAATCGGCTAAATTTAATAAAATATGCGAAATGAAGTATGAAAAGGAAATTATTGGACAAATGATAGAGATATAAGAGATTAAAGGAGTGCTTCAGTTGTTGTCTTTAAATCAAATTCGCTCCCAACTTACTTCCAGACTGGAAGATCCACCACATAAAAAATGGTCTGAACAAGCCCAAGCTGCAATAGTCATTCTTTGGGGGCTGCTGATATATCCTCAATTGGACAAGGATATAAGAAAACAGTGGAATGCAAAAGATTACATAGAGCTTTCAAAATTTCATGATCTATTTCAAACCTACAGTGAAGATCAAACAACAGAAACGTTATTAGAGCTTTTAACAGAGTATGATTATGTTCGGTTAGATGAAAAAAATCATATTCGGTCAGGAACACAACTGTTTTCAGCTGTACATGCATTGGGGATGTATCGTTTTTTTCGATCATCTGTAATTGCCAGACAGCTTTTCCAATCCTTACAAAAAACCAGCCACTCTTCCTGAGGGCTGGTTAATTTTTTTTCTCCAATAAATGTTCAATTTCTTTTTTTAACAATTCCAATTGATCTCTACTTAATTTAGGTAAGTCTTGGATCATAAGTTCAAATTTCATGGAGCGAAACTGTTTTAAAAAAGCAGGTATATGAGGTGTGTTTGCAGACATGATGTTATCCCACCTTTGAAATATAACTTTTTTAAGAATGATGTTACTATTCTATCAAAAAAAGTAACCCATTCAAACTAAATATATACTTTTTTCTATTTTGATATTTTATGTTTATCTTATGTACATAAAGGGTATATACCTGTGTGACAAGTTAATTCTTTTTATATATCTAGATGAATAGAGGTGCTGAGTAAGACATGATGGAAGAGCTGAAAGCACTGGAAAAGCAGATAGATCTATTGATGGAAGAATACTTACTTGCAAAAGAGCGACATGAGTTTTTGGAACAATATGACCTACACCAAGAGATGAAAAAACTTAGACAACAACATAAAGAAATGCGCAGGAATCTCATAAGTTAAAGAGCAAAAAGCACGCTGTATATAACGTACAGCGTGCTTTTTATTGTTTTCCAACAAATGACATTGAAATTCCAGTTTTTCACACGAATGTTCCAAAGCAAAAAGAAGCAATATAAGAGTACACCCAGCGGAGAGGAGGTGAAACAACATGGCACAAAATCGTAACAACAATTCTAACCAATTGTTAGTACAAGGAGCAGCTCAAGCTCTTGATCAAATGAAGTATGAAATTGCTCAAGAATTTGGTGTACAACTTGGTCCTGATACCACTTCTCGTGCAAACGGTTCTGTAGGAGGAGAAATCACCAAACGTCTTGTTTCTTTAGCTGAGCAACAACTTGGTGGTGGAGCTTACTAAGACTCTTACACAAATAGTTAAATATTTGGTGATATGAGCAGTGATTTCGATCACTGCTCATTTACTTGCTTTTTTTGATTTGAAATGAATGGTGCTCACTTTCCTTCCACTACCCCTACAGTGGGTTTTCTCGCCTCTTATGTTATAATCAGCCTGGGTACATACTTAAGAAATATAAGCGAGGGGTGAATTTCGTGAAAGTATTTACTCATGGGAGCAATGTAAATTTCCAAGCTTCAGCACGGGAAATGTTTTTTCCTGATTTAGAATCGCTGCTGAAGCGAAAAAAAGAACAGAGCAAACAATTCGTGATGGGTTTACTTAAACCGGACAAAGAACAGCTTGTCGTTTATGGTCTCCTAACAAGATGTAACTTAAACGACACGGAACATACATATGAACTGGAAGATGAGACGATAAAGTGGTCTCAAGATGAGTTTTTGCTCAGTCAGGAAGCTGCATTTACGATAGAAGATGCGCGTCTTGGTAAAGTGGACTACGACATTATATATCTGACTTATGAAGACAGCGAAGGGGAATCGGTATTATTTTTTATCGATGAAAGTAGCGTCACTCATCCATTGGCTTGTGTAGTTCAGTTCTATGAGCAAGTCAAAGACGTTGGTCGCGATGTGGATTTTTCATTGACTGGATGTTCTGCAAACGAATGGAAGCCTCAAAAATAAGATTTAAAAGCCTACTGATTATGTAGGCTTTTTTCTTTATCATCTAAAAAGGGCACTTTCTTAGGTGATTACATATACCGTTGGGATTTCTTTCCCATATCTTATGTTAACAAGCTCACTACTTTTTTTTCTTATTGTAATGCTCTTTAATGATCGACATCATAGCAGGTGAATTGAACACATCATATATGAAATCACCTTTTGGTCCTGAGTCTGGAGCAGAAGTGGATGGATTACTGGGTGTAGCAGTTTTGGGTGCATCTGTCTTGGGATCATCGGTCTTGGCAGCATCTGGCTTTGGATTATTAAATTTTGCCATGTGATTGATAAGTTTCATCAACTTATCTCGATCACCAAACGATGTATTCACATTATAAATAGCCTGCATCATCTCATCCAGTTGACTTGTTTTTTTGGATAGATCACTTGCTAGCTTTGCCAATTCTGCAAAATAATCGTCATTCATTTTTCCACCATCCTAATGAGAATCAATTGTTTTATAGTCTATTCTCCATACAGCTTATGAGTGAGGGGGAAAGAAAATGGAACCAGAGAATGAGAACCCTCAAAATATTAGGAATAGAAGGATTTTTTATTTAAAAGAGGGAGCAGACTTTGTAAGATGTTCCAAAGAGTTAAAAAAACAAGGCATCACGCCAATCGAATATCTTCCTCATCTGGGGATGGTGATTGGAGAATCGGTAAATCCTCGATTAAGAGTAGATAATCATCCATATGTAGAGCATGCAGAACAAGACATACGTGTAAATATTACAGAGCCTTCGTATCACGGTAGTACGTATGCGGTTAAACCTACTTTCCCTTGGGGAATAGAACGTATTGGAGCACCAATGGTTTGGACGAAAGTAAAAGGACGAGGAATTCGTATTGCGGTTATTGACACAGGAA
The DNA here is from genome assembly GCF_059510395.1 of Shimazuella sp. NTD248. NCBI lineage: Bacteria > Bacillati > Bacillota > Bacilli > Caryophanales > Thermoactinomycetaceae > Shimazuella > Shimazuella sp. NTD248. The sequence continues at coordinate 387,277 of NZ_JCAJZT010000001.1, read as the reverse complement.
TTGATCCAAGTCATCCTGCAATTTATCGTAATTACAAAGGTGGAATGAATATTTTGGCAAGAGGTTTTCCACCGATGGATTACAATGGTCATGGAACTCACGTAGCAGGGATTATTGCAGGTAGATCGCGAAATACGGGGCTAATTGGAGTTGCACCTTGGGCAAGTCTGTATGCCGTAAAAGCATTTAACAAAAATGGAAGTGCAAATTTATCTGATTTACTCAGTGCGATTAATTGGTGCATCGAGAAGCGAATGCATATTATTAACATGAGTTTTGGGATGGAAATGGTGAGCGAATCGCTAAAAAAAGCAATTATGATTGCTCATCGAAAAAAAATTGTAATGGTTGCAGCAACAGGTAATCAGGGGTTAAAAAATACGATCGATTTTCCTGCGAGGTTTCCCGAAACAATTGCAGTAACTTCTATCGGTATGAACGATAGAATATCGCCTTTTGGAAACAGGGGAAAAGGTGTGGATATCGCTGCACCAGGAGAAAAAATCCCATCTGCTTGGTTAGGGCAGACGACAAAAGAAATGAGTGGCACTTCGATGGCAGTACCTCATGTGTCAGGTACGATTGCATTGATGTTGCAGTTAAATCCAAATTTAAATCCAGAACAAATTCGGTATTTGTTATTATACACAGGCAGAAAAATGGACCGGGAATTTATTCGGACGGTAAATACGAGTCAAGCTATTCGTTACCTCCTGCGAACAAAAAAATAAAAACATAGTATTTCCTATATGTTTCCATAGCAGTTGCTATGGATTTCGCATTTGAAGATAAAAAATATTCCCACTTCTCCTATCTACTGCGTTTGACGATTTTGTGTTACACTGTATCATGAAAAAGTAGAAAATCCCAACTTGAAAAAATTGGGATTTTCTACCTTGCTTAAAATTGGTTTTTACTTTTTTTGCTATGAGAACGAGCATTTTGAGCTCGTACTTGTTGTACATTGGTAGCAGCTTCAGAAGCGAATTCTGTTTTATACCCAGCAGCGCTGTTCTGAGCTTGAGCACCAGCAGAAGCAGCATTTTGAGCTCGTACTTGCTGAGCATTGGTAGCAGCTTCAGAAGCAAATTCTGTCTGATACTGACCAGCAGCACTGTTTTGAGCTTGAGCATTAGCAGAAGCAGCGTTTTGAGCTCGTACTTGCTGGGCGTTCGTAGCAGCTTCAGAAGCAAATTCTGTCTGATACTGACCAGCAGCACTGTTTTGAGCTTGAGCTTGAGCGTTAGCAGAAGCAGCGTTTTGAGCTCGTACTTGTTGGGCGTTTGTAGCAGCTTCAGAAGCAAATTCTGTCTGATACTGACCAGCAGCACCAGCGTTTTGGCTTTGTGCATTTTGCTTACGAACATGAGCAGGATCGGTTTTGTATTTGTTGTTCATTCGATCACCTCCTAGAAAGTATTGTGCCCAAGTAGATTTTTTTCTTCCCATCCGTTTTTTTCCTTTTAATCGTTTAGAAGTGGAGGCATTTAATGAAAGACCGAGTTTCACGCTTTATTTGGAAGATAACACCAAAAAATAGCGTATCTAGATTTGTGGGAAGTATGGCTAAAAAACGTTTTAGTCGACATTTTATTCCTTTTTATATTAAAAAATTTCAAATAGATCTTAATCCAGTGAAAAAACCTGTCGATCAATTTGAAAGCTTATTGGATTTCTTTGTAAGAGAATTAAATGCAGAAGCACGACCAATTGACGCAGATCCAGATAAAGTAACTAGTCCTGTCGATGGCATTATTACACAGATGGGTAAAATAGAAGAAGGAACGATTATTCAAGCAAAGGGAATATCTTATCGTTTGGAAGATTTATTGGCAGGAGACAGTAAGACAGATCAATTTTTTAATGGACAATTTGCCACCATTTATTTAAGTCCCCGTGATTACCATCGTATACATAGTCCGATTTCCGGTGAAATAGAATCGCTGACCTATATTCCTGGTAATTTATATCCAGTTAATAAGTCAGGAGTTCGTTTATTTCCGGGTTTATTTACACAAAATGAACGTGTTATTTCTTATATAGATAGCGAATTTGGACAAGTTGCTTTAGTCAAGGTTGGTGCTACGAATGTGGGAAGTATTAAAGTTACTTATGATCAAGAAATTACGACAAACATAGGAAAAAAACAACAAAAAAATAAAAAGATATATCCAAAGGCAATTCAGATGAAAAAAGGCGAGGAATTAGGACGGTTTGAATTTGGTTCTACCGTTATTTTGATATTCGAACCAAACATGATCAACTGGTTACCTAACATTTCTAAAGGAATATCATTAAAGATGGGACAACCTATTGCAGAGGTAAGCCCAAGAAAGAAGGATTAATTTTGTTTGGACACACACACATTCCTCTCAAACAATTCCCGCGATTTTTTCCAGTGATTACAAGCCTGATGATTGTACATACGATATGCTACTTGATGCTCTTGTTTCATAGTGGGTCTGTGTCAGGGGAAGCGCTTGTGGTCCAATATGGTGCAGTTGAAGGTTGGCGTATTCAGGCAGGAGATTGGTGGAGAGTTTTTACAGCAATATTTTTGCATACTAGTATTTTTTCTTATCTGTTAGGATTGTTTTTTCTGTATATCCTGGGTCCTCAACTTGAATGGCTATTAGGAAGATTATTTTTTCTTCTCATATATCTGTTTTCTGGAATGTTGACTTTTGTAATTGTGTACATAACTGGAATGGAAGGAATATATTTTGGTTCTTTAGGTGCTGTATATGGCATATTTGGCGTTTACTTATATTTATTTGTGCGAAAAGCAATCCATCCGCAATTTGGACTCGCAGTATTGGTTCTCACCGTTTTAAATCTTGTTGTTGATTACCCGCTTACTGGAGTGTACTTTATATGTGTACTGGCAGGTTTTGCATTATCTTTAGTCTTCTTACAATTTCGAAGACCTGATTCAGATTCATAATCCATAGAAGCTTGGATAGACTATTTTTAGGTGAGGCTCTATGGACTTTTTACAAAAATTAAATCGTGAGGCATGGGTCTTACTGGGAGTCAGTGGATTGCATGCTTTTTCTTTTGCTCTGTCTAACGCTTTTTTGAATGTTTTTTTATGGAAAATTAACCATGATTTATTTAAGATTGCTTGGTACAATCTTGCCAATTATTTCGCTATCGCAGTTACTTTTATATTGGCGGGATGGATAACCAAACGAGTAGATCGCGTTATTTCTATTCGGATTGGAGTGGCATTGCAAGCTCTTTTTTATTTGACAGTTCTCCTTTTAGACACGAGAGCTATTGACTATGTAGTTCCACTTGGATTTTTTCTCGGACTCGGAAATGGATTTTTTTGGATGTCTTTTAATGTTTTGTATTTTGAAATCTCAGAGCGAGATAATCGAGATGTCATGAATGGAATAAGTGGTTTTATCACTTCATTATCAGGAATGATAGCACCATTAATTTCAGGATTTATTATTACACGTGTAGATCACTTTTTAGGGTATAGAATAATCTTTGGTATTTCGCTGGGAATCTTTGCTCTTTCTGTAGTGGTCAGTTTTTGGTTGAAATTGCGAAAAGCAGAGGGTAAATTTCGACTAAGGGAAGTAATGGTTATTTCTTTTCAACCGAAAACAAATTGGTTTTGGATACAAGTATCCTCTTTTTTTCAAGGACTACGAGAAGGAGTTTTTCTTTTTTTTACTGGTCTATTGGTCTACTTCATTACACAAAATGAGTTAGCGCTTGGAACTTATTACACAGGTGCTTCTATTGTGTCCCTTATTTCTTATTTACTTCTAGGTAAATATTTAAAGCCGACATGGAGGGCGAATGCTGTACTTGTAGCTACTGTTATGATGGGGTTATTGATTATCCCGTTTTTAATCTATTGGAATACATGGACAGTCATGTTATATGGTATTGGAATGTATCTTTTTTATCCATTTTACTATGCTCCAAATACTTCAATCGCATATGATGTAATTGGTGAGCATGAGAAAGCTGTCGAACTAAGAGTGGAATATGTGGTGGCAAGAGAAATAGTCATGAACTTTGGGAGATTGATCAGCTTAATCATTTTCATGATTATTTTAGCGAAAACAAATACGATAACCTCTTTAAAACCATTGCTCCTATGTTTAGGTTTTATACAAGTGGGAACTTGGTTTGCAATACGTAAAGTACCTTTGATCGCGAAACTTTAGTTTTTACCCTTTTTTCATAGGAAAGGAGGGTTATTTTTTTTCAATTTATTTCTACCAGATTACATTTTGGTCACTTTTTATGTTTTTTTAAAGTTTCAATTATGACGCATAGTACAATGGAAAAGGAGGTGTCTGAAAATATATGATAGATTTATTTGTTTTTATATTCGTTCTTATTATTTTGTATTTCTTTTATAAAAGAAACAAAACATTAGAGAAGAAAATGGAGAATTTAGACCTTTCTTTACAAGTTTTAAAAAAACGATTGGAAGATGTAGAGAAAGAGAGAGAGAAGGTTCAGGAGGAAGTCCAAGATCATTTATCAATTGATAAACAGGAGAAAGACAGAGATGCTCAGACTCCAGTTTTTCCTCCTCTTGTAAAAGAAGAAAAGCCAAAAATGCTAGAAAAGATATTACCAGAGAAAGGTTATGCACCAAAACGTAAATCCCGAACAAAAACGGAATGGGAATTATTAATTGGAGGCAAATGGTTAAATTGGATCGGTGCAGTTGCGCTTTTTCTAGGTACAGCGTTTTTTATGAAATACGCTTTCGATAATAATTGGATTAATGAAATTACAAGAGTTGCGATTGGAGCAGTATTTGGCTTCATTTTACTATTCATAGGTGGAATATTTTCCAAAAGAGGATTAAAAATCTTCAGTCAAGGATTAGTAGGGGCAGGAATTGCGGTCTTATACACGTCTGTATTTGCGACTTATAATTTTTATGAACTTGTACCGCAGTTAGTTGCTATTATATTAATGTTACTCGTTACCGCACTTAGCTTTGGGCAAGCGATTTATTATCAGTCATTACCAATTGCAATCATCGGATGGTTAGGGGCTTATGGAACACCGTTTCTTTTTCCTGGTGAGGGGAGCACTCTTGGATTGATGAGTTATCTCGCATTCGTTACCGTCGGCATATCTGCTCTGGTATGGAGGAAACGAAATTGGACCATTCTTTATTACCTGTCCTTTGTAGCTACTTATCTGATATTTTTTGGATGGAGTATCGCATCTGAGAGTGAGGAACATACTGTATTTCTCGTCTCGTTAGCGTTTTTTTGGTTACTCTTCTATCTGTCTGATCTTCGTTTTCTCTTTCACGAGCGAGCTACAAAGTATGAAAAAATGGTTAGTATTTTCAATACTGTACTTTTAGGTCTTGGGTTAGTCTGGCATTTTCCAAATACGGTGCATTATCGTCTCTGGTTTAGCACTTGTATGCTACTGATTGCAATTTTGTATCTCATTCCGATTGTATATTTTTATGCTCGTAAAACGTTATCAAAAGCAAATCAATGGCAAACAGCAAGGCAGAGTATTACATTTCTCCTTTTTCTATTGGCAGCAACAGGTGTATTTTTCCACTTTCAGACGTTTCTTTTTATTGCTTCTATCGAGATAGGGATAATGATTTGGTGGGGTTTACGTTATCAAGTGCGTTATATCGAACGATTTGGTCTAGGATTAATGTGTATGTCTACTTTTGTCATTTTTATTTATACGCTTGGAGAAATGGGTCAACTGAAACCTTTATTCAATTGGGTATTATGGAATGATCTCATAGGTGTAACCGTATTGTTGTGGAGTGCACATTTATATAAGCAACAAAATGCTATGTTTATCCGAAATAGCTTACATGCCATATGGGCTACCCTTTTAGCAGTAGGCATTTATGTGGAAAGCAAACTCTTCTTTTTGCATGTATATCCAAGAGAAATGTACGTGAAGCTCGGGAAATGGGATTATATAAGTCATGTCAGCTATATGGAAGACTTATCGATTGCCTTTTGTTTGCTGGTTTACGCTGTATTATTAGGCTGGTTTGGTTTAAAGAGACGGGTAAATTCTGTTCTCATCGCTAGCAATGTGATATTAGCTATTATGTTGATCCAATTAGCAATCCTTGGGAGAGCATATCCGGCTCTTGATTATTTCAGGCCTGTCTGGAATATTCGTGTGCTCATTTTTATCCTTACAATGGGACTGATATTTGGATCATATCGCTTATGGAGAAAGCTGGGGCTACAGCATCCTTGGTACAATTGGTACCGATTATCCATCATTTTGTCTGTGGTTGTATTGTTGTTTGAATTGGTTACAGTAGAAATTGTGGATGGATTTACCAAACAGATTAATTTGCATCAATCTACAACGAGTTTGTCTTCCGCTTCTTATCTCGGAAATCTTGAATTTTACACTTTAGTATTGGTTTGGATCTTTTTGAGTGTTCCGATGTATATATTGGGAGTACGTTTGCGATATCGTTTGTTGATGTATTTTGGTTTGTCTGCCCTTGGGCTCGGAACAATTCCTATTTTATTTCGTGGGTTGACGTTTTACTCATATAAACATTTTATACCAGTAATCAATTTGCGATTTTTATCATTGATTTGTGCAATTGGTATACTTTTCTTCTTTTACCGGTATATGAAGAAAAACGAGGATACAAAGAGCAGCTTATATTTCCGCTACATTCGACAAACACTGTTTTTTATTGGAGTCCTGGCAGTTTTTCTCTGTGTGACGATGGAAATCAGTGATACATTTGAGGCTAATATACTGCGATACATCGCTGATAGGGAAGAAGTGATTCGACTTCAAAACTTACAACAGTTGTCGATATCGATTGCATGGTTACTTTTATCTTGTTTCTTTCTATGGGTGGGTATTTGGCAGAAAAAACAATCTGTTCGAATTTTGTCGATCTGTGTTTTTGGACTATCAATCTTAAAAATCTTCTTTTTCGATCTGTCATTTTTGACGACGTTATATCGTATTTTTTCTTTTATGGGATTAGGAATTATTCTATTATCCGTATCATTTATTTATCAAAAATATAAACATTGGTTTTCTGCAAATTAAAAAAAGTCCCTAAGTTTTTTAGGGGCTTTTTCATCGTGTAAACTAGGAAAAACCATTTGAATATCAAGTTTTAGCAGGGAATTTGTATAATTATGTCGAATACATAATTATATGTCATAGGAGTCTCTTTTGTATAGAAAAAAATTCTCGCCTTACTTCCGTTCTTATAAATATACACATCCAGATTGTATTTCTTTTTTTTTAACATGCGATTTGGAGTAAAGGTGGTGGAGTAAAAGTAGTCGAACAAAAAAATTATTAAAATACTTGGTTCATAAACATAAATATGCTAAGATAACTAGCAGTCCCTTTTTTGTAATCGGTTTCTTAATTTGATAGGTAAGGAAGAAATAGGCATAATGTATTTGGACGTGACATATCATGTAGCACGGTTGTACTAGAAAATAATGCTAACAAATAGAAAGCTATGGTTTGTGTCTTTTTAAGGAGGAATCGGCAATGTCTAATCAAAAAGAAGTTTTACTTACGGAAGAGGGATTACAAAATCTAAAAGAAGAGTTAGAACTTGCAAAAACAGTGAAACGTCATGAAGTAGCAGAACGTCTAAAAGAAGCAATTTCGCAAGGAGATCTAAGTGAAAACTCTGAATATGACGCTGCTAAAGAAGAGCAAGGTCTAATAGAAGCAAGAATATTGACACTTGAAAATATGATTAGAAATGCAAAGATCATAAAACCTGGTGAAACTGATAAAACGCTTGTTTCTGTAGGGGCTAAAGTAACCATTCAAGAAATTCCAGATGGTGATACAGAAACATATTATATAGTTGGTAGTGCGGAGACAAATCCTGAACTAGGTAAAATTTCAAATGAATCACCAATTGGGAAAGAGTTAATCGGTAAAAAAGTAGGCGAAGTCGTCAACGTTCCTGTTCCATCTGGAACCATCCAATTAAAAATTGTAGAGATTGATTAATTTCCCTTTCAAATAATCCCATCATCCTTCAGAGATGATGGGATTATTTGTTGTAGAAAAATAGATAGGGAGCGTTCCGTGTGATATTCTACCCAACTTCCTTGCGAATTTCGGATTAATAGCCGAGCTATTTCGGGATGATTTTTAGGTATCGTAACAATTACAGATTGAAATGGATACTTAATGGGGGAGAAAGCTGAAAGAACAACTGGATGATGAAACTGAACCAGAATGTATCTAGTAGGCAGCTGAAAAGAAGATAGGCCTGATAGATGATCGATTTTATTTAACAGCTGTTCCATTTCATATTGGGAGGTAGTGCTCTCTTTTACTACATGCTTTTGACCGTCTTGGACATACCACATTTGAAAATTACCCATGGATGCTGTCTTCTGTGCATATGCAGTTGCAAAACTGATACCAATTAGCAGGAATGGAAGAATTAGGAGGAGAATTTTTCTAAGTAGATGTGTAGTTTGTTGCATAAGCGTCACGACCTTTTTTACGTTTATCGTTTGTCAGAATACAAAAAAACATACACGGGTGAGGAGTTATGCAGAATATTTCTTTTGTACATGTAGCAGATTTGCATTTAGGAGCGCCAATCAAAGGTTGGAAGTGGGAAAAAGAACATATTTGGATAAGACAGGAAGAATATTTACAAACATTTGAAAGGATTATCTCGTTTGTCAAAGAGAGAGCTGTCCCATTTCTATTTATTGCGGGAGATTTTTTGGAGCATGGATTTGTTACTTCTAGTTTGTACCAATTTGTTTTTGATCAACTACAACGAATACCAGAAACACGTATTTTTATAAGTCCAGGTAACCATGATCCATATCGAGAAGATTCTATATATGTCCAAGAAGTATGGCCAGATCATGTGTATATATTTTCCGGGCAGTGGGAAACACTTTTCTTTCCTCAGTTTCAATTACATATTTCAGGTAGAGGTTTCATAGACTTTTCTGAACGTCATAGTTCTCTGCCTACCCCTATGAAAGATGCATCTGCTCATATTTATGTGGTTCATGGCGATTTTAGAGAAGAGAGCTCTTTGTACTTTCCGATTTTAGAGCAAGAACTGTTGGAACATGAAGTTGATTATGTTGCACTTGGGCACATACATAAACGTCAGACTTATCAGTTGAAAAACAACAAAAAAACAATCATCCATTACCCAGGCTCTCCAGAGGCCAGGAACTGGAAGGAAACAGGATCGAGATATCTTACCTTTGGTACGGTCGACAAAACGGGAGTTAACTTAGAGGCCATTCCTATACATACCCGTAAATATGAAGAACTAGAAATTGATATAACCAATCGATTGACGCTTGCTCATATAGCTCAACTGGTTCAGACAACAATAAGGGAGGAAGATATAAATGATTACCTCAGCATTCGATTAGCAGGTAGATCAGCTATCGGTCGAGAGGATAAACATTGGTTGCACAAGCTAGAAACAATGGTACAAGCGAATCACAAATGGCTTGTTTATGAGGATAAGACGCTGCCAGAATATAACCTTCAACAATTGCGGAATCAGCAGACTTTAATCGGCACATTTGTTCATATTATGGAACAACGTATTGCACAAGAAACAGATGAGAGACAAAAACGAATTTTAGAAATAGCTCTGTACCGAGGTTTAGATGCGATGGAAAGTGAAGTGATAAATCAATGATCATTGAACGTGTTCATTTTCATGGATTTGGTTGTTTGAAGCAGTATACCATTCCTTTTCAACCTGGCCTCAATATCATTTATGCTCCAAATGAATCTGGGAAATCTACCTTGATGCGTGGAATTTATGCTCTCTTATATGGAGGTGCTCAAGAAGGAAAGCGGGTTAGAAGAGAAGCGGATTGGTATGCGGGATATAGGCCGTGGTTATCAGACCAATATGGTGGAGAAATTGATTATCTTTTACATGACATCCCTTACCGTTTAGTACGAAATCTTTCCAAGGGAAGAGAACAAGAGCAGTTAATTAATCGAGAGACTGGAGAGGAATTGCAACAGCATTTTTTATTTGATCAAAGAAAAGAAAGAAAGATTTTGGAAACGCAAATAGGTTTATCCGGGGAGTTATTTAGACGAACAGCTTATATTACTTCTTATTCTGATATGGGATTACAATTCGATAAAGAAGAAATTAAATGGCAGCAGAAATTGGCGGAAAAATTAAACGGTTTACTTGACCAAGGAGAAGAAGTGGAATTGTCCGTAATACTGGGTTATTTAGATGACCAGTTAAAGGAAATGGGAAAGACGGAAAATGCCAAACAAAAACCTTTTGGGATGTTGATAGAAAAAGAGAAAGGCTTACAAAGTAAACTGGAAAAAAATAAGGAAACTCAAAAAGAATATTTACAGGCTCGAGTAGAATTCCAATTTTTATTAAAAGAACAAGAAAGATTAGAGGATGAATACCAAGTTTTATCAGAGCAACATCAGCGAATATCAGTATCCCTACAGTGTAAGGCGGATTGGTATCGTCTGGATAAAATTCAAACAGCATTAGAAGAATGGAAATGTACTCAACAATTGCGTACGGATCAGGAAGAGATGATTCAAAAATTAGAAGAAAAAAGAGCAGAGCTAGAACCACCTTTTCGGATGCAGGCGGAAGATATGGAAGAGTGTGGGGCTCTGCATTACCAAGTCCAAACTCTAGATAAGCGCATTAGCCAGTTGGAGCAAGATGTGCAAAGTGAACAAAATGTCACTTCCTTATACCATCCATGGTGGAAACCAATCTATCCTATGATCACTTCTGTTGGTGCTCTCCTAACGGTTGGCAGTTTTTTTATTTCTACGATATGGGGTTTCCTATTTTTTATCCTCATGTGTTTGGTTTGGGTGATTCCTCAGATGATTTCTGTTTATTCCAACAAGCAACAAGAGATGACTCGTCACCATAATATACAAATAAATCAAAAGCTTTTGTCCCAATACAAAGCGGAAAAAAGAGTGTGTCAAGAGCGTTTAGATTGGTGGGAAAATCGGGTTGGCACCAATGATGCGGGGATTATTCGTAAGTGGTGGGATCAAACACAAGCAGTAGAAAAAGTCGAATGGGAGTTAGAACAATTATTGAGAAAACAGCCGATTTTAAAGAAAGGAGAAGGAAACTACTTACGTCAAAAATGGGAAGATGGTAAAAGAGAGGTTGTTTTGCGATACCAAGGAGCTTTTTGCCGCATATCTGATAAGCAAATTGATAGTGAAAGTCTAGGGCTTTCCAGAGAAAGCGTACATAAGTCGATTCAAATTAACAGCATGCAAATAGGAGAAAAGAAAAAGACTGTACAAGAATTGGAGCTTCAACTGCATCGATTTCAACTGCTTCAAGTTGAATGGGAGCAAGTGAAGGAGCAGCTCGAGCAATTAAAAGAAGAGAGACGAGCTATTAGCGTTGCGAATGAGGTGTTATTAGAGGCATATCGCAGTCGGCAGGGAAATGTAGCTCCGATATTACAGCAGGTATCATCTTCGTGGATCAAAACAGTAACTAATAACAGATATGATTGCCTCTATGCTGACTTCTCAGGTGAAGGTTTAAGTGCACGGATTCCTGAGACTGGAAGGAAAGAGAAGATCGATCAATTAAGTACAGGAACATTGATGCAAATGGTTTTTGCCCTAAAAATGTCCATTATTCAATACATATCCGCTGAATCGAAACAACAGCTTCCCATTTTACTAGATGATTGTTTTGTTTACTATGATAAAGAACGTCTCACTTCTATCCTTCCTTTATTGGGTAAACTTGCAAAGCGCCATCAAATATTACTCTGTACTTGTCACACAAGAGAAATAGAACAGCTTGATTATTTAGGACAACCTTATCACAGCATTTCCCTTATTTCATAATAATGTGAGGCTTTACTCCTCGAAGTAAGGCCTCTACTTTTGCCATTTGAGGGATTGGTGTATTGTATTTCCTCATCGCATTTTTAAAATGCTTAACAGCCAATTCATATTCTTCAGAAGTAATGTACAATCCCTGATGGATTTTTCTCATATTTTTTCCGTGATAGCGATTTGGACCTCCAAATAGAAAACTCACAAGCATCGTGATGTGACTAATTCGAATTTGGTGTATGTTAGCATCATGGAAATAATGAGCTAGTTTTTTATCATTCACCAATAAGTGGTAAAATTCATGGACAATAGCTGCAATGGTTTGTTCACCACCGAGATCAGCATATACATTTTTATTTTCCATATTAATTCTCCAATCTTATAAAGGTACTAATAATTGGGAAAATTATGTACAATAGGAATAAAAAAGTCCCGTTTTAAGGGACTTATTCTATTAAGGATTACTATTCTTTTTCTTTATCATGATATCCTGCTTGTGCATACATTTCAAAAAGGGCATTTTGGACTTTTTTCACAGCATGCTCTTCTCCAGTTAGTTCCTCTGCAAACTCTGTATCGATATCTTTTTGTTTGGCTTCGTTTGCAGCCTTCGTATTATCCTGCATGCTTTCACCTCCATTTAGCGTTAACATTTCACAGCAAAGAAAAACTATGCACCTTGAAAAAGGAATAAGCTAGGAACATAATGAAGTAGTAAAACTGTAAAAGTTAGGAGTAGTGCTTGTGGAATGGTTATCTAATTTTTTCTATGCATTTATCGGTGGTTTTGCCCGCATTTTTATTAGTTCTTTTATCCTTTGGATGATAGGAATTGTCGGTCTACTATTTATGGAATTATTTAATAATGAGGAGTTTCAATTCCGTGTCTATCTTCAAAAAGTATGGAAGGTATTATTGATCTCATTTCAAATAGCAGCATATGGCAGTGTGGTAGTTGGTTTGTTTTTATTATTCAAAACAGAAGAGTATTTAACTTACACACTTTTAACAATTGATGGTATTTTGTTATCCATCCTCTACATTAGTCTTCGCCGTCGTCTCGGTAATTTTCGTTCCAAAGATAACAACCAAGGCGACAAAACATAGGATTATTCTTGAACGAAATGTTTATGTTTACATTTTTTAACCGTTATAGGATAATATTTTTTAAAACATTTTTTGGTTAGGGCTGAACGTAATGATACTTGTACAAGAGCTATTTCAAAAAGCGGCTACGTATTTACCTCCCGAAGAGGTGGCCAAGCTTGAAAAAGCTTATAGATATGCGGAGAAAGCACATGATGGACAATTACGGAAATCGGGCGAGCCTTACATCTTACATCCTGTAGCAGTTACAGAAATTTTGTTAGATTTGCAGATGGATAGTTCTACTCTTATTGCTGGTCTGTTGCATGATGTTGTGGAAGATACAGGGATAACCTTAGCGCAAATCCATGAAGAATTTGGAGAAACGGTTGCATCATTGGTAGATGGATTGACGAAGCTGAAAGGGTTTAAATTTCGATCCAATGCTGAGCATCAGGCCGAAAATCATCGCAAAATGTTTATTGCGATGGCAAAAGATGTACGAGTTGTTCTCTGTAAACTCGCAGATCGCCTGCACAATATGAGAACCCTGCAACATCTGCCAGAAGAGAAGCAGCGAAAGAAAGCGGAAGAGACATTAGAGATTTTTGCACCACTGGCTCATCGATTAGGGATTTCCAAAATCAAATGGGAATTAGAAGATCGGTCTCTGCGCTATATGAATCCTCAACAGTACTACAAAATTGTTTCCATGATGAAGAAAAAACGAACAGAACGGGAAGCTTTTTTGAGTGAAATTATTGAAATGCTGTACGACAAATTCACAGAGATGGATTTGCAGGTAGAAGATATTTCTGGTCGCCCCAAGCATATTTATAGCATTTATCGCAAAATGAAAAACCAGCATAAGCAATTTCATGAGATTTATGATCTGATGGCAGTTCGTGTGATCGTAAACTCTGTAAGGGATTGTTATGCTGTGCTTGGTATGATTCATACCATGTGGAAGCCAATGCCTGGTCGTTTTAAAGATTATATTGCTATGCCCAAGACAAATATGTATCAATCCCTGCATACTACTGTTTTAGGTCCTAAAGGGGAGCCGATTGAGGTGCAGATACGGACCATGGAAATGCACCGGATCGCAGAGTACGGAATTGCAGCTCACTGGGCTTATAAAGAAGGTGCAAATGTAGGAAAACAATCTTTTTCGGATAAGCTAAAATGGTTTAGAGAAATGATGGAATTACAATCAGAGTCACGAGATGCAGAAGAATTTGTGGAGAGTCTGAAGATGGATTGGTTCACAGATACTGTTTTTGTGTTTACACCTAAGACAGATGTGATTGAACTGCCTGCGGGTTCCGTACCGCTTGATTTCGCTTATCGTATTCATACAGAAGTGGGAAATAAATGTGTTGGGGCAAAAGTGAACGGCAATATTGTGCCGCTTGATTATAAATTACAGACAGGAGACAAAGTACAAGTTCTCACGTCGAAACATAGCTATGGACCTAGCCAAGATTGGCTCAAATTAGTAAAAACATCTCATGCCCGGAATAAAATACGCAGTTGGTTTAAAACCCAACGAAGAGAAGAGAGTATCATCAAGGGAAAAGAGATGGTAGAAGCGCTTCTCAAAAAGCATGATTACGATATTAATGAAGCGATGAAATCGGACAAGATGATTGAGGTTTGCAAGCGATTTAATTTCCCTAATACCGATGAGATGTTAGCAGCTGTAGGATATGGTGGAATCTCAACCGCACAAGTGGTACATCGACTGACTACTGGTTTGAGAGAAGAATTGCCGCCTATCATTCCCGAAGTGAAGACTACTCCCCAACGTCGCCGACGATTGGATGTAGGTGTGCGAGTAATAGGGGTAGATAATGTGCTCGTGAGATTGTCTCGATGTTGTCATCCTGTTCCAGGGGAAGAAATCGGTGGATTTGTAACCCGTGGAAGAGGGGTATCGGTTCATCGGGCTGATTGTCCTAATTTGCAAAGTGTGGAATTAGACAGACGGGTAGAGGTCGAATGGGAAGGAGAACCTGCGGCTTCATATCATGTGGATATCGAAGTATCTGGCTATGACCGCCTCGGATTGTTGAATGATGTGCTTCAAGCAGTCAATGATACAAAGGCAAACTATAGTGCAGTTAATGCAAAAGTTCATCCAAAAGGATTTGCGAATATCCAATTGACCGTAGCCATTCGTAATATTCATCATTTACGATCTGTAGTAGAACGAGTTAAAGGTGTACGGGATATATACAGTGTACAAAGAACAGTTGGACAAGGGTGATTGATTTGCGAGTATTGTTACAGCGTGTAAGCAAAGCAAGTGTTACAGTAGATGGGAACATCGTAGGAGCCATTGATCACGGGCTCCTTTTATTTGTTGGTTTTACAGACGGTGATAGTGAAAAAGAAATCGTATATCTTGCTGATAAGGTAGTGAACTTGCGAATATTTGAAGATGAACACGGAAAAATGAATAAATCACTGCTGGATGTGGGGGGCAGTATTCTTTCCGTTTCCCAATTCACGCTTTATGGAGATTGTCGAAAAGGAAGAAGGCCTAATTTTATGGCAGCAGCACGTCCAGAAGAAGCGCTATCCTTATATGATAAATGGAATCAAGAACTTCTTGCCAAAGGAGTTAAAGTGGAAACAGGAATTTTCGGGGCAATGATGGATGTGGAATTAGTAAATGACGGACCAGTCACCCTTATCTTGGATAGTTTTTAGTTTTGCGTGCTATAATGAGATGGAGTAAAAGGAGGATATTTTATGACAATCGATCAACTTTCCATTAATACTATCAGGATGTTATCCATTGACCAGGTTGAACAAGCAAATTCTGGACACCCTGGTTTACCAATGGGTGCGGCCCCAATGGCTTATACGCTTTGGGCTAAGCAATTAAAGCACAATCCTCAAAACCCAGATTGGTATAACCGTGATCGTTTTATTTTATCGGCCGGGCACGGTTCAGCACTGTTGTATAGTTTGCTACATTTATTTGGATATGGTTTGACTATCGATGACTTAAAAGAATTCCGCCAATGGGGCAGTTTGACACCAGGTCACCCAGAGGTGAAACATACAGTTGGTGTAGAAGCTACAACAGGTCCGCTAGGGCAAGGGATTGCCAATGCAGTCGGAATGGCTATGGCAGAACGTCATTTAGCAGCAACCTATAATCGTGATGGATATGATGTAATCGATCACTTTACATATGCAATATGTGGTGACGGAGACTTGATGGAAGGTATTGCTCAAGAAGCAACATCTTTGGCAGGTCATCTACAACTAGGCAAATTGATCGTATTGTACGATTCGAATAGTATATCCCTCGATGGCGATCTTTCCAAATCTTTTTCCGAACAGACATCCAAACGCTTTGAAGCCAATGAATGGCAAGTGTTGCATGTAGAAGATGGAAATGATATGGAAGCTATTAATCAAGCTATCGAACAAGCAAAACAAGAATCGTCGAAACCAACTTTGATTGAAGTACGTACGATCATTGGCTATGGCAGCCCTGGCCGCGCTGGAACATCCGAAGCCCATGGGAAACCACTTGGTGCGAAAGAAGTAGCAGGTGCACGTCTTGCTTACAAATGGACAGAGGAAGCTCCTTTTTATGTGCCTGCTGAAGTATCTGAAAACTTCTCTGCGATCAGAAATGAACTAGCGAAAGCCGAAACGCAGTGGAATCAAATGTTTGAAAGCTATGCAAAGGAGTACCCAATCTTAGCAAATCAAATCAAACAAGCATTTGCTAGGGAATTGCTCACAGATTGGGCAGAACATCTGCCAACTTTTGAAGCAGATGAAAAGGGAATTGCTACAAGAACAGCATCTGGAAAAGCGCTGCAAGTATTGGCGAAAGAAATTCCAACGCTCTTTGGAGGATCAGCAGACTTAGCATCTTCTAATAGTACGACAATGAAAGACGATGCTAATTTTGGTGCCGACGATTATGCAGGCCGCAATATTTGGTTTGGGGTTCGCGAGCATGGGATGGGTGGAGCATTAAATGGAATGGCACTGCATGGAGGGCTTCATGTTTTTGGTGCTACTTTCTTAGTTTTCTCTGACTACCTGCGTCCGTCTATTCGGCTAGCGGCACTTTCGCAGTTACCAGTGACTTATGTTTTTACTCATGATAGTATTGCTGTCGGCGAAGATGGACCAACACATGAGCCAGTAGAACACATCCCATCTCTGCGCTTGATTCCTGGATTGAAAGTGGTTCGACCTGCTGATGCAAATGAAACCGTTGCTGCATGGGAATATGCATTAAAGTCACAAGATCATCCTGTTGCCCTTATTTTAAGCAGACAAAACCTGCCTGTGCTGCCTGGAACAGTTGGCAAAAAGATAGAGATCGTAAAACAGGGGGCATATGTTGTTTCGCCAGCGCAAGGTGAGGAAAAGGGAGTGCTCATTGCTACTGGCTCTGAAGTAGCATTAGCAGTAAAAGCACAACAAAAGCTGGCAGAAAAAGGCGTACATGTACGAGTAGTAAGTATGCCATGTCGGGAAAACTTCGATCACTTGACTCATGCGGAAAAAGAAAACATCATCCCAAGCAATCTCACCGCACGTGTTGCGATTGAAGCAGCACATCCTATGGGCTGGGATAAATATGTGGGAGAAAAAGGAACAGTAATCGGTATCAATCACTTTGGAGCTTCTGCACCTGGAGACCTGTTACTCAAGAAATTTGGATTTAATGTGGAAAATGTAATGGAACAACTGGAGAAATTACTGTAAGAAAGGTATACAAAAGCCTGATCCTTATCGATCAGGCTTTTTTTTATGAGGAATTATTGTTATCGTTGCTGCCTTGCCTGATCATCGTGATCAGGCAAGGCAGCTTTAGACCGTCTGCCATATTTCACATACAGTCTTGGGTTTCACCTTGGTTTTATCTTCATCTTGATATAATGCTTCCTTAGGTGGGAGATAGTTGTTGTAGAACTTTACCGTGCAGATAATAGTGGCTTTACCACTGTCTCCTTCTACCTCATGGTAGGTGAACACCTTCGTGACCAGAGGAGTTCCATTTTTGGTTGCTGTCGCAACAATGATGAAGCCATCCTCCTGAACGGAGATGCTGAAGTTGTCCAGTAACAGCCTTTCATCTGCATCGTCAGGGTCTGGATAGCTTTTGTTCTGCCCCAACTGTTGGAGAACATACCCCATCAATTGATAGTACCAATCCCGATCCTGTACGAATTCGTCTCTGGGTTCCACTGCTGCCTCGATTCTTCAGGTGACAAGGTGTTCCTATATATTATCACAAATTTGTTTATTTTATTTTTCTGCTTCGAAAACGTCGGACACCCTTGTCCTTGAAAGGGGACAGGGGTGCATTGTGCCGAAAGAACTACCTACCAGAAGCGGATGTCTTCCGGACCAACTTCATCAAAGTTCTTGGTGATGGGTTCGATGATCGGAATCTGCTTTCCCAACTTATTTCCATTCACCTCTCGGATGTATTCAGTGATACTCACGCGCCCCTCGGATGAGATGGAGATTCTCCGAACCCTTGTGACCTTGTGCATGTCGTTCTTCCATCCCTCTGCTGTGAAGAAAAGCTTGTTGCCTGCGAAGAAGATGGTGTAGTTGGTAAGAACATACGTCTCTAGTCCGTAAGTGACATGGTCCTCGGTGGGAGGTGACAAGGGAGTAGGGACCTCAGTATTCAAGCCTTGGTTTCGAAGCCAATCATTGATCGGCTCGACCTGATGAAAGACTGTTTGAAGTTGGTTCACCGTTATCCCTTCTGTCTGACGGTGTGGAGCTATTATAGCATGTGTTTAGAAAGTCCTCATGTAAAGAGATTGTTAATTTTATTATTTCCTATCGGATAAGTATATTTTAGATAAAACGCACGAGTGCCCAGTTAGTATTCATATAGAACACAAACTGGGCACTCACTCAGTTGCTGGAACTACAGTTCGAAGAAGGAGCGGAACTTCCCGAAGGTGACCTCTCCCAAACGGCAGGGTTCATTCTCCAGAATGGAGATGGGCTGTTCCCCTGTCACGTTTTCAACTGTGACAAGGAGGACAGGAACAGGGAGTTCCTCATCATCCTGAACCGTGAAGATCAACTTCCTCGAATCGACGGTTACAACCTCAAGCTTGCCTTCATTTTGTTCGGACTCGAAGGTGTGCTTGCCAGCCAGGACGATTTCCAGCGTCTTGGCATCCTCCGAAATCTTGACTGTTTCGATCTTGATTTCGTCACCTTCAAGCGAGGTGTTTTCCAAGACCAGCATCAACTTGATGCCGGAGAGGTGAAACGGAACCCTGTTGCTGAGCAATTGGTTGAAGCGTACAGCCAGTTCCTTGATGTCTCGGATCATGGTGTCCATCAAACAAGGAGGCATTCCATCCCTTTTTTCTCTAGGGGACTTGATTATGAATAATCATACTATGGAGCTCATAAAAATACAATCACTAAGGAATTAATTTTGCTATTGCTACAGCATAAACAATCCAGCCAGCGATAAAGGCAACTCCACCGATTGGTGTAATGGCTCCGAGTACTTTTACATTTGTAAGCACCATGATATACAGACTTCCAGAGAAAAAGATAATACCGACGAAGATCAACCAAGCAGCAGTCGTGAGCAATCCGCTATTGCCAAATTTGGCCATGGTTAATGCGATAATGATGATGGCTAGAGCATGAACGATATGGTAATGAGCACCTGTTTGCCAATTGGCGAGCATTTTTTCACTTACTTTACCTGCTAATCCATGTGCTCCAAAAGCTCCAATTGCTACAGCAAGCGCCATTAAGATACTTCCAAGAATAAAAAATAGTTTCATTTTTAACCTCTCACCTTCGTATGTAATCGCAAATATTGTAGCACACTTGGGTTCCTATAAAAATGTTAGCGGTTTCACAAATACATCTATTCTGTCACAAAATAGACATAATTAAGAGCGTTTACATTGTAAATATTAGATGTTTATATGCTTGACACCACAACATAATCTTCATATAATCTTAAACAAAGATTACACTTTCTTTCACATACTTCATTGCACTAATACATTCAACTACATACGAACCACCAATGATGGGAATAGTAATCGAGTAACGAACTTGAAGAGAGGAGAACTCATAGGCTGTAAGGTTCTCCAGTTACGATTCGGCGAATGACACCCAGAGGTTCTAGTGCGAAACCAGTAGAGGGAGTAGAGCTAGACGCATATCCTGCGATAACGGACAAGAAGTGGAAAACTTTTTATCTGTTTTCAATTAGGGTGGTACCACGGGTTTTTTAAAGATTGTTTACCAATCTCTCGTCCCTGACAATAAGGTCAGTGGCGGGAGATTTTTTAATTTCAATAAAAGGAGGTCAGCAAAAAATATGGGTATTCCACGCGGTACATATGATATCTTGCCAAACGAGGTGACTACTTGGCATTACTTAGAAAAAGTAGCCAGAGAATTGTGTGTGCGATACGCTTATGAAGAAGTACGTACACCAATTTTTGAAGAAACGTCCCTTTTTGAGCGGGGGGTCGGAGAGACGACAGATATTGTGGAAAAAGAAATGTACACCTTTTTGGATCGAAAAAAACGATCTTTGACCCTTCGTCCAGAAGGTACGGCAGGTGTTGTTCGCTCCTTTGTGGAGAACAAAATGTATGGAGAATCGCTTCCTGTAAAGCTGTATTATTTTGGACCAATGTTTCGGTATGAACGTCCGCAAGCAGGAAGGTACCGTCAGTTTCACCAGTTTGGAGTAGAGGTATTTGGAAGCGATGACCCAGCACTCGATGCTGAAGTCATTTCGTTAGGTCTCGCGTTTTATCGAACACTCGGGATTTCAGGTGTGCAAGTTGGGATTAATAATGTTGGGACTCCAGAGATCAGAGCTAAATATTTTGAAAAATTGATCGAATACTTTGCCCCTTTTGAAGCGGAACTAGATCCAGATGCGAAGTCACGTCTTTATCGCAATCCGATGAGGATATTAGACAGCAAGGTGAAACGAACACAAGAAATAGCTGCAAATGCTCCATCCATCTTAGATTCACTAGACAAAGCAAGCATGGAAAATCTCGAAAGTGTCCAATTTTACTTACAAGAACTGCAAGTTCCTTTTCACGTAAATGATCGTTTGGTTCGTGGCTTGGATTACTATACTCAAACTGCTTTTGAGTTTGTGATCGAAGGATTGGGAGCACAGGCTGGAGTGATTGGTGGCGGAGGACGCTACAATGGCTTAGTTCAAGAATTAGGTGGTCCGGAAGTTCCAGGAATAGGGTTTGGCATAGGGCTGGAAAGAGTTTTATTGGCTTTAAAGGAACAAAATGTGGCTATTCCATTCTCCAAACCGATGGATTGTTATCTTGTTACGATGGGTGAAAAAGCGCAAGTTGCTTCTGTTCGTTTGCTCGGAGAGCTGCGTGAGGCAGGTTTAAAGGCAGAACGGGATTACTTAGATCGTAAGATGAAAGCTCAATTTAAAACGGCTAATCGTTATAAAGCTCGCTATGTAGCCATTCTTGGTGATGAAGAATTAGCAAGTGGTAAGATTCAAGTGAAACAGATGGAAACAGGTGAACAAAAATCCATAGCGATGGATCAATTGGTTTCCTATTTATTGGAGGGAAAGTAAAAAAGATGTTTCGAACGCATTATATTGATGCTTGTGTACAAGCATTAGATGAACAAGTGACCATAAATGGATGGGTACAATCCCGTCGAGACCTAGGTGGAGTTATTTTTCTTGATATTCGTGATCGTACAGGTACGATGCAAGTAGTGTTCAACCCTGATATTTCTGCAGAGGCTGTAAGCATAGCCGATTCGGTAAGAAGTGAGTATGTAGTGTCCATCACAGGGAAAGTGGTAAAGCGCTCAGCTGATACTGTTAATCCTAATATTTCTACTGGTGAATTAGAAGTGAAGGGAGAGCAAATACATCTCTTTAATCCAGCAAAAACACCACCTTTTCCGATTCAAGATCGGGTCGATGTCGATGAGAGTGTCCGCTTAAAATACCGCTATCTCGATCTGCGTCGTCCAAAAATGCAACAAACGCTGATGCTCCGCCATAAAGCGATGCAAGTAGTTCGCAGATATTTGGATAGCCAAGGGTTTGTAGAACTAGAAACGCCGATTCTTACTAAAAGTACTCCTGAAGGTGCACGTGATTATTTGGTTCCAAGCAGAATCCACAAAGGGGAGTTTTACGCCTTACCTCAATCCCCTCAGCTCTTTAAGCAATTGTTTATGGTCGCTGGAATGGAGCGTTATTTTCAGATCGCTAGATGTTTCCGAGATGAAGACTTGCGTGCAGACCGGCAGCCGGAATTTACGCAAATCGATTTAGAAATGTCCTTTTTGCCTCTAGAAGATTTATTTACCATGATGGAAGAAATGTTTGTAACCCTTTGGAAAGAGACACTTGGTGTAGATATCCAAAGTCCTTTTCCGCGCATTTCTTATCGAGAAGCGATGGAGCGATATGGTTCAGATAAGCCTGACCTCCGTTTTGGGATGGAATTAGTTGATGTTTCCCAAGCTTTGCAGCAAAATTCTTTTCAAGTATTTCAAAACGCTATCCAATCTGGCGGTGTATTAAAAGCAATCGTAGTTCCAGGTAAAGCAAACTGGAGTCGGAAAGAAGTAGAGACTTGGGTGGGTGTTGCACAAGAACTCGGGGCAAAAGGGTTAGCTTGGCTAGCTTTCAAAGAAGAAGGAGTGAAAGGATCTGTCGCTAAGTTTGTCTCGGAAGAGGAAATAGCAAAGATCAAAGAGTTAACAGGAACATCAACAGGGGACGTCATCTATATCATGGCAGATCAACCAAAGGCTGTCGCAAATGTGATGGGTGAGCTTCGTTTGCGTCTTGGTCGAGCACTTGACTTAATAGATGAAAGTAAATATGCATTTGCATGGATTACCGAATTTCCGCTGTTTGAATTGGATGAAGAATCGGGTCAGTATGTTCCAGCGCACCATCCATTTACGATGCCAGTGGAAGAAGATATTCCATTATTGGATAGTGATCTTGGAGCAGTCCGCTCCCAGGCACATGACCTCGTACTAAATGGATATGAATTGTCTAGTGGAAGTCAGCGGATCTACAATCGTGAACTGCAAATGAAAATGTTTGATCTGTTAGGAATTTCACAAGAAGAGGCAAAATCGAAATTCGGCTTTTTGCTAGATGCTTTTGAATTTGGTGCACCGCCTCATGGCGGCATGGCATTTGGTTTTGACCGAATCATCATGTTACTAGCAGGCGTAAAAAATCTGCGTGAATGTATTGCTTTCCCAAAAACTGCTAGTGCCAGCGATCTCATGACAGAGGCGCCTTCCGAAGTAGATGAAAAACAACTGACAGACCTCCATATTAAAATATCAAACAAACATGCAGTGCGATAAAAATTTAAAAATGGTTTATTATTTTAAAACGCTAAGATGAAAAATCTTAGCGTTTTCTCCTGTCTATAAAGTTTCGAGCTGTTTTATTTGGAAAAGTGTGAAAACATTTCAAAAAATAAACCGCTTTCATTCTGGTTTTTGTTGCCTTCTGGTAATCTTTATGCTACTATAAATGTAAGAAAAGACCCTGCGATGTGCGAGGGCCACCGAAGTTTTGAGCCAACACTTTTTCTGCGGGAGCTTGGGTCATCTGTTGGACTGGGAGCCTCTTTAAGGGGGATCTACGAATGCAGATGCAAAGCACCCACCTGCTTTTGAATACGGGCAGGTTCAAAACTTAGGAGCCACGGCATAACGGGGCTTTTTTTGTTTTATACTATTTACAAGTAGAAAGGGGTTAAGGTATGAAGTTGAGATTTGGCATAGATATCGACGGGACAATTAAAGATACCCATAAAGCGGCAATAGAAGTCTATAACAAAGAGTTCGGCAAAGAAGTACATATAGAAGATGTACCTGATTTTTATTTAGATAAACCATTTGGTCTTACACCTCAAGAAGGCCGTAAAACATGGCGCCGGTTAGAAGAGAAGATATACACACTCGGTTTACCTCTTCCCCATGCTTCTGAAGTGTTGAATAATCTCGTCAAGGATGGGCATGAAGTTTATTTTGTTACTGCTAGACCAGGGATGGAGAAAATCCGTCGTGTGACGAAACTCTGGCTTAAAAAACATAACTTCCCGTACAACGGGAGAAATCTTCATATGAACTCGATCAATAAAGCAAAGGTGGCAAAAAAACTAGGAGTTGACTTGTTTTTCGAAGATGCAGAAGAGCATTTAAATAAGTTAGTTGCTGGTGGAATCCCAACAATAGTCGTAGATGCTTGTTACAATCGTCATCTCCATCCTAATTTACCTCGTATTACAGATTGGCACGATGTATATGAGATTGTGGAAAAGTTCCAAGAGTTAAAAAAGTGTTAATGTTTGGCTGAGGATAAAATATAATAGAGAAAGATTTCACTCCATATTATTTTTTGAGGGATAAGTGAGGAGAAATTTGGTTTGGGACAGGCAAAACAAATTTATGCGTGTATGGTTGCTGGTAGATGATCATCCATTTTCTGTTGATCGTAAATATAAAGGGGATGGTAATTCCCCTCACTTATTTACTAGGATCGAAAGTATTTGTTCAAGATCTTTCTTTAGGGAAGGATCGTTAATATTACCTTCTGTATCAATCTTTAAACTAACTTGTGGAACGCTTAAGGCTGCTCCCTCTGGAATATAGGCGCTGATCATGCCCAGCGTAAGCAACAGCGACCTCATCGCCTCTTCTCCGCCAGTAGTCATAGGTGAGGCACTAATAACAGCAGTTGGTTTATCGATAAATTCACCTGATGAGACGATCCAATCCAGTGCGTTTTTTAATACTCCTGGTACTCCTTTTGCATATTCAGGTGTACTGATAATGACTCCATCTGCCGATTTGAGTTCTGAGCGAAATGCTTCTACTTCTGTATAAGCTTGATCATGGTCGATATCGGGATTGAAGTGAGGAAGTTTCCCCAATTTATCTGTAAGTGTAAATGTTACATTCTCTGGTGCAAAATTCCCTATGTGTTTTAATATTTTTGTGCTAAAGGAGCTTTCTCTCAAACTGCCGGAAATAGCTAATATTTTTGTTGGTTTATTCATGTTGTTCTCCACCCTTCCTTTTCCCTTTGATCCAATTTAGATGCTCGATTAATTTTCCTTCGTATCCCATTGAGCTAGGTTGATATATTTGCTTGTTCTTATGTTCCAAAGGTAAATATTGCTGTTCAACAAAGTGATTTTCATAGTCATGAGGGTACTTATATTTTTCTTGCTTATGATTTTGAAGGTGAGCAGGGACTTCTCCATCGTATTCTTTTTTTACGATCTCCATTGCTTCATTAATACCTTTGTACGCAGAATTACTTTTGGGTGCTGTGGCTAGGTAGAGAGCTGCTTCAGCAAGGGGAATGCGTGCTTCCGGCATACCTACATATTCAACAGCATGAGCGGCGGCTGAGGCTACCATCAATGCTCTAGGATCAGCAAGACCGATATCTTCCGCAGCTTGTATCAATATCCGCCGGGCAATAAATTTTGGATCTTCTCCAGCTAGGAGCATTTTAGCCAAATAATATAAAGTTGCATCTGGATCAGAACCTCGCATACTCTTGATAAAAGCAGAGATCGAGTCGTAATGACCATCTCCTTTTTTATCATAACGGATGCGCTTCTGTTGGATGGACTCTTCCGCTACAGCTAATGTTACATGGCGAATTCCTTCGGAATTGGGTCTTGTCGTGATGACAGCTAAATCCAAAGCATTTAAAGCATGTCTTGTATCCCCACCAGATTTTTGTGCGAGGTGGGTGAGAGCTTCATCCTCTATTTGACATTGGAAATTACCTAAACCTCTTTGTTTATCCTCAAGTGCACGTTTTAAAATCGAGATTACTTCAAGATCCGTCAGCGGTTTCAGTTCAAATACTAGCGAACGCGATAACAAGGCGGTGTTCACTTCATAGGAAGGATTCTCTGTCGTAGCACCGATGAGAATGAGTCCGCCATCTTCTACATCTGGCAATAGAACATCTTGTTGTGCTCTGTTTAGTCGATGTATTTCATCAATAAATAATATGGTTCTTACATTTTCCATGGCAAGTCGATGAATAGCATCTTTTGCTATTTGTTTAATGTCATTTGCACCAGTACCAACAGCATGAGCTTTAACAAAGGCAGCATTTGTGCTGTTTGCAATGATCTCAGCTAATGTTGTTTTACCTGTACCAGGAGGCCCATGTAAAATGAGAGATGTGAGCTGATCTGCTTCAATGGCACGTCGCAATAAGGTACCTTTACCAATTATGTGTTTTTGACCAACGAATTCTTCTAAAGTATGCGGTCGCATTCGTGCTGCGAGTGGACCTTTTGTCCGTTTTGCTTCTTCGCTGAGATGAGTAAATAAATCCATGGAAATCACTCCTTTTATTAAACCAAAATTATCCAAGAAAATTCGAAAATCATTTATAAAGAAAACTTGGCGATGTGTCTTGCCTTTCAAGGCGCAGACAGAGGCCTAGTTGCACTTATGCACCTCAGACATGGGCACAAGTCTCGCTACGTCGCTATGCTCCTAGTCTCGCTTTGTAGATAAGATACAATTTATACACTCTTATCTACTAAAAAAACAAGACAGGTAAGAAGATTTCTCGTATAGTAGAGGATAACTAGCTTTATCTTTAGGAGCTCACGTAAGAAGATATTGATTTATGAAATGTTTTCGTTATGATAAAAATGAATGAGGTGTTATTTTGAAGATATCGACAAAAGGGCGATATGGTTTAACGATTATGATGGACTTAGCAACACGATATGGACAAGGTCCGATCCCTTTAAAGCGGGTAGCAGAAAGACATGATTTGTCTGAACATTATTTAGAGCAATTGATTGCACCATTACGTAATGCTGGATTAGTTCGCAGTATACGTGGAGCATACGGCGGTTATAAATTAGCAAAATCTCCAGAGGAAATTACTGCTGGGGATATTATCCGTGTCTTAGAAGGGCCTATCAGCCCTGTAGAATTTACGGAAGAAGATAATCCGGCCAGACGCGATTTATGGAAGCGAATTCGGGATGCAATAGCAACTGAACTCGATTCTACCACACTGGCAATGCTTATCCAATTTGATTCAGATGGTAATACTGATAACTATATGTTTTATATCTAAAGATTGGTGGAAAACCTCCTGTTTCTTTGCTGTTTTATCAAAAGGAGGTGATTCTTGCTATTTGTAGAATATATGTTCTTAGGTGATCTAACACAATTTTTTGTGTGAAAAAGGATGATCCTAATAAATAAGCTCAGGAAAAAAATATATGGAATGTGATAGCATATGTTGATTTATTTGGATAATGCTGCAACCACTCCGCTTGATGCAGAAGTTCGAGAAGCTATGTTACCATATCTGGAAGGCCTGTTTGGAAATCCTTCTAGTATTCATGCTTTTGGTCGACAAACGCGGGCAGCTATTGACACGGCAAGGAGCCAAGTAGCAAGTGCTATTGGTGCTGAACCTAGTCAGCTTGTTTTTACAAGTGGCGGAACGGAAGCAGATAATCTTGCACTCATCGGTATTATGCATGCTCAACCAGCAGAGAAAAAGCATTTAATCACGACGCAAATCGAACACCATGCAGTGTTAGACGCATGCAAGTATTTGGAGCGTTTTGGTTATGATGTTACATATTTGCCTGTGGACAAGTTTGGAAGGATACAGGTAGAAGATGTAAGAGCGTCTATTCGACCGGATACAGCTCTTATTTCTGTTCTGCATGGGAACAATGAAATTGGTACAATCCAACCAGTGGAAGAGATTGGAGAGATTGCTAGGCAGGCTGGAATACTCTTTCATATCGATGCAGTGCAGACTTTTGGATCAGAGCCATTAGATGTTCAGAAATTGCCAATCGACTTAATGAGCTTGTCCAGCCATAAAATTTATGGCCCAAAAGGGATAGGTGCTCTTTACATTCGAAATGGAGTCAAAATATTACCACGTGCATTAGGTGGAGCTCAAGAAAGACGAAAACGAGCTGGAACGGAAAATATATTAGGCATAGTTGGCTTTGGAAAAGCCGCAGAGCTTGTAAAAAAACATCATATGCAAAGACGGGATCATCTTGTCCAAATAAAAAAGTCATTTATAGAAAAATTGCAAGCTGAATCGATAAATATAGTTATCAATGGGCACCAAGAGAAATGTCTGCCTCATATAGCAAATATTAGTTTTCCTGGAGTGGAGACAGAAACTTTATTGATTCAATTAGATATGGAGGGAATTGCAGCAGCTAGTGGTTCTGCGTGCACATCAGGTACATTGTCCGTATCGCATGTACTAAAAGCAATGCAATTACCAGAGGAAATAACCATTTCTGCCATAAGGTTTAGTTTTGGAAAAGATAATACGATAGAAGAAATAAAGGCAGCTACAACCAAAATAGGAGAGGTAGTTCGCCGTCTTTATAGATAAGGAGCTGGAGAAAGTGGAAGATTGGGAACAGCGGGTAGATGGGATTAATTGGAAAACGATGTTGGCGGAGATCGACCAAGCATTGTTGGATAATTTAGCTGCCGAAATAGGCTTTCGCTCCTATGAAAGTTTAGAGAATGCGTCAAGTTTTGTAGCAGAGGATTATCATATTTGTTACTTATCTGATAATCGCTGGGCTTTCTGGAATCCACATACATATACCAGAGAAGACCCGTTATTTTTTGATGATAAAGATAGCGTTATTGATCATATTGCCACTATGTTTGGTTTAGAAGAAGAAAAAGTAGAACAGCTGAGAAAAGGGATGGACCAAGTTCACCAAGCGCACAACTGTCAATATTGTAAATACGAATTTTTGCCTGAAACCGGTACGATGGAGTGGGACACCAAAAAGTACTGCTCAGCTGAGTGTGCCATGGAATCTGTGTTACATGAAATGAAAGAAGACTTTGTAGAATGAGTAATAGTTTTGTCAAGGGGATGGTTCTTCAAGAAGTGTTTTTTAGTGAAGATACAGGATATGGTGTATATAGAATAGAAGTGCAAGAGGCTTCGGACAAATCAGTATCGGATGAGATAACGATTGTCGGTCATTTTTTGCGTCCTATTGCAGGAGAGAATTACTCATGTGAAGGAGAATGGAGAGAACATCCTCGTTTTGGAAAACAATATGTGGTCTCCAAAATAAACAAGGAACTCCCCAAAACAGAACAAGCGATCATCAAATATTTATCTAGTGGCTTATTTCATGGGATTGGAAAAAAAACAGCAGAAAAAATTGTCGCTGGGCTAGGGGGAAACGCTTTACACATCATTGCGTCTAACCCTGCTGCCTTAGCAGAAATTCCTGGAGTATCGAATACCCAAGCAAATACGATAGCAAACAGTCTAGGGGAGCATCAAGCTTTGGAAGAAGCGATGGTCCTCTTATATGAATACGGACTAGGTGCTGCTTTAGCACTTAAAGTAGTACAGCGTTTTAAACAAGATACAGTTAAAGTGATTAAGGAAAATCCATACCAATTAATTGATGATATCGAAGGGATCGGATTTTTTAAAGCAGATGAAATTGCAAAAGCACAAGGATTTCCACCCCATGCTCCCGAAAGATATGAAGCAGCTATTTTATATTCCTTACAAGAAGCATCCAATGAAGGCCATGTATTTTTAACTCGCCAAGAAGTAGAAACTGCGTCTCAAAGTCTTTTGGGTATCATGGAAGTTTCTATTTTTGAAGATGCTATTGGCAACTTATTGGAACAAAAGAAGGTCATGATGGAAGAAGATCGTGTTTACTTGGTGACCTTATTTTATGCAGAAGTAAATATGGCCTTAAAATGCCGCCAAATGATAAGTCAAAACATCGAAAAAACCTTTCCTGCCACTGATTTATATGAAGCGATTGGTGAGTTGGAAGAAGAATTTGAAGTTCATTATGCGGAGAGTCAGCGAGAAGCGATGATGATGGCTCTCTCCTCTCCGTTAATGATTTTAACCGGAGGTCCGGGAACGGGAAAAACAACAGTCATTCGAGGTCTGTGTCATCTGTTTGCGAGACTGCATGAACTAAATTTGGATGTAGATATAAACAAAGGAGAAAACCTCCCTATTCGTCTTGTAGCACCAACTGGAAGAGCTGCTAAACGCATGACTGAGACAACTGGAATACCCGCAATGACCATTCATCGATTACTCGGATTCCGAGGTGGTTTTTTCGATCATGATGCCGATAATCCAATTAAGGGATCTTTGTTAGTGGTCGATGAAACTTCTATGTTAGACATATGGCTTGCCAATCAACTTTTCCGAGCGATTCCTCCTACCATGCAAGTAGTATTGGTTGGAGATGCTGATCAACTTCCGTCTGTAGGACCTGGGTTAGTATTGGAACATTTGTTGCAAGTCCCCGATATTCCTAGAGTTCAGCTAACCGATATTTTTCGACAAGCGAAAGATTCATCCATCATTCAGCTTGCTCATTCGATTCGCAAAGGGGAGTTACCTGACAATTTACTTATCCCATTATCAGACAGACGTTTTTTTTCTTGTCATGTGGAACAAGCTGTTTCGATTATTGAACAAACGTATGAAAATGCCATTCGAAAGGGCTATACCCTTTTTGACATACAAGTACTTGCTCCCATGTACAAAGGGCAAGCGGGCGTAAATCGAATAAATGAAAAAATACAAACGATTATCAATCCAAAACGAGAAGGTGTCAAAGAAATAACATGGGGAGATACGGTTTTTCGTTTTGGAGATAAAGTATTACAATTATCCAATCATCAAGACCATCCGGTATATAACGGGGATATGGGACTTATTTCTGCAATCGATAATTCTGCTAAACCAGATGATCCTGTACTTTGGGTACAGTTTGATCGGCAAGAGGTTCCCTATAAACGAAATCAATTGGGACAATTATCTCTAGGTTATGCTTGTTCTGTACATAAAGCTCAAGGCTCTGAATTTCCTATCGTCATTTTTCCGTTCTTGCCTTCTTATCACCGTATGCTGGCAAGAAATTTGATTTATACGGGGATAACAAGAAGTAAATCTTACCTTATCCTATGTGGAGAAGTGGACGCGATGCGCAGGGGCGTAGAAACAACAGGGGAAGCGAGAAATACTGCTTTAAAAGATTTAATTCTCGATGAATGGTAATGGAAAGACTTCCTTCGTATTAACAAAGAGAATCGAGTTACACTAAGGGATAGCGGGAGGAGGATGAATACCTTGCGCAAATCCCAGGAAGTGATAGGACTTACTGTCACCGCTCAGGAGTCTGGAAGACAGTTGGGTGCGGTTGTCGATCTTTTATTTAACAACGAGCAATTTTTAGTTGGTTGCATGTTAGAGCATTGTGGTTGGTGGCGCCATCGACGGTTTCTCCCCGTCAAAAATATTATCCAAATGGGCAGAGATACTGTAATGGTGGAGAGTGCAAAATCTCTTGTCCCATTCACCAAAAAAGAGGAAGCGTTTACAAGTCTCCTCAATGGTGATAAGCGTTTAAAAGGACGTACCGTACTACTTACCAATGGAACTTTCCTTGGATTGGTAGAAAATGTCTATTTTTCTCTCGATATGGGAACATTGGTAGGGTACGAGTTGTCAAATGGTCTTCTAAATGATTTAAGAGAAGGCCGCAAATTGTTTCAAGTTGAAGAGCCAGTTGATTGGAACAAAGATATTTTGATCGCTCCAGAAACTGGCTATGTAATAAAAGAAATGCTTTAAAGAAGGGGATTATCCATGTTACTTCGCTGCCCCAATTGCCATTCTCACGACCTGGGAAAGGTAGGCACTAACCAACTATATTGCTGGCATTGTTATATAGAAATGACAACAGATGGTACAGATATAATTCAAAATATCTACCAAGTCGAAGAGGATGGAAGTTTAACCTCTCTTAATGATTTATTTCTGGAGGATCTTAGCAGGTCGTCTCCAGAATATACCGCTTCCTTATAAGGGGGAATAAGCATGAGAAGCATCTATCTGCTGACATTTATCGGTGCGATCATTACAGGTATTGCGTATTTTCGCATGGATAACCAGAGCATGAGGAAATTAAGACGCAATCTATTTGTTGGTGGTACCTTTTCACGCTTATTAGCAAAACAATTTCTGCGGAGAATTGGTTTTGCAAGGTAACACTTTTTTAGGGTAATAAAAACCTAATATAGCACGGCCTTACCAGTATAACCAAAGGTAAGGTCGTGCTTATTTTTGATTAATAAAGTGTAAATTTAGATTATTCCATATAGTACTTGTTATTGAAAAGTTATTCTTATATGATCATTTTAGACCATAGACCTTCCTGTTAGAAGTGAAGGTTTCTTCTCTTAGAGAATAGGTATAAAGGAAAATGCTGTTCGAGGTCAGATCATACTTCAGAGACAGAATTCAAAACTTCAAAGTGCTGTGGATCACACGAGCAGCGATCAAATGGATGCTTCTTGCAGCCGTGTTCAATGCTGCTGGTGGGGGATTTATTTCCTCTTCTCTCCCCCTGATCCTGGCTAGAAGAGAACAGAGCGAATATATTCCTGCTCTTCTGACTGTAATTAATTTGGGGTATCTTACTGGTATGCTGTCCTACACGTTGGTCAGTATGAAATGGAAGATTCCACATATCAAGGTAAGTTTCGTCTGTATCATCTCGTCTGCTCTGCTCATTCCTTTCTATGCTTCATCAAGCATGAAGGTAATGATCATGGTGGTCGGTTTGAGAACGGCAGTCGATGGAGTCCTTTTCATCGCTTCTAATACGATGTTTAGGAGTTTCTTGCCAAAGAATCCACAGGAACATATTGGATTCACCTTTGTGCGTTCTACACTTTGGGCGTTCGTTTGGGCTGTGATGAGAGCTGTTGGCTATCGTTATGTCCAGAGTGATTATCCACTGGTCATTTGGAGCTCTATCGGGGGTCTGTTGATTTTGATGGGCTTGATTCCCATGATCATCGCCTTTCGGGTTCAAGAGCCTGAGCCTATCCAAAACAATAAAGAGGATAGTGCTACAAGAAGCTCTTCTGTAAATCTTCCGACTAATCCTTTAATGATTGTTCTAATTGTTCTGTCCTCTTCAGCGATTGTAACTGGCCTTAATAAAGGCAGCCAAAATTACGTACCTCTCTATCTCGACTCACCGCAACGGGCAGGGGTAGTGATGACAGGAGATACAATTGGTCTAATTCTTGGCGGGATCTTGGCATCTTTCCTTTCTAGCCGGTGGGTAAATCGTGTCATCAAAGCAATCTATGTAGTCTTGACGACAATTTCATTGGTTTTTTCGATGACCAATAACGAAGTCGTCTTGTTTTTTGGGTTGCTGGTATCGGCAATGGCTTTTGCGTTGAACAGCCAAATTATCGGTCAGCGTATGTTTGTCAGCCTAAAAAATAAGACAATGGCGACAGCGCTTCCGATTATTTCTGATTTCTTGTTGATGGCACTGCTAGTTTGGGGATATGGTACCATTGGCGTCAAGTACGGGTACGGTACCATGTATTTGTTGATGGTGCCACTGGGGCTACTTTCTTTGATCACGTTTAAGTGGCTGAAGCCCTTTTTGGAACATTCGGATAAGTAGTCTCTCCTTCACCTCGTTCCAGTTTATAGGGACGAGGTGAATCCGTTTTTTCATGTTTCTAAAAACGGATTGGAGAATTCTGGACAAACTATTTGTTGGTAGTACCTTTTCACGCTTATTAGCAAAACAATTTCCGCGGAGAATTGGTTTTACAAAGTAACACATTTTTAGGGTGAGTTAATAATACCCAATAAAGCAGGACCTAACTGGAAACGGTAGGTCGTGCTTATTTTTTATGCCATGTGCCAGTATAAATTAGCATATGGTTGAAGTTGTTGATCAAAGCGTTAAATAAAAAAAGTGAATTCAGATAATTAATTAAACTCCTATTGTCATTGGAAAATAGTTCTTATATGATTATTTTAGACCATAGACCTTCACTGTTGAAAGTGAAGGTTTCTCCTCTTAGAGAATAGGTATAAAGGAAAATGCTGTTCGAGGTCAGGTCCTACTTCAGAGACAGAATTCAAAACTTCAAAGTGCTGTGGATCACACGAGCAGCGATCAAATGGGTGCTTCTGGCAGGCGTGCTCAATGCTGCTGGTGGGGGATTTATTTCCCCTTCTCTCCCCCTGATCCTAACTAGAAGAGAGCAAAAAGAATACATTCCTACTCTTATGGCTGTGTATATTTCTGGGTTTCTTATTGGCATGCTGTCCTATGCGTTGGCCAGTATGAAATGGAAGATTCCTCATATCAAGGTGAGTTTTGTCTTTATCATCTTGTCGGCTCTGCTCATTCCTTTCTATGCTTTATCAAGCATGAAAGTAATGATTATGGTGGTCGGTTTGAGAATGGTAATCGATGGAGCCCTTTTCATCGCTTCTAATACGATGTTTAGAAGTTTCTTGCCAGAGAATCCACAGGAACATATCGGATTCACATTGATGCGTTCTACTCTTTGGATTTCCGCTTGGGCTGGATGGAGGGCTGTTGGCTATCGTTATGTCCAGAGTGGTTATCCGCTGGTCATTTGGAGCACTGTCGGGGGATTGTTGATTTTGACGGGCTTGATTCCCATGATCATTGCATTTCGGGTTCAGGAGCCTGTACCTATTCAAAACAATAAAGAAAATAAGGATACAAGAAGCTCTTCCGAAAATCTACCGACTAATCCTTTGATGATTGGTCTGATCGTTCTCTCCGCTTCAGCAGTAGTAACTGGCCTTGATGCATGCAACGTAGTTTACGTGCCTCTCTATCTCGACTCATCACAATGGGCAGGGGTAGTGATGACAGGAGGTACAATCGGTTATATTCTTGGCGGGATCTTGGCATCTCTTCTTGCCAGTCGGTGGGTAAATCGTGTTATCAAAGCAGTCTATGTAGTTTTGATGGTGGTTTCATTGGTCTTTTTCATGACCAATAACCAAGTCATCTTGTTTCTTGGGTTGATGGTGACGGCAATTTCTACTACATTGAACAGGCAGATTGTCGGTCAGCGTATGTTCGTCAGCTTAAAAAATAAGACAATGGCAACAGCGCTTCCGATGCTGTCTGAAGAGTTGATAACGGTGCTGGCAGTGTGGGGATATGGTACCATTGGCGTCAAGTACGGTTATGATACTATGTATTTGAGCATGGTACCAATGGGGCTGCTTTCTTTGGTTGCGTTCAAGTGGCTGAAGCCCTTTTTAGAACATTCGGATAAGTAGTCTCTCCTTCACCTCGTTCATGATCCATATGAACGAGGTGAATCTATTTTCATGATGTAACTGATTTCATTTCAAGGGGAATGGAGATAAAACATGAAAGAAATCAATGCTTTTTGATTGTTTCGATGATAGAATTAAAATGGATTTCAGTGAGCGGATTGCAAACTGGGATCATCCCACAAGAGACAAGAGAAGGGAATAACGTGTTCACTGCTGTAGATATCATTCGCAAGACAGTAGGCGGTCAGCCGCTGTCCGAAGAGGAGATCGAGCTTCTCATCAGGGAGTACACCTCTGGGGCGGTCACGAACGAGCAGATGAAGCCGTGGCTCAAGGCCGTGTACCACAATGGGCTCAGCGAGGAAGAAACCACCTCTCTGGCCCTCGCCATGGCAAGGTCCGGCGACATGGTGAATCTTGCCAGCATCAAGGGAAAGACGGTGGACAAGCACTCCACTGGCGGTGTAGGAGACAAGATCACGCTGATTCTCCTGGCGATGGTGGCTGCTGCGGGTGGCAAGGTGGCCAAGGCATCTGGTGCTGAACTCGGACACACCGGCGGAACGCTCCGTAAGGTACAGGCTCTCGGTATGAGGACGAATCTGGAGGAGCAGTTCTTCACCAAGTCGGTCAACGAGATTGGTGCTGCCCTCACGGGACAGACTGCCAATCTGGCACCTGCGGACAAGAAGCTGTATGCACTGCGGGATGCCACAGGGTGTGTGGAATCCACCCCGCTGATTGCCAGCAGCATCATGTCGAAGAAGATCGCCTCAGGGGCGGATGCCATCGTTCTTGACGTCAAGTTTGGATCGGGTGCGCTCATTCCTGGCTTGGAGAATGCCCGTGAGCTGGCAGAGATGATGGTGTCGATCGGCAAGCTGTCGGGTCGTCAGGTCGTGGCATTGCTCACCAGCATGAATCAACCACTCGGCCATTCCATCGGTAATGCGCTTGAGGTGTACGAAGCGATCGAAGTACTCAAGGGACGTGGACCGGCTGATGTGGTTGACCTGACGGTCGTCACCAGCGCCTACATGCTGTACTTGGGGAAAGTGGTTGGTTCTTACGAGGAGGGAGTGGAACGCTCTCGTCGGTGCCTCGAAAATGGATCAGCTTTCCACAAGATGATGCGGATCGTCGAAAATCAGGGTGGCGATCCAAGTCTGTTGCTCCATCCGGAAAAGATGCTTCGAGCTTCTCAGATGGACGTCCTTTCTCCTACGTCGGGCTTTGTCCAAGCGATGGACACCAAGGAGATCGGTTTCTGTGCTCGGGATCTCGCTGGAGGACGGGATAAGGAAATCACCGACCTCAGCGCGGGCATCTGGCTACACAAGAAGATCGGCGACGAAGTGAAGGCGGGAGAGCCACTGGCAACCCTTTACTACAACGACTCGGGACTCGGAGAAGTAGCAGAGCAGAAGTTCCCCGGTACGTACACGATCGGTGCGGAGTACATCACACCTCCTCCGCTGATCCACGATGTACTGCGGTAGTGAGCAAATCAAAAAAATAGAGAAACCCAAGACCCTGTAACAGGGCATGTGGCGGGTCATCCATGCAAATGGGTGGCCCGTCCGACGTTAGCAGAGGAGCGGATACATTTTGATACATATACCAAAGTTTGTGTTTGCGGCTACTAGTGACTCCAAAGGAAAAGATAATGAAGTAAAATTCGGCGGATTACCTGTTGGTTTACCTATAGAGAAATGGCCAGTTTGCAAAGAGTGTGAGGCACCCATGAGTTTCTTATTTCAAATGAAACACCATCCAAAGCGACTCCCGCTTGGGAAAGAAGGTCGTGTTTTGTATCTGTTCCAATGTGAAAGTGTAGAAGGATGCAGTACATGGGAAGCAGACGGTGGTTGCAACAAAGTTCTCATTCTAGAACCGGAAGATTGGAACAATAATCCGATCACAGAGTTACCAGATGAACACATCATGATGCTTCCTGATCTGTCTGTAACGGCTTGGGAAACAATGGAGGAGATAAGTCAGGAGAATTGGACGCATTTTGGAGGGTCACCGATCTGGATACAATCTGATGAAGAAATGGGGGGGAATTATCAATTTGCTGTGCAATTAGATCACGGATTTCGTGTGAAAGCAACTGATCTTTCGGAGCTGCCGATTGGAGACACATCGGAATACGATGGAAAAAAATCGTACCAGTTACAAGTAGGAGAAGATGATTTTATTTGGATTTCAGAACTAGGTTCAAATGAGTATTTTTGTCCATTTGCAAACTTTGGAGACAGCGGATCAGGTTATGTCTTTGTAGACGCAGACAGCAAAAGTCCGTCTGGTAAATTGATTTGGCAATGCTACTAATAAATAAAATAAGTGCTTTGAAGATAAACCGACTTTTGGACATAATCTAGGGAAAATTTTCGTATCCTAACAACAATGAGGTGAACGGATATGGAGAAACTTTTACAGTCCCGTTTTTTCCAACTGTCGGTATTTCTGTTTGTTCTATTAGGTAGCGTTTATTTACTCATCCAACTAGGTTCTTTGTTTCACCATATCGGATTTTTTCTAAAAGCAGTTTGTGTGCCCTTTTTTTTAGCTGTCTTTATTGCCTACTTGCTGCATCCCATTGTCAATTTGTTAGCACGGCGAAAAATGCCGCGTTTTATGGCGATTCTGCTTATTTATGTTGTTTTTCTACTCTCGATAACGGTGTTGATTATAAATTTATTTCCCATTTTAGAGAAGCAAGTTTATCAACTGGTAATGCATCTTCCACAATGGAATGAGCAATTTAATTCGTTATGGCACAAATATCATGACCATAGTGAAGATATATTGCCACACAACATGCATATCAAACTAGAACAAATGGTTGCAGGAATAGAACAAAAAGTGAGCAATTGGATGGCTGGATTGATGGGAAGCTTGGGGGATCTGTTGAATCAGATTTTCTTGTTGCTCATTATTCCATTTTTGTCCTTTTACATGTTAAAAGATATTGATCGAATTGAAAGTTTTTTTCTAACCATGTTACCCAAACAGCGAAGAGGAGAGATAGCTCGGCTGTTTCGAAGTATTGATTTAGTTTTAGGAAATTATATACGCGGTCAGTTTATCGTCTGTTTTATCATTGGGATATTAGCTTTTATTGGTTACAAAATAATAGGACTTCCCTATGCCTTTTTGTTTGCCTTTTTTGTTGCTCTGTTTAATGTCATTCCTTATGTAGGTCCTTTTTTTGGTGTAATTCCAGCTATTTTATTAGCTTGTACCATCTCATTTAAGATGGCACTCGGGACAGTCATTGTCAATTTGGTCATACAAATATTAGAAGGAAATATCATATCTCCGCAAATTGTGGGAAGATCCCTTCGTCTTCACCCCTTAGCGATTATTTTTGCTTTATTAGTGGGAGAGGAGATAGCAGGTGTCTGGGGGCTATTACTAGCAGTTCCAACCTTAGCGGTTGGGAAGGTTGTCTTTGAATTTGTTGTCACCTCTTACCTTCATCATAAAACGGATTAAAAGAATAGACATGGATTTGCCCATGTCTATTCCTGAAAGTCCAGATATTTCAAATACATCATCTAAACAAAATGACGACTATCTTAGGTATAATAGGTAAAAGTTTTTAAGTCTTATGGGGAGGATAGTCATGTCGATGTTTACTAAAAGAATAGCAGCGAAAGATGATCTGCCAAGAATCGTAGAAATTTATAACAGCACTATACCAAGTAGAATGGTCACTGCTGATCTAACCCCAGTTACGATAGAGGAACGAGAGGATTGGTTTGCTGGGCATAACCCATACGATCGGCCATTATGGGTTTATACTACTGACCAAAATGAGATAGCAGGATGGTTAAGCTTTGAAAACTTCAATCAAAGAGCTGCGTATAAGAAAACTGCTGAACTCAGTATTTATTTAGATGAGAAATTTCGTGGGCAGGGTTTAGGAAGTATCATCTTGGAAGAAGCCATTCAAGCAGCATCTAGCCTATATGCAGAGACTTTAGTAGGTCGTATTTTTGGTCATAATACACCTAGTATAAAACTGTTCGAGCGCTTTGGTTTTGAAGAATGGGGATATTTACCACAAATAGCAGAACTTGATGGAGAAAAACGTGACCTTGTTATTATGGGCAAACATATCACAACATAGAGAACTAAATTTTCCAACAGAAACATCACCTAGTATATATACTAGGTGATATTTCTGTTAAACGACTTTATTGACATAAGGAATT
The DNA here is from genome assembly GCF_059510395.1 of Shimazuella sp. NTD248. Classification (NCBI taxonomy): domain Bacteria; kingdom Bacillati; phylum Bacillota; class Bacilli; order Caryophanales; family Thermoactinomycetaceae; genus Shimazuella; species Shimazuella sp. NTD248. The sequence goes on along the minus strand of NZ_JCAJZT010000001.1, from coordinate 347,854 downwards.
TTCACGATTATAGATGCAAGTAAAAAACAAGTGATAGTTCCTAGGCAGCCTACTGTCAAAAATTTGAACAGAGGTTGAAGTGATGTGCCCTTAAGTAATAATGCATATCCTACTAAGATAATTGGATGAATGATATATACGGTAAAAGCTGACCTTGATAGATTTGCCCAAAGTGCCCCAGCTTCATTGGCATATTTTCGGAACAGGGCTATTAGTCCCAAACAAATACCGAACGAAATCAAAGCTTCCCACATCGCATAAGAAAATGCTAGAAGGTTGAATCCCCCATTTGTTTTTCCTTGAAAAAAGAGTAAACTAAGCGGGAAGAGTGGAGAAACAATGGCAAAACACGATACCCATTGCTTTGTTGTCTTTTTTGGAATGTTCTTTAGCCAATGTTTTCTTCCGGCCATGATTCCGGTGTAAAACAGTAACAAATAAGATGGAAGATAAGCGATTTGGATGCCCCAAATCCAAAAACCAATGGGATATACCAGACGGATCATAAAGGTAATAATACCTAATAATATAGCCGTGAGAAAAAGCTTTTTTGAAGAAGGAAATGGTTGTTCCTCACTGGAAGGATGTTTTTTCCAGATTAATTGAAAGAATACATAGATTAGAGTAAAGATCAATAACACTTCTACAAACCAGATAGGACCCGTTTCTACACTTTGCAAACTTAAAATTTTTGTTTTATAAAAGGTCCAAAAATTAAGTTTTTCTTTCGAAGCCATATACTGGACAATTGGGCTTAGGATGAACAAATACACCAAGATAGGGATACCTAACCGGAGCAGTCTATCTTTTACAAATAGGCGGGGTTTCTTGCGGTCAAGAGAAACAGGTGTAAAATAACCAGCTAAAAAGAAAAAGAAACCCATGAAAAAGGCTTGATTGATAGCTATAAAAAAGGTGAGGATATAAGAGGTTACTGTTTGCTCATGTCCCATATCTGATACATACCATACTCCTTCTAGAGGAGTATAGGGTAGTGCTGCATGATGAAAGAGAACCAGAATCGTTAGAAATACCCGAATATGATCCAAATAATAAATACGATTTTTCATGATCACACATCCTTGGTGTCATACATCTGTTGATATTTTCTTTTTATCACAGTTGTGATAAAAAAATCAAGTAAAACCGATACAAAAACAGCAAAAAAGGTACAAACCAATGCTTACTGTTTGCATATCGATTTTAAATGGGTTTGAAGCGTTTTTTTGATAATATTTTTGGTTTTAGAATTTGGTTCTATGTTCCAATGAGTAGACAAACCATTTACTAATGAATGTAATCTTTCTATTTCGATTTCTAAGTCTAGATTTTCAGCTAATAAATTACACTGTCTTAATAAGTCAATATAAGTAGCTTGCATATGTCGCACAAATTGAAATATACGTATAGATATATCTTCTAAATTTGGTTGCTTTTTTGTATAGGTGATAATCTCGTACCAAGTAGCCATATTCCTCTGATCTGTTTCATCCATTGGCATTATCTCAGCTACCAGTTGATCGATTACTTCATCACGAGATAAGGACAAATCAATTTGCGATAAAATATGCTGATGTACGTTTTCTCCTGCCGAACGGATACAGGTTCTCAGCAATTCGCTTTGCGTTGGGAAGTAGTATCGGATAGAACCTGTGGAGAGTTTCATTACATCAGCAATTTTTCTCACAGAAACCTCTTCGATTCCTTTGTTTTGAATGATCTCCCATGCAGCTTGTACAATTTCTTTTTTCCGGGTATCATGATTTACCATTTTTGGCATAAAAATCGCACCTCCTCCCTTGTCCAGTTTACCATCATGCTATGTTAGATCTGCTAATAATACAATACAAGAGATAATAGAGAGACTCAAATTCATACCAGACAGTGAGATAAAAGAACATTTTTATCAAGGGAAAAAACATCACTAATAAATGATAGTATTTTTGTGCTTTTTGTGTATAATAGAAACGATAATTCTATATTTGCATACAAAGATGGAACCAAGCTCTATAAACAACTGCAAGAGAGGAGAACCCTTGGCTGTGAGGTTTTCTCAGTGAGATTATGGAGGTAGCCAGTTCTATGAGTTAGCAGTTAATAACTGCCGGCAAAAAGCCGTTATCGATACATGAAGTGACTACGTAAGTAGTAATTAGGGTGGTACCACGGGCCTGCTCGTCCCTTGTTTAGGGATGAGTGGGCTTTTTTGTATCGATTTCGCTTAATAGGAAAGGGTGTAAAGCATGAAAGCAGATGAAATTCGTCGTAAATTTTTGGATTTTTTCGTGGAAAAAGGTCATCAGATTGAGCCAAGTGTATCATTGGTTCCTGTAGATGATCCTAGCTTATTATGGATTAATTCTGGTGTAGCAACGTTAAAAAAATATTTTGATGGACGTTTAGTACCAGAAAACCCCCGTATTGTTAATGCACAGAAATCAATCCGTACCAATGATATTGAAAACGTTGGTTATACAGCAAGACACCATACATTTTTTGAAATGCTAGGTAATTTTTCTATCGGAGACTACTTTAAAAAAGAAGCCATCGCGTGGGCTTGGGAATTTCTCACTAGCCCAAAATGGATGGGGCTCTCTCCTGATAAATTGTATGTTACGATTCATCCAGAAGACGATGAAGCTTACCAGCACTGGCATGAAGACATTGGATTTCCAGCAGATCATATTGTGAAGCTGAAGGAAAACTTTTGGGATATCGGAGAAGGACCGAGTGGTCCAAATTCGGAGATTTTTTATGATCGTGGAGATAAGTATGGGGACCTCAGTGATCCAGAGTGTTATCCAGGTGGAGAGAATGAACGTTATCTAGAGATTTGGAACCTCGTTTTCTCCCAGTTTAATCATAATCCAGACGGTTCATATACACCACTTCCAAATAAGAACATCGATACAGGAATGGGCTTAGAACGAATGGCTTCTGTGATGCAAGATGTGCCAACTAACTATGATACAGAGCTCTTCCAGCCGACGATCCAGACCATATGTAAACAAGCTGGTGTAACTTACGGAGTAGCAGAAGAAGTGGACATTGCCCTAAAAGTCATTGCGGAACATGCGAGAACGGTTGTATTTGCCATTGCTGACGGCGTTTTACCATCAAATGAAGGCCGTGGTTATGTCCTCCGCCGTCTCTTGCGCCGGGCTGTCCGATATGGTCGCAAGCTGGGACTAAAAAGACCATTCTTATATGAATTAACGGGTGTAGTCGCAGAGATTATGAAAGATTATTATCCAGAACCATATGCTGGGCAAGAGTTTATCGAGAAAGTAATTCGTAATGAAGAAGAAAGATTTTTAGAAACACTGACAGATGGTTTACGTATATTGGGTGAATGGGTCGACAAGGCAAAAGCGGAAAATCGAGATAGTTTAACTGGGTTGGAAGCATTTAAGTTATATGATACGTATGGATTTCCAATTGATTTAACAGAAGACTTTGCAAGGGAACACGAGCTTAAAGTAGATCGAGATGCTTTTGAAGAAGAGATGCAAGGTCAGCGAGATCGCGCGCGTGCTGCTAGATCAGAAGGCAATAGTATGCAAGTTCAAGGTGGTGCGATTGCAAGTCTGGAAGTAGACACTGTATTTGTTGGTTATGAACAAGATACGAGTCTTACTTTGATTGCTGCCATTATCAGAGATGGGGAAGAAGTAGACAGCTTACAAGAGGGGGATAAGGGAATTCTCGTGCTGAAAGAATCTCCTTTCTATGCAGAAAGTGGGGGGCAAGTAGCTGATTTAGGCAGTATAAGGACAAAAGAAGCTTTGGCTGAAGTTACCGATGTGCAAAAGGGACCTCATGAAGAACATTTGATATCTGTCGTAGTCAAAGATGGTATTTTGCAAAAAAATCAAGAGGTAATCGCAGAAATAGCGAAAAATCTTCGCCAAGCAACAGTGAAGAATCATACTGCTACACATTTGCTGCACAAAGCTTTAAAAGAAGTATTAGGAAATCATGTCAACCAAGCAGGATCATTGGTCGCACCTGATCGTCTGCGATTTGATTTTTCTCATATTGGGGCAATGACAGAAGAAGAAATTCAGTTAGTAGAACAAAAAGTAAATGAACAAATTTGGTTGAACATACCTGTGACGACAAGCATAAAACCATTGGACGAAGCAAAAGCAATGGGAGCTATGGCACTGTTTGGAGAAAAATATAAAGCGGAAGTTCGTGTCGTACAAGTTGGGGACTATAGTCTGGAGCTTTGTGGTGGCACACATGTGCAAAACACAAGTGAAATCGGTTTGTTTAAAATTTTAAGTGAAAGTGGAATTGGGTCTGGAGTAAGGAGAATAGAGGCTGCAACGGCGAAACGTGCCTTTGAATATTTGGAACAACAATTTACTATTCTCAAATCCAGTGCTCAGCTTTTGAAAACAAACCTTCATGATGTTCCTGCACGTATTGCTCAGCTTCAAGAATCAGTCAAAGATGTGACACGTACCAATGAATCTTTGTTAGCGAAGCAAAGTCAATCTGCTGCTGTAGAACTACAGAACCAGTGGATGGAAATCGATGGAGTGCCAGTTCTTGCGGCTAGGGTAGATGCTCCAGATATGGATAGCCTTCGTAAAATAATGGATGATCTAAAAGAAAAAAGAGATGGTATTATTGTACTTGGAGCCGTTCATGATAATAAAGTAAATTTTGTTGCTTCTGTTGCATCAAATTATGTTCAAAAAGGGTTCCATGCGGGTAAATTAATAAAAGAGGTTGCTTCTATTTGTGGTGGCGGTGGCGGTGGCCGACCAAACATGGCGCAAGCTGGCGGAAAGCAACCAGAAAAATTGCAAGAAGCATTACAACAAGTTAAAGTTTGGGTCACGGAAAAAAAGGACATTCGAGCTTAAAACCGAAAAAGGTAAATAGCTGCTGATCCACACAGAAAAAAGGGGCTGAGATGATCCGTGGATGAAACGAGAAAGTTTCAGTTTCAACTGGGAAATAAGTCGAGTGTAAAACAAATATTGACACTTGTTTACCATTCTTTAGAGGAAAAAGGATACAATCCTATCAACCAAATTGTTGGTTACTTGATTTCTGGAGACCCTGCTTATATTCCCCGCCATAATCAAGCAAGGTCGTTGATTAAGAGTGTAGATAGAGATGATATCATTGAAGAGTTGGTAAAATCATATCTAAATCCAGACCAGTAAAACGTTTGTTTTTGTAGTGAAAGTAAATTCCCTTTTGGGAGGATAGCGATGGTTAGGGTTATAGTCCGGCCATCGCTCCTAATAATAACTTTACAAACATATATTCTGTTGGTAAACTCAATAAATATGATGGAAAAATCCTACATAGAGCTCGACAGGGAACATTGCTCATTTTAGTCATCTAAATAGATGGAGTTTTCAATGGAGAGGGTTGTTTGGTAGTTTTAGTAAAGAAGGACCGTTTGTAATGGTGAGAATTTTAGCTTTAGATTTGGGTGAAAGACGTATTGGGATTGCAGTGAGCGATCTCTTAGGGTTAACAGCACAAGGACTGGAAGTTATTGACAAGAAACAAACCCCTGATTGGCTGCATCGTCTAGATACCCTTATCCAAGAATATGAAGTAGGAAGAATCGTTGTCGGTTTTCCGCGAAACATGGATGGCACCATTGGATCAAAAGGTGAAGCTAGCAAACAGGTTGCAGATATGCTGAAAGAACGTTATGCTCTTCCTGTAGACTTATGGGACGAGCGTCTATCCACTGCGGCTGCGCAAAGGTCTTTGATCAAGGCTGATGTGAGCAGGAAAAAAAGAAAACAAGTAGTAGATCAAGTAGCCGCACAATGGATATTACAAGGCTATTTAGATGCAAATAGGGGGAAATACCAATGACAGAACATGAAGTAGATATCATCACAATCTCACAAGAAGATGGCGGAGAAGAGGATTTTGAGGTAGTTACTTATTTTGAAAATCCATCTACAGGTATCAAGTATGTTTTTCTCGTACCAACAAGTGCTTCGGAAGAAGAAGAACAAGATGTGTATCCTTTCCGATACTCCGAAAATGGAGACGATCTCGTACTATCTCCTGTAGAAGATGATGCTGAATGGGAAATGTTAGAAGAAGTATTGCAAACCTTACTTGATGCTGAAGAAATCTAAGGAGTAAGTGGATATGAAAGAAGTGACTCATTTACGGGATAAGTTAGAAGATGGTATGTCCTATGTACATACCAGGTCTGCGGGAGAGGAGATCTTGCGGGTTCTTCACGAAGTAGAAGTAAATGGGGTACACTATGCCTTTATGCAAGGAACTCAGCACGGTGTTGGGGAAGCATATTTATATGAAGTGTTAGCAGATGGACAAATTGGTGAAATTGAGACGGCAGATGAATGGGAAAATGTACTGGATGCTGTTCATTACCATCTGAATACTTACTATGATTGACAAATAACGAGGAATATTCCTCGTTATTTTTATTTTTAAGTATGTTAACATAGAAACTAGCACTTTAATCAACTCCCATCCTAGGGTCTTGCATGTCAGTTTTTCATGTGGGAAAGGTTGTATGAGAGGAAGTTCTTGATGAAGTGGTTTCTTCGCATTATTCTAACGTTTGTTTTACTTGCTGGTTGGATCATTACAGGCTACTACTTTATTGATTGGACACTTGAATCCCCGTCTCGATCAAAAGCAGTGGAAATTGATATCGAGCCAGATTCTTCGTTAAAACAGATAGGGAGCATCTTAAAAAGTAAAAACTTAATTCGAGAAGATTGGTTTTTTCGTTATTATGCCGTTTATCGGCAGAGAACAAATCTCCTCGCAGGGTCATATGAGATTAAGTCTAATGAAAATTTAGATGAAATTTTAAATAAGATTGCTATCGGAAAGCAAGACCTTATTAAAGTAACCATCCCTGAAGGAAAAAACGTGAATGAAATTGCAAATATTTTACAAGTGAAAGGTTTTTCCAAAGAAGATTTTTTAAAGGCAGTTAATCGTCCGAATAATAAAGATCTATTTACTTTTGAGCAGGAAATTAAGAAAACGCCAGCTCGAAAATATAAGTTGGAAGGATATCTTTTCCCAAGTACATATGAGTTCCATCGAGGAGAGTCTGGTGAAGAAATCGTTAGTGAAATGGTGCGTCAATTTGCAAAACGAATGAATGAGTTGGATGCTAGGAATAAATTGATCAATTCGAATTCGAAGTACAATATTGATCAATGGGTTACGATCGCTTCTCTGATTGAAAGGGAAGGTCGAGTACGGTCAGAGTTACCGATCATTTCTGGGGTTATCTACAATCGTTTAAAAATTCATATGCCACTTCAAGTGGATGCATCGATCATATATGCCTATAGTTTAAATGGGATCATAAAGAAAAAATTAGGCCATAATGACACGAAACTGAGTAGTCCCTATAATACTTATTTGAATAAAGGCTTACCTCCAGGGCCGATATCCAATCCTGGTATAGAGGCACTGCAAGCTGCATTAGACCCTGATCAACATTCCTATCTGTATTATGTCACAAAACAAGATGGTACCAATACTCACTTCTTCAGTAAAACCTATAAAGAACAATTAGTAAAAATAGCACAGAGTAACAAAAATGAAAAATCAGCAAAGTAGATATACAGAACGGGTGATTTTTTGCCTGTTCTGTTGGTTTTTATTGATGAGATAGACTTAACGCGCTTGTTTGTTTCATAACTAAAAATTGTCTAGAAATGAGCAAATTAACTATCTATTTTTGGTCTTATTTTTATTCGTTTATCCCTGCTCTATATTGCCTAAGCTGGTAAGGTGGAGGAGTGGAAAGCAGATGAAAATTTGGCGTATATGGATAGTGCTTTTTTTGTTGGTAGGCTTACTCTCAGGCTTGATTTATCGACTTTACCAGATTCAAGTGAGTTCCACCCACTCTTTCTCTGTTGCCCAAAAAGATTTAGTAGCTCTTGCGGAAAAAGTCCAATCTAGGGAGATCATTTTGGATAGTAAGCGAGGTAAAATATTAGATCGAAATGGAAAGCCATTCGTCGGTGAATTGCAGTGGAGATTGTTTGTCTTTCCTCAAACTCGGGATCAGATTGACTTGAGAAGAGAACAGCTATCAAGACTGAGCTCTCTTTTGGGTGTTGCTTTTCAAACTTTTCAACAACAGTTGGTTTCGTTAAAAAAACCATCTGTATTTTCTCCTTATAAACTAACAATAGATCAAGTTAATATGATAGAATCGCTTCATATTCCTGGAATAATTGCAGTACAATCGGATAATCGAATGACAGAGGGAGAAGTAGCAAAACAAGTAATCGGCAGGCTGATTCGAAATGCATATGTGTTAAAAGATCGTTACCCAAAAGAAGTAGAGTCAGGCAAATTTTCGCTCCAATCTAGGTTTGGTATGACTGGTTTGGAATACGCTTTTGAGCGTTTTCTCCATGGTGAGGGCGAGAGCCTTGTTCGCTTTGTAACGGATGGCCGAGGGAAAGCGCTAAATGGTGTTCAGGTAAAAGTAACAGGTTCAAAGTCCAAACAAGCCAGCGATCCGAAAACGATTGTGACTACGTTAGATTTGACATTGCAAACCAAAGTGGAAGAAATAATAAAAGCAGCAAAAGTCGAAGAAGGCGCAGTAGTTGTACAAGAAATATCCACAGGAAATATACTTGCGATGGCAGGAGTTTCGGCTGCGAAAGATGAATCCCTAGCTCCATGGATCAATGAAGCATTGGTTGAAACAACACCTGGTTCTATTTTTAAAACGGTCGTTGCCGTAGCTGCTCTTGAAGAAGGTATCGCTTCACCAAAAACACCATATGTATGCAAAGGATCACTCGATGGTAAGTATCATCTGCGAGATGCAGATGGAGAAGTGCATGGCAAACAGACTTTTTCAGAGGCATATGCAAATTCTTGTAATATTGTTCTAGGTTCTGTTGCAGAAAAATTAGGTGGTGCAAAGTTACAAGCATACGCCAAGAGGTTAGGACTAGCCCAAAAAATAGGGTGGAGTGGTAAAATTCCAGGTGACGATAACTTTAGTCAATTACCGGAAGAGAGTACTGGTTTGATTTATGCGAAAAGCACTTCTTTACATGATCAAGGAGCAGCAGTACAGACTGGGATTGGACAGCGGGATGTTAAAGTTACTCCCCTTCAAGCAGTAAATATGATCACAGCATTGTTTCATCGAGGTATGCCGATCCAACCAAGATTGGTCACAGAAATTAAGGATGAGAACAATAAAAGTATCTGGAAATTTACCAATAAATATATACCAAATGCAAAAGCCCTAAAACCGAGTACGATAAATGCAGTAAAAAATATGATGCGGATGGTTGTTACAAAAGGGACAGCTCGTTCCCTATCACGAGATAACTGGCAATTGTCTGGAAAAACGGGGACAGCTCAAGTAGGTGTGGATAAATTGCTATACAACAAATGGATGATTGGATTTGCACCTTATTCCAAGCCTCAGTATGCCGTTTCCGTTGTTATAAAAAATGTCAAAGATTCGGGGGATAACCGAGCGAAGAAGATTTATCAGGAAGTGATGGATGTTTTACGTACCCTAACTCCGATGAAATGATCGAAGTTGCCGATGGGTACGCTTTCTCGTTTGTGTTAAGATGAGTAGGAATACATGAAGGAGGTGCAGGCTGTCCCACAGCCACATCGGTTTACAAAAGTTCCCATTGGCAACGGGTAACAGCAGGGATAGATGAAGATAACAGTCCATCTTAGTAAAGCAGAACTAGACCTGATTGAAGAAGCTTTATTGCAATATCAAAACTTATTGTTAAAATCTGATCATAATGATCCTTTGGTTGGTCAAGAGATCAGTTTATGCCGACGCGTTCTAGAAGAATTTGGGGTAGAGGAACTGGAAATAGATCAACAAGATACTAAGCCCGATTTATCAAATCCCAAACAGTACCCATTCTCCAATCCAAGATAGATAAAATCCCCGCTAATGTGCCGGGGATTTTCTATTTAATCTGCTGCATTTTTTCCAGCTGCATAGCCCGTACATAAGGCAGCTGTAATGTTGTAACCTCCTATATACTCCCACTTCTCTGCATCTTGTAACGACAATCCTTGCAATGTTTTAACGCGAATGAAGGTTTCATTAGAAGTAATCAGATCTTCTGTTTGGCGGGGAAATGAAACTCAACTTTTTGAATACAGCATGCTGAGTTCGGAATTTATGGTATATTTAAAGTCCAACCATCATGCGGAAAAGGGAAGACTATGAGCTCTCTCGACAAACAGTCCGAACAGCCGTCTGTCACGGATGAGCAGATATCCGCACAACAAGAGGAGCTTGTCCGTAAGATCCTCGAATACATCGAGCGAATGCATCACCTCCGCGGCGTGACGGAATCGTTCGCCTTCGGCTTGAACGAAATGATGTCGGACCTCACCAAGTCGCAGCGACTCCAAATCAGGAGCAAGGCTCTGGACTGCCTGCTCAATAGCTGATGGGCATTGGAACCCATAGGGTTTCTAGGGCGGACTGGATAACAGTCCACCCGCCTAATGGTATTGGTCAAGATTTAGAACTGAATAACATTAGGCCGGAATAGTAATGGGTTGGGATGGATTTATCAATGATGATGATGCAAATATGATCAAAAAATAAGATTTGATTGTTTCAAGATGACGGTAATGACCTGACTATTACAAGGTCAGAACTACATTACTATACTGCTAAAATTACACTGGGTTTTGTAGTAGTAAGAATACTGAAGAGATCAGCGAAGAAGTTGTGAAAGATATACAGGTTAACGCTAATTTTATCCTTCTTACCAAACACGAGGTTGAAATAGAAATTTTGTGGAAGACGTTGAAATTAGATTCGGAGGACAAATAAAAGGCGGGATATCCCGCCTTGATTACACTGAAGATGCTGTTTGCTGTTGATAATGTATTTGGATAATACCTTCTAATTCTTTTGCATCATACCGCTGTACGGGATAAAAACGTGTGCCTATGAGTATTTTCATATCTTCTTCCTCTAAATAACGATCCCATAACCATTTTGCATTGTCTATTAGTTCATCTACGTGACTAACACAACGAATACCAGCATAGCGAATAGCTAATCTGTGAACTTTCATGTTTGAATCAGTTTTACAGGTGGCAAAGAAGCGAGCGGCTGCTGGAGGATATCCAAGAGTTATCCCTAACAGCTCATGAAATTCAGGAGAATGGGGTGTAACATTATGAAGTTTCTTTGTAAAATCAATTTTTAACTCATTGTCTTGAAAGAATAAGAAGTATTTTTCACCTTCGACAATATCAATACTTTCTGTGATATAAGGATAACCAACTAGTTTATCCCTGTTTTTCACCATTGTTGGAGAAGATTCATGCTCATAGTAGGCTGGTTTTATCCCCAGCAGAAAAGCGTCAAGATCTACCATTCTAGCCATAATAGCACTCCTTTATATTGTAAAGAGAAAGGAACCACCCATATGAGATAGTTCCTCTATTATAACCGATTTACCTCTATCTTTATTTTTTAAGTTTGTTACCCTTAGAATCGAAGAAATCTCCGCACTCTTGACATCCATAGTTACCATCATCTGTTTTTACCACTGTACTAGAGGTATTACAGTTTGGGCATTTTGGTTTACTCACTGGATCACCTCCTCTCTCTTCTCGTACTTTTCCTGTAATAAATTTGTGTCCATTCTGCATATCTAAGTAATTTAAATCGAAAATATCCAGGTGAATTTCTTTGCCATCTTTACTGAGGATATTAACTGTGTTCTTTTTTCGGATTGTAGGCTTTGCACAATGTACTTTATTACTAAATTTTTTATCTCTAAAATTCTTGTAGATAGGGATTCTAAGTATTCCATATAACATGCAATTGATCATTCCTTCCAGAAGCGACCTCCATACTCTTGCATCTCAATTTAATGTTCTTGCTAATCGCTTGGATATCTTGACTGGTGGAGTATGAATTATATAATTAGCACAATAAGTCGGAATGCCTAGTTTTATTATGGTTTATAATTGGAAGAATAAGAATAAACTAGGTAGTCGGAATATGTAAGAAAACCTTTATTTGTATTTTATGGTATTTTTATTCGATGTTAAGTGTGAAAAATTAGATGAAACAGATATTTGACTGTATATTAATTCTGGTAGTCGTATATTTATGTTTTTTTACTAAATTCATAACAGATGGAAAAAGAATATTTACACCAACTGGTATGACTAAGAGGTGAAGGGCAATAGATTACCATTATGGATTGACTATTCGTGAAGGAAGAGAGAATTTAAAAATGACACAGGCTCAGTTGGCTGAAAAGTGGGGGGTAAGTGCAAATTATGTGTCCGATGTGGAGAGGGGAATAAAAAAGATTTCTGATTTACAAACGGTTCGAAAACTATGTAAGATGTTACAAATTCCTCTCTGGAGGGTAGGTCTTTCTGAGTATGATCCATTCAGATCAACAAACTCCAGTTACAGTGAATTTAATCACATTGGTGTAATGAAACTTACAGATGAATCGAATGATCGGATTTTAGATTATAAAAATTGCCTCTTAGAAGCAGATGGAAATTGTTTTATTTCTGGAACATCTATGATTCACTTGGCAGAAGATTCCAGTGATATTCTAAAAGAAAAGTTAAGGTTTGGTGAAGTATGTTTACTTATTTTAGATCCTGATTGGATCACTGCAAATTTCTCTATCATTACATTTTTAGAAGATGAGGATGACAGAAGAAGTTTTCACTATGAAATCCGCAATTCCATTCGGAAACTAAAACAACTTCGAACATCATTACCAATGGAGCTTATGTCTCGTTTGAAAATAAAGACATACAGTACCATTTTTCCATATATCATTACTGGATTTGATAATGGAGAAACAGGGAAGATAGTGGTTGAAATTACAGATTATATTCCCGAAAAAAATAGACCACGATTTACATTACACAAAATCAAAGGCAAACACACATTATTTGAACAAGTCAAGATGAAGTTTTATTCCCTTTGGCATAATGAATCTATCAGCAAGGAGATATAACAATGAGCAGCGATGTTTATTTCACCTATCAATGGAAGTATAAAAAGGAAGATTTTAAATTTTGTCCTCGTTGTGGTCATTCCATTTCTCTGGAAGATGTACATATACCCAATCAACCTCAATTAATTTGCCATCATTGTCAGTTCATTTTTTACTTAGACCCAAAACTTGCAGTAGTAGCATTCGTATTAAATAAAGAAAAGAATAAAGTATTGCTGCTTCAACGAAACGAGGAACCTGGGAAAGGATTATGGGCATTTCCTGGGGGGCATGTAGAGCGTGGGAATGATCTTTTTGAGACCATAAAAAATGAAGTAAAAGAAGAAACGGGTCTTTCTGTAGAGGTACATGAAATTATTCATACCTTTTCTTCTGTTAAAGATGGGCTTATCCAACTCACTTATGAAGCGATTGCAGATAGTGAAAATGTGATGGTTAACATAGAAAGTCAAAGGGGGAATTTTTTCGATTTTGATCTTATTCCTTGGGATTCACTTGCATTTCCTTCGACAAGAAATGTATTACTTTCATATTTAAAGAGAAGCTGAGTGAATAAATAAGTGATGAAATTAAACCAGAAGAATTGGAGAATGGAATGAAAAAACTAATCTTAGAATTAGATAAAACGAATAAAATCAGTTACAAGTCAAACAACAAAGTTGTTTCTTTTTTTCGATAAGCACATGTACCTAACAATCAAGAAAATCAATTTAAACTTTATGAGTTGGTAAGGGAAGAAGTTTTGGGAGACTCGGGACAAATTAAGAGGCTATCCTTTTATTTATTATTAAATCCCTTCCCCACCGTCTCCCAAAAGTCTTCATTATGTTTTAACTGTGCTTAGGAATGGGGATGGTATTCCAAATTTGTTTTTACGTTTTTTGTTGCCGCGCTTTTACCAGCAACATAACCAGTACAAGATGCAGCAGTGATGTTATAGCCGCCCGTATAACCATGAATATCTAAAATCTCCCCACAAAAGTATAGTCCTTGCATGAGTTTTGATTGCATGGTTTTTGGATCGATCTCTTTTATATGGACTCCTCCACCAGTAACAAATGCTTTCTCTATAGGTAAGGTTCCGTTTATTTCAACTGAAAATGCTTTACATAATGAAACAAGTGAGGATAGTTGTTCCATTGACAAATGGGAACAAGTTAAGTCTTGATCCATTTTCGATCGCTCGAGCAACAAAGGTATAAGTCGTTCTGGCAGCCACTGTTTGAAAACATTTCGTACTGTTTTTTTGCTTTGTTCTCTACTTTGTTTCGACCAAGATTGTTCCAAATCATTTCTATTTCGATCAGGGAATAAATCTATTTGAATCATAATGGAGGGAGTTCCGGTTTTTTTAATACTCTTTACAACGAATTGGCTGCAACGTAAGGCAGTCGGGCCTGATAAGCCAAAATGGGTAAATAAGAGATCGCCACGATGAGTAATTAATTTCTTACCCTTCGGATTTAATACAGTTATCGCTATATCTCGTAAAGCCAATCCTTGCAATGTTTTCTGTTGGATGAAAGATTCATTTGAAGTAAGGGGAACCTCGGTTGGAAATAGTTCCGTTATGGTATGTCTGGCTTCTTTAGCCCAAATGTACCCGTCACCACTAGAACCAGTATGGGAGGCGGCGATGCCACCTGTTGCTATTACTACAGAGGGAGCGAAAAAAGATTCCCCCGTATGGGTTTCTACTCCTTTTACTTGGCCGTTTTCATATAAAACCCGTTTAACAGGAGTATTAACACGAATTTCTGTTCCTACGGATTGCACTTTTTTAATAAGTGCTTGAACAACCGTTTTTGCGCTATCCGTAACTGGAAACATCCGTCCATTGTCTTCTTCCTTTAATTCCACACCTAAATCTTCAAAAAAGTGCATGAGGTCACGGTTATTGAATACGGGGAAAACACTGTATAAAAAGCGACCATTACCAGGAATATTTTTGATCAATTCATCAATTTCTTTGATATTTGTAACATTGCAGCGACCACCGCCAGAAATCGCAAGTTTTTTTCCTAGCTTTTCTCCTTTGTCTAATAATAGAACTTTTGCTCCATGCATCCCAGCAGAAGCACTTGCCATTAAACCAGCGGGACCTCCACCTATTACGATCACATCAAACATATTTTTCCTCCCAAACGAGCTTGTTTCTTATATGTGAAAAGGTTTCCTTTGTTATTATCATTTCACTACTTTACCATGATTGATGTGAAACAAAAAGAAAACCAGCATTATTACAAGCTGGTCATGACACTTATTGTTTATATTTGTTTGTCATCTGGTCTTTTTCAATCTTAATTTTTGCCTCTATTTCTTGTCTCGCGTGTTCCAATTGGTCTTCTTTGTCTTTTGCTACTCGATCGATTTCATCGGAAATCATGTTATATCTCTTTTGGGTGAGGTTATATAGTTGACTATATCTATTTCCATCTAGTATCCCTTTGTTTTGCAAGTAGATCATTGCTTCGGCATAACGTTTATTTTCTTGGAGAATTTTTTTGATCAATGCTGTTTTTTCGTTTGTTCGATCCATCCATTTTTTCGACCACTGTTTTTCAATGCTGACCCAGTTGTTATCCCCCCATCGTGTCCACTTTAGCCAAAGGTCAAATTGAGCCTTCTGCATTTCTCTCTGTAATTCTTCCTCTGTTTTCACATCTACATATGTTCCACCGCCAGCTTGTGAGATCTTCTCTAAGGCTTGTCTGTCTTTAGAAGGGATGTCGAATCCGATAATATTGACAACTGCTTTGATATTGGATTGATGAATCGATTGTGCTGCTTGGACTGGATTTCCACCACAAGTTTCCACTCCATCACTCACAATGTAAAGGATGTTTTCTGCATCGGTTTCTTTTGTTTGATTGATCTGTGTTTTTGCATCTTCAATCGCTTTGGCAATGGGAGTCCAGCCAGCAGGTTTGGCTTGTTGCAAAGCAGTGGAAAAGGCATTGGCATCATAGGCAGAAGAGGGATAGACCACTTCTGTTTGAGAGCAGGACAACTGCTTGTCGCTATTGCTCCCGCTTCCTTTGTTTCCATACAGACGCAAGGAAATATCCGCTCCTTTTTGAAGGGAAGAAGCAAATTGGGTCACGGCTGCTTTCGCTAATTCCATCTTGGTTTTCCCACCGATTTTTCCATTCATACTGCCACTAGCATCAAGAAGAATTTGCACATGAACCTTCTTCGTTGTCTCTCCTTGGGATTGGGCAGATTCCCCAGGGCGATTTGTATCATAAGTGTAAATAGGGCTGATGGTATTAATTTTTTGTATACCGTCTTCATAATTTTCAGCCAAGTTGTAGACAAGTTGATTATATATGTCTTGGGCAGAAGTATTTTTTGTAAACTTGTTCAATACTTCTTGCTCCAATTTTTCTTTATCATAATTGTTGCCCGCATAAGGCCCTGGACCTTCTTTCAGCATTCCAGAAATATCCGTTGCTGCTTGATGACTTTCTGTTTGGTTTTGGATTTGCGTGTTTTTTTCATTTGTAGTATCCGACTTTGAAGAACAAGCTCCGGTAAGAGCTAACATTGCTATCAAGATCGTGTAAGAAAATTTTCGTATCAGTTTGATCACCTCAGTAGGTATTGTATGAATAAAATTTATTTTATATCAAGTAAAAAGAATGAGATACACAAAGAAATTGGAAGATTCACAAAGACATAATGAAGCGTATCAAAAAAATGAAGGAATAACAGAAACAGGATTATTACAATAAAATGGATATCTGTTTGTTTAAGTTGAGTTTTCTTCGATTTATACATACAATAAGGACAGTGAGCATAATACGTTCGGAGAATTGGTAAAAGGGGTACCTCCAACTATGTCCAAAGTAATGGAAATCAGATCAACCTTGATGAAAATGAGAGTAGGAGAAGCAGTTCGCTTTCCGACAAATAAGCCAGATCATTTTGTAGAGATAGACCGAGTATTCACAGGAAAAAAACAGAGTTGGGTTGTTTATGTCGATGGAGAACGAAAAGTGATGAGAAAGATAGATGAAGTTGTTGAAGTAATTCAAACAAACTGGAATCCAAGCTTGAAGAAGATCATGGATGAGCAGTTTTCTGAGTTAGAGGAGATCATTGATTTAGGCGAGTTTTAATGAAAAGGGCTGAATCCATTTGGAGGATTTGGCCCTTTTTGTCCTTTTTAGGTAGTTTTTTATGAATTTTCTCTAATAAGCAATCCTTGCGCTTATCTTGACAATCTATCTATTCCTAAATTATGTTTAAACAAAATATTATAGTTTTATATTTGTTTAAGTTTTATATTGGATAAGTAATCTTATAAGAGGTGTAGAGAGTGAAAATGAAAAGAATAAGAAACATTATTTTTCTTATGGCGATCTTAAGTTTTTTAACTGCTTGTTCTGCTGTCGAATCTATTTTGCCTGCACCAGGTGATGCGCAAAAAGTAGATGAGGTGCTAAAAAAAGTTGAACCAGTGATGCAAAAGGCTTCATCCAATATTGATTACAAATTTAGTGTAACTTCCACTGCTAAAACCAAAAGGAATACAGATGAAGAATATAAAATTCATTATGTTGACGATAATAATCTCCAAATCCAAAAAGTAAAAGGTGAATATAAGGACGAAGATCCGATTGTTTACATAAACGGTACCGAATGGGTATATGATGATATTCTCGATGAGGTTATCCCACAAGGTAAAGAAGAAAATGCTGCTAAGGCGGAATTGAATGAAGATAATTATCCTGCAATTACAAAAACATATTTCATTGAGCGGGCGAAAGCAATGGGGGATCAAGTTGTCGTAAAAGACGAAGGGAACTCTATCGTACTTTCTGGTGAATTAAAGGAAAGAAGTCAAAAAGAGAATGAAGATACAGAGTTAGAAAAGTTATTAAAACGTGAAAAACGTCTAGTTATATTTGATATCCAACTAGATACGAAATTATCGACGAATGGTATTCAGCTGGATTCTTATCAGTTCAAGATGTGGATAGATAAGAAAACCAATCGCATCACAAAGGTAGAGAGCACAACGAATGCAGAAATCATGGTTATTCTGAAAGAAAAAGATGGATATGTGGAAGACCAAAAGGGTGAGCCTGTTGTAGTAAAGGAAACTTTAACATTTTCACCAGCATCGAATACAATTGCCAAGCCAAAAGATAAAGTAACAGCAGAAGAGAAGAGCGAAGCAGAATATCACTAAACAGACCGATATTTCGAACGGAAAGAGGTATGAAAAAAATATGCCGAGAAAAGTACTCCTTTTAGGAATCATAACAATACTTAGTATGTTTGTAGTTGCATGTTCTTCCAAAACGAACACTACTGCCACTCAATCAAAAGAAGACAACACTACCAATTTAAAAAGTGCAATGGAAATAATAAAAAAAGCGAAAGAAAAATGGAATACAATGAAAGGGGAATCTTTCACCGAACAGTACAAATTGGAACATACGTTTCAATCAGAAGCAGAAGATGGAATGCCGATTAATTTTACAAATGTTCGAATAGGCAAATTTGAACATGATCGTATATTTACCCCCTATGCCAGTCATATCACTGGACAATACGAATCGAGCTTTAAGGTGAATTTAAAAGGATATAAAGATGATGGAGGGGATACAAACGTCTTCCAACAAGAGGAATACGATGTAAATGGCAAAATATATTACAAAACAAAGGAAGACAAACAGTGGAGTGTTTCTCCTCTAGGTAAGGTATCTGCACCTTTTCGAGCGAAATTTTTAGATGAGTTGCTTAAAATCAATAATGATAAAAATATAAAAGTAACCCAAGAGAATGGTTTGTATAAACTTATCTTCGACAAAGCGTATTTTAATGAAAATAAACAGCTCTTTGATTTTTATAAGAAAAATTACCCCTACTATCATGCTACGGAATTTTTGGAAGGCAAACTAAAGAAAGATTCTGGACAAACCATTTTGTATGATCAGGCTCAATTTAAAAATCCGATCATTGAGATATGGGTAGATCAAAACAACTTTATGATCAAAAAGTTTTCCGTTGTATCATCTATTCGTATTCCCACCATATCTACTGAGAGAGGGAAAGATGGGAAAATAAAAGAGTTTCCTCCGTTTTATATAGAGGAACAATGGTCGGCGGAAACAACAAAGGAATTCACTGGTACAATAACCCCGCCGCCTGATGCCAAATAGAAAACACATAAATTGGATAAGGCTAAAAAGCCGTCAGACCACTGATCACATTTGTGAACAGCGGTCTGATTTTCATCCATTCTCTTGATTGAATCAGAGATGGATTTCAGGACAGGGGGAGAGTACGCTTGGACGCTTCCGAGATCTCCTTGAGAAGCGCGGGAAGTACAAGCACGGGGAGTCGCCGATCGAACTCTGTGGGGACCTCCATTGCAGTCATCTGCGGGTGTTGCCTTCTTGCGGCAGTGAGCATCCTGCTGATGACAGACTGCCGTATCGAGGTGTACACCGTCGAGCTCAGCTCCGGCAGCCCGGTGTTCGGGTTGGTCTGGAGAAGAGGAACCTGGGTCAGGTTCTGCTGGACGAACTCCTTCACCGTCTCGTTGACCGTGTCTTCCAGCTTGATCGGGGTCTTACCGTTCGACATCTCAACCTCCATCCGGTATTTACCTAATTTTCATTCTATTATGTTTCATTCTTCTATACAAGAAAAGAATAATTGTCATTTTTATAAGCAAAAGAACAGAGAGCCATTTATGGCTCTCTGTTACATGTATATCAATAAAATTACCATTCGACCGGCGGCCAACTGGTGCATCAGCTGGCCGCCACCGCTAAGGGGAAGAAGCGTCAGCCGCGAAGCTCGTTACGCCTATTGAGCACCTGGGAGAGGGGCTCCTCTATGGAATTGGGGAAGATCACCGTGGGAGGATTGTTCCCATCGAACTGAATGACCGCACCAGAGGTTCCCGGGAGTGCTCGGAACTCCGTCATCGTTTGCTTGATTCGGAAGCCCAACTCGTTGCCCATCTCCTTGACGAGGAAGACGAACTGCTTGAGATCGTTGAGGAGAAACATGTATGTTCCGTCTTCCTCCCGACGCTGAAATTCCATGTAATGGTCCGTGCTCCTAGCCATCTTAGCTCTATTCTCCTCAGTGGTGTATAAAACACAACTTTCGTTGTTATTTTCGATAATAATTTTAAAATTTTAATTTGTAAATACGTATAGCTATTGTAGAGATAAACATTTAATTTTATGAAATTTTAAATAAATAAAAGAAGCCTTATGGTTACATAAAGCCCCTTATTTGCATCTATAGGAATGTGATAAAAATTTGACCGGCGACCATCTGACACACGTCAGTTGGTCGCCATCCCCCAAGGGGTGTCAGCTGGTCTAGTAGATTTCCTCCAGGATCTTCGAGAGCGGGGTGATCCCACGATTCAGGCCCTCCGGGAACTCCACCATAGGGGAGTCGCCGCTTCCGTTGAAGACCACCTTGGCGTTCTCGGTACCTGGAACGTCTTCCCACTTCTCCATGATGGTGGGACAGCGGTGCTGGATACGACTGTTCGCCACCCTGGCGTCGATCTTACGCCCATGGGGTGCACTGATGCCGAAGCGGTAGCGAATCTCCAAGAAGGTGCCGATGTGCTCTCCCAGCAGCTGTGAGAGCTGGATGCTCTCCTTGTTCGAGTCCTTCGAGAACTCCACCATGGGGAAGTTCTCATCGAAGACCACCTTGGCGTTCTCGGTGTCTGGAACGTCGCCCCAGTCCTTGACGTTGGCGATGCAGTACTGGATACGGCCGTTCGCCACTTTGACGAAGACCTTGTACTCGTCGATTTCCTGGTGGCTGAAGACGTAGAGAGGCTCCGCAAAGATCAGGCTGAACCCGTCGACCATTGCTCACTCCTTAGTGGTGCGCAATTAGCGGTTACCATTGCTCACTCCTTAGTGGTGCGCAATTAGCGGTTACCATTGCTTATCATTATCATAGTGGAAAATGTTGTGAATGTACATGAGCCGTTTGCTCTTTAGTCTTTTAGGAATCAAGCATATAAATAATTTCCCTTTTATTGTTGTCATTCTATTTCGTGAAAAATGGGGAGATGTGAGTTTATCAGCAGTTACATCTCGAACAAGTTGTACCCAAAAACAATTATAATCCGATTGATAAACTAGGTTATAATGATTGTAATTGATGAAAGGAGATGATCTCATGAAAGGGATTCCTATTCCATTTGTACGTGCGAATCAGTGGTTCATTTTCGTTACAGTTGTTTTATCCTTAGTTATAAGAGAGTACTACCTGTTATCAATTCCACTATTTGTAGGTCTTTTCAGCATTCTTTTTAAGAAAAACCCCATTTTCTATATTGTTGCTCCGTTTTTGAAAAAGCCGCTTACTTCGTATTTGCAAGAGGATCGCGATCAACAACAATTCAATCAATGGATTTCTGTTATTTGCTTAGCTCTCAGTCTGCTTGGATTTATTGCTGGTTCTCCTATTACCGGATATATTTTTGCTATTATGGTTGCGGTTGCCTCATTGGTGGCTATTTTAGGATTTTGCATTGGTTGTTTCATTCGTTTCCAATATCTAAAATGGAAACACAGACAGAATCAAAAAGGTACTTATATGTAATTAGGATTGATTTATTTTTTAAGATATGTTTTGTTTATTGATATCACAGAGCTATGTCCTCAAGTGGGAGCAGTAGACATGGTGTGATATAGGGAAAAGCAGGGAATGAAGAAGTGCGTTTGGTCTTTCAAAAAGGAAATGGTAGATTTTGCGGTAGAGTGGTTTAATAAAAAGTCAGAAGTATATGTACAAAAATGGTAGGTTTAAAGAAATGAAACCTACCATTGTTTTGTGGAAAGAAAAGATTTGGAGGGTTATTTTTGGCGATTGAATATGAAGCAAGGGTTTTGGATATGGATCCTAAGCAGATCAAACAGAAAATTATTGCTTGTGGAGGAGCGGAAATCCGTCAATCATTGATGCGGAGATATGTGTACTCTGTCAAAAAGCAAGACTTAAGCCAATTTATTCGTCTTCGTGATACTGGATTTGAAGTGACACTTACTTATAAAGAGATCAAGCACGATGGAATCGATGGAACAGATGAAACAGAGCTCATTGTCGATGATTTTGATAAAACAGATGAGTTTTTAAGCCGGTTGGGATATCAAGAGAAATGGTACCAAGAAAACTATCGGAGCAGTTTTCAATTGGAAGGCGCTAGATTGGAAATCGATCGTTGGCCGAAGATACCTCCTTATCTAGAAATAGAAGCCGATTCATACGAAGAGGTGATTCGAATCGCAACATTGCTTGGTTATTCAAAAGATCAATTGATCGGAGAAAATACACTGAAAATATATGCTCATTATGGAATAAACTTAAAAGAGATAAAAGATCTGCGGTTTGTTTCATTTTCAAGCTATACTTGAAGAGAAGCTCCTAAGAAGGAGGTAAGTGATGCATTTATTCATTGTAAATCCACATGCTGGTAGAGGAAAAGGCCTTGCAGCTTGGAAGCAGATTGAGCTGCATCTGGAGCAGACAAAAGTAGAATACCAAGTGTTGTTTACACAGCACAAAGGAGAAGCAGTCCAATTAGCGAAAGAGGCAAGTTTAAAAGGAAATTGGACTGCTGTTATCGCTGTTGGGGGAGATGGGACAGTGCATGAAGTAGCCAATGGTTTACATGGCACAGATATCCCACTGGGTTATATCCCAGCAGGTACTGGAAATGATTTCGCCCGTGAATGGCACATTCCTTTTGATCCTTTACTTGCTTGGAATCGAATCGTTCAACATGAGGTAAAAAAGACCGATGTCCTCTTGGAGCAAAATAGAGTGATGCTCTGTTACATCAGTGCGGGCTTTGATGGTTATGTATCTCGAAGAGTGGATGCTTCCAGTTGGAAGAAATTTTTAGGGAAAGCGAGTTATTTTGTTGGTGCATTGCTGGCGCTCAGAAGGTTTAAACCGTTTACGTTAAAGCTTCGCTTAGATGAAACCGATTACGATTTTGAAGATGTCTGGCTGGTGACTCTGTCCAATGGTAAAAGCCTTGGAGGGGGTATGATGATTACCCCGCATGCAGATGCAGGGGATGGGCAAATGGATATCTGTATTGTTCATAAATTAAAGAAACTATCCTTTTTGAAAATTTTCCCTAAAGTATACGCAGGAAAACATGTTGGACATTCTGCGGTGACTTTTTTACAAGGGAAACAAGCAGTTGTGCGGACAACACCTAATATGTGGGCTTTTGCAGATGGTGAAGAAATTGGAAATCATACTTTGCATGTATCTATCATTCCCCAAGAGCTTTTTCTATTATAGTTTCATTAATAGATAATTATTTTACAAAAAATAATTATTATGTTAATTTGATTAAAACATATATTCTTAGATTAGAAAAATCTCGTTATAAAGGAGGGGGGAACGAACGTGATTATTTGGCGTGGCTGGGGTATCTTGGTATTATTGATTGCGGCATTATTTCAATGGTTAGGCTATGCGATTATTTCTGGCTTGGGTTATGGTCCACTAGAAGGGGATGCACAAATTATCGGTTATCTCCTATTTTTGCCTGCTGCTGTTGTTATTTGGTTTGTAGGGAAATATTTGAATAAACCAAAAGTATATACAGATAAAGCAACAGGGCAACAAGGATATTCAAAAGGTGGAAGACATGCTTTATTTTTTATACCGATTGAATATTGGGCATTTATTTATGTGATATTAGCTATCGTTTTAACGATTATTAAATTGGTACAATAAAAGAGCTCCCTTTTTGCGTCAATGAGTGCGAAAGGGAGCTTTTCTTTCACATAGAGCCTAATGCTCGCTTGATTTCTACTACACAAACAACAATCGGAGTAATGATGAAAGCAATGCCAACGATCGCAATTCCAAAACGATATGATCCATAATGCTTATCACTTTCTGGCAGTGATTTGTGAATAGCCCAACGGGTAAAGATGCTATAACGCCGTGCATATACATCTCTAACACTTCTTGTAGATAGGGCGATATTTAAATATTGGAAACCTAGCACAAACAAAAATAAGAAAACAATGATTGCTGTGATGACATTTAATACAGGGATTTTTGAAAATATTTTGATGACTGGTTGGATTAGTTCGTCAGCTAATAAGGGGTAAGCCATAGTTATCTCCTTTGTGTACAATTTTCTTTTATATGTAATCACACTTCTGTTTTATGTACAAGATTTCTCTTTAGGAAAAACATATTAAATGATTGTAGAATCTAGGAATGTTTACTTGGGACGCTGGCACTTTAAGCTGCTTCAGTCGATTCTGAATTGTAATCAGACAGAAATAAAAGTGCAATCTTTAATTTCATGTTAATATTATGAGTAAAATCCGTATTTCTTTTCTTTTATGAATGGAGGGCTTGTGATGGTTTATTTCCTCTTTGCCTTGTTAGTACTTGTTTTCTTGGCAATTGGTTTATTTGTATTGATGCACTTTATTTCTCGAAAACCACAGCATTCTATTATTCGTTCTCATCCATTTTTGGGTTGGCTTCGCTATTTTCTAGAGAAATTAGGTCCAGAGTTTCGGCAGTACTGGTTTGACGACGATCGATCTGGCAAACCTTTTTCTCGATATGAATTTATTGGACTTATCTTCTCTGCAAAGTATCGCACGGACATTCTCGGGTTTGGTTCCAAACAAGATTTTCAAGAGCCTGGCTATTATATAGCAAACTCGATGTTTCCTTTGTTACAGGATGAGTTAAAAGTAAATAATGCCGAACTGGTCGATGCAAAGAAATATCAAATAGAAAAAGAAGGTGTCTTTACTCGTAAAGAGAAGATGATCGACGATAAGACTTATACATGGGAGTATCCAGAAGAAGATCGTACGATAGTCGGTCCAAACCGCAAACGTCCATGGAAACTCAGTGGTATGTTTGGCGCGTCGGCAACATCTTATGGTTCGATCGGGGAAAATTACATCTTATCAACTGGATATGGTGCTGCAATGGCAGGTGGCTCATGGATAAACACAGGAGAAGGCGGGGTTATTCATGAACATTTGCAAACAGGTGCAGATGTAGTAGCTCAGATAGGTCCTGGACTTTTTGGATATCGGGATGAAACAGGAAAATTTTCATGGGAAGTGTTTGAAAAAAAAGCAGCAGAGCCCAATATCAAAGCGTTTGAATTAAAATTTGCCCAAGGAGCAAAAATTCGTGGAGGTCACCTCGAAGGTAAAAAAGTAACCGAAAAGATCGCAGAAGTACGACATGTTCCGGTAGGGAAAACGATCAATTCCCCTAACCGTTTTCCTTTTCTAAGGAACCCCGAAGAAGCACTCCTGTTTGTCAAGGAGTTGCAGGAAAAGGGCGGTAAACCAGTAGGATTAAAGCTCGTAATTGGACAACAGCCTATTTTAAACCAATTTTTTGAGACGATGATCCGACTGAACATTTACCCCGATTTCTTTACGATAGATGGTGGAGAAGGTGGATCAGGGGCAACGTATAAAGCAATGGCAGATTCCATGGGTTTACCTCTTATCCCAGCTCTGATCACTTTTGTGGACACTGCTTACCGCTTTGGGGTACGGGATCAATTTAAGATATTTGCTTCTGGAAAACTGATTTCACCTGATAAAGTAGCGATTGCTTTGGCGATCGGAGCAGATGCAGTAAACTCTGCTCGCGGCTTTATGATGGCCAATGGCTGTATCATGGCACTGCAATGTCATACAGGTCATTGCCCAGCAGGTGTAGCGACTACTGATCCAAGATTTCAAGATGCACTTGTTCCAGAAGAGAAAAAATGGCGGGTGATGAATTACATCATCAGTATGCGCTTCGGCTTATTTGCACTCGCTGCTGCAAGTGGCTTGGATAGTCCAAAGCGGTTTACGAGAGATCACATCGTTTTTAAACATGAATCAGGGCGTACGGTGACATTGAGTGAACTATTTCCTATCCCAAAGGTTGAGCCGGTAAAAACGGTTGTACCACAAGGAGAAAATGTTTCCTAGCTCATTTTCAAAAAGGATTACTCCAAGGTTTTTAGCGAGTAATCCTTTTTTTGTTTTCTAATTAAAATCAAATTTATATCTAAGGGAAATCAAATCCTTATCCAAAGAGAATCAAATTTTTGTCTGGCATAATAAGCATTGTAAGACAAACAAACAAAAAAACATTTCCAAGGAGGAATTCATTATGAATTTCAAAAAAGTATTGTTCAGTTCATCTCTAGGAGCAGCGATCGCATTTGGAGCTATCACATCAGCATTTGCAGCGGAGGCACCTAAAAGTCCAACACCAAAAGCTCCTACTCCAACAAAAGTAGTGCAACCTGTAAAACATGCGCCGAAAAAAGTAAAATCGATCACTCAAGATCAAGCAAAAGCAATTGCTTTAAAAGCACATCATGGAACCGTTAAAGATATTCAATTGAAGAAAGAAGAAGGGAAAGACCTCTATGTTGTTCTTGTCCAAGCACTCAATCATAAAAATTATCTTGTGAAAATCGATGCGAAATCAGGAAAAATTGTTAGCGATACAGAACAAAAACCAGCACATGCCAAAGCACCTGCTAAAAAAGCGCCAGCTAAAGCACCAGTACAAGCTCCAGCAAAAGCACCAGTAAAAAAATAATCGATATTGGAACAAGTATAGGGAAGTTGTACATAGGTAACAACTTTCTAGGTTACAGTCTAAAAAATATATTCTCTTGGTACGGGAATCCACTACACCTCACAAAAACATCCTTTTTACATTAGTAAAAGGGGTGTTTTTGTATTTCTGTCAGGAGTGTTCTAATAAAAATCAAATCTTTATCCAATCAAATTCAAATCTCTATCCAATGTGATTCAAAAGATTGGAAGTCATAATAACCATTGTAAGACAAACCAAACAAACATTAGGAGGAATAATAGCATGAAAAAATTATTATTCAGTTCAACCGTAGGCACAGCACTTGCATTTGGAGCGATTACCTCAGTGTTTGCGGCGGAAGCCCCAAAATCTGCACCTGTCGTTGTCAAACATGTTCAATCTCAGCAAGCGAGTATTATCACACAAGCACAAGCCAAAAAGATTGCTTTGAAGAAATATAATGGTACAGTGAAAAGTATTCAATTAAAAACGGAATCAGATAAGAAGGTATATTCCATTTATATTGAAGGAAAGAGAGATCATAAAACATATTTGGTAAAAGTGGATGCAAAAACAGGAAAAATAGTTTATGCACAAGCACAAAAGGTTTTATATATCATTTCAGAGTCAAAAGTAAAACAAATTGCATTGCAAAAAGTACCTGGCAGCGTAAAATCCGTTAATCTAAGTAAAGTTTCTGGTAAAGATGTATATGCAGTAGAAATTGTCAGTAAAAGTGATGGACAGACCCATACAGTCAAAGTAGATGCAAAAACAGGTGTAGTACTGAGTGTGCTATAACAAATATAAGCAAAAATGTGTACTCCGGTATACATAAGAGGTTTGGTTTCCATTATTCGATAAACTCCCTATTACATAAAAGGTAAAGGGAGTTTGCTTGTTTCAAAAATAATGTACAAACCACAGGGCAGAATAACAGTAAATTTTCAAAAGGAGGCCAAAGATGAAAATTTTAGTGGTGGAAGATGATAATTCCTTACGAGATGCGATTGTCAGGATATTAAAAGCAGATAACTACAAAATAGATCAAACTGGGGATGGGCAAGAAGGACTGATTCTTGCGGAGCAAGGGGAATACGATTTGCTGTTATTGGATATTATGCTGCCGGAAACAGATGGATTATCGATTATCAGAGCTCTTCGCGCAAAGTCGATCATGACACCAGTATTATTTCTAACAGCTAGGGATTCAATTGAAGACCGGGTAAAAGGGCTTGATTTAGGGGCAGATGATTACTTAGTAAAACCATTTGCTATGGACGAATTGCTAGCTAGAATCAGGGTTGTTTTGCGCAGGCATGGAATCTCACCAGTAAAAAATGAATTAGAGTATGGTCCGATTACATTAGTCAAAAGTAAATACGATGGCTTTATTGGAGAGACTAAGTTAAATCTTACTGTAAAAGAATACGAGTTATTGGAACTCTTTTTAACTAGTCCAGAGCAAATATTCACTCGTGAGCAAATTTTTAACCGCATCTGGGGTTTTCATTCCGAATCAAATGTTTCTATTGTTGATTTATATGTGCATTACCTCCGGAAAAAACTAGCTGAACATGGGTGTGATTCCTATATTCGTACTGTGCGTGGGATCGGATATATGCTAGGAGGGGAGTGAGTTGTTCCAACATACCCGAATGCGATTGGTTTTGATTAATGCAATTGTCTTTATCATTATATTTAACTTATGTGGCGCTTTATTGTATTTTTATGCCAAATATAATCTGTTCCATCATATCGATATTACGTTGGAACAAATAGGTGAAAGTGTAAAACATAAAAGCTTTCAAGAGTTTGAACGGAATTGGGAAGATGAGCGTAGAGGAGATCAATTGATTTTCTTCTTGTTGACAGATGATAAGGGGAATATTTATCAATATCCTCCAGATGTGAGTCCAGAAGATATTTTACCCAAAAACATACAGCCAGGGTCCCCAAGCAAACAAACGATAACGAGTTTTCAAAAAGGTCCTCGTCAATATCGCATCTTAAACATACCAGTGAATATGCAAACAGATGGGCAAGTGATCAAAGGGAAGATTGTATCGATTCAGATTATCCGTAGTCTTTATCCAGAACAAACGCTATTGGGACATCTCAGCGAAGTGATGCCCATCGTCAGCATTATAGGTTCGATTATTGCGATCCTTGCTGGATTTTTCTTGGCAGGAAAAGCTTTGGTTCCTATACGAACTGCATGGGAAAAGCAACAGCGATTTGTAACCGATGCTTCTCATGAGCTTCGAACACCACTAGCAGTCATGCAAATGAATACAGAGCTAATGTTGCGTTATCCAAAACATACGATTGAAGAAGAGAGTGAGACCATTTCTGCTATTTTGAAGGAATTGAGAAGAATGAGTAATTTGGTATCACATCTGCTCACATTAGCTAGATCAGATACCAGTCAATTGCAAATCAAACACGAGAGATTTGCTTTCGATAAAACAGTAAAAGAAATGGTGGAACATTTTCGGTTATTTGCCCAGATGAAGCATATTACGCTTCATGCTTCGATCGACAATGATATTCCGTTTATTGGTGATGAAGAGAGGATTCGCCAGTTGCTCGTCATATTATTGGATAATGCGATCAAGTATACACCAGAAGACGGAAAGATATCGGTAAGCTGCAATAAGCGTCAAAATAACATTGAATTAGTGATTACAGATACAGGAATTGGTATTTCGAAAAAAGATTTGCCATATGTTTTTGATCGTTTTTACCGAGGAGATAAAGTACGATCCCGCGCAGAAGGTGGTACAGGGTTGGGATTGTCCATCGCAAAATGGATTGTTACGGTGCATCAAGGAAAAATAAATATGTTGAGTACATTGGGAGTAGGTACAAGTACGTATGTGACATTCTCACAAAAAAGTAAGGGCTGAATTCATTTTCAGCTTTTTTTCAGGTTGGATTCATATTGGATTCAGGTAATCCGATTAATATGTATGCTAAATCCAAATGAAAAAGGGGAAGCAATAGTGAAACGTACAAGACAATGGCATTTATGGATTGGACTAGTTAGTTCGTTTTTTATCTTTATTCAAGCTGCTACGGGGTTAATTATGTCAGAGCCATGGATTGTGGGTCAGTCTGAAAATGAGCGAGGGATCATGCAAAACGGTCAAAATCTTCCGAGCAGTACCGACACAAATAGTGGTACAAACAACAATTCCAACACCCAGAACGCAAATACCTCAAATACTGCTAGTAGTAATAGTTCTACCACTAACTCAAGCAGTAACACGAATGGACAAAACTCGCAGAATCAAAATGGTAATTTTCAGCCCCCAAATGGATTCGGAGGTCAAAACGGACAAGGTGGTTTAAGTGGCAGAGGTGGAGAACAAAGCGGGGTTATGGGCTTTATCAAAGGGTTGCATGAGGGACGGATTGGCAGCGTCAATTTGAAAATTTATATTGATATATTAGCCATTTGTCTGATGATTCTTACGGCGACTGGGATTGTTTTATCTTTCAAGGTATTGAATGCACAAGCGAAAAGAAATAAAAAGCTAAAGATGGCTTCCAATCTCGAATGATGATAAGGTATAGTTGTTTCCGATGGAGCATACGCTCTCGCATCACGTTTTAGAAAGCAGGTAACACTATGCAATCTCTAAAAGGCATTAAAATATTGGTAGTCGATGATGAGCCAAATATCGTTCAATTTTTGGAACTTGGATTGATAAATGAAGGCTTTGATGTGAAAACAGCCCAAGATGGAATGGAAGCCCTGACACTTATGAAACAATTTCAGCCGTCTGTTGTTGTTTTGGATGTGATGATGCCAGGAATCGATGGCTTTGAAGTATGTAAAATGCTAAAAAAGATGGATAATGTAGCAGTGATCATGTTGACAGCAAAAGATGAAGTGGATGATCGTGTGAAAGGGTTAACCCTTGGAGCAGATGACTATATGGTCAAACCATTCAGCTTTGAAGAACTTTTAGCGCGAATACAGGCGAGATTGCGCAATCAATTTCCCGATTTATTTGGAAAAGTTGTCATCGGACCATTTCACATCGATGACCGCCGGAAAGAAATAAAATTCGAAGATAAAATATTGGAGCTATCCCCTACGGAATATGAATTACTGAAGTTTTTGGTAATCAATCATGGACTTGTATTGAGCAAAACCATGATATTGGACAAGGTTTGGAATTATGATTTTGGAGGAGATGAAAATATTGTGGAGGTGTATATTCGTTTGTTACGTGGGAAATTGAACGATAAAAATCATCGTTTGATTCGAACTTTACGGGGGTCGGGTTATCGAGTGGATTTACCATGAAATTAAAATCACGTATCCGTTCTCTTTTTTTACCACATTCCCTTCAAATCCAATTATTATCCCGAACATTGTTGATCCTCGCTCTCGTACTAGTTCTTATTGGACTATTGCAATATTTAATTATGCGGAGTGTTGTTTACGATAGCAAAGCGACAAGCCTCGAATCGCAAGTGAAGGCAATCCCCCCATTTGCTTGGGCAGGACTTGGTGTTTACTCCAACGATCAAGGAGAGAAACACCAAAGCAACTCTTTCTTTATACCAGATACTAGTTTAGCTTTTATTGATAAAAATGGAAACTATACAGTACTTTCAAAGGGTAGAGATGGTGCGGATCCACCAAAACTCGAAAATAATGTGTACCTCAATGAACAGCGTATGGAACATCAAAAAATAAACCAAATCGTTGCAGATGATAGCAAAGGGAATGAGCAATTAGTTATTTTTGTGAAAATTTCCTTTGATAAAGGAGATACCATTAATCTAGTTCAGATCAGCACGCCAACAGCTCCATTAAAAGAATTATTAATGAGACAACTGCTCACGTTTTTTGTCCTTTCCTTATTGGCTATGATTATCGGTTTGTTTGGTTATTTGCCTATTTTGCGAAAAATACTTGTTCCGTTGTCGAATATGGTAGCAACAACAGAACAAATAGACGTTGGAAATCTAGATCGACGTTTCCCGACCAAGCAAGGACAGATAGAGATCGACCGATTGGCGGATTCGTTTAATGGTATGTTAGAAAGACTAGAAGCTTCCTTTGAAGCCGAAAAAGAAACACAAGAAATTATGCGACGATTTGTAGCAGATGCATCGCATGAATTACGTACTCCTTTGACATCCATCCATGGGTTTTTAGAGGTATTGCTGCGAGGTGCAGCAAATAAACCAGAACAGCTAAACAAAGCTCTGCAAAGCATGTATAGTGAATCAAATCGCCTCCATAAATTGATAAAAGATTTGTTGCTTTTAACAAAGTTGGATCAATCTCCACAGATTGTTTTAACAGAGGGTTATTTAGCTGAGCTGATTCGCGAAATGGAAGCTCAAATACAAATTCTTCTTGGGGAAAGACAACTTATTTTAGAGTTGGAGCCAAATCTGAGGTGTTTGTTTGATTCAGATAAACTCAAGCAAGTTATATTAAACCTTATTCATAATGCTGTACAATACACAGATCCGAAAAAAGGTGTTATCCAGATAAAACTTATTTCTTACTATAAAGGAGTCCAATTATCGATCCAAGATAATGGGATTGGCATCAACAAAACTCACCTCCCTCATATTTTTGACCGGTTTTATCGGAGTGATTCTTCCCGCACACGTAAGTATGGGGGCGCAGGATTAGGATTATCTATTACCAAGTCTATTATAGATGCTCATGGCGGGACAATTCGTGTTGTGAGCACAGAAGGAAAAGGAAGTACCTTTTATATTTGGTTCCCATGTTAGTTTTCTTTAAGGTTTAATAAATAAAAGCACTCTTACGTTGGTATTACATCGTGAATGAGTGCTTTTTTTATTTTTTTATGCATATCGATTATTTTCAGTTAATACTCAAGGAACATTCAGGATAAATTCAGTTGTAGGAATTAGTCTAATAAAGTCTCAGCTTACAACTAAAATTATATTCTTAAGGAAGCGAAAGGGAGAACAAAATGACATCAGAATTAAAACAAGGAAAACGGATCGATTGGATTCTGGTTCTTATTCTATTACTATCTGGGGTTCTAAACTTTTTCAATATTTGGAATCAAAATAGTGATAATGACTATTACACTGCTGCTGTCACTAGTATGTTGCAGAGTTTCCATAATTTCTTTTTTGCATCCTATGATCCAGGCGGATTTGTAACAGTGGATAAACCTCCTGTAGTTTTTTGGATACAAACAGCCTTTGCTTTTGTTTTTGGCGTTCATGTTTGGAGTGTGGTTCTTCCACAGGCTTTAGCCGGTGTAGGTTCCGTTTTACTCGTATATTTCCTCGTTAAGCCAACGTTTGGAAAAACAGCATCTAGATTTGCTAGTTTGATCATGGCATGCTCACCTATTGCTGTTGTGATCAGTCGTACCAACAATATTGACAGTATGCTGGTATTTACCCTCTTACTAGCAACTTGGATGTTGTTTAAAGGAATCCGTAAAAAAAAGGTTTCTTGGGTTTTAGGTGCGTTTGCTTTGATTGGTGTAGGGTTCAACATGAAAATGCTTCAAGCGTATATGGTCGTCCCAGCATTTTATGTCTTTTATCTTATCGGATTTAAAAGTGGATGGAAGAAGAGGTTGACTGTACTTTTAACAGCGACAGTACTCATGGTTGCAGTGTCTCTTTCTTGGGCGGTTGTCGTCGATTCCATCCCAGCGAAAAATCGACCTTATATTGGAAGTAGTAAAACCAATTCGGTCTTGGAACTTGCCTTTGGTTACAATGGAGTATCTCGACTCACAGGGAATAAAGGTAACCAATCTGGTGGTCAAATGAATCAAGTTCCTCAGGGGAATATCCAAAATGGAAATGAACAACAAGGTCAGAGTCCTCAGACGATAATTCAAAACGGAAATGGACAGCAGGGGAAAAAACCTATTTTGGTAACAGGAGGCGGAAATGGTAATTTTGGTACTGGTGAACCGGGATTATTCCGACTTTTCCAGAAAGAGCTATCTGGTCAAATTAGTTGGCTATTACCATTTGTTTTGTTTGCTTGTATAGGTTTATTATCAGGTGTTCGTTATAGACAGCCATTAACGGACAAACAAAAAGAAACCTTGTTTTGGCTGGCTTGGTTGATTCCTGGGATGGTGTTTTTCAGCGTAGCAGGATTCTTCCACCACTACTATTTGATTATGCTTTCTCCGCCAATAGCAGCACTAGCGGGAACAGGATGGGTAGAGCTGCGAAATAAATACTTCAATCGAGAAGGATGGAAAATGTGGTTGCTGCCATCAGCAATACTAGTTACAACGGGTTTTGAATTATATGTGCTTTTTCCCTTTCAACAGCAAATAGGTATTGGTTGGTCATGCTTGATTGGGATAGTAGGTATCACTTCATCTCTCGTGTTGTTTTTGGATAGTAAGAAACAGGGATGGAAACCTTATGTTACATTAGCGGGAATATTGATTCTATTAGTGGCTCCTTTATATTGGTCGTCAACAGGGCTAACCAGTGGAGTGAATGGTTCCTTGCCACAGGCTGGACCTGATAGTAATCTTGATCTCAACAAAAACAACAATGGAGGACAGGGATCAGGCCAAGGTTTAGTGAATAACGGTCCAACTATGAGTAATAATGGAGGACAGGGATCAAGCCAAGGTTTAGTGAATAATGGTCCAACTATGAGTAATAATGGAGGACAGGGATCAGGTCAAGGTTTAGTGAATAATGGTCCAACTATGAATAATAATGGAGGACAAGGATCAGGTCAAAATACGGGAATGAGCGGACCAAGTAATTCTATGCACGGACCTGGTACTAATATAGGCGGTAGTAGAATGAAAAATACAATAAATGTTGCCGAGGTCAATACAAAATTGCTTGCCTATCTAACGAAACACAATAATGGTGAAAAGTATCTTTTTGCAACACCAGATACTGGATTAGCCTCTCCATATATCATACAAACAGGTAAAGCTGTAATGGCAATGGGTGGATTTACAGGTTCTGATCCTATTCTAACTGTTGCAAAATTAGAAGAGATGGTGAAGAACAAAGAAGTGAAATTTTTCTTGATTCCTTCAAGTGGTGTGAATAATGATGTATTAAATTGGATCCGTACACACAGCACAAAGATTGATAGTAAAAATCGGCAATCAACTGGCTCTAATCAATTGGAGATAAACGATTTATATCAAATAAAAATTAGTAAATGAGTTGATTGTTGTAAGTGTTTCTTGAAATCTTATTATTACAATCTGTATTGAATTGACATTGTTTGTTAGAAATACAAAAGACAAAAGCGTTTTTAATGAGCTACTTTGAATATTCCATAATAAAAGCACTTGATCACATTTGCATGTGAATAAGTGCTTTTTGTTCGTTTTGTGTCTTCTTCCATAGTTTCAGCCAATACTCAAGGTACGTTCAGGAACAATTCAGGTAAGGCAGTTATCCTAGTGAAAGTAAAGCGAAAGCAATCAAACATTGTTTTCAAGAAGGAATGGAAAGGAAGAAAAAAATGACAGAGGAAATAAAGCAAAGGAAGCGCGTGGATTGGATTTTAGTCATCATCGCGGTATTATCAGGGTTTTTGAACTACTTTAATATTTGGAATCAAAATAGTGACAATCAGTATTACACATCAGCGGTTACAAGTATGTTACAGAGTTTTCATAACTTCTTTTTCGCATCATTTGATCCAGGAGGATATGTAACTGTCGATAAGCCGCCAGTTGTGTTTTGGATACAGACTGCTTTTGCCTCTGTGTTTGGTGTACATAACTGGAGTGTTATTTTACCCCAAGCACTAGCTCAAGTAGGTTCTGTACTCTTACTCTACTTTCTTGTAAAACCCACTTTTGGGAAAACAGCTGCTCGCTTTGCCAGTTTGATTATGGCAGTTACACCGATTGCAGTTGCGGTAAGCCGAACCAATAACATCGATAGTATGCTCGTGTTTACCTTGTTATTAGGAACTTGGATGTTAGTAAAAGGTATCCGCAGTAAAAAGGTAGGATGGATACTCGGAGCTTTTGCCATGATTGGCGTCGGTTTCAACGAGAAAATGTTACAAGCATATTTTGTGGTTCCAGCGTTTTATCTCTTTTACATCATGGCATTTAAAGAAAAAGCTAAGAAGAAATGGACTGTATTAGCTGCATCCACTGTGATCATGGTCGTGATTTCGCTCTCTTGGGCAGTGATAGTAGACTCGATCCCGGCAAAAGATCGCCCATACATGGGCAGCAGCCAGACAAACTCTGTATTAGAGCTTGCCTTTGGTTATAACGGTGTGTCCCGACTAACAGGAAACCAAGGCGGTGGAACGGGTGGAGCACCAAATCAACAAAAGATGGAGCAAAGTCAAGCATCACAAAATCAACAATCGAATCAAACAAGTAGTACAACGCAAAACAACAATCAACAAAATAATAATACGAACAACCAGCCAAATGGCAATTTTCAAGGAATGCCTTCAAATGGCGGAGAGCAAGGAAAAATGTTTGGAGCTGGTGGAGGAGGAGCTGGTGGTCAAGGTGGAGGAATGTTTAACACCGGTCAAGCTGGACCGCTTCGTTTATTCCAAACCGAACTTTCCGGTCAAATAAGTTGGCTTCTACCATTTGTGATTATTGCCAGCATTGGATTATTAGCAGGTATTCGTCGTCGTAAACCTTGGACAGATAAACAGAAAGAAACTGTATTTTGGTTAGCATGGCTGATTCCCGGATGTGTATTTTTCAGCATAGCAGGGTTCTTCCATCAGTATTACTTGATTATGCTTGCCCCGCCGATTGCAGCTATTGCTGGAGCAGGTTGGGTTGAACTCTGGAATCACTACCGAAATTCAGAAGGATGGAAAAAATGGCTATTGCCAATTGGAATATTGATCACGACGCTTTTTGAAATATATATTCTTTACCCATATCAAGACCAAATTGGAATCGGTTGGTCCATTGTCATCGGGTTAGTTGGAATTGTTTTGTCACTGCTCTTATTCTTTGCTAGTAAACAAGAGCAACTGTCTGCTTTTTCTGCACTTGCAGGTCTGCTTATCTTACTAGTAGCTCCGCTTTACTGGGCATCGACAGGATTTATCAGTGGAGTGAACAGTGTTATGCCAGCGGCAGGACCAAGTGGGAGTCAAGGATTTGGCGGCGGTGGTATGCCAAATATGACAACAAATACAGAACGATCAGGGCCTGGTATGGGAATGAACATGCCAAATGGGATGAATATGCAAAACGGAAATAATTCTCAAATGAATGGCAATGCTCCACAGATGGGAGCAGGTGAAAACAGTGCCAATGCTTCACAAGGAAATAACATGTCTAATCGACAACAGGGCAGAGGTGGATTCGGTGCTGCTCAAATTAATACCAAACTATTTAATTATGTAACCAAACATAACACCGGCGAGAAGTTCTTATTTGCCACAACTAGTTCGCAAGATGCTGCTCCTTACATTATTAAAACCGGCAAGGCAGTTATGGCAATGGGTGGATTCTCTGGTTCCGATCCCATCTTGACCGTTGCAAAACTAGAAGAAATGGTAAAAAACAAACAAGTGAAGTTTTTCTTAATCCCTTCAGGCTCTGG
Source organism: Shimazuella sp. NTD248 (assembly GCF_059510395.1). Classification (NCBI taxonomy): domain Bacteria; kingdom Bacillati; phylum Bacillota; class Bacilli; order Caryophanales; family Thermoactinomycetaceae; genus Shimazuella; species Shimazuella sp. NTD248. Next base: position 310,634 of record NZ_JCAJZT010000001.1, on the reverse strand, counting down.
GTCAGGCTTCCGTGGGGGAGAGAGAGGAAGTAGTGAGGTTTTAAACTGGATTCGTTCCCACAGTACGAAAGTGGCAGACTCAGAATGGAAGTCTAGTCAAGGAACCAGTAATGGAATGAAAATTGTCATCAATGGTGCACAGGTCGGAGGATCAGATCAAGCACTTTATGAGATCAAACAATAACGCGGGAGGGAAGAAAAATGAAATCATCCATTCGTTACTCGGTGATCATTCCGATGTTTAACGAGGAAGCAGTCATACAAGAAACCTATTATCGGCTTACTCAAGTGATGAAATCAGTAGAAGAACCTTATGAACTTCTCTTTGTAAATGATGGCAGCAAAGACCGTACAGCGGAAATTGTAAACACTTTATCGCTAACAGATCCAAATGTTAGATTACTAGATTTTTCTCGAAATTTTGGTCACCAAATTGCAATTACTGCGGGCATGGATCATGCCCGCGGTAATGCCATCATCATTATTGATGCAGATTTGCAAGATCCACCAGAACTCATACCCGAAATGATAGAGAAATGGAAAGAGGGATATGAAGTTGTCTATGCCAAACGTGCCAAACGAAAAGGGGAGACGTTGTTTAAGAAATGGACAGCGACCTTGTTTTATCGCACATTAGCTGCACTAACAGAGATCAATATCCCCCTTGATACGGGTGATTTTCGCTTGATGGATCGCCAAGTAGTGCAGGCAATGTCTACTATCCGTGAGAAAAATCGCTTTGTCCGTGGATTAGTCAGTTGGATTGGATATCGACAAACAGCAATTGAATATGTTCGTGAGGAACGTTTTGCTGGAGAGACGAAATATCCACTTAAAAAAATGCTTCGCTTTTCGATAGATGGGATTACTTCGTTCTCCCATAAACCATTGAAATTAGCGACTTATCTTGGTTTTTCTGTTTCATTTATCAGTTTTATCTATTTGATCGTCTCTCTGCTGCAAAAGCTTCTCACTACAAGTACCGTTTCAGGATGGGCTTCTTTGATAGCTTGTGTCTTGTTACTAAATGGAATGACACTGATGTTACTAGGTGTTTTGGGAGAGTATGTAGGCAGAATCTACGATGAGACAAAAAATCGTCCACTATATATATTGCGAGACAGACAAAAAGTGGAGCAGCTCGTAACAGAAGAGGTGAAGTGGAGTGCTCACCAATAAAAGGAAAGTCATTCAGTTTTTCCAATTTTGTATGGTGGGTATAGGAAATACAGCTATTGATTTTATTGTTTTCTATCTGTTGATTCAAGGAGGGTTGCCTTATATAAGTGCTCAATTCCTCTCCTTTGCAGCAGGTGTGTTAAATAGTTTTGTATTTAATCGGACATGGACGTTTCGGAAGAAGGGTCATACCAATCTGCGGGAAATGATGAAGTTTTTGGTTGTCAATGGATGTGCGTTTCTCTTGTCGCTTGGTCTGCTTACTCTCTTTTATGATAAATATCATTTTCCACTACTTTGGAGTAAGGCCATTGCTTCTGTGATCAGTATTAGTGTGAGCTTTCTTGGCAGTCGTCTGTGGGTGTTTCCAGAAAATCAAACCATGAGGAGTGATCGAAATGAAAATCAGAAAAGCAGTTATTCCAGCAGCGGGACTAGGAACCAGATTTCTTCCTGCTACCAAAGCTCTGCCGAAAGAAATGTTACCGATCGTCGATAAACCTGCCATTCAATATATCGTCGAAGAAGCAGTACAAGCTGGGATTGAAAGCATCATTATCGTAACAGGGAGAAATAAACGTTCTATCGAGGATCACTTCGATCGATCCATCGAATTGGAACAAACCCTTCAAGAGAAGGGGAAATCAGATGTTCTGCAAGAGATACAAGGGATAACCAATATGGCTTCGATCCATTATATCCGGCAAAAAAATCCATTAGGTTTGGGACATGCCATTTTGTGCGCGGAGCAATTTATCGACAATGAGCCATTTGCTGTTTTATTGGGCGATGACATCATGGTGTCGCAAAAGCCTGCACTGCAACAATTAATCGATATATATGAACAACATCACAATCCTGTGATCGGTGTAAAAACAGTACAACAGTCAGAAGTAAGTAAATATGGAATCATCGATCCATATGGGCAGAATGGAAACGTTTATCAAGTTCATGACCTAGTAGAAAAACCGTCACAGGAAACTGCCCCTTCTCAGATTGCGATTATGGGCCGCTATATTTTAGAACCTTCTATTTTCCCTATCTTACAGACAATCGATCGAGGAGCTGGGAACGAAATCCAATTGACAGATGCTCTGCGGGTGTTGGCAAAGGATGTTCCCATTCATGCTTCAGAACTAGAAGGCAATCGTTATGATATCGGAGATAAATTAGGCTATTTACAAGCGAGTACGGAAATGGGATTGCGGAGAGAAGAAATGCGTGAACCTCTACTCGCTTACCTAGAAAATATCTTAAAAAAAGAGTTGAATAGGAGTGTTTGTTGATGAACGTATTGGTTACAGGAGGGGCTGGATATATAGGAAGTCATACCGTTCAAGCGTTAATTGCCCAAAATAGCAAAGTAGTAGTATTGGATAATTTGACAACTGGACATCATCAGGCTGTGCAGACACCGTATTTTTATCAAGGGGATATTGAAGATGATGAATTGGTTCGTGAGATCATTCAAAAACATCAAATCGATTCGGTGATTCATTTTGCTGCAAAGAGTATCGTATCAGAATCCATTCAACATCCATCGCTCTACTATCATGAAAATACTGTTAAATCTTGTGCCTTTTTTGAAACAGTTGTAGGCGAAGGTGTAAAGCGGATCGTTTTCTCTTCGACTGCTGCCGTTTATGGAAATGCACATGACAAACCGATTCGAGAAGATGAGAAGACAAATCCGATCAACCCATATGGGGATTCAAAAGCCAAAATTGAAAACTATTTACATTTATTAGGTAGAGTTTATCCGATCAAATGGATTGCGTTGCGTTATTTTAATGCGGCAGGAGCTTCCTTCGATGGAATATTAGGAGAAGATCATCAACCAGAAAGCCACCTTATCCCACTTGTTTTGCAGACGGTATTGGGAAAAAGAGAAGTTATTTCCGTCTTTGGAGATGATTATCCTACCAACGATGGAACTTGTATCCGTGATTATATTCATGTTTTGGATTTGGCACATGCTCATATTTTAGCACTTCAAGCAATGCAGAGTGATCAACCGCTAAAACAGAACATCTATAATGTTGGCACTGGCTTTGGTCATTCAGTAAGAGAGATTATTCGCACTACAGAACGAGTTACAGGAAAAAAGATAAAAATGAAAATAGAAGAGAGAAGACTTGGTGATCCTCCTGTTTTGATTGCAGATAGCTCCAGTTTACAAGAACATCTCGGTTGGAAGCCGTATTATAGCGACCTACAGACCATTATCGAAACTGCTTGGCGTTGGTATGAAACACATCCTAATGGCTATAAAAAACAAACCATTCAAGTCTAAGGGGGAGAAGTTCCATGGACTACAAAAAAGCTTATAAACGCTGGTTAAATCATGAATATCTCGATCAAGGGTTAAAAAAGCAATTATACCAACTAAATGGTCATGAAAAAGAGATTGAAGATTGCTTTTATACTTCTCTTTCATTTGGAACTGCTGGTATGCGTGGGATGCTTGGTGTAGGTACAAATAGGATGAACAAATATATGGTTCGCAAAGCCACGCAGGGTTTAGCTCAATATATTAGTAAACAAGGCAGAGAGTACCAGCAAAAAGGTGTCGTTATTGCCTATGATTCTCGGCATCAATCGTTTGAATTTGCTAAAGAAGCAGGTCTTGTCCTTGCAGCAAATGGAGTTAAGGCATTTGTGTTTCCTTGTATACGTTCCACTCCTGAGCTTTCGTTCGCCGTTCGCTATCTACATGCAACTGCGGGAATTGTCATTACAGCGAGCCATAATCCCTCTGTTTATAATGGATATAAGCTTTATGGATCAGATGGTGCCCAAATAACTGCAAGTTTAGCAGAGCCAATCACCCAAGAAATCGATAAAGTTGCCGATGAACTAAAGGTGAGAGTAGCGGAATGGAGCAGGGCACAGGAGCAGGAACTATTTGTTTGGATTGGCAATGATGTAACGGAAGCGTATCAAAACAGATTGCATTCAATCGCCTTACAGCCAAAAGAAAACAATCAAGGTTTCAAAGTCGTCTATACTCCTTTACATGGAACCGGGAGCAAACCGGTGCAGAAAATTTTGAGAGATCGCGGTTTTGACAAAGTCTATACCGTGCCTAAACAAGATGTTCCCGATCCCGATTTCCCTACTGTGCTCTCGCCGAATCCAGAAGAGCCAGCAGCACTCCAAATGGCGATTCAGTTGGCACAGCGAAATGGAGCAGATTTAGTCATCGGTACAGACCCGGATGCAGATCGAGTGGGGGTGGCGGTGCAAAATAAACATGGCCATTGGGGTGTTTTAACAGGTAATCAAATCGGAGCACTTTTATTGGATTACATGCTGACACTTCGAAAAGAACAAGGAAACCTGCCTGTAAATGGGATTGTAGTCAAAACAATCGTAACTTCAGAGATGGGAAGAGCAGTTGCGAGTCAATATGGTATCGAAACATATGATACATTAACTGGATTCAAATATATAGCTGAGAAGATCAAAGAGTGGACAGATACGAGAGAAAAACAATTTTTATTTGGCTATGAAGAAAGTTCGGGTTTTCTCGTCGGTGATTTTTGTCGAGACAAAGACGCCATCCAAGCAAGTATGCTCATAGCAGAAATGGGTGCTTATTACAAGCGACAAGGACTTACGTTATATGAGGTTTTGCAAGAAGTATATAAAAAAATCGGCTACTTCCAAGAAGATGTGGTATCTATGACGCTGTCAGGGAAGAGTGGATTGCAAAAAATGGAACACATTATGAGTCAACTAAGAACCAAAACTTTCCCTATGATCGATGGCATAGCTATTGTACAGAAGAAAGATTACATGCGAGGGATTGATCAATTACCTAAAGCCAATGTGCTGAAATTTATACTCGAAGATGATTCTTGGTTTGTATCACGCCCATCAGGAACAGAACCTAAAATTAAGTTTTATTACGGTGTAAAAGGTTCCCGTTTATCAGAGGCAAAACAAAAATTAGAACGACTAAAGACCGAGACAGAAAGATTTATACATCTAATAATGAAAGATAATTTGAAATATTTACAAAAATAGTGATTGTGGTGTGATATTTTATGACCAAGCTAAAAAATAAGTTTCGTATTGGTTTGTTACTCCTCTTCCTGTCAGCCATTGCGATTAGTGTCTATTCACTATGGAGTATTTCCGGTAATTCCCAATCAATGGATAATGCAAATCAGCAACCTGGCCAAATGCATCAGTCAGGAGGAAATATGCAGTCTCCTCCTGGAGGATCTTCTTCTAAAGATACCTCGCAACAGAAAGGATTGCAAAGTGGTAATCGGAATCCAAATTCCAACAGCACTAAACCTAATAGTATGCCGCGTTTCCAGCAAGGAACAGCAGGGGCTAATCAGACTTTCAATAATGGCAGCATGTTTCATGGAATGAGCAATCAAAGCTCCTCTGATAAGATTTATGTGTGCATCTATGCTGTATTGTTTTTAGGTTTATTTGTAGCTGGAATTTCCTTGTTATCCAAAAAGAAGCTGCATATTCAAAAGGAAAACCAAAAGATGCTGCTGTGGACACTACTAGGAGTTGGTTTTTTTCTTAAAATCGCTGTAGCTCCTTGGGTTGATGGGTATTCATCCGATATAAATCTGTTTAAAAACTGGGCGACGTCGGCGGCGAATCAATTAAGTGGATTTTATCTTCATGGCTCCAGTGATTACCCGCCTTTTTATATCTATGTGTTGTATGTAGTTGGAAAAGTAGCTTCTTGGTGGAATAATTATTTTGAACTATTGATAAAAATACCATCGATATTAGCAGATAGTGTGACAGCATACCTGATCTACCGTCTAGCTGCTCGAAAGTTGTCTTTCGAAAAAAGTGCTTTGCTTTCAGCATTTTACCTTTTCAATCCAGCGGTATTGATCAATTCTACTTTTTGGGGTCAAGTAGATTCCTTCTTTACGATGATCGTGGTACTGGCTGTATATTTTCTAGTAGAACGAAAAGTCTATCTGTCTACTATGTTTCTTACCCTCGCTGTATTGATGAAACCACAAGGAATCATTTATTTACCAGTGTTATTCTTTGCGCTGGTTCAATTGAAAAATATAAAACAAATCATAATGAGTGTAGTTACAGCCTTCGGTACCGCACTAGTGGTCATTTTGCCGTTTTCCTTTGGTCAATCTTGGAATTGGATCATCACCCTCTATTCTCGTACGATTAGCGAATATCCTTATGCATCAGTAAATGCTTATAACTTTTTTAGCTTAATCGGTGCAAATTATAAACAAGACACCACTGATTTATTCCTTTTCAGCTACCACACATGGGGAATGATCTTTATCGTCTGTATTACATTACTAGTTGGATATGTGATTATGAAGGGACAAAATCCATCATATACCGCCCTTGCTGCCCTTTTGATTATTGCAGGAGTATTTACATTTTCAACTGGTATGCATGAAAGATATTTATTTCCAGCAGCTGCATTATCTCTGCTTGCTTGTATTTACTTTAAAGATAAGAAGCTACTCTGGTTATCTGTAGGTTTTAGTACAAGTATCTTTCTCAATACTTTTGCCATTTTGTATGGTGCTGTTCAAGGAAACGATTCTACTAGTTTTACGATGCTCGCTACATCCATGTTAAATGTTGTGCTCTTTGCTTTTCTTGTAAAAATCATTCTGGATAAAGTGAGAAGTCGTAAAGGAAAAGTATTAGAATAATAATATTGTATGATCACTTTTAGTGGTCTTTTTTTATTTCAGGGTGAAAATATTTCTTTGTTTTTCTAGTTTTTTCTTAGAATTTGTCGGTTTTTACAATTTGGAATGAAGTTATTTATTTTTTATTATTTCGTGAGTGAAATATTTTTATGAAATTTAACGAAAATTATTGATCGTAAGAAAAGAATTTAATAAAATAAAGATGGATATAGATGGACAAAGGTTCATCTCTTACGTAAGGAGTAAATCCTTATATGGCTATATTCAAGCGCAGCTCAGGAAGTGACGGCGAAAGTGCTAAGGACCCGCGTGATACAGTGGGGAAGAATCCCACTGGTAACGAAAGGAGATCCTCGGCTGGTGCACGTCGCAAGGCAGCGAGGCGATTGGACAAGGACCTTGAAGGTTCGGAGTACGAAAAGAAGGATGACCAGTGACTCCCTTAAGGCCCAAAAGCCATGACCGACTGGAGTAAAATCCAGTCGGTCAGCAGAGAGATTATTTTCAGAATAATAAAAAGGCAAATAACATTTAACAACATATACAGCTGTTTAAAATATAGAAAATTTAGAGGGGCTGCACCTTTTGGAGGAGTGGCCCCTCTTGCTTTCAACGAAGTAGCGCGACAGGGGGAGGTTCTCCATTTCGCAATTTTAATAAGAGGAAAAAGAAAGGGAGAATACACAATTGGAGAAAAGTCAAATCCTTGGAGGAATGTATGGGTTATTAATAGGTGATGCAGTTGGAGTTCCTTATGAATTTCATGCAGCAGATCAATTACCACTAATAGAAGATATCGATATGACTCCTCCTGCTGGATTTAACCGTGCCCATCGAGGAGTCCCGATAGGAACATGGTCAGATGATGGTGCTCAAGCCTTATGCTTACTGGATTCACTTGTAGAGTGTGGAGAGCTGGATCTCCCAAATTTTGCAGATAAATTATGGGCTTGGTATGACAAGGGATTATGGGCGGTCGATCATCATGTATTTGATGTTGGGATTCAAACAAGTGCTTCCTTGCAAGCCTATCGCCAAGGTGTCCCGCCGGAAAAATCCGGATTTGTAAATCCAGAGGGAAAGGGAAATGGTTCACTCATGCGAGTACTTCCGCTTGCACTATGGCATCGAGGAAGCGATGAGCAATTGGTAATTGATAGCCACAAGCAATCATTAGTAACTCATGGACATCTGACCAATCAAGTAGCTTGTGCTCTGTATAGTTTATGGGTGAGAGAAGTTTCCAAAGGATCAGAGATAGAAACAGCATATCGTAAAGCGGTCGATCACTTACGAGAAATATATGGTGCAAATAGCAAAGAACGTGATGAACTCGAACATACCATCAGACCTGATAAAGAACCGGTGAGCAGAGGGAGCGGATATGTTGTCGAAACAATTCAGAGCGTTCGGATCGCAGTGCAGGAAGCAAATTATGAAAATGTAGTCAAAAAAGCGATATCACTTGGAGAAGATACTGATACCAATGCAGCCATTGCAGGTGGCTTGTATGGAGTGAAAGTTGGATTAGAGGGAATTCCTAAGAGATGGCTTGATCTTTTACGTGCTAAAAGTGCAGTGGAGGAACTGCTCACAGGGTAGACGCCTGTACTCTCCATTGCTACATGGGTACAACCTTGATCTACCAGCCATTGACCCAATTCGAGTAACTCGTGGGTCATGGTACCAAATGTCTGAATTTCTTTCTTAGGAATGCGATCCAAAGGTCCTGTTAATACATAAACTACTACCGTTTCCTGATGAACATCTAGACCAGCACAACGCTCTAGTATTGCTTCCAACATAGGAGATCACCTCATAGAGAGAGTTGAACCAGAAAGACAACCCGAAAAAACGAAATTTTTCTATCTGGACTCTTGGTCCTATATCCTTGTGCTTCAAGGTTGTCCGTTCCGTTTTATTACGGGGTCGTACCACCGCAAAAACCCACGAACATGCTGGCTCTTTTTCAAATATGCAGGATTCGTTGACAAGAAAAAAGGCCATGATTCATTTTCATCATAGCCTGTGACCGAGAAACGGTCATGATTGTTTTTATTTTAGTAAGAAGCAGTTTTTCCGCTGAAATGGAACATGTGCTCTGCGGCTCGATAGTAGTTATTGTAGGTACCTTTTGCATATGAAGTTAAACCTTTATCATATACCATTGCTGTATAACAAGAGTTTGAACCAAGTGGGACAGTACAATAATATTCCCTGCTATCATTGTTTCGGTGAATTGTTGCTTTATTCGTATTATTAGTATCAGTGTTTGGATAGTTGGAATTAAACGTCATTCTCGCCCATGCTGTATGGCAAGATAAACTATAACGGATTTCAATTGTTCCACCAGGAATAGCATTTGAAGGCAGGTTTGGATCTCTTAACTCAGCTGATTTTACTGTAGTGGCATCATTTGCACAACCTGTTGAACTTGGATTTTGGCCATCATAAGAATAAGCAAAAGATGTTGGGATTACGAAGAAAAAGCTCAATAAGAAAACGCTAACAATACCAAATGCACGAAACTTTTTTAACAGTACCATACTTCATCCCACCTTTGATATATTTTATATACAATCCGAAATAGATTGTATATAAAATATATCATAAACTATTTATGTTAAATGTAAATAATTTTTATATAAAATAATAGATAATATCCATTTGGTGATTTCAATATGTCAGGAACGGACTCCAATGGTGGACATGACTACTTTATTGAACCGATGAATGAATCGGAAATGATTTCGCAGGAAATGCATGCAGATTTACAAATGGGAAGAAGTCATTTTAGCAGGATTTATAAAGATAAGAGGAGTACAACTGGTTCTCTTTTACAATGGTCAAGGGAAATTGATCTTAAGACTTCCTGTACCTGCACGTCATCTCAATGAAGTAAAACAGTATATAAAGGGGCGAGGAATTGAGATCAGAGAAGCATAGTTAAGGAGAAGTGTGGCTAATTGGCGTAAAATCAAATACAATCAATAACAAGCCTTGTTCCCTGATGAAAGGAGCGGCATGACTCACTCTGAACTGGATGGGGCACGCACGGTTAACACGCGCATCTTCCTGGCGAAGCGCCTCGGTGATTGCTCACTTCGCGATTCAAATGGCGAGCAGCGAGATGACTCCGAGGATTGTGGAGGTTCTCCGATCAGCCCCGACGGAAGTGGAGTAGTCTGCAAAAAGGCTGACTGTAGGATGTAGGTAGCGGACAACCGTCCTGCACTTCTCCTGCATCTGACCGGGCTGGAGTGAATTTACTCCAGCCCGCCCATTTTTCGGTATGAGGAAATGGGGTTTGCTCTCCTATTATATTATCCTATTTTTTGAGCCACTCACATGCCCAGTAATACATAATCGGTTCCATTTTGGAAGAGTAGAAAATACAACAGGAAGCCAGTTCTCACCAAAGGATGCTGCGTTCCTCCTCCATTCAAACGAGCATGACAAATGCCGCTCGTGTCATTTTTGCCGCAAATATTGTTTTTAATAGATGGTTATATTACTCTTGAAGACTTTGTGAGAGGAAATATACCATGGATTTATTTAAAAATTTTTTCCAAAATCATCATAAGAAGCAGTCTATGACTTCTGTGAGAGTCTCTCGTTCTCTAGAAGAAAATTTACAATATATTCAAGACCAATTATTTCATTCGAGTGATCTAAAATGGGAAGAAATTAAATTTAATAAAAAGAACGGGCTTCTCATCTATTTGGAATCAGTCGCAGATAAAAAACAGATTCAAAAAGAAATCATAGAACCCCTGCATAAGAATACAGAAGGAATAATTGAGCAAATAATTCCTTCTCCATATCAAAGAGTATCCCAGCTTGACCAACTTCCTAGATTATTAATTACAGGAAATTGCATTCTTTTGTTGGAAGGGAATCAGGAATCGATTGTAATTCACGTGATGGTGAGTTACACCAGGGGAATCGAAGAACCGAGTAATGAGCAAGTGGTTCGTGGAGCACATGATGGTTTTATTGAAAACCTGACTACTAATCTTTATTTAGTAAGACATCGAATTGAAAATCCAAACTTGACGGTTCGATATTATGAAATTGGAGAGGTGACGAAAACAAAACTAGCTGTTGTCTATATGCAAAACATAGCGAATCCAGATTTGATTAAAGAAGTGGATCACCGTATTTCTTCCATTTCGACAGATACAATAGTATCACCGGGTTTTATTAGTGAATTTATTGAAAGTAATCCGTTTTCTCCATTTCCCCAAATATTATTTACAGAAAGACCTGATCGGACTGTAGTGAATCTCATGGAAGGTCGTGTAGTGATTTTTTCTGAAGGGGATCCTTCAGCGATGATTTTACCTGTCACGTTATTTGCGTTTTATCAAACCCCTGATGATTATAACAGCAAATGGATGATCGGATCGTTTATTCGTATCATCCGTCTAGCTAGTTTATTCATTGCGTTTCAATTGCCAGCAGTCTATATTGCGATTGTTGGTTTTCACCCTGAAATTCTACCAATTGAATTGATATATACGGTTAAAAGTAGTGTAGATAAAGTTCCTTTCCCTCCTATTTTGGAAGCTTTACTTATGGAGTTAACATTAGAAGTGATACGAGAAGCAGGACTTCGATTGCCCAGTCGAGTTGGTCAAACCATTGGAATAGTCGGAGGTTTAGTCATTGGTGAATCTGTAGTTCGAGCTGGACTGGTCTCTTTTCCTATGATCATAGTAGTAGCGATAACAGCTATTGCTTCTTTTGTTGTACCCTCTCATGAAATGAGTTCAGCTATTCGATTATTGCGCTTTCCTCTGATGCTTTTGGCATCGCTTTTTGGCTTCTTCGGCATCATGATTGGCTTGTTATTTATTTTGATTCACCTTAGTAAGTTGGAGAGTTTTGGTACACCCTATCTAGCACCGTTTTTTCCTCTTCGAATCAAGGATTTAAAGGATACATTTGTCCGTTTCCCTATATGGCAGTTGAACCAACGGCCTCGTGATCCACATCCTCAAAAAACTACTCAAGAGGAGTATTCGAGAGGATGGGAACATGATGACCAAAATAGAAAATAAGATTACCCAAGGACAGTTCATGCTATTTCTTGTGCAAACACAAATAGGAATAGGAATTATATCTCTCGCCCATCATGTACAAAGTCAAGCAAAAGGTGGAGCTTGGATTTCGGTATTGATTGCCGGGTTAATCTCTCAATTGATCATCTTGATTCTCTGTGCACTCTGTCGTTTGTTTCCCACAGATAACATCTACAGTTTCTTACCAAAAATTGTAGGTAAATTCTTGGGGAATTTATTGAGTTTTGGATATATCGTATACTTTCTTTTTTCAACAAGTTTTATCTTAGTTAAATTTACGGAAATTATAGGGAAATGGGTGCTTCATGAAACTCCAAGGTGGGCATTGATAATCCTGATGATGGGAGCTGCCGTATATCTCGTACAAGAAAACGTACGGATTATTGCTCGTTTTTTTGTGACTACATCATTTGTAATTATAGTTATGGTGATTGTATCCTTAATTGGTTATACAAATATAGATGTAACCTATATTTTTCCGATTACTGAAGCAGGATGGATCAATATCATAAAAGCATCCAAAGAAGCTTTATTTTCAATATCTGGATGTGAAATAATTTTAGTGCTTTATCCAATGGTGGAAGGATTAAGTAGTGGGAAGTTAAAAGCAGTTTCAATAGGTAATCTTATAACTACTGTTTTTTATACATTTGAGGTTTTCACCAGTTTAATCATTTTTAGCCCAGCGGAACTTCCGCTTGTCCCTGAACCGGTTTTATATATGTTAAAGGCTTATTCTTTTCATATCATTGATCGAATCGACTTACTATTTTTATCTATGTGGCTAATAGTGGTATTCACTACGATGGCCTCTTATCTCTATTTAGGAGCGTCTGGGTTGGGGTATTTATTTCACAAAGGCCAGCATAAGAAAGCTCTTCCATATGCTGCGCTTCTCATCTTCATCATGGCAATTATCCCAGATAAACCATCTTTCTTTATGCTCTATAGTCAACTTTCTTCTACTGGTTTTACTACGTTTATTATCGTCCTTCCTATCTTTTTGTTCATTGTGGCCTTTTTGATGAAGAAGAGAAAGGAGAGAGCGGTATGAAGAAAATTTATTGTCTCCTCATTAGTCTTATTCTCCTATTCCTTTCGGGTTGCTGGGATCAAGATTTGTTAAAAAATGCTCGATTATTGTCTGTAGACGGGTTTGATCGTATTTCAAAAGGAAAATTGTTAGGGACATTTGTTATACACGATCAGTCTAAGGGAGAACAAGCTGAGCCCAAAGACGATGTTTTAACTGCGATTGGTAATACACCAAGAGAAATTCGGGATAAAGTAGATAACAAATTATCGAATTTTATGCGCGCCTATAAAAATCGTGTTTTACTTATTGGAGAAGAGCGGGCTAAGCAAGATATTTATCCAATTTTAGATGTTTTTTATCGGGACCCGAAAAGCTCTTTAAATGCGAAGATTGCCATAGCACAAGGAAGAGCAAATGATTTGTTATCCGAGAAGAAAATAGGAAATATATTGATAACCGAAGAGATCCCTAATCTATTGACTAGTTCCGAACAGAGTACTGCTGTTACAAATGTGGATATCCAATCGATTTGTCCAGTGATGTTGGATCCAGGAGAAGATTTTCTACTGCCTTATCTCACTAAGAAAAAAGAACGTATTGATGCTTCACAGGTAGCTATGTTCCATAATAATCAACTTACGGGGCTGCTAAATTCTAATGAATCTATGATGTATTTACTTTTGAAGGGAAAACAAGGCAGAACTGCTAGAATAACTAGAAAAATGAAGTCTCAAAAAAATGAAATTGGTTATAGTTATCTAACATTTGATGTAGAAAAATCAAAACCAAAAATGCGAGTAATTGTCGAGTCCAATGATCAAATTCGAGTAAAGTATAACGTAGTTTGGCAAGTGAATGTAGCAGAGTATCCAAGTGATAAATTAGGGGATAGTGATATACTGAAAAAATTGGAAGAAAAATTATCTGCTGATATGACTTATTTAGCAAAGCAAACCATTAAAAAGATGCAAATGGCACATTGTGATGGATTCGGAATAGGCAGGAAATTGATCGCGTTTCATCCTCAAACATGGAAAAAGTTAAAGAAAGACTGGGAAAATCATTATCAAAAAATCAAATTCGAGCCAGAAGTACATGTCGAAATTGTTCATACAGGAATAATCGATTAGAAAATGCGACAAGGGAAAGGTTCTCTTGTCGCATTGATTACTTAAATATTTCATTTTCTAATATGATCACATTTTCTTTAAATGAATCTTTACCAACCTGTTTCGTATTTACCACTAACCGATAAACATTATCACAGCATTGTTTCGCACCTTTTACCAATAATGGCACACCGATAGAGTCAATTTTCAATCCTCTTGAGAAGAATCCCCCAAATGACATAACAATGGGAACAGTTGGCGATGTATTGGAGAAAACTATTTTTTCCTCAAAATGAAATTTATCTTCCAGTAGTAAAATCAATTCTTTTAGAGCTGGAACTACGAGCTTATTCCTTTTCCGCCCAATGGTATACACAAGGTTGCCATCTTCGTCTTTTCCATGAAAAATGAGTTTTCCAAAATCGTCTTTTGTCAGTTGATTGAAATATTTTACATTTAATATTTCTTCTGAAGATAGTTTTCTTTCTGATTGAGGTAATTGTTTTAAATGATATGCGGCAGCTAAAGACGTGGTATGTGTTCCTCCATAATCGTTATAAATATAAATCATAGGAATCAACCTTTTATCATGTATTTGTTTCTATTATGGGCATTTATTCCATTTCCAATTCATTGGCTTTATTTACTTATGCGACAAGAGAACCGTCCCCTGTTTCGCTATACTATTTCAGCAGAGAATTTTACTATTTCAAGAATAATTGGTGTATGGGATAAAATAATTTCACCTTGAGGGTTAATCGTCAGGGAACTAGTATTTATACTATATAGATTGCTAGGCTGCAATATCCCATTAATGTAAAAATTGCTATAACTGCTTTGATTCATCTCTGGAAAAGTAGTGACTAGATTTCCGTTGTCATCAGTGAACTGATTAGCAGGAATAGTGACAATAGCCTCAATATCGAAGTCTGCAATATAAAAAAATCTCTGAACCGTTGGCAAGATATTGACATTTGGGATAGCGACTTCCCCCGTAGGTCCAGTGGGTCCAGTAGTACCAGTAATCCCAGTACCTGTAGCACCAGTGTACCCAATAGGTCCAGTATATCCGGTAGTTCCTGTAGGTCCGATAGGTCCCGAAACGCCAAATCCCGTAGGTCCCGTAGTACCCGTAGTACCTCTAGCCCCGGTAGCCCCAGTAGGTCCGATAGGTCCCGAAACGCCAAATCCCGTAGGCCCCGTAGTACCCGTAGTACCTCTAGCCCCGGTAGCCCCAGTAGGTCCGATAGGTCCCGAAACGCCAAATCCCGTAGGCCCCGTAGTACCCGTAGTACCTCTAGCCCCCGTAGCCCCAGTAGGTCCGATAGGTCCCGAAACGCCAAATCCCGTAGGCCCCGTAGTACCTGTAGCCCCCGTAGCCCCCGTTGGTCCTGCAAGTTGCATAATCTCTAGGGCTTCATTCGAATTTGCAACGACAGGAACCTTATTTTTCGTAATATTTAACAAGTTATTGATTAATTTGTTCAGCAATAAGATTCCTCCTGTTATATCAGTTGTGTAGGCCATCTAATATGGTATGTATACACTTCATTTCAGCAATGGTTACAACATTCATATATTTAGAATAATTCATATATCTCTTTGCCTTGTTTTGCTTTTACACCATTTTCTTTTGTTTGTAAATTATTTACTAGCATCACTGATTCTATTAATTGGTCTGAAGAATTAATCAACTAGCCTTTCCATTTATTTATTTTTCGCATTTACTAGTTATAGATAATAAAAGGTGGTGAACTTATGGCTATTGTAAAACCCTTTGTAGCAGGTCGCCGGTTTACTGGTACAGCTGGAAGTGGTACAGGAACAGGAGCTACTTTTTCCATTGCTGCTACTGCTTTTACTGACGATACGGGTGCGGCTGCTACAGCATTTCCAGCATCATTTGCGTATTATAATCTCTATATAAATGGGGTCATTCAGACAGCTGATACTTCATCTATCACTACAACTGCAATTACAATTCCTGGAGGAAATGTACTCGATGGTTCTACTCCTATTACCATTGAGATTGTTGTAACTTAATATTTATTGAACAAATAATTAGTTATCACTCTATTGAGGGAAGTGGTTCACGTATAAAAACGGTGAGCCACTTTTATTTGAGAGGAGCACCGAATGAAATAATAGTGCCTAGTTGTTTAGAGGGAGAAAGAAACTGTCCTCCAGAGGATTGTGGAGGAATTCCGGGGTATGAACATATGTTATCTGTTTTATCAAACCCAAAAGACTCGGAATTTGAGGATATCTCTGCTTGGCTGGGTGATTTTGATCCGGAAAAATTTCATAAAGAAGAGATCAATCAACACCTGAAACGAATTGATTCTAAATTAAGATCTAAGCAAGTAGTGAAAATGAAAAAGACAGGGAAGAAAAAGACCGAAAGTAAGTTAACGATTCCCAAATTAAAGAAGCATTTAAAATCGCTGCCAACGGATGAATTGATTCAATTAGTGACAGAGTGTTATAAGCTGAATAATGGCATAAAAGATTTCCTTACCGTTCAGTTTCTAGGTGACAATGTAACAGAGGAGTTATTTTACGCATGTCAAGAGAAAGTGGAAAATGAATTTTTTCCTGAACGCAGTGAGCCGAAGTTACGATTGAGTGAAGCAAAGAAAGCGATTCGGGAGTTTGAAAAAGTTACACAAAATGATAGATTTAGTATCGAATTGAAACTATATTACGTAGAGTTGGGTGTGGAATTTACCAATGCCTACGGAGACATAGATGAGCAGTTTTACAGTAGTATCGAATCCATGTATCGAACAGTGATCCAAATGCTATAAGATGCAGAGAATAGGGAATGGCATGATTTATTTGGTGACCGTGCCGTTGTGGAAAATACAGAGGGGATCGGTTGGGGGGGGTTCATGACAGCTTGGCTGAGAGTTATTATGAACTTGATATACTATTTTGATTTGGTAATTTGATTATAAGTAAGAGGTTTGGAGAGTAGGTAATGTTTAAAATAAATGCAACACCTGTATCAACAAGCAGGTGTTGCATTTATTTTACATTTATTCAGCCTTCGGTTTCATCATCTCCACCCATATAGCGAATGGGGAATACCACTGTTGATTTAAAATATGACATAAAAGTTCTCCTCCATTTTCCAGCCAATGGTTCTTTGTAGGCGATAAAATTCCTCAGTCCACCGAGAAAATTCTTTACTGTTGCCGATTTTATCATATCATGCTGCTAATTCATACACTGCACTTGATGTTCGTTTGGAATATTCATTCTTTTGGCAAAGAGAAACAACTTCTTCAAATAAGGGAATCGCTTTATCATATTGTTTCTGTGTTTTGTTACAAATCCCAGCTACCATAAGGATTTTGGATAAACGGAAGTCATCATGGATGTCTCTTGCATATAACAACGCTTTTTCCATACATTCTTGAGCAAGAATCCAATCATTTTGAGTAGTATATAAACTTGTTAAATGAGTGTAAGTATCTGCATGTCTTCGAGAGAATTTCTTTTTTGGGTCTAGATCAAAGACTAGATTAAAATGTTCCAAAGCCTGCTTAAACTTTCCTTGTTTGAGGTAAATGCTCCCTAATATATTAAGGAAATCGAGAAGATAATTTTTTTGAGACATATTTCGATGTGCGATTTCTATACTTTCTTTGCAATGGTGCAAAGCTTCATCTAACTCTTGATTTTCAAGAAGGAGAATGCAGTAAGATTTATACAGGAGGAGCATTACACTTATGCTTTGGATCTGATTGATTGAAGGCCATACTTCTTTGACTAGTCTAATCGCTTCTTCCCTGCGTTCTGATTTTCGTAAGTACAAAATTTTATTACCAAGCGATGCATATTTGATGTCGTCTTGTTTTTCTGCTGTATATTGCTTTAATCCTTCTTCTACATAATGAAGAGCATTTGGTAGATTGTTTTGTGCATACCAACAAGTGCTCAATCGGTTATAGCACTTGGCGAGTAAATTGTTTTTCGCAATAAAAGTTTGTTTCTTGCATAGATTAATCGTCTTTTCCCAGATTTTCTGTGCCTTTTTCCACTCTTGTAATTCATAGTGATAGAGACCTTGTAAATATCTTGCAAAGGGATATAGAGCATGGTGTTCCTTTGGTTGATAGCAATCAAGGAGCTTTTTAGCTTGTTCTAACTCTTCATCATTGATTAAGTCCTCCACACACTCCAGTTTCGTCCGTAACGTCTCAATCTCTAGTAGTTCTTGCTGTTTCATTTCCTCCAGTTCTTTTTCACTAATATTTAAACTTTGAAATAAATGTAGTACTTTACTCTTAGAAGGATTCCCTTCCATATTTTCGATATGCGAAATCGTGCCGACTGAGATATTTTCATTTTTTAAGTTTTCTAATGAAAGTCCGCGATCCAATCTAATTTTTCTAGCAAGATATGCTAATAGTGGCAGGTCATTTTGAAAATCCATTTGTTTCCCTCTCTTTTTCATAAGGTATGTATATCTATTATGATAGGGTGTTTTCTTTTTATCAAATATTGGATTTTCAGTAATGATTATGAATAGTATTGAAAATCTCCTATCTTGCACCAACTTATAGGGCAATTATGGGTTTGAAGAAAAGAAAGCTTCAATCTGCTTAAGAGGGGGGATTGAAAATTTGTTTATTGATGGGGTATTGGATTCAGTAAGGGTGATAATGCTGCTAAAGCTATTCTCTCTATTCTAGGATTTAAATACTATGGAATCGCGGGCTTTGCAACTGTTACCATTTTAGGTTTTATTTTAGATGAGTTTAAAGATAGGGGTATAGGAAGTAGAGGTATTAGAATCACGATTAGATACACTTACCGAAATTATTTCGGATCTGCTAGGTATTTGAATTATGGTAGAAAGAGACAGAAAATAATTAGGATTCAAAGTATACGAGCTGTTCGATGGGGTAAGTAAAGAAACGAAAGGGACATTCAATCATCTTTGGATGTTCCTTTATTACAGAAATTGGTGAGGTGTAAATTTTAGTGCAAAGTATATTAAATCAAATTAAACAGATTTTCCCGGAAAATTATAAGCAAGTTGTAATTATTCTTTTAATAGCTTATATAGGAATGTTTCTCGGAGCTTTCGGAGCAATTGTAGCAGATAAACTTTTAGGTTGTATAGTAAGTGTGCTATTTTTTTTGCTATATATGTTTTCTAATATAAAATATCATGTTAGAAAGAAACTTAGTGGTACTTTGTTTAAGAAGTATGTAGAGAATCCAATAATGATTCTGTACTTGGGGATGGCAATTTTTATTTATTATTTTTAAGGGATTTCTTTAAAGTGGTAAGGAGTGTTTGTACTCCTTACTATCGACAAAATTTCCTCTACAGGGTTACTTGATGGAGAATCATTTTTTTCTTAAGGGTGGTCTGGATGGATCATTCTTTTTTTAGATCAGTTTTTCTGTCTTCTGTTTTTACCATTCTTCGATAGGTTCAACTATGTATAACAACAATAGGCGTATCACCTCGGTTACGTCGTATGTCGGAACAACTACCTATGTGTATGATGCACTCGATCAGTTGACCAAGCTCTATTATTTACAGGCACGGTACTATGATGCAAAAAATACTGGTCGTTTTTATAAATGAAGATAAATTCCAAGGTTCGGAAAAGACACCTCTTACTTTAAATAAGTATATTTATACTAACAACAATACGGTAAATATGATTGATCCAACAGGTAACTATCCAGTCGTTTTATATGCGTTGGCTCTTCCAGAAGTAGGGCTAGTAGCAGTGGGCGCAGTTGCTGTAGTGTTGGATTATATTGGTCTACGATATCTAGTTAACTACTTTCTATCACATGCACACAGAGTTAGGCTTACTTTTGATATACCAAGTTCTTTGTTGAGTGGAAAAGGGATTATCGATTTAGGAAAATTTACAGAAAAAATTAAAGGTAAATTGGCTTATCGAAATCCAAAAACAGGTTGGTATATAGAAAAAGATACAGATGGTCACACAGGGGAAAAATGGAAACTAAAAGATGAAAAAGGAAAGAGAAAAGCTTCAACTGATGGAAAAGGAAAAATCATATCTAAGTAAAACATGAGTGATGATAACAACATTTCAAAATTGATCGTTTAATCAAAAGGGTGGGTTTATTTTGCAGTTCTTAAATACAAAAAATTTGTTTAGATCCATTCAAAATTATTATTTTTTTGATTGGGATGACGAGATTGATCAGCCAGAAAATACAGTAGTATATGGAATGCCAAAAGAAATATTAGCTAAATATAAATTGGCTCGTTTTTATGAATCATGGGGTTTTGACTCAGTAAATAATGATGATTCTAGATTGTCAATGACTCCTAATCAATGGTATCAATTAGAAAATGATTTTATTAAATGGTTGTCCTTAGCAAAAACAGTTCTATTTCCAATAGGTAATGTAATATTTACTCCATATTTTGAACGAGAGTGGACTGTTGTTTTACCAGATTGGAGCGATAACGAAAACTGGATACAGAAACAACAAAAAGATTTTGAAACAATGTTACAGATGTCGGGAATTGTGGCTTCTCGTCCAAGTTTTAGAGAAGATTATAGAGGAGGTTATATTGATGATTTTTCGGAACTATGTGTATTAGCAAAAATGTGTTTTAAAAGTTTCCCACTATTATTTCTCGTCGATGAGAGAATGGTCATTAGATTGACTGAGTATTTAACAATCAAAATAACTTTTGCAGATGACAATTATAAAAAGAAAATAAATCAGATATTAGTTAACGTGTTGAATCCTAAAATTTTAAGTATAACGTAATGATTAATGCGACAAGGTGACTGTTCTCTTGTTGAGCGACAAGCAAGGTCATAGGATTTAGCAGGTGGAATCCCTGCTTGAAAAGCACTAACGACTTCATCAATAGCAAGTCTTGGATACGATTTGGGTAATAAGTTGTATTAAGCGTAGACAGTTAGGCAGTAGACCTGAAAATGCTGGAGACTTGAAGTACCATTTAATGGGAAGGTCGACGAGGTCGACAACTGGGAAGACAACATTTCTGCTGTCACAATCTTATCCTTCCTATATTAATGTGAAAAAGTAAATAATCTAGGTTATGTAAGGGATTACAGCGATGTGATCCCTTTTTGTTGGCAATAATTTAAGTTCGTTTATTCACAAACCTGTCACCAACTAGACAACTTTATAAAAGAAATGGTTCTATAATTCAATAGTGAAGGTTGTATGTCTAACTTAGTAAACATCATGGTCAAAAGTATTTGGTAAAGGGAGTAGGTGACCAAAAAAATGCGATTGAAAACAAAATATGCAGCAATTTTTTTGACAATGGCCTTATTGCTATCAGGATGTTCCTCTTTGAAATCTGGTGTGTTAAATCCACAAGGACCAGTAGCTAGGGAACAATATGATCTTATTATTTGGTCGATTGTTTTGATGTCTATCGTTTTTATTGTTGTCATTGTTCTTTTTGTTTATATGCTTGTGAAATATCGAGCAAAGTCATCGAATGAAGATTATGTAGAAACGGAAGAAAAAGAAAATAAATGGTTAGAGGTTTTGTGGACTGCGATACCTGTTGTCATTATTATCGCACTCGCCATTCCTACAGTAAAATCAACGTTTAAGCTGGAAAAATCACCGAGCCCCAATCAAAAGCCAATCACGATACAAGTCACATCAGCTAACTGGAAATGGATATTTAAGTATCCAGAGCAAGGGATTGAAACAGTCAACTATGTGAATATACCTGCAAATGTACCCGTTCGGTTTCAGTTAAATGCGGTCGGACCAATGAACTCATTCTGGGTTCCTGAGCTTGGTGGACAAGAGTACACCATGCCGGGTATGACGATGTACCTCTGGTTGGAAGCAGATAAGGCTGGTACTTATATTGGAAGAAGTGCAAATTTCTCCGGAAAAGATTTCACTCATATGCAGTTTAATGTTCATTCACTTGAACAAGGAAAGTTTGATGAATGGGTAGCGAATGTTAAAAAGTCATCACCAAAGCAAACAACAGAAATGTTTAAACAGTTGTTAAAACCTGGTGTGGTAAAAGAGCAAACTTACTCTTCCTATCCTAATGTGGATGTGAACCGACTGGATGAGAATGGAAATCCAATTGTCGAATCAACTAACCCACACAAACATGGTAAGAGTGATGATACAGAAATGAAGATGGATATGAACATGGATATGAATTCTAACTCGAACCACCAGATGAACCACTAGTAAAGGAGGGTAAACCATGAAAGATTTCTTATTTAACTTTAAGATGCCGGAACACTTTTTTATAACAGGAGAACCACTCATTTATGGTGCTTATGTCTCGATCATTTTGGTCTCATTAGCAATATTATTCGTACTCACGTACTACAAAAAATGGGTTTGGCTTTGGAGAGAGTGGTTGACCACTGTCGATCATAAAAAAATCGGGATTATGTATCTGGTAGCTGCATTATTGATGTTGTTCCGTGGTGGAGTAGATGCATTACTCATGCGAATACAGCTCACTGCTCCTAATCTGCATTTTTTAGATGCCGAACACTATAATGAGATCTTTACTACTCATGGAACGATTATGATTTTGTTTATGGCTATGCCGTTTTTGATAGGTTTGATGAACGTGGCTGTTCCATTGCAAATTGGAGCGAGAGACGTTGCTTTCCCAGCTCTTAATGCAGTGAGTTTTTGGATGTTTGCCGCAGGAGCGATGTTATTTAATATCTCTTTTGTCATCGGTGGATCTCCAGATGCGGGTTGGACGAGTTATACACCACTTGCAGGAAGTGCACTCGATCCAGGACCGGGTCAAAACTACTATTTGCTTGGATTGCAGATCGCTGGTATTGGGACATTGGTTACAGGGATTAACTTCTTAGTCACTATTTTAAAAATGCGTGCTCCAGGAATGACCTTATGGAGGCTTCCGCTTTTTTCCTGGTCGACGTTGATCACTTCTGTGATTATCATATTTGCTTTCCCAGTATTGACGATTGCCCTAGCACTGCTTACTTTGGATCGTGTTTTTGGTTTCCACTTCTTTACTTTAGCTGGTGGCGGAAGCCCGATGATGTGGGCCAACTTGTTCTGGATTTGGGGTCACCCAGAGGTGTATATCGTAATCTTGCCGGCTTTTGGGTTGTTCTCTGAAATCTTTAGTACCTTTGCTAGAAAGAAATTGTTCGGCTATAGCGCAATGGTGTATTCTATGCTGGCTATCTCAGCCTTAAGTTTCCTTGTATGGGTTCACCACTTCTTTACAATGGGATCAGGTCCATGGGTCAACTCCATTTTCTCGATCAGTACGATGTTGATCGCGATACCGACTGGTGTGAAGGTGTTTAACTGGTTGTTTACCCTGTACAAGGGACGAGTTGAGTTTAAAACACCTATGTTATGGGCACTTGGATTTATTCCCATATTTCTCGTCGGTGGAATAACTGGTGTTATGTTGGCTGTTGCACCTGCCGATTATCAATATCACAATAGTTATTTCTTGATTGCACACTTTCACTATGTCTTAATCGGTGGAACTGTTTATGGATGTATCGCTGGTCTTGTTTATTACTGGCCGAAAATCGTTGGCTGGCTCTTAAATGAACGTTTAGGAAAATGGGCTTTCTGGTGGTTCACCATTGGATTTAATATGTGTTTTATCCCAATGTATATCGTTGGTCTCAAAGGAATGACTCGACGGATGTACACCTACCCAGCAGGTCTTGGATGGGAAACTTGGAATCTCATTGCAACGATTGGTGCATTTGCGATGGGGATTGGTTTTATCATCCTCGTTTGGAATATGTACTATAGTTTCAAACATCGTCAAAATGATACAACAGGTGATCCTTGGAATGGCCGTACGTTGGAATGGATGACTTCCTCACCAGCAGCAGAGTACAACTTTGCCGTTATTCCACAAGTAAAAGGTTTGGATGCTTTCCATCTGATCAAAAAAGAGAGAGCTGCTGGCGTGAAAGAAGAAGCGCCTGAAATAAAACCAATCCACATGCCTAAGCGGGAAGCATTTCCTGTCATTATATCCGGATTTATGTTTGTTGCTGGATTTGGATTTGTCTTTGAATGGCTGCAAATTGGATTTCTTGGTTTGCTTGGATCGGTAATCACCATGATTTGGCGTTCGTTCAACGATTACGACCGTGACTACTATATTCCAGTAGAAGAAGTCCAAAAGACGGAATTAGCAGCTGGAAGGAGGGTGTAAAATGGAGACAACAACTGCAACAAAAGGTTATCAACCAATGGAGTATAAATCAGAAGAAGGCAGATTGAAGATTTTTGGTTTTTGGGTATTCCTCGGTGCGGAGATTGTGTTGTTCTCCACACTCTTCGCTACTTACTTTGTATTGGTTCATCAAACCGCAGGTGGCCCTGCTGGAAAAGATCTGTTTGAGATCAACATCTTTGCCATGGAGACTTTCTTCCTTTTGACGAGTAGTTTTACATGTGGTTTGGCTATTTTGTACATGCGGAAAAACTCGATGAAGGGATATCTGATCTGGACAATCATCACTCTATTATTAGGCTTAGGGTTCCTAATTTTAGAGATAGAAGAGTTTTCTACCTTGGTAGAGATGGGTGCAGGGCCAACACATAGTGCATTTCTCTCTGCATTCTTCACTCTAGTTGGAACACACGGTTTGCACGTAAGCCTCGGGATTATTTGGGTGACTAGTGTCATGATCCAAGTGATCAAGCGCGGATTTACTCCTGTTACAGCAAGAAAAATCTTTATGACAGGACTATACTGGCACTTCCTCGATGTTGTCTGGATCTTCCTCTTCAGCACGATTTACTTGTTGGGGGTGGCGTAAATGGAACAACATCATAGTGCAAAACCTCATATTGTCGGCTATATCTTTTCTCTGATCTTGACAGTACTCGCCTTTGTTGACATGTTGTATACTCGATTACCGATGTCGATGAAAATAACTGTGCTTCTCATCCTAGCAGTGTTACAATTTTTAGTTCAGCTTATCTACTTTATGCATATCTGGGAAAGCAAAGAGCGGGCTTATCAAGTTATCAGTATCGCGTTTGGTATTTTTGTCGCCATTACCATTGTGGCAGGTTCTATTTGGATCATGATTTACAATACGATGCATATGTAAAGCGAAGACAGGCATGTCTGAATGGACAGCCTGTTTTTTTTACTTCTATTAGACTGAACTAGAGTTGCAATGAAGAGAATGTGGTACATCCTACTTTTTTATTGAGTTTGAGGCTTTAAAAGCCAAAAATCTCTCGAAGATATATTATGAATACCAATGGGGTTGAACCTATTTATCATATTAAGTTGCAATTATTAAAAGAATAGTTTGGTTATTATTCCTCACTTTAGTAAGCTATAGCTCATATAAATGATTCGGAGTGAGGAATGATGGTTAATTCACTAAAGCACAAACAGCCCACTTTCCAAAAACGTGGGCTTTGTTTGCGTCTAATGAACCAGCATTTCTTGACAGAAATATCTGGATTTTTTATAATGATGTGGACAGTGATCGAAAACGTGTGAACGCTTCGATCCTCTGTCAGGTTTATTTTGAAGCAAATATGCTTCTGATAAACGCTAAACCACGACGGATGGGGGTCCAATCCGATACCGTGCGGTTTAGGAAAAAGGCAGCTACTTGCAGCAATGCGGTAGCTGTTTTTCTATGGAGTTCTAACTCTGGCAAAAGCACCGACAACACGGGCACCATTATAGGTGCTGCTGGGTCGATGATACTGCTTAGACCCAGCTGTATTCCCGTTG
Source organism: Shimazuella sp. NTD248 (assembly GCF_059510395.1). NCBI lineage: Bacteria > Bacillati > Bacillota > Bacilli > Caryophanales > Thermoactinomycetaceae > Shimazuella > Shimazuella sp. NTD248. The sequence continues at coordinate 284,784 of NZ_JCAJZT010000001.1, read as the reverse complement.
CAATTGCTGCGAGTTTTTTCTCCACAACAATCTTGATTACCTCTTTTGATAGATCTAACAGTACATCACGAGAAAAAATCACCCAAGCACTCGTAGATACACCAGCTATGCTTAACGAGATTTTGACCATATGCCGTTTGAGAAACATCACCGCAGAGCGAATAAAATCCACTCGTTTGTGGAGCCGCTCATCTCGTTTCACTTCGCGCGCCTCGATTTGACCTACGATTTCTTGGAAGTCCTGTTTGATCTCCTGCCGTTGTTGCTCTAACAGCTGTGCCACTGTCTCATTATCCATTCCTTGCTGGATAATGACTTGGACGATGACCTGCTGCTGATCGACAGTTTCCGGTATTACACGAGCAACGACTTGTTGCACTTGCTCCGCATCGATGCTCTTTGTCAGAGGTAATACAGATTGCTCCACACATGAAAGTTTTTTATTATCCATTATAAATCTCTCCTCAGATGATTTTTTGTCCCAAAAACAAAGCGACAGTGTCATCACCTGACAGAAAATGGATCTCTCATGCGCCCACACGTATTCGATTGTCGTACCCACTTATCCACATCATTAGGGTGTTGCAGTGTTCACAAGATTGTGAACATAAAGTGTAAAACAAAACGTAAAACAAATTCAACAACTAACCTTGTACTACCAGTGCCATCACTCATCCAACGAGGGTGCTTGATGATGACTGATCGCGCGGGTGCACATATGCAGCCAACACACGATCGAAGCAATTGCTACAAGCGTATCCGCAAGGCGCCTGTTTGCTTGTAGCCTGATTTGGTGGGAGTCCAAAGGATTCAGCCTATTTGGGAGCAGCGCTCGACCAAAAATCAAACCAAAACAGGAACTAAATGTATTTAATCATAGAAATATACTGATTTCAATAGTATTCAAAATATATACAAAGCAAAAACCGCCAATATTCAGCGGTTTTAGGTAGTATACTCTTCTAAGTGAAGTGATAAAAAATAAATTGTAAAACTATCCTAATTCATTATTTGATCTTATAATGAAAATGCGTTACTTCGTTGTTTTTATTGTTTATACGAAAGAGATGAGTTGATTTCTTCCGAAAAAAAGCACATTTTTCCTATAGAAGAAAAAAGATGGTTGAAATCCCTCTATCCTGCTATAATAATAGGAATAAAATTCGCTCCTTGATAGAATTTTCAGGAGCGTCTTTTTATATTTGTTATAGGAGGTAGAAATGGAAAAGAAATTAGTAAAGGTTGGCTTGTTGGGTTTTGGAACTGTTGGAACGGGTGTTTATCGAATTATTCAAGCTCATCAAGAAGACCTTTGGAAACAAACAGGCTTGCATATCGAGATTCATCGTATATTTGTTAAGGATATACATAAGGAAAGAGACATTTCTACTCCTACAAATATGTTGACAACAAAAATTGAGGATATCCTTTACGATAATGAAATTGATGTAATAGTGGAAGTAATGGGTGGCATTGAGCAAACAAAGGCATATATTTTAACGGCTTTAGATCAGAAAAAACATGTCATCACAGCAAACAAAGATTTGATGGCATTGCATGGTGCCCAAATTCTGTCAACTGCTCAAGTTAATGGTTGTGATGTGTTCTATGAAGCAAGTGTTGCAGGTGGAATCCCAATCTTAAGGGCACTGGTAGAAGGGCTTTCTTCTGATCGTATTTATAAGATGATGGGCATTGTCAATGGTACAACCAACTATATGCTCAGTAAAATGAGTAAAGAAGGAATGGACTACGACGAAGTGCTCGCAGAGGCTCAAGCTCTTGGTTATGCGGAGTCAGATCCGACAGCAGATGTGGAAGGACATGATGCAGCCCGTAAGATGGCTATTCTTTCTACACTTGGTTTTCGAGTGGCGATGAAATTGGATGAAGTGGATGTTCGAGGTATAAGCAGTGTGACCAAAGAAGATATTTCCTATGGTAAATCTCTTGGCTATGAGCTCAAACTACTAGGCATAGCAGAGCGCTCGAACAATAAGATCGAAGTAAGTGTACAACCGACAATGATTCACAAATCACATCCACTCGCTTCGGTAAACGATGTTTTTAATGCTGTCTATATTTATGGTGATGCAGTAGGAGAAACGATGTTCTATGGCCCTGGAGCAGGGGAACTGCCAACTGCTACCTCTGTTGTTTCAGATCTTGTCACGGTTGTGAAAAACATGAAACTAGGGACAAATGGTTTAGGAGTTGTAGCACCCTATGTGGAGAAACAGCTCAAATCGGATGAGGACAAATATTCGAAATATTTCTTGCGGATGATAGTAGAGGATCAACGTGGAGTGTTAGCAAACATAACTCAGCTTTTCTCCAATCATAACATCTCCTTTAAGCAGATAATCCAACAACCTTATAATGGTGGACAAGCGGAGATTATTTTAGTAACTCATAGCTCATCCAAAGCAGATATGGATCAAGTCATGGAGAAAATGGATTCTACCAAAATGATTCATCAAGTGAAAAGCTGTTACCGTCTGGAGGGAGAAGCGAAAAAATGAGTACGTCTACTACGAATAAACAGCGATTTGGAATAATCGAGCGCTATCGTGAATTTTTGCCTGTAACAGAAAATACACCAAAACTTACTTTGCATGAAGGAGATACTCCACTAATTCATGCTCCAGCATTGTCAGCAGAATTAGGGATAAACTTATATGTAAAATATGAAGGATTAAATCCTACTGGGTCGTTCAAAGATCGTGGGATGGTGATGGCTGTCGCAAAAGCAATAGAAGAAGGCAGCAAAACTATCATGTGTGCTTCAACTGGAAATACATCAGCTGCGGCTGCGGCTTATGCTGCACGTGCTGGTCTCCGCTGTATTGTTTTGATCCCAAGTGGGAACATCGCACTTGGTAAACTAGCGCAAGCGATCATCTATGGAGCAGAAGTGATTGCGATTGATGGCAACTTTGACGAAGCCTTGGATATTGTTCGTGAAATCACTGCACAAGAACCGATCACGTTGGTCAACTCCGTCAATCCTTATCGGATCGAAGGGCAGAAGACTTCTGCATTTGAGATCGTCGATGTATTAGGTACAGCTCCCGATATATTGGCAATTCCCGTTGGAAATGCTGGTAATATCACTGCTTATTGGAAAGGGTTTAAGGAGTACAAACAAGCAGGTAAAAGTGACCAGTTGCCACGCATGTTTGGATTCCAAGCTGATGGAGCTGCTCCATTGGTATATGGAAAACCTGTACCAAATCCAGAAACAGTCGCTACAGCGATTCGTATTGGAAATCCAGCGAGCAAAGATGGGGCAACCCGTGCACTAGCAGAATCCAATGGGCATATCGATGCGGTAACAGACGAAGAGATTTTAGCAGCATATCAAAAATTAGCACGTACAGAGGGGGTATTCTGTGAACCTGCTTCTGCTGCATCGATCGCTGGAGTGATCAAACAGCGAAAAGCAGGTAACATAGCGGAAGGTGCAACTGTTGTTTGTGTGCTGACTGGTAATGGATTAAAAGATCCTAATATCGCGCTGAGTACCATCGATGAGCAACCCGAAACCGTACCAGCAACAAGAGAAGCAGTCATGTCGTTGATTTCAAAATAGAAAGGGTTTCAAAGAATGAATCAACAGGGAGTAACGGTAAAGGTTCCAGCGAGTACAGCAAATTTGGGGCCAGGATTTGATGCGATTGGCATGGCATTTCAACTATACACAGTGATTCGCATGGAAATTGCATCTGAGACGGTAATTACAGTTTTAGGTGATCATTTAGCAGCACTGCCAAAGGATAAATCCAATCTGCTCTACCAAGTTGCAGCACATTTCTTTCAATCTTTAGATAGAGCAGTGCCAGAACTTTCAATCGAAGTCAGTTCTGAGATTCCACTTACCCGCGGTTTGGGAAGCAGTGCAGCAGCGGTGGTGGGAGCACTAGTTGCTGCTAATATTTTAGCAGGTAAACCATACACGATGGATCAACTATTCTCGATGTCAGCTCGAATAGAAGGGCATCCTGACAATGTAGGAGCCTCTTTCTTTGGTGGAATTATTGTTTCTTCCATGCCAAAAGAAGAACGGGAAGTACCTTATGTCTGTTTGCCAGTGCCAGACTCCTTGCGTGTTTTGGCTGTTATTCCTGATTTTTGGCTATCGACAGATAAGGCGAGGTCTGCATTACCTGCCAGTTATGAGAAAAAAGATGTTGTCTTTACCCTTGGACACAGCAGCTTGCTCGTTGCTGCTTTAGCGCAAAATCGTTTGGATTTATTAGCAGAAGCGATGCAAGATAAAATCCATCAATCTTATCGAGCAAGTCTTATCCCTGGTTTATCAGAAATATTAACTGATGCGGTCTCCCATGGAGCGCTCGGTGCAGCCCTCAGCGGCGCAGGACCTACCAGTCTCTGTTTTTATGAAAACGATGAACAGCGAGAGACACTGTCACGCTTTTTAGCGAAGGTGATGAATGAACATAAAGTCAGTTATCAGTTGCTTGATCTTGTTCCTGATACAAATGGTGTGCAAGTATCTTAAAAACCAACCAAAGGTTGGTTTTTTATTCATAATGGCGTTCTTGGTAAAAATAATTTAGTTTTAGACCACGGGTTTTCAACGAGCATAATGGAAGATGTGATAAACTTTGTATTTTTTACAAAAAGAAAGGAAACCCTCTCATTTGAAAGGGTTGTTGAGAAATTATTTCTGTACAGAGAAGGAGTGAAATTCAAATTTATCATAGCGATGTCGAGAAAAAGAGTACTCAAATATGGTTCCATTATCCAGAAATGCAATTTGTTCAACTTCCAATACAGGATCATTGTCTTGGCAATGAAGATACTTTTTATCCATCTCATTTGGCTTTGTAGCACGGATAATTTTATGAGCGCTTTTGATTTTAAGTAATAGCTCCTCTTCGATATAACGATAGACAGAAGCATACAGAACTGATTCATCTAAACTGGTGATGACAGACGTTGGCATATATGTTTTTTCTATTACATATGGTTCCCCTTCAACTGATCGTAATCGAATGATCTTATAGATAGGACTGACACTATCAATATTTAATCGTGATGCGATAAGGGGACTAGCCATTTCGACTTTAAATTCGATCAGATGACTTTCTACTTTTTGTGAGCCAACAGATCGAGTTAATCCTTTGACGCTTTGGCTGTTGATGATGGCAAGGCTCTTATTTAAAGAAGATTGAATAATAAATGTGCCGTGGCCTCGTTTACGAAAGACAAGGCCTTCTCGAACCAAGACATCCATTGATTTTTTTATCGTCATTCGACTACAATCAAATTCTTGGCAAAGAGTCATTTCATCTGGTAACGGTCGCATGGGATCGTACACTTTTTGTTGAATACGATTGCGTAATTCATCCGCTATTTGTTGGAACTTTTTCATTTGTTATCACCAATATTTCAGACGTGCTTATTACTTAAAAGTATATCCTTAATTATCTTTCAAAGCCATTTTCAAAAATGACATTTTTAAACCAATACCCGCTCTTTTTGATCGTACGCTTTCTGCCATTATCTAGATCGACAGATACAAACCCATAGCGGTTTTTATAAGCGTTTGCCCAAGACCAATTATCCATAAAGGTCCACAAATGATACCCTTTCACATTGGAACCTTCTTCTAATGCTTTGTGCACCCATGTAAGATGATCTTTAATAAAAGAAATACGATAATCATCTTGAATCATGCCGTCCTGAAGGAATCTCTCTTCGTTTTCTACTCCCATTCCATTTTCGGAGATAAAACATTCAATATTACCATAGTTATCACGCAGATTAATCAAAATATCATAAATGCCTTTTTCATAAATCTCCCAACCACGATGCACATTTAGTTTTCTTCCTGGCATCACATAGTAATCAAATAGATGTTCTGGTAAGAAAGGTGCTTTTGGGTTAGATAGGGTTTCTTTTGCTTTTACTCGGCGTGGTTGGTAGTAGTTGACACCTAATAAATCAATCGTATATTTTTTTATCGTGTTGATGTCTTCTACCGTTGTTTCAGGCAAAAAATCGTACTCTGTCAGCAATTGTACCAAGTCCTCTGGAAACTCACCTTTTACTGCTGGATCGAGGAAAGAGCGATTAAATAGCAGATCAGCAAGATGAGCCGCCCTTCGATCAGCAGGATGTTGGCTACGAGGATAAGATGGAGTTAAATTTAACACAATCCCAATCTTCCCATTTTGCCTCGATTCACGGTAAGCGCGAATAGCTAAAGCATTAGATAAAATCGAATGATAGGCAACTTGTACAGCCCGTTTGAAGTCCACTACGTTTGGATAGTGAAAGTCGTACAAATAACCTCCTTCCACAGGAACAATGGGTTCATTATGCGTGAACCATTTTTTTACTTGATCCCCAAACAACCTAAAACAAGTCTTGGCATATTCTACATAGGCGTCTACTACTTGCCGATTCTCCCAACCTCCGATCTTTTGCATTTCCCAAGGCATATCGAAATGGAAGAGCCCAACAAAGGGTTCCAAATCATGTTTATGGAGTGTTGCGATAACATCTTTATAAAAAGAAACGGCTTCTTGATTGATTTTACCTATGCCTTTCGGAAATAAACGGGACCAAGAGATCGAAAGGCGAAAGGAATTATGTCCTAGTTCTTTCATTAAAGCGATATCTTCTTGATAAAGGTGATAAAAGTCGGAAGTGACATCAGGTCCCACGTGGTTAAAAAAACGCCAAGGTTCTTGTTCATACCAGTGATCCCAGATGTTTTTTCCTTTGCCACCTTCATATTGTGCTCCTTCAGTTTGTGTGGCAGACGCAGCTGATCCCCACCAAAAGTCTTTTGGAAAAGTTAATTTTGACATCCATTGCTCCCCCTAGCTGTAAAGCAGGAAAGAGGAATATAGATTCCTCTTTCTTGTTTATTTCTTGTTATTTATCTCTACTACATTTTCGATAGCATCTTTTTCTTTTTTATTATTCATTCGGTCGATAAAGAGTAGGAATGGAATCCAAATGATCATTACGATGGCAAAGTTAATAATTTGTAAAATACTTCCTGCTATCGAGTTAGTAGCTAAGTAACCGCTAATGACAATTGGTACTGTCCAAGGAACGGTTACACCTGTAGTTAATGGGACAAGGCCTGTACTCATAGCGAAATATGTTACTGTCACTACTACCATTGGTGCAAGAAACCATGGTACGAGAATCAAGGGATTCATGACAATCGGCAACCCGAAAATGATCGGTTCATTTACGTTGAAAATACCTGGTCCAACTCCAACTTTTGCTACTTGTCGCATTTGTTTACTTTTGGCAAAAATTAGAATCGAGACGATAACAGCCAATGTCATACCTGTTCCGCCCATTCCAACGGTAAAAATATCCATAAAAGATTTTGTTATGACATTGGACGCTGCTTGACCATGACTAAATTTATCTAAATTTTCTAATGCAAGTGTATTCCAAATAGGGTCCATCACTGAGTTAACGATAATTTGTCCGTGTAGCCCAAAGAACCATAGAATCTGAATGAAGAAGATTGCGATCAAAGTAGCAGGTAAACTGCCTCCTAAACCTACCAGTGGCGCCTGAACAAGTGTATAAATAAAGTCATGAATGTTGTGATAAGGAGTTAATTCAAAGATGATATTGACAATCAGAAAAACACTTAATGTGACAACTGCTGGTATTAAGGATGCAAAAGACTTGGATACTGCTTCCGGTACGCCTTGCGGCATTTTAATCACCCAATTTTTTTGGACGAGCCTGCGGTAAATTTCGGTTGCCAGAAATCCTACCAGCATACCGACAAACATTCCCTTCGCCCCTAATCGATCGAGTGGGATCACACTATCCACGACTTGCTTATTTTCCAAAGTAGTCGTAAAAGGAGTGACAATTAAAAATGAAGCAACTGCGACAACGGCTCCAAATACTGCTTCTACATTGTATGATTTGGATAAATAATACCCTATTCCAAATACGACAAAGAGCGTCATGATGCTCATGGTCGCCTGAGATGCTGGGCCAAGCAGGCTTTGCAGTCCAGCTATTCCTTTATCACCGATAACATTTTTCAGGAAAGGTAGATTTGCTATGACGACAGCAATAGAACCAAAGATCGTCAATGGTAAACTGAGCAAAAAGGCATTACGAAGAACAGTAAGATAACGGTTGTTATTTAATTTTCCTGCGATCGGCAATAAAAATCGATTCATCCAATTCATTACTGCGTTCATTTCCCCACATCCTTATCTACTCTCAAATATGTGAATTAACTCCTTGATCATTTCTTTCATCGTAACAGTCGACATCAAATGATCTTCTGCATGCATGAGTAATAAAGAAAAGTCGGTTCCCTCTCCCGCTGCTTCTTTTTGTATAAGGTGTCCATGTGTTTTATTTGCCTCAGCTAACATTTGTTCTGCTTCTGCAAGCAATTCTTTACTTTTTTCATAATGAAGTTCTTTGCATTCTCTAAGTGCCATGATTAAGTTGCTTCTTGCATTTCCGCTATGCAATATCATTTGCATGGCTGTCACTTCAATTGATTGTGCTGCTGCAAAGGTATCCATCGCTTATTCCTCCATTAATTGAATTGCTTGTTCCAGTGCTGCTTTTCCATCAGCTAAACCATATGCCATCATGTCGATCACATCCAGTGGAATACCATGGGAAGCAGCTGTAGCTCCAAGGGAATCTTTTAAGAATCGCATCTGTGGTCCAATTAATACCACATCAGCTTTTTCCATTTCTGCTTCTGCTTGATCTTGTCCAACTGCCCAAATTTCTGCTTCCATTCCAATTGATTTAGCATATTCCCGCATCTTTGCCACCAAGATACTAGTGGACATTCCAGAACTACAAGCAAGTAATATCTTTTTCATTTGTAACCACTCCTTTTTAAAGCGCTTTCATTATTTGATCTAATTATATATACTTTACATTTAAAAGTATATACTTTTGTTATAAAAATATATTATATTGTTATTGAAATGAAGAAGCGATGCTTATTATCTTAAAAAATTAATTGCAAGGAGGAGTATTTCTTATGTCCGATTATGCAATTGGTATTGATCTAGGCGGAACGCAACTAAGAGGAGCTATTGTTGATCAAAATGGAAATATCATAGAAGAAATTTCCGCTCCTACGGAAGCCGAAAAGGGTCCAGATCATGTCATAAACAAGATGGTAAAACTTATTTCCCACTTATTATTAACAAAATCTGTTGTTGGTATAGGGATTGGTTCCCCAGGACCTCTGCATAATGGCATTGTCCATCTTCCTCCAAACCTGCCAGGGTGGAATCAGATCGCCCTTTCTGATCGAATCTATCAAGCTTTCGGTATTCCTGTTTACTTGGATAATGATGCAAATGTCGCTGCATTAGCAGAAGCATATCTGGGGGCTGGACGTGGGGTGGATTCTGTATTTTATCTTACTGTTAGTACAGGTATTGGTGGTGGCTATATATTAAATCGACAAGTGGTTCATGGAGCAATGACTTGTGCTGGAGAAGTAGGAAACATGATCATTGCTTCAGGAGGGGAGGCAGCGGGTCAATTAAATGCAGGTAGTTTTGAGTTGTTAGCTAGTGGAACAGCGATAGTCAAACAAGGAAAGAGGCTACTGGGCAAAGATGTAGGGGCGAGACATATTTTTCAATTAGCTGAACAAGGAAATGAAACCGCTTTAATGATAATCCAAGATAACATGAAATATTTAGCGATTGGCATTGCAAATATAATTCACCTTATTAATCCTCATCAAATTATTTTAGGTGGAGGAGTAATGCAATCTTACAAAAAACACTTATCACAGCTTATTATGAGCACGAATCAGTTGGTGTACCCACAATTAAAGGAGAAAACAGATATTACTTTTGCACAGTTGGAATCAAAATCAGGAATGATTGGAGCAGCTTTGTTGACAGGTATCTACGACTTCTTGAATTCTGCTGACCTTAATCAAAACACTTAAAACAGTAAGGGTGAAACAACTAGGAGGAAACATCATGAAAGCCTATCCACTATATTTTCAGCCAGTGTTCAAAGAGCGAATTTGGGGTGGAACTATTCTAAGAGATGCATTTTCATATGAGATACAAGGAGATCAGTTTGGAGAATGTTGGGGGATTTCCGCACATCCACATGGACAAAGTATGGTGAAAAATGGAATCTATCAAGGGAAATTATTAGGGGAGTTATGGACTGAGTATCGTGAGTTGTTTGGTCAAGTAGAGGAAGATTCCTTTCCGTTGATGATAAAAATTTTAGATGCGCGAATGGATTTGTCTGTTCAAGTGCATCCAGATGATGATTATGCGAAAAAATCAGAAGGGGGATTTGGTAAAACAGAATGTTGGTATGTGATCGATTGCCGAATGGGTGCAGAAATTATTTATGGTCATCAAGCGAGAACAAAAGAAGAATTTCAAATCTTGATGCAATCAGGGGAATGGGATTCTTTGCTACAAAGAAGAAAAATTCATCCTGGTGATTTTTTCTATGTACCAAGTGGCACCATTCATGCATTGGGGGCTGGGAGTGTGATTCTTGAAACCCAACAAAGTTCAGATATTACTTATCGCGTATATGACTTTGATCGATTGGATGAAAATGGTAATAAACGGGAACTACATCAAAAGCAAGCGATGGAAGTCACTCATTTTCCCCACCAACAGATACAAATTCGTCCAAGCACCATAGTAAAAGGCAACACCACAATTACAACATACTTAGAGACTTCTTTTTTTTCTGTACAGAAATGGAGTATCCAAAAATACACCTCTTTTGTTCAAGAAAAAAATTTTCTTTTGCTTACCGTTATCGATGGACAAGGGATACTTATTACGAGAGAGGAGAACTACTTTCTTCATAAGGGAGATTTTGTTCTTCTGCCGTCTGGTTTAGGAAATTTTTCTCTAGATGGAAAGATAGAAATAATTGTTTCTTATAAATAATAATGTTTATACTGTAAATGGAGACATTCCAAGAATTGAGGCGCTTGATTCATGCAAAGAGTCAAATTGGCAACAGATTTATCTTTTTCCCGAATTATATACGGCTTATGGCGCTTAGCGGATTGGAAACAAACGAAAGAAGAAACATTAGATTTGATCCAATACTGCTTGGATAATGGAATTACAACCTTTGATCATGCAGATATATATGGCAGTTACACTTGTGAGAAGTTATTCGGTGATGCTTTAGCCCAAAAGCCTCACCTGCGCTCACAAATGCAATTGGTCACAAAATGTGGGATTGTATTGCCTTCTGAGCGAAGACCACAAAATAAAACCCACCATTATAATACAAGTAAGGAACATATTATTTACTCAGTAGAACAATCACTGCAAAATCTACGGACGGATTATATCGATGTTCTGCTCATTCATCGTCCTGATCCTTTTATGGACCCAGAGCAGGTAGCTGAAGCGTTTCAAATATTACATGAACAAGGAAAAGTGCTTTATTTTGGTGTATCCAATTTTAAACGAGATCATTTTGAGCTGCTTACTTCTTATGTGAAACAACCGCTTGTCACCAATCAATTGGAGCTTTCTGCTTATCAGTTAGAAAATATAGAAGATGGAACCTTACAACTGTGTATGCAACACAGAATCCCTCCAATGGCATGGTCGCCTCTATCTGGCGGAGATATTTTTACTTCTCAAGAAGAAAAAGCAGTCCGACTTCGACATGCATTGATTTCCATTCAGGAGGAGATAGGGGCACAAGGGATAGATGAAGTGCTTTATGCTTGGCTTTTAGCTCATCCTGCAAACATTATGCCCATTGTTGGATCAGGGAAACGGCAAAGAATTCAAACAGCTATCCATGCCACACAGTTATCACTTAACCGTGATCAATGGTTTAGCGTCTTACAGGCTTCCATGGGACACGAAGTACCTTAAATAGTTAGACGTTGTCAACAATCTCACTGTCTAATCGACAAGAAAGGAAGTGGGAAATGAAAATTTTGCAGAATTATTCAAATCTGTCATGGTTACCTCAACCAAATAGGGTATCCGAAATTCTTTCTTCCGACTTACCACCTAAAAATGAGATAACAACTGTTTTTGGGATCATCACTTATAAGCAGCGAATTCTATTAGCTAACTTGTATCGTGGATGGGATTTGCCAGGTGGGCATATAGAAGCTGAGGAAAGTCTAGAAGAGACATTGGCGAGAGAAGTATATGAAGAAACAAAAGTGATAGTGGAGAAACCTGCTCTTATCGGTTATCAGCAGATGGAGATATTTGCCCCAAAACCTGAAGGGTACAGGTATCCATATCCGATGAGTTATCAAGTTCACTATCATGCAGAAGTTAAGGAAATATGTAATTTTATCAGTGATAAGGAAACAAAAGGCAGAGATTTCTTTTCTTATGAACAAATAAAAACTTTACCTAATCTTCAATCGCGTATAGGATTTATTCAATATGTATGGAGCGTTTGGAACAAATAAGGAACAGCCCTTCTGAAAATGAAAATAGAAGGGCTGTTTCATTAGTTGTTTAGAAGTCATTAAAACGATATTTGACTTTTGATTTTATCGGACTTTCCATCTTAATTGCATCTGAGTCATCTGGTAGATAACGAATCAGGTTTTTTCCTGTAGTGACAGCAGTTCCGTCTTTCATGTAGAGATTGTTGCCTTGAATGGCCAATCGATATAATCCTGCTGAATATGGTATATATCTGACATACCTTAACAGAGGATTAATGGAGAATAACAGTCCATCAGTAACGGCATACATGTGATGATTTGGGTGCATTTGGATGCCGGCACCTTGTCCAATTCCATTTTCAACTACTTGCTGCTGGAATATAGATATTTTTAATAAAGGGTTGAAGGCAAAAATATAGCCGTCAGCAATTCCCCAAATGTTCCCATCTTCTCCTATGGTCAGGGCAGTGATTTTTTTTACGGTTTTAAGAAGCAGTGGGGAGTATTCTCCTGTTTTCTTCTTCGTTTTAGGATCAAAACAAAATAATTTGGCTTCTGTCGCTTTTGGCGTGGTACCACCACCGCCTTCAATGCTTGATCCTCCCCAAATTATTCCTTTATAAGTGGTTAGGGATGCGATCGATTGATCCGTTACAATATTTCGGTACACTACTGGAGTTTCAGGTTTTTTTGGGTTTACGACCGTTAGGGCACCGCCATATTTTCCGTAGTCCGGTGTAGTTCCCATATAAATATTCGTTTTATCCGCGATTACTGCCAGCGGGCGATTTTGTTCATACCCTTGTCTCAACTTAAACAGCAGTTTTGGATTTTCTTCGTCTTTCCAAGGTTTATTAGGATCATAGACAAGGAGTTTGCCATCTGGATAAGTTCCAGCATATAGTTTACCGTTATACCATGTCCATCCTTCTACTTGTCCCAATCGTCCTATTTCTTTCACGATATTATTTTTTGTCTGATACGTGCTGATTCGTCCATTTAGGTAAGCATTTGTATAGATTTTATCTTTTGAATCTGCAATCACATTAAACAAATCAATCGGCTGAGGTGGAAAGGGTAGCTGAAAATATTCGTAAGCATGAGTCTGGGGGTTGTAACGAAATGCTTTTCCCTCATAATTTCCAGCTAGACCTACCAATGTTTTTCCTGGATAATTTTTTTCTTTAAATTCCACCCACGTCCAGCCAATTACCGGATTTTTTTGGAGGTCAATCGGTTTTTTCTTATTATCGACTACAGGAGCATATGATTTACTCTTCATATCATACCGTAGTAAGAACCCTTTATTGGTATAGTAAACAGAACGTCCATCAGGTGCTAGTGGAGAGACTCCGCGAGAATCACTGGGAAAAGAATCGGTTTTTTGCTTGGTGGTAAGGTCTGTTAAGGTATCTACTTCTTCTGTTTCTGGATTTAAAACGATGGTTTGGAATGCCGAATGTAACTTCACGAACAACTTACCTGAGATATAGTTCAGATCATATGCTTCCGATTGTGTTTGATATTTGCTCGGTAAGATTTGTTTCGTAACTTTTGTATTTATATCCAGCTGAATCACTTTTGCTTTGGATGATCCAATTCCAATATAAAGAACTTTTTTGTCTGGATTATATACCGTATCTTGGGCATATGTATCTCCTGGCGATACCGAATCGAACGACAAGGGCTTGCCATCTTTGGTATATCCAAAAATCTTTGCTTTTCCATAAGAACCGCCATAGACTGAACCATCCGGTCCATTGCTTAGTCCAAATAACACATCACTGTCTGCTGGTGAACGACCAAGATCTTTTAGTTCCTCCGTTTTTGGATCATAACAATAGACATGTCCATTGCGATAACTTCCAACCCAAACTTTCCCATCTGTTGCTACCGTTATAGCCCAAGCGCCAGTTGCTGATTCCAATGGGAGAAGTTTGAGAAGTTTTCTTGTTTTGAGATCAACTACGGCAAATTGGGCAGGTTCACCAGTTACCACAGCAAATACGACATCATTTCCTTTTTTGTCTTTGCCAAATGCGGCTTCATAAATCGTAATACCTTTGATCTGTCCACCTAAATTCGTAAAGCCTGTATGGTTAGCTGCATGAGAAGTAGGAAGTGGGAAGACGCTGTAACAAAAAATGCAAAATAGGAACAGGAAGGATAGTAATTTCTGTTTTTTCATTTTAGCCTCTCTTTTTAATGGAATTGTCCCTATTTTACAATAATTGGACAAAGCCTGTCCCTTATTTTGCAAATATTTCATAATTAGACAGAAAAAAACCGCTTTTACAAAAGCGGTTTGGCTGTTCTTTCTAGGTGATAGACACTGGAATGTGTTGAAAAGTTATGACGTCAAATAGACCGATATCAGTGAGTTTAATCTCTGGTATGACAGGTAAACAGAGAAATGCGAGGATAGAAAAGGGATTTAGATGGGATGGAGCTTGTAACTCATCTAAAGCATGATGAAGTTCTTTTAGATTTTTATTCACATCTGTAAAATTACGAGAACTCATCAATCCTGCAATTTCCAATGGAAGAGAGGCGAGTGTTTTACCGTTTTTCACTGCGACTAGTCCACCTTGAAGACGAGTGATTTCTTCAATTGCAGTCAGCATATCATCATCATTCGTACCCGCTACGACGAGGTTATGAGAATCATGAGCTACCGTTGAAGCAATCGCTCCACTTGATATCCCAAGTCCAGATACAATTCCTAATCCAATATTACCAGTTTGATGATGACGTTCGAGTACTGCAATCTTTAATTGATCCATTTTTACAGAAGGTACAAAAAAGCCATTTGAAACAGTCACATCTGCCACTTGGTGTTTGGTAACAATACTATTGGGCTGAAGTTCAATGATGTTTGCTTTTGTACCGTTAATAGGTATTTGTAGATCATGCTTGTCAGCTTTTACAACATGTATCGTATTCGTAATGACAGAGGACCTCGAATTTTGTTTATCGATCGATAGGTTCATCTTTCCATTTTCTGCTACCAATTTCCCTGCTTTAAAAACTTGTTGTACTTCCAAGTTCATAAGGTCATCAAACAGTAAAAAGTCTGCTGCATATCCAGGAGCAATCGCTCCTTTTTGCTGTAATCCATAACACTCAGCAGCGTTTAGAGTAGCCAGCTGTATTGCCAAAAGTGGATCTAGCCCATGTTGAATAGCTAAGCGAACAGAGTGATCGATACTGCCTTCTGTGATTAACTCATCTAAATGCTTGTCGTCGGTACAAAACGCAAATCTTCTCGAGTTTTTTTCATTCACGATACGGATGAGTGAAGTGAGGTCTTTTGCACTTGATCCCTCTCGAATCCAAACATACATCCCTCTTTGTATTCGTTCCAATGCTTCTTCGGCTGAGATACACTCGTGATCGGTTGAAATTCCCGCACTTCGATAAACATTGATAGCATCTCGATCCAATCCAGCGGCATGCCCATCGATGTGATTTCGATATTTTAAGGTAGTAGAAATTTTTTTGATCATGTGATTTTCCCCATGCAAAACAGCGGGGAAGTCCATGACTTCGGCAAGTCCGAGCACTCTTGGGTGAGTAAAAAATGGCTCAAGGTCATTTGCTTTTAGGCGGGCACCAGCATTTTCAAACGGAGTGGCAGGGACGCTGGAAGGCAGCATCAAGTAAATATCCAAGGGTAGATCTTCTGAGTCTTCGAGCATAAAAGAGATTCCATCGTTTCCAACTACATTCGCAATCTCATGCGGGTCTGTAATGACAGTTGTAACTCCATGCGGCAACACAACTTTTGCAAATTCTTGAGGAGTAACTAAAGAAGACTCAATATGTACATGAGCATCGATAAAAGTAGGACAAATGTATTTTTGTTTTGCATCAAGGACTTTCTTTCCTCGGTAATTACCGATACCAACAATATAGCCATCTGCGATTGCGATATTGGCATGGATAATATCCAAGTTAAAAACATCGATAATCTTTCCGTTTGTAATCACCAAATCTGCCGGTTCGCGTTTGCTGGCGACAGCTATTCTTCTTTGCAGTTTTTCTGGAGATAATTTCAACTTACTTCCATCCTTTCTAAGTCATTTTAACTCAATCGTGAAGAAAAAGGGCGAACGCATTTAGAAATGTATATTCTAAATTTGATATGAAATCGTATCATTGTAATAATATGTATTGATAGATGCTTATAAAATATAAATAGAGAGTGAAGATGTTCCCATGAAAGAAATAAAGCAGTCGTTCAAGGGAATCAAACAATTGCCTATTTGGATTGTCCATTTTTTGATGGGTGGAAATCTAGTTATTACGATTTCAGAAGAGTTGGAAACATATTTAGAGATGCGTCACAAAAAAGAGGGAGTGATCCTTATTATTAATCACTCTAGTTATTTTGATCCACCTACCGTAAAATTTGCCAGCATGTGTCTTGGTTTATACCCAAAATTTATGGCAAAGGCAAGCTTATGGACACATCCACTCTTATGGTGGATTTTTCGCTATGGTAACTATATTCCTGTTCGTAGAGACAGTCCGCAAGCAAAAGATGCGCTGCAAAATGCTTGTGATCATTTAAAAAGTGGAGGTGCCATTGCAATTTACTTTGAAGGGGGAATACCGGAATGGGATGGAGTCGAGGATAGGAAACCAAAGAGTTGGAAGACTGGTCCAGCTCGTCTGCAAAACCAGACAAGTGCAGTGATTATTCCGGTGATCCAGCTCGGATCTCGGCAAGTCATGAGCGGGGGAAAGGTAAAAAGTTTTCTTGGGGCAGCGACAGCATGGTTTCGTCGTCCGCGTCGGCATGTACATTTTGGTTCCCCTATTAAGCCTATCCAACAACACCCACAACAAGATGGTATCAAGCGGGATACCAAACGATTACAGATGATCTACGAAGCACTGTGGGATGAACTAAAACCCGAATCTCTGATAAAGTAAGATTCGCTCACTATCTGAATGGAAAAAGTGTTATTTGTTATCTTTAATCAACTTTGTTACTCGATCGATAATCTGTCGGAAAGGAGGAACATTGGATAACATAATCTTGCTGACTTCATGTGTATCACCATATCGCTCAACCACATTTCTTACTCTCTGTGTTAAATTGGTATTTTCTCCATTAGCTGATGTGTGAAGGTCACAATAACTGACGAGGTCAATAAACATCTGATCCTTACCATCCAGTAAGGAAAGATGATCCTCGTAAATTTCTCTGATATCAGGCCGTGAATAAAGAACACCTTCGTACGCACAACTATGAAAGAGAATCGTCGCTATCATATATTTTGGATATCCTTGTCTTGCAGCAAATATAGCACCATCCAACTGATGATAGTGATAGTGATCAAGTTTGGGGCTATAGCCAATATCGTGTAGATAGCAGGCTTGAATCAGTAACGGCTTCCATTCTTCCAAAATATTTAATTTGGTGAGCAGAGATTTCATATTCCGAACAACGCCGAGAATATGATGAAATCGGGGGATAGAAGGGTCAATATAGTCAGCTAATTTTGTCTCATTCAGATCAGGAACTTGTATACTTGCTTGTTCAAATAAATGCATAAGAGAAAACTCCTCTCCAGCAGAATGGCAGCCTACTTAATAGAAATTTTCTTTTTCAAAGCAAATTTATGGTAATTGGCCATCTATTAGTATTCTTGCGCATTTTCGGATGTCTAACCATGTTTTTTCGTCTTTTTCATTACCGATATATTTACAGATACTAGCATTATCGGAAAACCAGTCACACAATTCGATTAGATTTGGTTCTTTTTTTGGAAATTCTTCGGAATAAGATTGGTAGAGAAGGGATTTGAAATCTTTGTAAAATTGAATGGCATAGGAGGGAGTATGGTTATTCGTGTTTTTATCCAAGATCAATGATCGAAGAAATTTTTGCTTGTCTCTTCTCCAAGTCTGTAAGATTTTTCGCTTGGTAATACTATTTTGGTATTGCCAAATCATAAACTCTGTACGATTGACCCTCAGTCCGTTTAATTTTACAGCCATATTTTCTATCTCCTTCAAACGACACTTTTTCCAGTCTCCTACCTTTAATAATGATACAAATCTACGTGTTATTCAATAGTTTTTGTAAAAACAAAGGTAATCACCTAGCACGATATTTAAAAATATTTCGAAGAATATTATAATAAAATAGGATGGTGTCATCACCCCCTTCAACTGCAAGATAGGAGTTTTCAGTGAATCACATCCGATATGATGAACAATCCGCTCAAGAATACATTGAAATGGCTCGGTGGAAGGCAAAGAGAAAGCAGAACAAGGGTCTAAGGAGCGATGAATGGCTTCTTCATGTCACCGATCCGAATCATCCGCTAAGGATGCTGCATATTTCCGGAGCAAGGTACAATATTGAACCTGATGGGTATGGGAAACGTGGGGTACTAGAAACCGCCGTTTATAATCTCGCTCAAGAATTGAGATTTTTGGGTCATAGTCTTAGTATTTTTGCTCCAGCTACATCCAAGATCGAAGGGCTTATCCCAACTATTTGGAAACATCCTGAGTCTTGGGATTTTCATGGAGCCTCCGCTCTCCACCATGATTTCATCTCTCGATGGCTGCGCCAAGAGACAAGAAAGCAGCGTCCACTAAGCTGGGATACGGTAACTGGACACCTCGGGTATTTCTACGATCCACCAGTGAGTGAGCTTCTTTTCCAGTTTCAAGATTACGGTGGAGTCGTGCCCATTGTGCTCAAACATTTCTTGGAATGGATGTTTGACATTAGCCGGGGGGAGCTGTTGACATTTAATCCACCAGTGGGTCCAACCGATAGGACCTATTTCGAACATTATTGGAAGAAGATACCGTTTGTGGTCAGCGAACCGGAGCGGACTGAGAACTGGAAAGTATGGGTGGTGCATACTATCCCAAGTACACTCCCAGAGGAGAACTTTGTTTCCCGCCGTGGTCCGCTGCTTGATGCTGTTGGTATCCTCGGTGATATCGCTCCAGAAAAAGGGCAGGTGGATGCCATTCGTCTGGCTAAGGCAACAGGACAATCGATCATTGTCGTAGGACTAGGTGATTCGTCAACTTATTTTAATCGGGAAGTTAGCCCGTTGATCGATGTTGATCTAGGGTTTTATCCGTGGAATGAGGGGCGAGTCAATGCTCTGCTGAATGGTTCTGACACAAGCTTGCTTCAAAGTGGATCGCCAGTTTGTATCTATATTGATCGACTTGATGATCAGCAAGCACTTGATTTTTTCTCAGGTATTCGTGCATTTGTTGCACCCGTTCACTGGGATGAACCCCAAGGTTTGGAGTTTCTTAAGGCATGGGCTGCTGGAACTCCAGTGGTCGCGTATGCTCGCGGATCGGTACCGAAACTCATACAACCACACCGAGGGGAATGGGGTTTTGATATCGAGGAAGGGGATGAACGAGGCTTCGTGGAGGCGATTAAGGCCTCCACGAAGCTGGATCGGACACGCATTCAGCAATGGGCGCGTGAGGAACATCACATGCGTACTGCTGCACAGAAACATGTCGAACTGCAACGATTTCTCTGTGCGCTTTGGTGGTTGAATGGTGGCTGGTGACACTGTCTTACACCTACCTTACAGGTGGCACGGTGACTGTGAAAAAATATAGAATCACGGACACTGTGCCACCGAATAGGTAGCAAAACATCCAATAGGAGAAGAATCTGCATTCCGCTCCAGTGGCATTTTTCTTTTGTCTGAACCTTCTGCTTACCTCGATTTACCCCATCCATTGGAATTGTTAGAACTCCTCAAATGGTTATCTGCACAATGGACTCCGATATTTAAAAATATTAGGAAAGATACTATAATAAAATAGGATAGTGTCATCCATGTCCCCTCTTCAACTGTCAGATAGGAATTTCCAGTGAGTAGTTATATCAAATATGATGAACAATCCGCTCAAGTACACATTGAAATTGCTCGGTGGATGGCAAAGAAAAAGCAGAACAAGGGTCCAAGGAGCGATGAATGGCTTCTTCATGTCACCGATCCGAATCGTCCGCTAAGGATGCTGCATATTTCCGGAGCAAGGTACAATACTCCACCTGACGCGTATGGCGGACTAGAAAACGCTATTGCCAATCTTGTTCGTGAATGGAGAGATTTGGGTCATAATCTAGGTGTATTTGCTCCAGCTACATCCAAGATCGAAGGGCTTATCCCAACTATTGAGAAACCTGCTGGGTCTTGGGATTTTCATGGGGCCTTCGCTCTCCACCATGATTTCATCTCCCGATGGCTGCGCCATGAGACAAGAAAGCAGCATCCTCTAAACTGGGATACGGTAACTGGACACCTCGGATCTCTCTATGATTCACCAATTAGTGAGCTTCTTTTCCAGTTTCAAGATTACGGTGGAGTCGTGCCCGTGTTGCTCAAGCATTCCCCCCTTCACTTGAATCGGGTTTTTGACATGGATTGGGGAGATTTGTTGACCTTTAATCCACCAGAGGGACCAAAAGATATGGCCTATTTTCATCATTATTGGAAGAAGATACCGTTGGTGGTCGGCGAACGGGAGCGGGCTGAAAACGGCAAGAAAGTATGGATGGTGCATTCCATCTCAAACGGACTCACTGAGGAGAACTTTGTCTCCCGTCGCACTCCACTGCTTGATGCTGTTGGTATCCTCGGCAGAATTTGTCCTGAAAATGGGCAGGCGAATGCTATTCGTATGGCTAAGGCAGCAGGGCAATCGATAATTTTGGCGGGGATTATTGAAAATGGTAACTACTTTGAACTAGAATGTCTCCCACAGATCGATGTTTATCTACCATATAAGAGTTATGCGGAGAAAGTCGCTGCTCTGCTGAATGGCTCTGATACAAGTCTCCTAAGTAGTGGATCACCAATTTGTATCTATGTTGGTCAACTTGTTGGACAGCAAAAGCTCGATTTCTTCTCAGGTATTCGTGCATTTGTCGCACCCATTCACTGGGATAAACCTCGCGGTTTGGTTTTTCTTGAGGCATGGGCTGCCGGAACACCAGTGGTCGCGTATGCTCGCGGATCGGTACCGAAACTCATACAACCACACCGAGGGGAATGGGGTTTTGATATCGAGGAAGGGGATGAACGAGGTTTCGTGGAGGCGATTAAGGCCTCCTTGAAGCTGGATCGAACACGCATTCAGCAATGGGCGCGTGAGGAACATCACATGCGCACTGCTGCACAGAAACATGTCGATCTGCAACGATTTCTCTGTGCGCTTTGGTGGTTGAATGGTGGCTGGTGATACTGTCTTACATCTACCTTACAGGTGGCACGGTGACTGTGAAAAATATAGAATCACGGACACTGTGCCACCGAATAGGTAGCAGAACATCCAAATAAGGGAAGAAGCTGCATTCCCGCTCCAGTGGCGTATTTGCTGAATCTGCTGCTTACCTCGATTTACCCCTTCCATTGGAAATGTTAGAACTCCTCAAATGGTTATCTGCACAATGTACTCCGATGTTTAAAAATATTAGGAAAGATACTATAATAAAATAGGATAGTGTCATCAATGATCCCATTCCAACTGCAAGATAGGAGTTTCGAGTGAATTCCACCCGATATGATGAACAATCCGCTCAAATACACATTGAAATTGCTCGGTGGAAGGCAAAGAAAAATCAGAACAAGGGTCCAAGAAGCGATGAATGGCTTCTTCATGTCACCGATCCGAATCGTCCGCTAAGGATGCTGCATATTTCCGGAGCAATGTACAATACTCCTCCTAGTGCGCGTGGAGGACTAGAATCCACAGTTGACAATCTCGCTCATGAATGGAGAAATTCGGGTCATGGATTTGGTGTATTTGCTCCAGCTACATCCAAGATCGAAGGCCTTATCCCTACTATTGATGAACCTGCTGGGTCTTGGGATTTTCATGGGGCCTTTGCTCTCCACCATGATTACATCTCACGATGGCTGCGCCAGGAAACAAGAAAGCAGCATCCTCTAAGCTGGGATACGATAACTGGACACCTCGGATCTCTCTACGATCCACCAGCGAGTGAGCTTCTTTTCCAGTTTCAAGATTACGGTGGAGTCGTGCCCGTCGTGTTCAAACATTCCCCCCTTCATGACTTGGATTGGCTTTACAACACAGGTTGGGGGGAGCTGTTGATATCTTATCCATCAGTGGGTCCAATCGATATGGCTTATTTCCAACATTATTGGAGAAAGCTACCGTTGGTCTTGGACGGATGGGGACTGGCTGAGAACGGGAAAGCATGGGGGGTGCATGCCATCCCAAGTGGACTCACAGAGGAGAACTTTGTCTCCCGTCCGATTCCATTGCTTGATGCTGTTGGTATCCTCGGTGATATCAGTCCTGACAATGGACAAGCGGATGCCATTCGTCTGGCTAAGGCGGCAGGGCAATCGATCATTTTGGCTGGGAAGATAGAAAATAGGGAGTACTTTCATTCGGAAGTTTTCCCACAGATCGATGTCCATATAGGACAACTTTGGAACGAGGAGAAAGCCACTGCTCTGCTGAATGGCTCTGATACAAGCCTGCTGAGTAGTGAATCACCAATTTGTATCTATGTTGGTAATATTTTTGGACAGCAAAAACTCGATTTCTTCTCAGGTATTCGTGCATTTGTTGCACCCATTCACAGGGTTGAACACCAAGGATTGGCTTTTCGTGAGGCATGGGCTGCCGGAACACCAGTGGTAGCGTATGCTCGTGGATCGGTACCAAAACTCATACAACCACATCGAGGGGAATGGGGTTTTGATATCGAGGAAGGGGATGAACGAGGCTTCATGGAGGCGATTAAGGCCTCCTTGAAGCTGGATCGAACACGAATTCAGCAATGGGCGCGTGAGGAATATCACATGCGTATCGCTGCACAGAAACATGTCGATCTGCAACGATTTCTCTGTGCGCTTTGGTGGTTGAATGGTGGCTGGTGACACTATCTTACACCTACCTTACAGGTGGCACGGTGACTGTGAAAAATATAGAATCACGGACACTGTGCCACCGAATAGGTAGCAAAATGGAAGAAGCTGCATTCCTGCTCCGGTGCTGTTTTCCTTTTGGCTGAACCTGCTTCTTGCCTCGATTTACCCCATCCATTGGAAATATGAGAACTCCTCAAATGGTTATTTATACGATGAACTCCGATATTCAAAAATATTAGGAAAGATACTATAATAAAATAGGATAGTGTCATCCATGATCTCCCTTCAACTGCCAGATAGGAATTTCCAGTGAGTAGCTACATCAAATATGAGGAACAATCCGCTCAAGTACACATTGAAATTGCTCGGTGTAAGGCGAAGAAAAAGCAGAACATGGGCCCAAGAAGCGATGAATGGCTTCTTCATGTCACCGATCCAAATCATCCATTAAGAATGTTGCATATTTCCGGAGCAAGGTACAATACTCCACCTGACGCGTATGGGGGACTAGAAACCGTTCTTGCCAATCTCGCTCATGAATTGAAAGATATGGGTCATAGGTTTGGTGTATTTGCTCCAGCTACATCCAAGATCGAAGGGCTTATCCCGACTATTGAGGAACCTGCTGATTCTTGGAAATTTCAAGGGGCCTTCGATCTCCACCATGATCTCATCTCGCGATGGATACGCCAGGAGACAAGAAAGCAGCGTCCTCTAAACTGGGATACGGTGACTGGACACCTCGGATCTCTCTACGATCCACCAGTGTGTGAGCTTCTTTTCCAGTTTCAAGATTACGGTGGAGTCATGCCCGTCGTGCTCAAACATTCCCCCCTTCACTTGGATCGGTTTTACGACACAGATCGGGGGGAGCGGTTGACCTTTAATCCACCAGTGGGTCCAACCGATATGTCCTATTTTCACCATTATTGGAAAGAGCTTCCGTTGGTGGTCTTGAGCGAAAGGGAGCTGGCTGAAAACTGGAAAGTATGGGTGGTTCATTCCATCCCAAGTGGACTCACAGATGAGAGCTTTGTCTCCCGTCGTGCTCCGCTGCTAGATGCTGTTGGTATCCTCGGAAGAATCACTCCTGACAAAGGGCAGGCGGATGCCATCCGTTTGGCTAAGGCAGCAGGGCAATCGATCATTGTCGCGGGGAATATCGATAATTTTACGTACTTCCATGATCAACTAAAACCACAGACAGATGTAGACATTTCAGATAATCCAGAGCGTGTCGCTGCTCTACTAAACGGATCTGATACAAGTCTGCTAAGTAGTGGATCACCAGTTTGTATCTTTGTTGGTGAACTTGGTGGACAGCCGAAACTCGATTTCTTCTCAGGTATTCGTGCATTTGTCGGACCCATCCACTGGGATGAACCCCAAGGTTTGGTTTTTATTGAAGCATGGGCTGCTGGAGCTCCAGTGGTAGCGTATGCTCGCGGGTCGGTTCCAGGACTCGTACGACCACATCGAGGGGAATGGGGATTTGATATCGAAGAAGGAAATGAAACCGGTTTCGTCGAGGCGATTAAAGCCTCCTTGAAGCTGGATCGAACACGCATTCAGCAATGGGCGCGTGAGGAACATCACATGCGTATCGCTGCACAGAAACATGTCGATCTGCAACGATTTCTCTGTGCGCTTTGGTGGTTGAATGATGGCTGGTGACACTATCTTACACCTACCTTGCAGGTGGCACGGTGACTGTGAAAATATATAGAATCACGGACACTGTGCCACCGAAGAGGTAGCAGAACATCCAATAGGGGGAGAAGCTGATTTATTCCATATACAATGAAAGATCAAGGGGAAAGACATAAGAAGAGATAAGAGTAGCTATCTTTGATTGAGAAATGGATATGAGAGAATGGTAAGAGTTGACCCACTATCTCAAAGTAGAATACAATGCGTTTTAAAAATATTTATTTGTAAAAAAATGATATATTCCATATCCGTTGACATCATCTTGTCCTAATTATAAAATACATATGAGTTTGATAATCATTCTCATTATAAATGAGAAATAAGTAAAAAAAGTAACAAACCATCAGGAGGTGAAAAGATGTCAAAACCGAGGTTAATAACAGAAAACTTACATATTTCTTATGGCGATCAAGAGATTGTGAAAGATGTCAGTTTAGACATAGCAGATGGGATGATCACGACTATTATTGGGTCAAATGGTTGTGGGAAATCTACCTTATTAAAGACGATCGCACGTATTCAGCCAACCCGCTCTGGCGCTGTTTTTCTTGACGGGAAAGAAATTCATAAAGAATCTACCAAAAAAATAGCTCAGAAGTTGGCAATTTTACCGCAATCTCCAGATGCACCAGAAGGCTTAACCGTAGCAGAATTAGTGTCTTATGGGAGATTTCCTTATCAAAATCGTGTACGATTGAGCAGCAAAGATCACGAAGTGATCAACTGGGCCTTGAATGTGACAGGTGTACATGCATTTCGGCATAAAGTCGTAGATTCGCTTTCAGGCGGACAAAGACAAAAGGTTTGGATCGCTATGGCATTAGCACAGGAGACAGATATTATCCTCTTGGATGAACCTACTACTTACCTCGATTTATCCCATCAGTTGGAAATATTAGAACTTCTCAAATGGTTAAATGTAAAGGAAAAACGGACGATCGTGATGGTACTGCATGATCTCAATCACGCTGCCCGATTTGCTGATCGGATTATCGCGATGAAACAAGGAAAGATTGTCAAAGAAGGATGTGCAGAAGAGGTTATCACCGCTGCCACCTTACATGAAGTTTTTCAGATTGATGCTGAAATAGTAACAGATCCAAGAACGCAGAAACCGATCTGTTTGACATATGACCTTATTGACTCCATCTTGTCGAAAGTGGAAGACCAAGCGATTTAATGCAATAATGGGATATTTTTTTAATCTCAAATGAGAATGATTATCACAAGAGAATATTGAGATGAGGTTGAACATAGATGAAAAAGTGTAAAAGCATACGGAGTTTTCTTTTCATTGCTGTTTTCGTAGCAGCTTTACTAGCTGGGTGCAGTCAAGGAACAACATCTGATGAAAGCAATACGCCCAAAATGGTAACGTTCCAATCGGAAAAAGGACCCATTCAAGTTCCAGCTAATCCGAAGCGTGTTGCAGTTCTAGCTTCCTCTTATACTGGTAATGTTTTGTCCCTTGGTATTACCCCGGTAGGAGTAGATCAATGGGCAAAAGATAATAAATTTTACAATGGTAAATTAAAAAATGTGCAAGTGATAACCACTGATTCATTGGAAAAACTTTTAGCTTTAAAACCAGACCTTATCATTGCCTTTACCAATGATAAAAATCTCAAAAAATATCAAGAAATAGCTCCGACCGTCGCATTCACTTATGAAAAATATACGTATTTAGAAGCACATCTTCAAATTGGTAAATTGCTTGGAAAAGAAAAAGAAGCACAAGCATGGGTGGATCAATGGAATAAGCAAACAGCAGAAGCCAAGACAAAAGTAAAAGCAGCTATTGGAGATAATGCCACTGCAACTGTATTTGAAACATTTGGAAAAGAATTATATGTTTATGGAAACAACTGGGGTCGAGGAACAGAGATTATTTATCAAGCTCTTGGTATCAAAGCTCCAAAACAAGTAGAAAAAGATGTATTTGGTCCTGGGTATAAAGCGATCTCTACCGAAGTGATACCACAGTATGCAGGAGACTATTTATTTGTAGGAAAAGGAGATGCAACAGCAAATAATTCCTACCTGCAAACATCAGTGTGGAAACAAATCCCCGCTGTTCAAAAAGGAAATGTCTTCTTTTTTGATTCGGCATCGTTTTACTTCAATGATCCAATATCACTTGAAAAAGAATTAGCATTTATCGTACAAGCATTGACAAAAGGGAAATAGAAACAGCTTTAACACAAAGGATATGGATCTATGTCTATCAAAAACATACAAACTGAAGAAAATCAAATAGTTTCTAGACCGGTTATCGGTGCTTTCATCCTCATACTAGGTCTGTTGGTGTTAGCTGTCAGTATGGTTTTGGCAATTTCCGTTGGAGCTGCGAATATTGATTTTATGACAGTGTGGAAATCTATCTTTGCTTATGATCCACAAGGAAAAGCTGATCAAATTATCGCGGGCATTCGCTTACCAAGGGAACTTGGCGTGGTTATTGTTGGTGCTGCCCTAGCGGTGAGTGGTGCGATTATGCAGGGGATAACCAAAAATCCATTGGCAGAACCGGGATTATTAGGGATTAATGCGGGTGCAGGATTGGCATTGACTTGTCTACTAGTTTTGCAGCCTCATTCTTCCTATGTGTTTGTGATGACAGCTACCTTTGTGGGTGCAGCATTAGGTGCGGGATTGGTGTTTGGAATTGGTTCGGCGAGTAGGGGTGGCGTGTCTCCTTTACGGATAATCTTAGCTGGATCAGCTATTACCTTTTTCCTAAATGCACTTGCAGATGGTATTTCCCTTGTTTTCAAACTTACCCAAGACTTGAGTATATGGAAAATAGGAAGTACATCTGGAACGACTTGGTTACAACTGAAAATTTCCGTCCCTATCGTTTTTCTTGCCCTTGCTGTAGCTGTTTTTTTCTCTAAAAAGTTGACGATTCTCAGTTTTGGTGATGATATTGCTAAAGGATTGGGACAGCGTACGATTTTAGTGAAAATAGTTTTGATGCTCGTCGTCTTGATACTAGCAGGTATTTCTGTTTCTTTGGTGGGGGCTCTCGCTTTTGTTGGACTAATGGTTCCCCATATAGTGAGGTTTCTTGTAGGAACTGACTATCGTTGGGTTATTCCCTGTTCTGCTGTGTTCGGAAGTATATTATTAGTTTTATCTGATACTGCTGCGAGAATGATCAATGCTCCATTTGAAACCCCGATCGGTGCGATTGTGGCTATACTTGGGGTTCCTTTCTTTCTCTATCTAGCTAGGAGGGAAGGGAAACGATGAATATAGTGGATGCAGCATATCAACGTAAAGTCCGACTCACTTTGATCATTTCTGTGATTCTTCTCCTTGCAGCGTTCATTGTGAGTATAGCAACTGGGTACATTTCGCTAAATCCAATCCAATTAGGTAAGACGATATTGGGATATGGAACAAGTCAAGAAAACCTTATTTTGTATGGTTTTCGTTTACCGAGAATAATAGTAACGATTTTAGCGGGCATCGGTCTTGCGGTTTCTGGAGCTATCTTGCAGAGCATCACAAAAAATCCTCTATCTGATCCAGGTATTTTAGGTATTAACGCAGGTGCGGGTTTGATGGTAGTTATTTATGTGATGTATTTTTCTAGTGAGTCCACGAGTTTTATTTATATTCTCCCTTTGTTTGCTTTCATCGGGGGAACCTTAACAATGATCATGATCTACTTTTTATCCTATAAGCGGGGAGAGGGAATCGAGCCGACACGTCTTATTCTTATCGGAGTAGGAATGGCAGCTGCGATCAACGGTGTCATATTTACGCTCACTGCAAGGTTAGAAGAGGAAAAGAATGCATTTATCGCCAACTGGATTGCAGGAAGAATATGGGGAGATGACTGGACATTTGTGATCGCGCTTCTGCCTTGGATTCTCATTCTTTTACCGATTGTTTTTTCTAAGTCACATATTTTAAATGTGTTGCAGCTTAATGAAAATACATCTATCGGATTAGGGGTAAAAGTGGAAAGAGAACGAAGTATGCTGTTGCTTATTGCGGTAGCACTTGCAGCTGCATCTGCTTCAGTTAGCGGCGGTATTGCTTTTATTGGTCTCATGGCTCCTCATATAGCTAGGAGTCTTGTAGGTCCTCGCCATCAAGCGTTTCTCCCTGTCGCAGCTATTTTAGGAGCTATTCTTCTTCTAGTCTCCGATACAATCGGCAGAAGTTTATTAGATCCAAGCGGCATCCCAGCGGGAATCATTGTCACAATGATCGGAGCACCATATTTTCTGTATCTGATGGTAAAAAAATAGTGTTCATGCTAAAAGCAACTTATTCAAAAGGTAAGTTGCTTTTAGCATTTGGATGTTTTTAAAAGTTTGAATAAAATGTAAAATTGCATATCTCGAAAAGAAGTATTTAAATAGTATATAGAGACCCTTTGCGAAAGGGTATTTTGTATTTACATTATAGAAGGTGAAGGAGAATGTATTGGAAACGAGTTTTATGGATATTGTGGCCAGCTAATTTTTTAATATCTGCCGGGATGAGTATGGTGGTACCATTTCTAGCTTTGTATATTGAAAAATTAGGTGTACACAATTTGCAAAGTGTAGAACATTGGTCAGGATGGATATTTTCGGCTCAATTTTTGACCTCTTTTTTATTTCAGCCATTATGGGGAACACTTGCAGATAAATATGGACAAAAATCGATGTTACTTCGCTCAGCTATTGGTATGGGTGTTGTAACTATTTTAATGGCTTTTGTTACTTCCCCTCTGCAATTATTGATCCTAAGGCTGATCAATGGATTGTTTTCCGGTTTTATTTCGATGTCTATTTTGATGCAAGCTGCGGTGACGCCAGACGAAAATTCAGGGAAAGTACTAGGTACACTGCAAACTGGTCAGATTGTAGGAACTTTGGTTGGTCCTTTGTTCGGTGGTGCACTTTCAGAACTGGTTGGATATGATGGTGTATTTCTGCTCACTGGGATTTTGATTTTACTAGCTGGCGTTGTGGTTATGGTGTATATCAAAGAGACAGTACCAAAAAAACGAATAGAAAAAGTAGTGGTAGAAAAGCCAGAATCAAATTGGAGATCCCTGCGGATGCTATTGCCAGTATTTATTGCATCCACTATCACCCAATTGGCTATGATGAGTGTTCAACCCATTTTGCCCATCTATACCAAAACGATTTACGATGGTTCTCATTTGGCATTGATGGTGGGTCTTGTCAGTGCGATAACAGGAATCGCCAATCTTATCGGGTCGCCTACGCTGGGAAGAATCGGGGATAAGATTGGAGAGCGTAAGATTCTGATTTTCTCACTTGTGATGTCCGCACTAGCATTTATCCCTCAAGTATTTGCTACAAATATTACAGAGTTGCTGATCGGTCGTTTCTTTTTGGGGTTATTTATTGGAGGGATGTTGCCAGCGTTGAGTGTATTGGTGAAAAAAATGACGCCAAAAGAATTGCAAGGTACAGCTTTTGGTATTAATTCTTCAGCGCGGTTTTTGGGAAATTTAATTGGACCATTGGTCGGAAGTTTTGTCGCTACTACTCTGCAAATACAAGACGTTTTTTACTTTACAATCGCATTTTTGCTTATCAATGCGGTAATGATAGTATTTGCTCACAGTCTAGATGTCGCAACACGCAAAGTAATAACAAAGTAAAAAACAAGAGGGCTGTCCCTCTTGTTTTTTAAAAGAATCTAGGTTGGTGTGCGATAGGAAATTTTTAATAAAACAGGAGTTATAAGTGTTGTTATCATAACGATAATGAGGATAGAGGAAGCATAAGCGGGATCGATCAGCTTCTTTTCCAATCCAATCGTTAATAAGATAAGGGCGACTTCGCCTCGTGACAGCATAGCAGCACCAATACGAATGGCTGATTTGGTAGAAAATGATGTTAATTTTGCTCCTGAAAAAGCACCAAACCATTTGGTAAAGACAGCGACTAGAGAACCGATGATAATAAACCAAATGTGATTTTGTATTCCTACAAAGGTAACAGATAATCCAATCTGTACAAAAAATACCGGGATAAAGATTGTGTAGGCGATAGGAACAATTTTACTTTTTATTTCCTTTTGACGATCTGTGCGGGAGATGGCTAAGCCGGCAGCGAAAGCTCCGATTATACTAGATACGCCAAGTACTTGGGCCAGAGCTGCAAAAACGAAGCAAAGGATCACTGCACTTACTATGTTTTCCGTAGCTTTGAAGGAAGTGCTGATTTTCATAAACCAAGGAGTAACTTTCCAACCAAGCAATCCGATTAAAAGGAAAAACAGCATTGCTTTTCCTAATAAAACCCCGATGTTTACTTCTGTTCCAGTCCATACACCCATTGAGACCGCAAGGATAAGCATAACGGTGATATCATCAACTAACGCAGCACCGAGAATCGTGGTACTTTCTCGACTGTTTAATTGACCTAACTCTCTCAATGTCAGAATAGAAATACTAACAGAAGTGGCAGCTAATAATAAGCCGAGAAAGACAGATGGAATTGGATGGAAACCAAATAAAAGCCCTGTTGCAAATCCTCCAGCCAGAGGGAAAAGAAGCCCGCCTAGAGCGACTGCGATCGATGATTTTCGATTATTGTATAAATCAGTTGCATCGGTTTCTAACCCGGCAATAAACATTAAGAAAAGTATTCCAATTTCACTCATATCATGGATAGTTTCTGTAGTGGATACCCAGCCCAGTATTGCTGGTCCAACTATGATACCAGCAATTATTTTTCCAAAAATAGTGGTTTGTCCCAAACGAGCACTGATTTCCCCGCCACATGCTGCTGAAGCTAAAATGATGAGCAATACGATAATATAATCCAAAATTAGCCTCCTTCGGTGGGTTGATTCTTAAATGGTTTAGAAGTCAAAAAGAGGAATTATTAAGTTGGATCATTAATTCTTTCTAGTGCTTTATTTTAAATCAAATTACACTCGCATTTTATTTTATCAGAATTTGAATTAGATATCGTTTATTCAAATTGTTTATGCACTACTTTCATTGTATAGAAAAAACAAAAAGTGACCTATTATTTTCTAATAAGTCACTTTCTACATAAATAATTTGAAATGAATACGCATACATAAAATTAGAAAAAGATAGATTATTCTTTGCAATTGTCTTCCATTTGTCTCCATTTTTTTAGATCTATGTATTGCTCTTGGGCGATATACCAATAAAAATCTGCAACAGTACTGTTGTTGACCATATTCATCAGTTCCGCTGCTCGAGGGGAAGCCAAAACGCTCTGCATGGCACTCTCAGATTCAAAAATGGTGTCCAGCATGAGCTGTATACTGTCTTCGTTGTCTTCGTAAATTCGAGTAACCTTTGTTTCAATGATTCCGGGTAATGCATGTATATCTGGAAAGATACTATCGTAAAATGCCTGAAATTTATCTGGATCGTCAATACAACGAAAAAATGTCATTGTTTTAATCATAATATCCTCCTTAAAACGAACTCATCCATTTTATGTCTCATCTGTAGGAACACTATCCCATCGGGGTGCGTAAAGAAATTTCTGTCTGCCATTTCGATACTATTAAGTTCAAAATTTTGAATCATGGATTTTACCTTAACATTATAGTGAATTTCCTAATTACTTGCATTCCTTTTATTTCCTTCTAGAGTGTGAAAAGGTAAATGGATGATATATTTGAATAAAAATACTATCTAGAAAATGACAAAGAACAAGCCAAAAGAAGATGTTTATAAAACTAAGAAATTTTATAGGAAACGAGGTAACTAAACGACAGGTGACAAAGTATTCTGGATGAACCCTGCATGTAAAAGAATAAATTAGTACAAGTAGTGTCTATCAAACAGAAGAAAAGATATTGTGGGATTTTATTCTCATGTCGAAACGTCAAACACTCCTAGTAGGTAGCCTACCGTTTGAAAATGAAGAAGCTGCAATGACTCAAGTTTTATCCTCAGTAATTATTTGAATATAACTTAAACTTACTTCTATGATATCTAATTTTTTTGAATATACACATATGAGCCTTATGATTAAGACGAATCATAGAAATTCACTCCTATTTATGCTTGGATATAGGAAATTATCCAGAAATCCAATATGTAATCCAAAAAATAGACAAAATTCATTTGTTACGCAAGGCGAAATATTGTTCTATTTTTAGTAAAATATAGAAAGACAATTTCTTTAATTTTAATATTCATTCTTTTCTTGTTAAAAATAATAAATGCAGAAGAATAGGAGGAAGACTATGTTCTACAAAATAGTTACCATGTATGGGAATATGGAAGACCCCGAGAGTTTTTATCATTTCTATCGCAATACTATGGTCCCCAAAATATTGAGCTTAGAAGGTGTATTGAAAATTAATGTAAATAGACTCTTTTATGAGTCTTTAGGCAAAGAGGAATCTGGTGATTCGGTTAAATCTAAGTATCATGTTATGGGAGAACTGTATGTAACCGATATACATCTATATATGGAGTCATTTCGTAATAGTGACGCAGGTCAAATCGTTGCTTCCTTTCTTACAAAAGATGCTATCGATTATGTCAGCTTTTACACCGCATTTGAAGAAACATTTGAAAAATAATTGAGAAATGGATGAAAAGTGACCCACATTGGTATTATCCCCAACAGGTAGAACAGAACATTTAAGAAAGCGAAAGATGCAATGATCCACTCAGATCAAGGAACTCATTACACACAACCTGACTTTCAAAAGTTAGTCAAGAAAATGGGATTTCGTCAGTCCATGTCAAGAAGAGGAAACTGTTGGGGATAATGCTACTCAGAAATCTTTCTTTGGCCCTCTTAAGGATGAAGCTTCTATTAAAGTATGTTCAACTTAGATGATTTAAGAAAAGAAATTAAGCAATAGATGACCTACTGTAACCATTAAGATACCAATGGAATCAAAAAAAGATGACCTCTGTTCAATACAAAGATCATCTTCTTAAGGTTTCTTAGGCTTTTTTTTAGTGTCCTTTACATAGGGTACATTTACAATTTCTCAGAAGTGACTTTTCTTCAGTCAAAAAACGACCTCAGAAAAAAATCAGAGGTCGTTTTTTTGTTATCAATCATAAATTGCGTATGAGTCATCATAACCTGATGAATTATCAAGTGTCATGATATAAATTTCAGCTTTCCCATTAGTCCCATCTTCTAAAAATTGAATCCAATAGGTACCACAAGACCCTGCGGTAAGATGATAGTAACTATTAGTTAAATAATCATCTGGATCATCTGGATCATAATCCATGATATAAAAATTTTCTGACTTACTTGATGTATTGCATACTTTGATATAATCTGTGGCATGTGCACTATCTACAGGTGTAATATAATGAGAACCACTGTAATGTACCTTCCCAGACCATAATGGTTGCCAATTACCAGAATCTGCAAATACTAATGAAAACGGTGACACTAGCGCGAAAAGCAAAGAAAGAAATGGAATTGAGATCTTTTTGAAGCTCATGATGCCTTCCTCCCTGTTGTCATATAATCGTTTACAAACAATTAAGTAAAATAAAAACAGGTGACATTCGCTAGAGGTTTAATCCTCTTGGGGATCATTATATATGAAAATAGAATAAAAATCTAATATTAAATCAATAGAAATATATTATAATATATGGTAATTAATTAGATTAATATCCATTTTGCGAAAATATACCTAGATCTCTATGCAACTTACCAGTGGGTAAAGATACTTTTATATCGAGGAATATAATCCAGAAACAAATAAAGATGTATGTAACTTCTAATTATCTAGAAGCCGGGTCTTGTGGTACAAGGGACATTAGAGCTTATCAAGAGGTCTTTTTTGTTTTTGTGGCTTTAGCCAGTTGTGTACAGAGGAAAGTCATCCTCTATATGAGAGGATGACAGTCGGTAATATCAAAAATCTCTTCCTAAGTTTGTGGGGAACTTAGCTATGGAGGAATAAGAATCGGAACTTTAGGAGTAGAAGTGTATCAAGAGAGACTCAGAGGCTATCTATAATTATCTTATTTTGGGATTTTTACATTGAATTATAATATAATTTCATTGATTTAGTATTGGCTTTTTATTTTATTTTCGTATATAATTAATTTCCAAGAGAGTTATCTCTAATCCATAATTCGTTTCTATTTGCCTAGTTTTTGTTACCGCTTACATTACAAACACCAGGGGGAAGACAGAATGAATTTAAAAAAGACCGTAGTGACATTTTTTGGTTCACTTTTCGCGCTATTGTTACCGCTTTCATCAGCATTTGCAGATTCTGCTGGATGGCAGTTATTGACTAAGGAACAGGTACATTGGAACTCTACTCTAAGTTATTACATCACAGGTGTAGATAATGCACATGCTTCAGGAAATGTATTAATATGCCTTCGCTCTGGTGGGGAAACTTATTTTTATATTAAGGAATATGACCCAGATAATGCAGATGATAATATAACCTATAAGTATACTACCCCTACTTCATACACCGATTCGTCACATTGTGTATCATATGATATTAGTGCTTGGCAAGATGGATCTAATAATCAAGCAGAAATTTATGTTCAAACAACGAATAAGAATGCCGTATTCGCTATTTATGACTGATAACAAAACAACCTCTGGAAAAATCAGAGGTTGTGCTTTATTTATTTTTTAAAAAATTGAATTATAATATAATTTTTTATTTAATGTCGGATTCTATTCTATCTTTATATATTATGAATTTTCAAGAGAGTGATTCTCTTATTCGTATCACTTCCATTTATATTTACCTAGCTTTCATAAGCGTTAACATCACAACAGGGAGGAAGACAGAATGAATTTAAAAAAGTCCGTATTCTCATTTTTTATTTCCATTTTCGC
The DNA here is from genome assembly GCF_059510395.1 of Shimazuella sp. NTD248. Classification (NCBI taxonomy): domain Bacteria; kingdom Bacillati; phylum Bacillota; class Bacilli; order Caryophanales; family Thermoactinomycetaceae; genus Shimazuella; species Shimazuella sp. NTD248. The sequence continues at coordinate 248,893 of NZ_JCAJZT010000001.1, read as the reverse complement.
ACTAGTGTTACCGTTTTCATCAGCATTTGCAGATTCTGCTGGATGGCAGGCAACGAGTGTTTGGAGTAAGGGAGTACATTGGAATTCCACTCTTAATTATTATATTACAGATGTAGATGGTGCACCTGTTTCAGGAAATGTATTAATATGCCTTCTCGCTGGTGGCGGAACTTACTTTTATGTAAAGGAATATGATCCAGATAATGCAGATGATTATGTATCTTATAAGTATCTTACCCCTACTTCATACACCGATTCGTCACATTGTGCAATGATAGATATAAGCTCATATCAAGATGGAACTAATAATCAAGCCGAAATTTATGTACAAACAACGAATAAGAATGCTGTATTCTCTATTTTTGATTGATAACAAAACGACCTTTGACAAAAAATCTGAGGTCGTTTTGTTTCTTTTTATATAAGATGTTCAATTAAGTTGATTCTGTGTTGTCAGTGCTTCATTTGGAACCGTTATCGATTTTGCACCAAACTTAAAATTATGCGTTTGGTACTCATCTGTTTTGATCATATCTCCAGTTTTTTCTTTTGCATCGATTGAAGAGACCTCATGTTGCTCTACTCTCTGAGTGAGAAGTGTTTCCTTATCTATCGTAACTTTTACGGTATACAGAGGTATTTTTCTTATGACACTGACATCCACAAAGCCTTTTCCACCTTTACCAGAGCCCATGATACTTGTTTTTTCTTCTTGATCGGTCAAAGTAAGTTCAAGTACATATGCATTTGGTGTCTGTGTGAGTTTTACTTGTTTTTGCTTGGATTTTAAGTCTGCTAACAAATAGGTAGGGTCAAGGAAATTGGGACTTTCATACAACGTTTCGGAAAGCGTTGAATTTGTGGGCTTTCCTTTTTCCCAACGATCAGTACCATCTGTGTCCCAATCGAAATACCGTTTATAAAGAATGCCGTTTTTTACATATATTTCTGTTTGGGTGTCAGGATCTTTTTCTTTATCAGTGGTGCGCTCTTCATGAATACGTTCATAGAGATGATACTGATTGCGATCAATAAAAGTAAAAGATATCTGATCAGCCTTTACGATATGATTGCGATAATCGGAATTTTTATTTTCTTCGTCAGAAGTATATTTCTTCGTGTATTCCACTTGAAAACTTTTCATCTTTTCCATGGCTGCTGTTGACTTATCGATTGCCTCTGACACGGAAGTGATCGATTTGGGTGGATTCTTTTTAGGAATAACTGAAGATTTGGCATGAGAAGAACAAGCGCTTAACAGGAATAAAGTTGCGATGCAAGGTACAATCCATTTTTTCATTGTGACAGTTACTCCTTATTTAGGGATAACCTATTATAGGCATAGCCAGGGTTATTCGTATATGATCATTCCGTCATTTCGTTTAGATTAGAAGTTTGAATCAGCTTAGATGTAAAAAGAAATCCAACATGACAACACAAGAAAATGGAACAGAAGAGTATTGAAATTTGCTTTATATAATGGAGATATCAGCCCTCTCTCTTTTTTATACCAAGAATATACTATCTTAAAATCTTGTAGTCTCAATCAAATAGAGAGAGGGAATAAGGATGAGAAGATTTGTTCCAAAATGTCATATCGTTCAGTTTGAAGTGTGCAACCCAGTTCACCCTGCAAAGAAACCTCCACCACCGCCGATACCACCTCCACCTCCACCACCACAGGGATGTAAAGTGGTTCAAAATCGTGTAGAAATGGGTTGCCCTAATGTTGTATCTTTTCCTAAAACACTAAAAGTTCCAGTAGTTCTTGCTGAGTTATCCCTGCAAATGTGTATTGATGTAGATATTACTTTAGAGCAGCCAGCATTGGAGATTAAAAGAGTAGAAAAAGATGTTTCTTTGGATGAATGTAAATTAGTTCCTACTTCACGTAAGAATCACTTTAAACTTTTTATATCAGGTTTTATCCGCAAGAACATTGAATATGCAACTGCCAGACCAGGTACCACAAATGCCAATGCAATTTGTGGCAGTATTCTCCATACTACTGCTCATGTTCCTTTCAGTTGTTGTACGGAAGTTACATTTGAGGGAAAACTTTCCCCTGATTTTTTTGCATCAAGTGATACGGAAGCTAGATTTTTAGATCAAAGTAGCAGAAGGTCTAAGCTTGATCAAAAATTATTTGGCAATTCCGTTCATTATAATGAGCAGCCATACTGTGAGCTGGAAGCCTTTGAAATTAATGAATTCGATCTTGCTAAATTCGATTCATCTGTTCCTCTAGCTAAAATCCCAAATGAGCGTATTTTTATCACTGTGCAAGAAAAGATTGTATTGGATCTACTAGTGAAAATACTACAACGCCAGCAAATCCCTATACCTTGTAAGCATGGTCATGAAGAGGAATGTGAACATGACCATGAAGAAGACCATGGTCATGGGAAAAAGTGTAAAAAGAAGCATAAGAAGAAATGTAAGCATGACTATGAAGAAGAGGAAAATGAGGACAGTTGGGAATGTGAGCACGACCATGAAGAAGAAGAGGAATGTTGTGACCACGGTCATGAAAAAAAGTGTAAAAAGAAGCATAAGAAGAAGTGTAAGCATGACTATGAAGAAGAATATGAGGATAGATGGGAATGTGAGCATGACCATGAAGAAGAAGAGGAATGTTGTGACCATGGTCATGAAAAAAAATGTAAAAAGAAGCGCAAGAAGAAGTGCGAGCATGACAACGATGAAGAAGAGGAATGTGAGTATGAGCATGAAGAAGATGATGAGGAATATTATGATCATGGGCATGAAATAAAGTGTAAGAAGGATGAGAAGCATGAGCATGAAGAAGAGAAGTGTCATGATCGTGGTCATCAAAAAAAGTGTAGAAAGAAACGCAACATAAATAAGCGTAATCATGTAGAGAAATACGAGAATAGATGTGATCATAGGCATAAAATAAAAGGTAAAAAACAGTGGGTAGGAAAGAGTATAAAGAAAAATAGAAAAAAACGCAGATAAGACTGTTGAGGTTTTCTCAAGAGTCTTTTCATTTTAAGAAACATGTACGATAAAATGTCTCCAGCATCGATGACAGTTTAAGGTCTAGTCTTGTTAAGTTTGCCAATTTAAGAGCATCTCCAGCAGCATGTATGGAAAAGTATCCGTTGTTTTCTTAACGAGTGAAAGCTATTTTTTACCTAGAGCGAAAATAGCTTTCACTCACTTCACTAAAGTAAAAGAATGACCAAATACAGAAAATGGCTGGATTTCTCAACTTGCGCTTTTGTTGGCTTTAATATTCTCCTTTGATGACAAAAAACGAGCCCCGAATGGTTCCTGCTAGTTTAGACTTTTGCCTAGCAAACTTAAACTTCCCTTCTAACTCCTTCGGTACCTCCATCCCCTCAGAAAGCTTAAAACCAACGGCTCGTTTCTTAGAGTTATCAACGGTATACATAACATTGACTGCAAGGCCGTCTTCATAAAAGACGTAGGTAAATTGGATATTTTCCACTTGAAAACGCGACGTTTCCAATGGCTTAGCTGCAAACTCAATATCGCGTTCTTCTTTCAAAATTCGGTTCATATAATCAAGGGATTCCTGGCTTTCGCTAGCTGGTAAAACTGTAAATTCATGTTTATATTTGTTCATAAAGTAACGAGCTTCATTCGCACGTAAACCAGCAAGAGCTTCGACTACAGGTGAAGTCTCTAAACCAACCGTAGACACCTTTTTAAAATCAACAATATAGGACATTTCCATCCCCTTTTCTCTCTTTATTTTCTAACAACAGGAATCCACATCTCACCAAAAACGAGACCGTTCCGCTGACCCATCTCAACCGTTGCATTTGGGCCACCAACATAGGCAAAATGCTTTGCTTCTGGCAAGACTTGACCGAAGGCAATGCCAGTAAGTTTTTCATTCAATTCATCAGCGGTTTTCCCTTCCCCTTTTACAACTAGGTATTCCCCCTTAGGAAATTGGATAACTCTGGTTTCTTCCGGTGCTGATACCGATATGGATGCCTCTGTCATGACGCCGGCATAATGCATCATTTTGTTATTCACTGCTTCGTTCACAGCAAAAATGTAGTCATTTGTGGCTACGGTTTTTAAAGTTTCCAGTGTTCCATCTCGTTTGACAGTCTGCCAAAAGTCTGACTTCTCCTTATCTAAGCCTGTAAAGTCTGTAAGCTCCGTTCCAAAACCTAAAACAGTAAAGCTGTCTTTTTCTTCTAGGGTATAATCTGCCATATTCTACACCTTCCTCTTTTGACTTGTTTCCTGCACTTGATAGATATATGATAATCTTAAATCATGTCAAAAAATGATACTATTTAGGAGTCCCGATGAAAAAAGTTGAACGGATTAATATTATCATGAGATATATCAACAACCGCTCCCACTTTACTATTTCTGAAATCATGCGTGAATTTAACATCTCTCGTTCGACAGCTATTCGAGATATCAGAGAAATTGAAGACATGGGAATGCCACTCGTCTCTGAAGTTGGAAGGGACGGGGGTTATTTTGTCATGCACAACTCTGTCCTGCCCGTTGTTCGCTTTACCGATAATGAGGTCAAAGCTCTTTTTATTGCCTTTATGGCCACAAGAAATCAACAACTCCCCTATTTAAAGAGCCGTCAGTCTTTAGCAGAAAAATTACTGGGACTGATCTCAGAAAACCAACAGGATGATCTCGTTCTTTTAAATCAGATTTTGCTTTTTGAAGGAACCAACCCCCATAACCCCGATTTACTTGAGCTTTCAGATCTCCCACACCCCATGTTAGAAAAACTCATCCAACTCCTTCTTTTGGATAGCTATTTATGGATTACCATCAAAGAAGAGAAGGTAATAAAGTCTTATCCCATTTATCTCTTGCACCTCTATCGTGAAAAAAGCCTTTGGCTGATTGAAGGTGTTGACTTAAAGCAAGAAAAGAAAAAGATTTTTCCTGTTGATCATCTCATCGAGATCAAGCCCTACCCGACAAAAAATAGAATAAGTAAGAAAAAGATATTAGAAAAACTAAGTAAACAGGAAGAAGGTATCAACCTTGTCCTTGAACTTGGTCCAAAAGCGATTGCCCAGTTCAAAAAATATCATCCATTAAAAGTTTCCCTTTCCTATACAAATCCTTACCAAACTACAGCCATTCTAAAAACTTTTATCAATGTTTATAAGCCCGAAGAATTGTCGGAAATAACAAATTGGTTACTTTTTCTAGGTGAGGATATCAAGGTCAGGGAAGTGGCAGAAGAAATCTTAGTAGTTTTACAAGAGAGATTAAGCTTATACTGTCCATAACAGTTGTAGTTAAAACCTAAATAATATGGAGCTTGGCCAATTTCTCTTTATGATCGAAACACTGCTAATATGTCTTGAAAGGAGTAAAAAATGCACATTCACTTTATTGTTCATGAGTTGTTTGAGGGGCCGGGAGCATTTCAGACATGGGCTGAGACCAGAGGATACAGTTTTGGATTTTCAAGGGTTTATGCTGGTGAAAAACTACCATTATCCATAGAGGGAATTGATCTATTAATTGTACTGGGTGGTCCTCAAAGTCCGAGTACAACGATGGAAGAGTGTCCTCACTTTGATGCAGCTTTAGAAATAACATTGATAAATAAATGTATAAAAGCTGGTAAGGCTGTACTAGGTGTTTGCTTGGGCGCACAGCTCATTGGGGAGTCCTTGGGTGCAAAGTACGAACATAGTCCAGAAAAAGAAATAGGTTGTTTTCCCATAACCTTTACAGAAGAAGGGAAACAAAATCGTAAATTTCCCCATTTTGGCAATACCATTGTTGTCGGGCACTGGCACAATGATATGCCGGGGTTAACCGAAGATTGTAAAGTAATTGCCTATAGTGAAGCTTGTCCGAGGCAGATTATTGAATACCAAAACTTAGTCTATGGCTTCCAATGTCATTTGGAGTTCAATCATGATTTGGTGGAGCTCCTGATTGAAAATTCAGCAGCTGAACTATCCAAATTCAGTGACCAAAGATTCGTTCAGCAGCCAGAACAACTTCGAAAAAATGATTATAAAGTAATGAATGAGAATTTATTTATATTTTTGGATAAACTCGTAATGGACTATAAAAAAATTACATCTGAGTAACGTGATGGGATTCGGCCGAGGTAGGGGGAGTTGATGCGCTAATGGCGTTTGGCTCCATGCCTCATCTATTGCCTAACAATAAATGATCTCCAAGTGCATAGTGGTCATTTGTTTTCTACTGTTATTTATTTCATCCAGAGTGATACTAAATTTTTTTGGAGAAATCAGCATATTTTCCAGAGATTTGAAATATAGTTTCCTCCTTCTAAGCAATGGTATAACCGAATGTCAAACCAGAAAAAACATATAAATAAAGGGAAGCTTAGGCTGTAATGTTTAGTTTCTAGGCATCAACATGACTACAACTCCAATTACACAAATACCAGCTCCAATCCAGTCATATAAATCTGGAGTTTTTTTGTCGATTCCCCAACCCCAGAGAATGGAGAGAACAATAAAAACACCTCCATATGCTGCATAAACACGACCAAATGAAGGGAAGCTTTGAAAAGTAGCGATAACCCCATACAACGCTAATATAATCCCTCCTGCTAATCCCCAATAAAAAGGTTTTCCTTCCCGTAGCCAAAGCCAAATTAAGTATCCCCCGCCGATTTCCGCTAATCCAGCAAGTAAAAACAATACTACTACCATCATCAAACAACCTTCTTTCTCTCCCTTTATCAATATAAAGGCGATTGAAAACTATTTTTCATTTACATTACGACTAACCCTAATACAAAAAAAGCAGCTTATCAACATGGATTTCATGTCAACACAACGGAAGTTTTTTGATGTATGCAGAAATTAAATATAACAATATCTATATTCTGATACCTCCTTCTACGAAATAAATATAAAAAAGCCACCCTGAGGGCAGCTCTTCACACATCTGATGTGTGGATAATAACACATAGACTGAACTAATATCTATTTGTAACTTTAAAAATCACTGAGCAGGTACTAGGAAGAATTTTTCAGGTTCCTGTGAAACAACTAACCATTCTTTTTGATCGCTGGTTAAGTTTAGATACCAAGCATTATTCTCATGTTCAATAACGTAACCATCCTGATATGGTTTAAAACTCCATTTGTGAGCACTAGAAGCTCTATCCAGATAGATAAAATTGTACCAAGCACTATTGCTGTGATTAATCGTAAAAGAATTATATCCTCCATGTGTTGATGCCTTCATTTGAATAATATATTGACCGCTTGTACCACTTTCGATTAAATGGACTGGTGTACCATATGGATATTTTTCGCTAGATCCATCTCTACCCGATAGACGAACATAATCCCAATTGCTCCAACCATATAATTCATAAGTTAAAGCTCGTTTTTGATTGTGTGCTGGAACGATATAGTAATCTTTATTAGTATCAATGTTTACTGCTTCTGCATGGACTGTGCTGGTCGATGGAGTTACAAGTAATAAAGAGAAACTAAAGACAAAAGCAAGTAGAATAGAAAAATATTTTTTCAAATTCATACCACCTTATATAATATTTACCATCTACTAATATTTTATCAAATCGGAATAAAATGTAAATAATTATTTTGTCAATGGAGAGTTCATTGACAATTTTTGTCATTTTTCTGTACAGCTCGCTGAGATTTTCTAATATCAAAAATGCAATTATTTGATCGTGTTTTCAATTTGTGATTTGAAGTGGATGACTTTCTATGATTTTGCCCTCAAATAGAAAGCAAAAGAGCTGCCAAATGGCAGCTCTCTGCACAACAAATGTTTCAAGTATTTATGTCTATCCTCAGAACGTATGTGTCATTCTAGCATAGATAAAAGGCAAGCTATCACTGTAAATAATCATGTTAGCTGGCTTTTTTTGTATTTTTTATCGACAACTCAGTTCTTCTGTTTTGGGATAGGTATAACTATTTTAGTGCCATCATTGAGTCATTTTTTGATACATGATGACTGTTTAACGTTGGATTGTTCCATAGGAATGGAGATAGTCCTTTGTTTTTTACACTTTCTTCCCATTAAGAAATAAAAAAGCAAGAAATTACTTTATACTACTAGATATAAACATGGAGGCATCTTGACTCATAAAAATACGATTACCATGATAAAATGTTGTAATTTCAATGGATTTAAATCCAACCTCGGATAATCTTTTTTTCAATTCTTCATGCGAAAAACCATTATGAACTTTCGGATGATTTATTTTGTCGTTTTTGTCAAAATCAATAATAATTAGCTTGCCGCCATCATTTAAAATGTTGAACAATTCTTGTAAAATTCTTTTTGTATCTGGAATATGAAGAAGGACTAGTGACATTAAAATTATGTCTGCCTTGAGTTCAGGAGTATGTTGAGTAAAATCTGAATACAATACTTTTGAATTGGTAATACCTTGGAGAGAAATTTTAGCCTTCGCAACCTCCAACATTTGGTTTGATGAATCAACCAACAAAATAGAATCTACTAAATCTGATAATTCTAAACTTATGAGACCAGTACCACTCCCATAGTCTATTAAAGATTTTGATTTACCATTACGTAATTCTGATCTCACTTCCTTCACTATCACTTTAGCTAATTCCATTCTTTCTTCTGTATCATATTTTTTTGCCATCTGTTCAAAAACGTTATTTTCCATGTTTCACTCTCCAATTGATAGCTGCATAGTAATCAAATTTTACCCTCAAACCTTTTCGTATAGACCTTGGTGGGAGTAGAAAGTCATCCTCATATAAGGTTTCTGCAAACTTTTTTGCAGTTGATTAATTTGAAATTTCTAATGTCTATATATGGATATAGAAATGCCTCTAAAATTCTATTCTACCATTAGGCTATATTATAGAGCTGCACTCTCATCAATCGGATAAGAGTAAGAAAGATCATACAAAGAAACATTTGCAACTCTTCGTAGAGAAACTTAATCAAAATCCTTTGATCAGAACTTATAGATACAGCTCGTAACATGGTTTTCTTTGAAATGTAAGCATAACGGTTTTATACCCATATTCTGATACCTTCTTGCATAAAAATAAAAATGTCAATTGTAAATGAATACATGTATAAGAAGCAGGGAGGTAACTATGTCAGGGATCATAACTGCTTTATCTCTTCTCATCAAAGAGATGATGGTTTTTGTTTCGTTTATTAAAAGCAATGCTTTTCCACAACCATTGTCCGAGCAAGAAGAAGAACTAAATTTGAAAAGGATGGCAGAGGGAGACAGCTTTGCTCGAAATCTTTTGATTGAACACAATTTACGCTTAGTGGCTCACATTGTAAAGAGATTGGGAACATGAACCGATGTAAAAAAATTGTGATGAATGCGAGGTTTGAGCTAGGACTTGTACCTGCTTCGATGAACAATGTGGTGTGGAGAAGGAGATTGTGGAGGAGAGGGAACCGAGGATTCGTCTTGAGTGAATGTGGGACAAGCCACATATTTGTTGAATGGTCTAAGCAAGATGTATTTTGATATAATAGATATCTAACATCCATCGATTCATGGGAGAACTCATGGTGATGAGCGGTGCGAACATCACGGTCTCCAAGCGTTTTGCCGATGACGATATCATTCGTTCTGTGCATCACGCGATCTTGAAACATGCTTCCTACGAACGGGGCTTCCGGAACTTCCTGTCTGACAACTACCCGGGATATCTGGAGTATAATTCGTTCGTACGGACCGTTCTGGAGCAGGTCAAGACCGAGAATCCTGGCGCATCGGATGAGGAACTCGATGAGCCCTTCCTGGAGGCGTTCAAAGGTGCGTTCGGCACTCTGATCAGCGCCTTCATCGATCATCGTCATCGTGAAGCTTGACACCTGTGGGTCGGGCTGGGTTTGTGCGAAGTGATTCGTGCAGGCACAGCCCGCAGCAAATCTAATGGAATTCGATATATAAAAATGAAAGTGATTCAAAGTTCTTGGATCACTTTTTCTATTTTTAGGAGTTATGAGGGTTCCTGTTTTAATCCGCAGGATTATTTCCAATTTGTTGGTCAAATTACGGTTAGTTGTTCAAAGCTGATTTAAGTCTATTCATTCGATAAATTCGCTGAAATGAGATAAATATGTCTTTACAATGAGACCCACTTGACCTATGTTAAAGAGAATGCGCATTGCCTGCTCACGAGAAATACGTAGAAAATCAAACATCACTAGAAGTAATTGGGAGAAAGGTAGAGCAAATACAGTGGATTATGTGGAAGCAAATATCGTGGATATTTTAATACAACAAGAAAAAGTAGCAATCTTTGTAACGGGGACACCGGGGAGTGGCAAAACAACCTTTGCTGAACAATACCGTAATCATTTTCCTGTCATTAATCAAGATGCAATCACAGCAAATACGCTGCCATCAGAACAATTGCTACAGCCAGCGATGGTGGCTCTCTTCACTCCATCATCAAGAGAACAAGCACTTGATCAAGTGAGTGAATATATCCAAAGTAGAACTTCTTTTTTGTTGGAGATTGAAGGGGAAGATATCGCATATATACAGGAAACCATTTTACGGGCAAGAAACTATGGATTCACTATAGGTCTGATACATATTAAAACCCCGCTTGAGTTATGTTTACAACGGAATGCAAATCGTAAGCACTTCGTGTTTCCCGAGCGAATCATCGAAGTCCACCATAAAATGGAGCATTCTTGGGAACAACTCGCCCCTCTCGCCGATCTGAGCCAAGTAATTTCGATGTACAAATAATAAAGATATCCAACCAATAAAGAATGTCATTCAACTTAGATAGAGAGGCGGAAACAAAAAATGGAGCAAGTCGCAACTAGATCAAAAACCATTGTGGACATTCTTATCCCTAAGCAACCAGCAGCTATTTTTGTCACTGGAGTAGCTGGCAGTGGCAAGACGACTTTTTCAAAAAAATATCGTGATCAGATTCGAGTGATTGATTCCAAGTTAATTCGGATGAGCAAGCTGCAACAAATTCCTTTGTCGCTTGACCCATCTACCGTTTCGCTTAAAGCGATCTCTTCGCTGGCGAAGCAGCAAGCCAAAATTGATGTGACGGAAAGCATCTTGCTGCGTCAATCATTTTTATTATCCTACACAGGAAAAGACATTGATTATATGAAAACAACAATTGCTGATGCCAAGCGCCATGGCTTCTCTGTTGGGCTTGTGCGTCTAAAAGTGCCATTAGAGCTATGCTTACAGCGAAATGCACAGCGTGAGAAGTTTACAGATCCTGAACATATCATCGATTCACATCAATGGTTGGATCAATCTTGGCAAACCCTTGTCCCACTTGTTGATCTCACCCAAGTGATCCAAAACTATTCATAATAAAAAGAGGGATGAACCGTATCATCCCTCTAAACTTCTCAGACCGCCGTAAGTTCCTTATTCCCTGCGATTACCAAAGCTGGTCCTACTCCCTCAATAAAAGATTAGAGGATGAGAGAACAGTGGAAGAATTTATCCATTCAAAATACTTTATACCTGTATTTTTACCATCCTTATTATAATTAAAGGAGGTTATTACATGAAACAATACAAACAGTTAGGTATAGAAATTAGTGGCACTATCTATGCAGAGGATGGACATACAAACATTAACCAAGATGAGTTTTTAGATAAATTTATTGAGTTTGTGGAGAAAAATAACTGGTTGTATGGAGGAGTAACAAAGCAAGTAGATGAGGATGGAGAGGAAGTAGAATAATTAAATATCTGTTACTCGTAAACTCAACTGCTCACTAGGATCAAAACTTTGGCGAAATTGTTTACTGGTAAATATTTTATCGGCTAACCGCACTCCATCAACACTCAAGTTTTATCAAACACAATTTGTACGTTTCGTCTTGTGGTGGTATTGATCCATACGATAGGACCTTCGCAGGATGTACCACCTTCGCCATACCAGATATCCTCTTGTAAAAAGGTTCCATATGATCACCTCCTAGTAATGGTAATCTACTTTGCGGGTAACGAAATCTTTGCTGATATAGAACCGAAATTATTTGTATCCGTCGTGGTGAACTCTAAAGGAGACGATAAAATTTGGATAATAATGATAAGACAATTAAACGATTTCGTGTAAGACTCCGATAATGCTGAAAAAACCTTCGATTTCCAACCACACTTGAAGAGCGAACTCATCGAGGTCAGGCCTTTAAAGGAAGAAGATTTCACAGAGCTCTATACCGTGGCATCGGATCCACTCATTTGGAAACAGCACCCTCAAAAGAGTCGATACAAAGAAGATGAGTTTAGGATCTTTTTTCGTGATGCTTTGAACTCTAAAGGAGCGTTGGTGGTGATTGACAATAAGAAAAATTGTTTGATTGGGTCGTCCCGCTATCATGGCTACAAAGAAGAGCGAGATGAGATCGAGATAGGGTGGACTTTCCTTGCCAGATCTCACTGGGGAGGCACATATAACCGAGAACTGAAACGACTTATGTAAGGGCATGCGTTCAAGTTTGTCAACACCGTCATTTTTTTGGTTGGAGCGAACAATTTTCGTTCACAACGGGCTATGGAAAAGATAGGAGGAGTGTTGTCAGGGGAGAGGCAAGACGCAAGTGGACTAAAGAGTCTTGTTTATCAGATCGGATAGCATCACCAAAATAAGAGACATCAGCCGTCCGAATGGATAGCTGATGTTTTTTCTTTATGTAGGTTATCAGAATCATGTAAAATAATGTTAAAATATTTATAAGTGGTAAAATTAGAGAGTACATGATTTTACAAGGAGATGAAAAACATGTCAAATAAAAAGGTATTCAATGCAATGCGAACTTTTATTAATGGGATGTTGAAAGAGGCAGAACGACAAAGGAGGGCCGCTCCTTGTAGAGAATTGTATGATTATTGTGATGGTCATGTAAGTGCGCTTAGAAACGTGCTTAGAGGAATTGAAGAGATGGAGAATGATCCATATTTAAATAGTTAAGTAGTGGTGGACACAGTTGATATATTGGTGTGTATTTCTATAAGGGGTACTTGGAGATATGTGTAAAAATAGGACATGCCAAGGAATATTATCCAAAGTAAATTGAGTTCTTGTTTGAATCGGATAAATCCCCTATAATTTTGTTCAGTAGCTTTGATTTTGGTACACGTGTTTCTTTAGACTCATCCATTCAGAATAAAACGTAGCTGCCTTTGGAGGGAATCCAAGTATTTGACCTAATTTGAAATGAAATTCACTGGAAATATAGGCGCTGATTCATCTTATGAACCAACACTCTTAACCGTGGATATTTTCGTAAACGTAAGATTTCATTGGCGGTATAACTTGAGATATCACTGTTTGGATTGTATGAAAACGCTGGTTTGTACCCATTAAAAAAGGCATCAATATCATTTAGTGTCATGCAAGTATAGTCAGATAAAAGTAGTGTTTCTCCTTCAATAAAAAAAGCCCAATGATGGGCTTATTTCGCTTCTATCGTAAAGTGTATTTCCTGATCTAGCAAGAAATTAGGTTTATACACTAGGTCATATGTACCTGGTTTTGCATCATATTTTACTTGTCCAGATATCTTCTTTCCTTGATTTACTTCTCCTGAAAGTGGAGTATAGTTCATTTCACCGAAGTATTCCTCTACTTTATTGCCATTATTATCATAAAGATTGAAATCAGTGTTAGAGAGAAACCATGAGGTTGTTCCATTATTTGCGCCTTTGATTTCTAGAGTGAGAACTTTCCCGCTTTTGGTCTGAGAATATTCGTCTGGATTTCCAATTGTAGCTGCTGAGATGGTTACTTCTGTATCTGAAATTTTGACGGTGTCGCCAACTTTATACCCTCGTTCTCTTGTAGTCTCTTGCTTCGTTTCTTGTTTTGGACTGTCGCTATTTACCTTTGAAACTGGTTGATCGTTAGGAGCAAAAATAGCAACGATAATAATCAGAGCTATAATACTAACAAAACTCCAAAGTACAATTTTACCGATTTTTCTCATACTTCGCACCTCGAATTAATATTATGTATTTTCTGATATCAGAGCTATATCATATCACTCTTTTGACGGAATAGATCATATTTACAGAAAATATTCCCTTAAAGGGTGAAATAATAAACCGCCCCTGATTGTTACTAAGAGGCGGTTTATTTAACCTAGTTTCTTTTGTAGGTCTTTTACATCTTCATCCAAGTCATTTACTTTATCGACGAGCGACTTATTGAGTATGAAAATTTCTTGTAGGGTGTTAGCTGTTGTTAGAAATCCTTCTGCCATAATTTCTGACATTTCATTGAGTTGGCTCTCAAATCGATTATGCTGAGAGTTCAACAATACATATCCAGTTTCGGATCGATCTTCCACGCTCACAGCAGTCTGCTGAACAGCTAACAATTCTTCCCTTGTTGGTAGTTGCTTTATATTTTGATCCATCTGATCCATGCGCATATTCATATTCTGTACTTGTTCCAATACTAACCGCATCATCTGCATTAAATTATCATTTTCATTCATTCGCTTCACCACCTGATGAGTCTATTATACAATTATTCGGATTCATCAAACGATTTCCCTTTTACTATTTAAAACATAATGATGAGAATGGAAGATATTGTGTTGAGTGCTATTGGAAATTATCAAGGGGTAGATACCCCTATATTGGATGAACAAAAAATTAATACCAATACAACGCACTCCTAATTGCCACATGAGAGTGTGTTTTTATTTAAGGAACTGTATTGGTCAGTAACAGGATTTGTCGGGGATGATTAGCAATCCATCTATCGTTTCGCAGGTAGTGATATTCAGCTATTTAATAAATTTGATAAGTTTTTTGGTACCCATGAGCTTTTAAAAATCGAAAAAACATATCGTAACTCGCAAGAACTGATACATATAGCTGGAGATTTTGTTATGAAAAATCCAAGTCAATTCAAAAAGAAATTGACTTCCCAAAAAACAGCCTAAGATCCTATTAAAGTTATCGGTTATCAATTGCAAATTCATGGATCCTTGGAAAACAGAAATTGACAACAAGGGTTTTGTAGGATGTACGAATTACCCGATGTGTGATTATTCATTAAACGATATAGATGTACTAAGCGAAGATCGGAAATGTAAATCTTGTGGTGGATTTTTGATAAAAAAACAAGGAAAGTATGGGGAGTTTTTAGGTTGCAGTAATTATGATTTGTGTAAAAATACAAGAAATATAAACGAGAAAGACCCAGTTAAAGTATAAAAAATCTATCAGTAAGGAAGGTTTGATAAAAGCGAAATCATTTGATCTCGTTTTCTTCGTTCACAATCATAGTGGCCTAGAAACTATCAGTTAGGATAATATGATTATATCGAACAGTAAGAATTGTATGTGTGGATATTATATTAGTGAATATTATGAATTTTTATTATATACTGGATCTAAGGCTGATATACAGCTTTCCGTTAATGAGAGGACTCGCATCATGCAGGTAACCAGTACTCGTGTTGAGATCAAGGACGAGGACTTCACGACAAAGGTTCAGGATAATATCATTACAGGTACAGATGGAATCGAGATTAAGTATTATTGGGCTGACTATGCGATGTATGGAAAGGGAATCGAAATCCACCTCAAGGAAAAAGAGACTGATGAGGCAGGGGAAGAGTCTGAAGTTTGGTCCTTCTATCAGATTGTTGGATCTGGTAAGACTTCGAACCCGATTCATGGGGTAACCTTCGTCAATCAAGCAAAGCAGTGATCTCAATTCGTATTACTGATTAGCGGGACATGTCTGGGCAGTGTACCTTGCTGTCCAGACACCTGAATATAAGGAAAATATATAAATGAGAGTCATCCAGTGGATGGCTTCTTTAGTTTGCATAAGGGGTGTTTTCCAATGCTCAAAACTAGGGCCAAAATTAAAATCAGAGATCGAATGGAGACCGTCGTCGATATCAAAAGGATTACCAAGTGTTATCAGGTGATGTACAGCAAGAAACAAGGGGAGCTCGTGCCGTTTGAGGATGCGGAAAAGGTCGTCTTCCATTAATGTAGAACTGACGACACTTCTTCATCTATATGAATTTACAATTGTATACAGTCCGGGCAGTTGTGGAGTCTCATCGCTGGAAGCGAGAATCTCAACAAACTGTCCGGTTTCTCCGTACAACTAGAAGTTGTCAGAGACAAGATGGCCTTCGAGAAGAGTTTATCGAACTTGGCAGGGATGAATGCCATTCCGAACCTGCTTGTTCCACTTCCTCTTCGCTCGTCGTGGCACTCGCCTTGAGTCTCGAATGAAGCTTGACTTGGTCATGCCGAACGAACTTGCGAATGCTCCGCTCTCATAGTAACCGAAGCTCAGGAACTGCTCATTAGGATCTTTGGTGACGAGAGTGATCTGATCACTTTTGATCTCCACGAACCAGAACTCGTTCCGGTTGTTTTCGACGTATTCCTTGAGTTTGCTGATGGTGGAAGTGTGATCCATCATTTTCTCTCTCGAAGGTGAAGTGGTGGTTTCGACTCATTTTATCATAAAAAAATACAAGTTCCATCCAAGATAGATGTGAGAAAAGGTCGTCAAGATCTATAGGGAAGTATTCGAATAATATTTTAGTCGTTTTTACCATGTATCAAAAACGACCGTTTTTGGTACGTAACAAGATAAGTTTTGAAAAACTTGATTTATAAAGGTTCTTTTTGTAACAAAAATGTATAACAAAATTAATTGTAACTATATCTAATATTCACCCTTTTTGGTGCAATAAAAGGAGGATAAAACAAGACAAGGGTGTTGAAAATGAAATTTGTTGATTTTGAATAGTAAACTCAAAAGTGTAAAATTCGTTTTCTTTTCTCGGATCGATTCGATGGTGTTCATCACAACTCTGATTATCAGAAAAATTATTTCATTTTAAAATAGACAGGATGATATAATTGAAAAGTCTGATAACAGGAGGGTGATATAAATGGAAATCCATACATGCTCAAATTGTGGTTCAGTTTATGAAGTTCGTCATCATTCCGTCCTCTATCATGATAAGGACACAGAGGAATGTGAAGTGTAAATATTGTGAAACACGTATGGAATCCCAAGGTGCTGATTAGGTTGAGGCTTATTTGTAACAAATCATGTGTGTAAAAAGGCGGATTGTAGAGCTGGTTATGAATCATGCGTTGATATAAGAGGTAGAAATGTATCTGGTAAGCATCGATGGTATGAACCATCTAAGTATACCAGCATCCGGCGACTGAGGGATAACACAACCATATAATGGAAGAAGAGTGATCATGGAATTTACAATGAGCCAATATGTTATTAATACTAGAGTGATAAGGGATAAGTTTCTTCATCTTCGAAGATCAGTAGATTTGGATTTTATCCCACATATAGGTATGTCGCTCAGCTTGGATGGAGATGATTTTGATCATGACATAGAGCGAGTTATTTATGATGTGAAACAAAAGCGTTTTACGATTGTTTTTGAAGACATTCGTGCACTGAACACAGACCAGTATGATAAGTTTGTTAGCCGATTGAAAAGTAATGGTTGGAAGGAATTTAAATATCAACCTTGAGGCTGTTGTGATCTAATCAAATAATGAAATCTAGCTAAATCCCGCTAAATCCCGCATTTTTGCCCATCCCCCTGAAAAGGGTAAATAAGAATTACAATAAATGGAATCTATCTGACTGACGAGAATACGAACCGCCTCATGGGGGTAAGTCCGAGATAACTCCAAATCCGGCACGATAGATAGAAAAATGTAAACATTAGTAATGGCAAGGGTTTATAGTTCATGTTCAAGAAAAGTATAGTAAATTAGAAAAATGACTCAGTTAAGGGAATGATGAGATGAAGAAAAAAGGAAAATACGGGATAGATGCTCCCTATGTCCCGTTGATGTTTTTTGCTTTAGGTTTGGTGTTCGTTTCATTTGGTTTAGTTTTCATTAGTCAAAGATATTCATGGGTTTATTGGCTCTTCATAGTGGGAGTTTTCTATTTAATATGTGGGTCTATTTATTTACATTCGACTTTTCGGGGAAAGTTTAATATTTGGGAAAAGATCTTTGATCATCTATCCATTCATCCAGATTCAGAAATATTGGATTTAGGGTGTGGCAGAGGAGCTGTTTTGTTGATAGCTGCTAAACGGCTTGGGAGTAAAGGGAAAGTAGTGGGTGTTGATTTATGGAGAAGCATAGATCAGTCTGGTAATAATATAAACGTTACAAAACATAATTCAGTATTGGAGGGTGTCGAAGATAAGATTGAGTTGAAGACCGCCAATATGATGGATTTGCCTTTTGAAGATGAGCGTTTTGATTATGTGACGAGCAATGTTGCCGTTCACAATATTAAAGATCAAGCAGGAAGAAAAAAAGCTTTAATAGAAGCCTATCGTGTATTAAAAAAAGGCGGAACCCTTATCATAGCTGATTTAAGAAAATCAAAAGAATATGTGGAAGTTTTAAATTCGATGGGGATGAAAAATGTTCAAATGAAAGATGCCGGGTGGCAAGGATGGTGGTCTGGCCCGTGGGTACCTACAAAGATTATTAGCGCCAAGAAATAAATTGACGAGTTTCCTTACAAGGGGTCTCGCCAACATTTTGTAAAAATCCTACGCCAAG
Organism: Shimazuella sp. NTD248; assembly: GCF_059510395.1. NCBI lineage: Bacteria > Bacillati > Bacillota > Bacilli > Caryophanales > Thermoactinomycetaceae > Shimazuella > Shimazuella sp. NTD248. The sequence goes on along the minus strand of NZ_JCAJZT010000001.1, from coordinate 230,316 downwards.
GCTCAGAACCAGCATCTGAACGACGAACCGTAATTTGACCAACAGATGGAAATAATCCTGTGGATTAGAACACGAATCCTGTCATTAGAAAACCACACGATCTCTAAGAGCATAGAGGTCATGTGGTTTGATATTTCTATTTATTTTATACGAAGCGAGGAAACAACATCGTTCCATGTTCCGTTACCAAGCTTTATCTTGGTAAAATCAGAGTATTTCCCTGGTTTCAGTTTCAATTTCTGTCCTCCGTAGTTGATGTGTTCATATAATACAACTCCATTGCCACCAGACACTTTAGCAGATGAAGCAACATCATTCCAATTCTTTTTGCCAAATTGCAATTTGTTATCTTTATTGTCTACGAGGGTACTATCATTGGAACAGAATTGGATGGAACGACCCTTGAAGTTTACATGTTCATACAGTGTTACACATGATTTGTGGTGGTTGTGATGATTCCCGTGATGGTGATGATCACGATCATGGTCATGATTGTTAGGTGCGGCCAATGACGTAGCTGGTACAGCTAATGCACAAGCGAGAGCCAAAGAAGACAACACAGCAATACTTTTTTTCATCAAAACAACTCCTATTTAAATATTATGGAAATTCACACTTTTATATTATATGCGAAAAATTTTAAATTATCAACCGAACAAATACAATTTCTGATTAGGATCAAAGTTAAGCCGAAACTGTTTATGCGTTATTACGGTGCCATTTGTATGTATGCCATCAACACTCACAGTTTGATCAAACATCACTTGTACATTGCGAGATGTGATGGCATCGATCTGAGTGGTAACACCTGCATATGGTGTTTGATCTTTGCCGTACCAGATATCATTCAATTGCAGAAGTTCCATTTGATCACATCGCTAGTCGTATCGAAAAATAAATTGTACGTTAGGCATTTCTTTGACACAATATACTATATCACCTGTACGTGAACGAAGCGTACATGGAGGGGCAACACTGGAAAATAATCCTATATTCCAAAGTATGCATGATAGCTCCTATTTAGGACATCATATAGTCAAGAGTACATAACGATTAAGCCCAACCATATATATCTTCATAAGGTGTATATGAGGTGAGCGAAGATCATGTAAGATACTTTCAACAGGTATCTTGCATGATTGACCGAACCACTACGAATGAGCGGTATAATGTCTTTGTTATGATCGAAAGGTCATAGCCAGACATCTTATCGACTCAGCGTAGTGGCTAGGTAGATCGTTATGTACTCCCATTTGCATTTGTTCTTAGATTCAGTGACAGAGTTGTTGTTTAGCTCTCAAGATTCGTAAACAAAGAACAATTCCTTTCCCAAAGTGCCTATTTTGTTCAAACACATAGTTGGATCTAAATATTAACATTGTCTTGCGCTACAAAAACATCTAATTTATGCAGTCGAAATCTATGAAAAAGATCATTTTTTCTGCTATATTGCTTTGAGTGGCCACCACCGTAAAATTCAATAAATGAACTTGAGTATAAATTAAAGTGACTTATTCAGTGATGGATAGGTCATTTTCTATTGCATGGGACAAAGTCTCTATTTCATAAATTGGTATATATCAAGTAAAGGCGGTGTTTGGATGAAACGAAAAACAGATCCCGTCCAATTTGTATGGGTTCAAAACCAACCTGAGAGTCATTCAACAGAGTTAGAAGAATCCTTAGAAGCAAAGAAACGGGTGATTCAAGTCTTGATGGAAATGGCACTAACAGAACAGCAGGAAAAGCCAGTTCATCTGCTTGGATGAAAAGATACTTAATGAAGAGGAGGGAAGGGGAGTGAAAACAGCCATCTACGCTCGTGTATCTACAGGATTGCAAGCAGTAGAAGGGACGAGTTTAGATACACAGGTGGAGATGTGTACGGACAAGGCGCATGTACAAGGGCTTTATCATTTGGAAGTTTACAGAGAATCTGGTGCATCAGGAGAGGACATCGAGCGTCCAGAGATGGATCGGCTTCGGCAAGATATGGCGCAAGGGAAGATAAATAAAGTGATTTGCGTTCATCCTGACCGCTTAAGTCGTAATTTAGTGGATAAATTGATCGTATGTGGAGAGATGGAGCGTCACGAAGTAGAACTTATTTTTTGTGATGCAGAGTATCAAAATACACCGGAAGGACAGTTATTTTTCAATATGCAGTCTGCTATTGCTCAGTATGAGTTATCCATGATACGAAAGCGAACCAGTAGAGGGAGATTAAAGGCTGTCGAAAAGAAAAAGAAGATTATGCCGATGCGTTCTGCTCCTTTTGGTTACGATTTGGTTAATGCGCAGCTGGTGGTCAATGATACAGAATCAAAGGTTGTACAGCAAATATATGAGTGGTATGTGTATCAGCATCTTTCGTATCGAGAGATTGGCCGCAAATTAGGTCAATTGGGTGTATTACCAAAGAGAAAAGAAAGTAAAAACTGGAATCGATCATCGATTTATCGCATTTTATCGAGTGAGGTGTATATAGGAATCTATCACTATAATCGCCGTAAAGTGAAGAAACTAAAAGGCGAAAAAACAAGCAATGGAAATCCCAAAAAAACATATGAATACCGGGATGCTTCTCAGTGGATCACCACCGAAGTTCCAGCCATTATCGATAAAAAACTGTTTGAATCAGCACAACGACAGAAGGAAAAGAATACGACCAATAAAGGAAATAATCGCTTTTCGTATCTGCTCAAAGGTATGATCCGCTGCGGTCATTGCGGACGAATGTGGAGTGGTACGACTTACTCTGGTAGAATAAATGAACAATCAGGGAAAAAAGAGCGGTATCGCTGTTACCGCTGTCCCAATAAAAATCCTCGGAAATTTGGCGAGGGTGTGGAAAAATGCCCAACAAAAACGCTTCGTGCAGAAGTGATAGAAGAATATATATGGAACCTCATTATTCGTTCCATTGTTGATAAAGATGAGATTGTAAATCAGTTAAAAGAAGCATCAACTCAGCACAATCAGCGATTATTTGATACGATAGGGGCAATGAAAAAACGGATGACCGAAAGGGAGAAAGAGCGGGATAAAGTAAAGATCATGTTTACTCGTGAAGTGATCTCCGAAGACGAAATGTTTCGTGATTTGAGTAAAATAAACAAAGATATCAATAGCTTGCAGACAGAGCTTCAAAAGCTCCAGCATAATCTAGAAGCACAGCAACAAAATGAGGAAGAAAAAGAACGCATAAAAATGGTGATTGATTTCTTAGGAAGATTAGTGGAAAAGGAGACAGATATTCCTTTTGAAAAGAAAAGGTATATCATTCAATCTTTAATCGATGAGATTATCCTCACCTTTAGCAACGATCAGACGAATTGTGAAGTGACCTGTGTCGGGCACCTGGACACATTACTCGGTCGAATTGACATCGTTTCACGTTCACAACATGAAAAAGTTTGAGAATACAGGAGAAGACGCAGAAGATCTTATATCGATTGGGACGATTGGTTTAATTAAAGCAATTGAATCATTTCAACCCAACAAAGGAACCAAGTTGGCAACCTATGCTGCTAGGTGCATTGAGAATGATATTCTAATGTCTATAGTGTGGCGTAGGAGGGCAAGAATAAATGGATGGTTTCGTGTGAGTGTTGGAGGCACTCACACGAAACCGAGAATCCTGCTGTGTATCATAATTTTTATATTCAAAGATAAACACTGATCTTTATAGTAACAGAAGTCTTTTTATTATTCCCAAGGGTTTTTTAGTGTTAGAAAACTAGCCAATACTTTGCTTTCTTCTCTTCTTAATTTACGGATTTCTGCTCTAGCAGGTGCTGTTTCATGTAACTTAACTTCTTCTTCTGTTTCTGGAATCACGGCAGGAACAGAGATAGGTCTGTTATCTTTGCTAAAAGCAACAAAAGTTAGAAATGACGTAGCTGCTATTTTTCTCTCTCCATTATATAAATCTTCTTTAATAACTTTCACGAACACTTCCATAGAAGTATTTCCAGTCCAGGTAACATAAGCTTCTAAACTAACCGAATCAGATGGTCTAATTGGATGTAAAAAGTCCACAGAATCAGTGGAAGCAGTGACTACTGTTTGACGACAGTGTCTAGTTGCGGCTATGGATGCAATATCATCAATATATGCCATTAATTTTCCGCCAAATAAGGTATTGTGATTATTGACATCAGTGGGAAAAATCCTTGATGTTTTGTAGCTTCGAGATTCTCTTGAAAATCGTTTTTCCATTTCCATTTTCCTTTCAATAATATATTCATTATTAATTCTATAAGTGGCTACTTTGGTATTGATGTCTTGCTTTTTTCAAATATTATAGCAGAAGAAACCAAACAAGAAGTAGTTTGTTTAAAGGTGGAAGAAGGTTGGATGCACTTTTCCATCAAGAATTTCAATATATGACGAGTGAGTATGAGAAAAAGCTGGAAAACCTTAAACTTCAAGGAAGTCGTTCCAGACGGGGGAATTTCTATGACAATGCTTGTATCAAATGTTTTTTCTTATTTGGGGTAGAACCACATGCCCATCAAGCTAAGAAAACGAATACCCTTTGCTGAAACAAACTTGAATTTTCCCTAAAAATAGAATAGTATAATTTTAGGAGCGTCCAAAGAATGCTCCCTGATCCCCACCGGACACCTTGGATAAAGGTCACTCCTGCCTCAGGAAACTGAGGATAGATACTTCGAAAAGAGACCGGTGAGGCACCACTCTTGAGATTACTCTAGAGTGGAATGTAACTAAAACCAAGAACAATTAATTGGTCTTGGTTTTTTTGAATCTGGGATCACTGTACGTGACCATTCAAGCTAAAACAATATAGGCACACTAGTGGAAAAAATGCTATTCTCTCTTTAAGGATTGAAAAAAGAAAGAATGGCGTTTTTTTCTGTTTTGGAGGACTATTTTGTTTTAACTTGCAGGATATGGGAAAACCGATTTTTTTATTTTCATATGATTTCTTACACTAGGCGTAGTGACAGGGTGCTATTATTAACCGCAAAGTAGCGCAACACCCTTATATATCAATGGATTTGACCTCTGATACTGAAACATAGATCAATCCCTAGACACCCCTCATTTCATCATAGAGAAATTCCCCTTTGTTACGATCACCGGTATATTCGTCATGCTTATAATAGTGGGAAAATTCGATAACGTAATTACTTTCTTTTGTGATGTTTTTGATTTCTATTCTTGGGAGCGTCGTCAAAAACTGAATTGGGAGCAATGAGACAAAGACAGACAGCGACGACAAAGAAAAATTAGTCAAACAAACCGTAACCCATGTCATCATTGTTATCGTCGTCATCAACTGTATTGTCACCCAAAACGGAATTGGGAGCATCGTCATCAACTGTATTGTCACCCAAAACGGAATTGGGAGAATTGCTATCAACTGTATTGTCATCCAAAACGGAATTGGGAGCATCGTCATCAACTGTATTGTCACCCAAAACGGAATTGGGAGAATTGCCATCAACTGTATTGTCACCCAAAACTGTATTGAGAGCGTTGTTATAAACTTTATTGATCGCGTCTCTGTGGAACAAAATCGCATTACCTGATCGTTGCACTAACCCTTCTATTTCAGGATACAGAAACCCGTGATTTTGCCACTTTTGTTCTACAGCTTCGACCGTTTCGCCCACTAATGGTGCAAATTCCTCCATTGTGTACCAGTCTCGTGGAGGCAGATCATCTTTTGTCGTCACAAAAAGAGTTTGCTGCACTATCTCAAGCGGTTCATCTCTACAAGAAATCAATTGACCGTCAATATCAGTAATAAAATACGAAAAAATCCCGCTTGAACTATAATCTTCCAACTCGTTGTACTTCTTACACCATTCTACGACTTCGTTCAATCCATTCAGCTTGTTGTGTCTCTTTTGAGTCACCATGTACATCCAGATTCTTACCACTATGGACTACTTGAAGATTGTAGCATCTGGACCTTGTACTTTTTGACTTTTAGTTATATTAACTCCATCATCTTCCATTCCATCCGTTTTACCTAATTGAACAATCCGAATACTAACATTTGGAAAAGTCAAGTTAGCATTGTTACGTAGATTGGAGTCTTCATCATCAATCTTTAGTTGTAAGATGGCATGTGTATTTCCTTCGACATTGAAAATGGCTCCTCCTGAAAGACTAACATACGTGCCATCAGAAGTATCTGGTACCCAAACTCCTGAACCAAGGATATTTTTTCCATTCAGTACAAGTACAGTTTCAGCAGCAAAATTTTTCCCTCGTTCTAAAAGGACGTTATATTCTACTGAATAAGTGTAGGTAGGAGCTAGTAGGATGTCTTTTGAATCAGGTGAATGAGAAATGTCTGATCCATTTATAACGATATTATGACTTAAAGGTAAGATTTTATCAGATTCTGTAGTTGTGAAAGGCTTAGCGTTAACGATAAAAGCATTGTTAGATGTAGGAAATTTCTTGGACAAAATTTAACCCTACTTTCGTTGAATGATTTTTTCTAAACAACCATCAAATGTAAATATAGGTTTGTTTTATAAAATGAAACTATATTAAAATTATAACATACTATTCAGTTATTTAACTATATTATAAATATTCCCTCTATTTTTGTACTTTTAGTTCCTAATATGGTGTTACCATGATATTGTGGATCACATAGACAGTTGATCACTCACGATACTTCGCATCCGGTCTATAAAGTAGCGCAACACCTTATATATCAATAGATTGACCTCTGATACTGAAATATAATTTATTGATTTTGGTATTAGTTTGAATAATACATAATTTACGGAATATTGGAGGCACTACCCCATAGCCATCAAGCTAAGCGATTGGATTGGCAAATCACTAACTAAATAAGGATTTTTTCTGAGGATACTCTCAAAGGAAAGACTTTTTTCGTTTTAGGGATATTCATGTTTCTTAACTGGATGGTCATGTGGTTCTACCCCCATTGAAGACAGAAAAACTATATTTCATCCGAAAGCGATCCTAGCATATATTCATTTTTACAATTACAGTCGTTTTCAAGAAAAGTTTAACGGCCTTTCCCCGATTGAATATCGAGAAAAAGCCGCAGTTTAACTTACTCTATTTTCATTGTCTAACTTGACAGGGCTATGTGCAAACGGTCACTTTGTGTGTTTATACCAAAGGTACAGAAGGATTTGGAGCTTGTGTTTGCCAATGAGCTTGTGGTTGAGTCATTGCATAAGATGCACCAGCAGGTTGTTGGAATTGTTGTATAGGAGCTTGAGCAATTTGATTACTAACTTGAATACATTGAGAAACAGCTTGATCTACTTGTTGAGCAAGTTGTCTGCAATGTGCGGCATCGGCGATATGTTGTTGTTCGGTTTGTTGGCGACGAGCCTCCGCTTGTTGTAATTGTCGAGCCATAGATTGGATGTGAGATAACTGGCTGGTTATCTGGTTGATTTGTTGCTGATGATACATGTACATCTCTCCTAGAGAATAGTATTAGTTACGAAATATAGGATGTGCATTTTTCTTCTTACTATTCATGGAAATAAAGAAGGCGATCTAGTTACTTAGAACGCAGTCGTTAACCCTCATGTGACTCTCCCATCAGAATGACTCCGTTCCATCATCACTACAACGATTTAAATGTTCGTTTAATATGTGTTTATACTGATCATACTCATTTTGAGCTGCTAACTTCCTTCCAAATCTATAGCAGATTGAAAACATCTTTCTGCATTAACCTATATAATATTCTGTTATCAGGCTTTGAAAGATCACGATGATTCTGTATAATTTAGTTGTCAGTCATATAGATTCCCTGTATGCATTAGTGACGAGAGGAACCATCTCCATGGGCGAGATCGCGGACGCAGCCCGGAGGGCGGCGGGGGAGCAGCAAGAGAAGGATCAGGAGAGCTGACCTAACCCTCGGCACAGTGACGCTCGGTGTTCGTAGTATTATTAGCGGACACCGAGCGTCCGTTGTTTTATATTCAATTATGGATTTAGTACAGGTATCTACAATTTAATGAGAAGTTTCTTTTTGGCTTGCCTGTAGTACTTTTGATTGCCTTTTGGTAAACTATTACTATAAGAAAGAATATATCAAAATTTACATTAATTACAAAAAGCGCAAGAACGAAGAAAATCATTGTGAAGCATGTAAATGTGACCACAAAACATACTGAAAATATTGAAAATAACTCACATGACATTATCCGTGATGGTGGCGATGGTGATCGTGAAGGACTAGACCCACCTAATCTCAATAGTAGTCATAACAAGAAGCGTAATACTATGCGCAAATTACCAAAATAACGAAGGGAATGGTATCAATAAGCAGCAAAAACAAATGGCGGAATCGGGGAATGTGGATCCTTGTGATTGGAGTATCATTATCCGTGATCAAACAAATCGCAAACCTATTTGGCTATCCAATACCAGATCCAACAATAGACTCAGTGACCAACATATTAACAACAATAGTAAACGCATTAGCAATCTTGGGAATACTCTCAGACCCCCCACAAAGACCACCGACAGACGAAACCAATAGCACAAACCAAAATCAAAATCAAAATCTATAGACACAAAACCCAACCACAGAAACCGAATCCAGAACTATCACAATCAAATAAACCGGAATCGCCTCCAACGCAGAGCGATCCGGTTTATTTAGTTACATGGAGTACACTTGTAGCAGAAGTTAAAGTGATTCCCTCCGAGGATGAAGTTATCAATCGTGGCTGATAAAAGGCAAAAAAGTGATGCGCTTCCTGAGTTTTTTCGAATCGAACTCGAGCCAGCACAAGAGATTTGTTATTGCAACTACTCCTGTGATAAAAGATGATCCACAAGAAATTGTTATACCGTTAAAACGTCAAATAGATAAGGAGACTCACAAAAAATTGCAATATGATGTTGTCGATCATGATTCTACTATGCAAGAGGAGGTTGTTGCATAATTACTACCAAAAGCGCAGATGTAAGTGAGTGAAGCGTCCTTTGTGTTTTTGGGCAACAGACGCTTAAAAACATACACATCAAGCGTCTTTCCCAACTGATTCAAGGTCGATTAATGCAACAACCTCTTCAACCATAAGCGCACCGCAAGTAGATATCCTAACATAATTATTGAAATAATTGCCTACTTAGAATATTACCATTAAGGATATTGTGATTATCTTTTGATTATATTATACTAATTATATAGTGCACGCTGAAACCACGTGCAGAGCCATCGGTTTGCAAAAACCGCGTTAGGCTCGGGCAGGCCCACCGAAGGCCGCTCCAAAAAACTCGACAACCGGAGGAGCGTTGAAGCTCGAAGTTTGCCCCCACCCGTAACCGAATGAGGGATGAGCCCTAGTGTAGGAATGGGTCGGGGGTGGATACCTCCCATGATCTTAATGCGCTCGAGAGAGGTACCCATGCTACGAAAGCTGAAACTCCGCCCCTGACCCGCTTAGCGGGTGCGCGAGAAGCGAGGCCTCTAAACTCGATCTAGTACACAACCAGGTAGAGAAAACTCTCCCTAGTATTAGCTGAGAGTAGCGCAAGCCTCCAGGGGGATAGTACCACGCGCCTCCGGGGTTCTTCTATTTCTGGGATCGCCAAAGGCCACGGCGACAAGGAAATTAGATGAACACTCATGACCACAAACCAGTGGTCGTGGGGGGACTGACTTAGATTCGGCTTTAGTGTTTCGTCCATAAGCGATTCCCTAGCCCGTCTGAGCAGTTCCCGGTGCTAATAATGGAATACCCATAGAAAAAAACAGGAAGGTAGCTTACCTCCCTGTTTTTGTTGTTTTATTCCGCAAACAAACTATGATGTTGCTTTTTCTTCCACACAAATTGATAAAATACATATAGTTAGACAAGCATACAGGTATCACAAATCGGATATGCTGATCAAATGCCTAGTAATGCATAAGGTTTAGATAACACATAAGCAACTGGTACCATGATTACCCAAAGACATTGCAATTGTAATTGCTGTAGGCATAATGAAAGTCCCACATCCTCGCATTTCCTATTATCATTAATACCAATTCTCGAAAACCAATAATTCGATAAGATACTTGATACACAACGCATTTCAGAATTTGCAAATGACTAAAAACAGGTCGTCTCCCAGGTCCAGTCCGTTGTTCTATATTTGCTTCGTCCAAAAGCCTTTCTAATTGTGTGAACCAAAGGAATGAGGGGATGTTCTTCTAAGATGTTTTTTGCTAAGATCTAGAGAAATCCGTCTTCTTGGTGATGTTGGTCTGCAAACTACATCTTACCAGAAGATTGGGTTTTTTCGTTTATTCAAAACTATTTATGCTACAGACTCAAGAGGTTTTAGAAAAAGCCATCAAAAGACTTGTCGAAGAAGACAAAAAATAGCATATGTCGCTGTAGTACAAGCATCTCTTGCATACCTATATATTAGGTGGTGATTGAGATGCTTGTTGTTATTGTACAAGGTGAATTAGCGGACAAACTTCGCCGGAATTGTTATAACTTTCTTATTGATAAGTATAGAAGGGAGAAGTTAAACGTTGATTGGAGTTTACGCACGTGTGAGTACAGAAGAACAAGCGAAGAAGGGGTTCAGTCTCCAGGATCAGATAAAGGAATGTCGGAAGAAAGCAAACAGTGCAGAGATAATTGAATATATAGATGATGGTTTCTCCGGTGAGTTTATAGATCGTCCTGCTCTCACCCAATTGAGAGACGATGCACGTAAAGGGTTGATAAACAAAGTTATTTGTCTCGATCCAGACCGCTTATCAAGAAAACTAATGAACCAGCTAATTATTACGGATGAACTAGACAAAAAAGAAATCAAGTTGGAATTTGTAAACGGTGAATATGCTAAGACACCAGAAGGGAATTTGTTTTATAGCCTTCGTGGTGCAATATCCGAGTTTGAGAAAGCAAAAATAAAGGAGCGTACAAGTCGAGGTCGTAAAGAGAAAGCAAAGCAAGGAAAAGTATTACGGGATTTTATCATATATGGCTATACATACAACAAGCAGACAGAACAATTAGAAATCAAGGAGGAAGAAGCGAAAGTAGTAAAACTAATTTTCGATCTTTTTACTAAGCCTAATGATCAGGTAAAAGGAATTAATGGGATTGCAAAACTTCTCACAGCTCAAGGCATACCAACCAAAAGAGGTGCTAAAGTTTGGCATCGACAAGTGGTACGACAAATCATATTAAATCCTGTTTTTATGGGCGAGTTTTATCAGAACAAGTGGAATACAGAAGGAATGCTGGGCAACCAATTTCGCTCTAAGGAAGAAAAGGTTTCCATGAAACTACGATCAAAAGATGAATGGATTAAAATTCCTTGTCCTCCTATAGTTGATGAAGCTACCTATCATCATGCACAAAAATTAATAAAAGATTCTAGAAGACGTTTTACTAAAGAGAGTTTGTATTCTTATTTATTAAGCGGGTTATTACGCTGTGGGAAGTGCGGTAATACCCTTACTGGAAGAAGGGCTAGAAATTGGGGTAAATATGAATTTGAGTATACGGATAAAAAAAATTATTCAGGTGCAAAACATCCAGGTTGTGGTTTTCGTATGAAGTGTGAGGAACTGGATACTCATGTTTGGAACCAGTTATTAGAGTGGTTGGATCAACCAGAAGAGATTACAGCTACTATTGCTGATGAGCTCACTCCAGAAGATGAAATTGCAACATTTGAACAAGTTGAGATGGAGAGATTAGAAAAGGAAATTGAAAAAACAAGGAAGGCAAGGAAAAAGGTATTAAAGCTCTTTGCGTTTGCAGATGATGAGGATATGACAGAAGAGGAAATAAAGCAATCTATTCGAGAATTAAAGGATAAAGAGGATGAGTTGGATCAAAAATTAATGAGTTTACGGCAGAAAGTGAAACAAGATAAGGATCATTATTATACTGTGGAAGTACTAAGAGAAGCAGCTGAGTATTATTTGAGCAAAAAAGGGGAACAAGAGTTAACCTTTGAGGATAAACAACATTTAATCCGCCAAGTGGTTAGAGAGATAGTGCTGCATGATGATCGTGTAGAAATCTACACGTTTTAAAAAGAGTCTTCAAAATAAATTAATAGGTCCTGACATTTGCCAGAACCTTTTTGTTTTAATACTTACGTATTTTGAAGTTTTCTTGGAGTAGGGACCAGTTCTTAGAGAAATCTTCACCGAGTACCCAATAAGCGATACCTCGAAGTCCATACTCCTTAATTAAGTTAAATTTAGCTTGGGCACTTTGTGTGTTTTCGTACCAGATTACGTGTTTTTTGTCCTGATTATCTGTATAGAAATAATATGGAGCCTGATCTCGATTACTGTATTGCGTTCTTAGCGACTTTATTTGAGCGAATGTCTCAGCTTCTTGAGGGGACACTCGTTTTGCTTTCGGACCACCTTTTTGATATGGCAGTGTCCAGTCATAACCATATAGAGGTGCCCCCATAATGATCTTTTCTCTGGGGATCTTTGAAATGGCATAATCTATAACTTTACGAACTTGAGGGATCGGAGAGACTGCCATTGGTGGCCCACCAGTCCAACCCCATTCATAGGTCATGAGGATTACAAAATCTGCTATTTTCCCATGAAAAGCATAATCATGTGCTCCATGCCAAGGACCATCCTGTTTGTCACTAGATTTTGGAGCTAAAGCGGTGGATACAAGATAGCCTTCCTTCTTAACCATTGGCAATAGAGTTGCCAAAAATCCGTTATACAACTGACGATCTTTTACGTAGATATGCTCAAAGTCTACGTTTAAAGCTCGATATCCTTTTTCCTTCATGACACGAATCACATTATAAATCAACCGTTTAGATGATGTTGGATTCGTAAAGATCTGATGTGCGATATCTGGTTGGAAATTTCCTTTAGCGAAGTTAGTAATCACTAACATTGGAACTGCATTTTTCTGTTTTGTAGTTGCCAAGGGGAATGCATCATTGATCGAAATTAAATCTCCATTGCTTTGAGCACGGTAACTAAAAAAAGCAACATAAGTCAAATTTCGAGCTGTTTCCTTAACATCATTAACAGCTTGCGTTGGAATTATTGGTTCCAAAAAACCAATGGACTCAATGTGTGGTCTGACTCTATTTGTTGGAAGTGTATTATCCCCCCTTTTTCCAGGAAGCACTCTGCCTCTACTCGTCATTCGTTCTAATTTTGATTGGGTTGATTGATTACTTGGAGTATTTTCCTTCCTGCTTTGTGGATTTGTATTGCATCCTTGCAATAGCATGATAAATAAAATGAAGATAAGAGAAATTTTTCGCATTTTTATCCCCTTTTTATGGTTGTTAAACTTAGTGCTTCTCTTATTTTGTTTTTTTATTCACTTGGTAAAACCAAGTTAGTGAGTGGAGCTTAAAACTGCATTTGAACTGGGAAATGAAGAGATTGAAACAAGAATTGAAAAAAATTATTGGAAGCGGATGGCTTTGCCAGTAATCAGAAGATTGCAAAAGAGGAGATGAAACAATCGATTTGAGTAAAAAAAGGAAAAGGAGGGATAAAATCCAAATGTTGGCGAGGGAAATGTGTCGTTCAATGACTGTGTAGAAATCTACACGTTTTAAATATATCTTACGCACCACTATAGACATTAGGTTAGAAATTTTAATGCACTTACGTTCGCTAAAAAAAGCACGGAAAGATGTATCCTTACATGATCCCATCGGAACAGATAAAGAAGGAAATGAATTCACTCTCGTGGTTTATCTGTATATTGAAAATATGACTAAAAAAAGCAACCGAAGTCGAAGGCTGATCCCGTCGAGCATCCGTCTCGTTTTGGCTGTCTCTATCTATCCGACAACAGATGGGGAGAGACACAATTTATATTTTTGGGTAAATAACTAATGTAAACTCGTCATTTCTTTGGTTCTTTTCTTTTCGATATGTACATTTATCCAATACACTCTTTAAAAGGGTGTTTTTTTGTTTTGGATCGTTGATCTGGGAGTATAAACCTAAAACATTTTCTACACGAGGGATGATACCCATTTTTGCTCTTGCACGATCTTTTTCAATGGCTAATTCAGTGATAGATTTTTCGATTGTTCCATGAATTTCTTTCATTCGATTTGCGATATGTTGTGATCGTTCTATATATGTATCCTCAGCATAAATGCCTCGCTCTAATAAATCATACAAGCGACCTCTTTGGGATTCTAAGTTTTTCAGCTCTTGTTGCAAGTTGCGGATTGTTACTTCTTTTATTGCTATATTGTGATGGTCGTGATTAGGTCGGTCATCTACTTTCCATTGGAGCTTGTATTGTTCTAGCCATTGGTGCAAAACAGAAATAAGTCTTTCCTCTACGAAAGAAAAACGGGAGCTTTTGTTTTTACAGTTTTTGTTGTAACACATAAGATGAGCAGGTTGTTTTGTATATGGTCTTAGAACCATAGAGGTATCACACATATCACATTTAATTAATCCAGCTAAGGGATTGGATATTCCATTTACTAAGTTATAAGGAACATGGTATCTCGTTTTTAATATATTTTGGGCTTTTTGATACGTTTCCATAGAGATGATTGGTTTATGTTTTCCTTTAACATCTATCCACTCTGAAATAGGTCTTGTTTTACTTTCTCTAACTTTTGTGGGATCAGTTGACTTCTTATAGCTTTTTTTCTTCCATTGTATCCGACCAGCATATACAGCATTTTTTAAGATGTTCATTACACTAGATCCCGTCCAAAGCTTGTCTGTATATGTACGTAAGCCTTGTGAGTTAAGATGATTAGCAATCTTGTTAGAGCCTAAACGCTGATTGTGATCACCATGTGTGTAAAGCTCAAAAATTATTTTAACAATAGGTGCAGTTTCTTCATTTGGAATTAAATAACGTCCTGACGAATCTTCTTTAATATCATAACCATAGGGTGGTCTTGTTCCTATATAATTACCTTCCTCTACAGAACGAACGCGTCCGCCTTGTAACCGCCGATTGATAATCTTTAATTCTTTGCGAGCCATGAATGCTTCAAATTCTGAATACTCTTCATCCCACTCATCATGAAGATCATATGTTTTTCGAGGAGTAATGATTTTTGTGTTCGAGCTTTGGAAGGTTTCAAGAATTAGACCTTGTTCCCTCATGTTTCCACGACCAAGCCGATCCATGTCCATCACTAAAACAGCATCATACATTTTCGCTTCTACTTCTTTTAGCAGCTCCATCATCTCTGGGCGATGGATAAGACTTTCTCCTGAAACAATTTCCTGTCTAATTTTAATAATGTTTAGATTTTGTTGTTTCGCTACTTGTAGGAGAGCCTTTTTATGCTTTGCTAGTGTTTCCCCTTCACCTCGTGCTTCTGCCTCAATATCACTTCTGGATTTACGAAGGTACATTGCAACCCTTTCCATTGTGAAAATTCACACCTTTTAAACGAAGTTTTATGGTTGTCCTAGTGATGGATTTGCATAGGATTTACAGAGGTGATCCATATGCAAGATCATCAATATAGCTAAGTATATCAGATCAATCGTACAACTATATGTATTGTTGCTCCGCACATAACGGAAGAAGAGAGAATGGAAAGATTAGAAGGAATAAAGCGTCAGATATGGATGAATATGAATCTAAAAGCGATCTTTTGAACTAGATTGCTTATTGTCATTCTATTTCTTTCACTCCATATACTTTACAACATTTTTGACTAAAACTGCCGTCATTTACTTTTATTTTCAAGTTGTCAAGTTTTACGTCATTTGGACAGCGAATAGGATGTTTGTTGTTTTATTTATATTATTATGACGTTACTGTAGATAGGGATGCCTGATTGGAGGATATCCTATGGCTCCTGGAAAAACAAAAGAGCAACTTGAGGAGGAAGCTAAAGTAGGGAGGCAGGTTCATGCTGATGTGGACAATGCAACCCACCGAAGGCTCAACAGTGAAAGCCCTACTGAAAAGAATGGGGCGGAGCAAGACCTCAAAAGATTGAGCTGTAGATAGTGATAGTTCTACTCTAAGGAAGACGAGTTATTGCTGCTCCTTTGAGGATTTCGCTTTGACCTGCTGATGTCTTCTGATGTTGGCAGGTCGCTCAATTTAACTAACAACAAAGCGAGAATGTTTCTTCGCATATTATATAAATGATACGTAAGCTAATGTAAACTTTAGCATCATTGCAGAGCGTAATGCAGATATACAGGTGTTACAATTGAATGATGCTCTCTCTGACGATTAAATAAGAGAAAAATAAAGCCTCTGGAACATTTGTACAGAGGCTTATTGGATTATACTTTTAGAGGCATGATGATACTTATTAAATTACTTGGATTATCTTTTCGGAATTTTAGTAACAATCATAGGAATTTGTTTCTAGACACTTGATTATGATTTTTTCTAGTTCTGGAAAGGATACAGTTCGTATTTGATCAAATTACCTTTTTCGTCACTGCTGTTTATTTCGAAAACGGAAAATAGGACAAATTATGTTTTGTAGTTTAGATGCTGGTTCTATTCCGATAAAGTCTTCTACTATTTATGAAAATTTGATAGTGGACCTTTTCGAAGGGATTGGCAAACACACCGATTGTGATCATATGGTCAAGGTGAGGTTGACAGTTTCCAAAGGAAGCTCTATACTAAATACTGTCGACAATATACTGTCGACTGATTTAAAGATACATGAATAAAATAAGTAAGGGAGAATTATTCATGATTGAGGTGAGAAAGAATCCTCCGCTTTACGAACAAATTTATACGAATTTAAGAGCGTTGATCGTGACAGGAAAGTATCAACCAGGTGAAAGGTTGGTGGATTCTCAAATAGCAAAAGAATTAAAAGTCAGCAGGAGTCCTGTGAGGGAAGCATTTCGGAAGTTGGAACAAGAAGGGCTGCTTGTAAATCATGATGGGAATACAACGGTTTATTCTCCAAATGTAACAGATGTTTTGGAACTGTTTCAGGTTCGCAGTGGTTTAGAGGGTGTAGCTGCTTATTGGGCAGCTAAATGGATGAACAGCAAGCAAATAGAAGAGTTGGAAAAAATTTTAGATCAAGCAAGTGTAGCATTAACAGAACGAAAAATCGAAGATGTTGTACAGCTAAACACTTTGTTTCATGAGCATATTGTTCTGTCTAGTAAAAATGAACGTTTGAAGGAAATGCTTCAAAAAATCGAAGCGCTGATTCTGCTCTACCGAAATACGTTTTTCCACAAGTATTACTATGGTAATGATGATTTTTTGAAAGAACACCAAGCGATACTCCAAGCGATTGTTTCTAGAGATGCAGAGTTGGCAGCATCGCGAATGCAAGAACATATCCTAAATGACTTAGAAGCTTTGCAAAAAGAAATAGGAGAAAAAGAATAATTCGAGGGATAATATGGGCAAAAAAATTTGGGAAAAGTACTTGGAGCAGGAGGACAAAGTTGTTTACACCAATGCAGGTTTTGGTCATTCTTCAGGGATTGGGAAAAATCCTGCACTGGTCATTATTGATGTAACTTACGGTTTTACTGGGGAAAAATCAGAGCCAATTCAAGAATCGATCCAAAAACACCCACTGAGTTGTGGGGAGAAAAGCTGGGAAGCGATTGAACATATCGAGCAGCTGTTACAAGTAGGACGAGCTCTTCCTATTCCTGTGTTTTATACAAAAATTGAGGGCGAGAAAGACCTAGTAAATGACAATGTAGGGATCAAAGGTAACTTTTTTGATCACCCTGATAATCTCCGAGGAGAAAGAGGTACACAGATTGTCGATGCATTAAAACCGGAGAAAGGCGAATTGGTTATTTCCAAAAAGAAACCTAGTGCTTTTTTTGGGACTCCACTTGCTTCCTATTTAACAGCACACCTAGTAGATACGGTGATTATCGCTGGGTGCACGACGAGTGGGTGTGTTCGAGCTTCTGTGGTTGATGCTTTTTCGCTAAATTATCGAGTGATTGTCCCGGAAGAATGTGTATTTGATCGAGGTATTACCTCACATGCAGTCAACTTGTATGATATGCAGCAAAAATATGCGGATGTTATGCCGATGGAGGAAGTGGTAAGGCAATTAAAAGAAATCTCACGCAATAACAGAAGAGATGCAATGAGAGGGTGAGTATTTTGAATTCTCGAGTTGGACTAGTTGTTCCCAGCTCCAATACAACGATGGAAACAGAAATTCCTGCGATGTTACAACAGAGAGCTCAGTTGTATCCAAGTGAAAGCTTTACCTTTCATTCCAGTCGGATGCGAATGCAGCATGTAACCAAAGAAGAACTGACCAAAATGGATGGAGATAGTGACCGTTGTGCCATAGAGCTGTCAGATGCCAGGTGTGATATTATCGCATATGCTTGTTTGATAGCGATCATGGCTCAAGGACCTGGCTATCACTGTATTTCCGAAATGAGGCTGTCCAATATCACCAAAGAAAATGGAGCATCTGCACCCGTGATTAGTAGTGCCGGTGCCTTGGTGGAAGGACTCTCCGTGCTCAAAGCTAAGAAGGTTGCGATTATTACGCCATATATGAAAACCCTTACAAACACAGTTATCGAATATTTACAAGCAAGTGGTGTTGAGGTAGTCGATTCCATCAGTTTAGAAGTTGCCGATAATCTGGAAGTTGGGAAATTAGATCCGATGAATTTGGTAGCGCTTTCAGATAATTTGAACATACGTGATGCAGATGCTGTGGTGTTATCGGCCTGTGTACAGATGCCTTCCCTGCCCGCTATTCAAATCGTTCAAGATCGCTTAGGTTTACCTGTGCTTTCCGCGGCAACGGCTACTGTTTATCAGATATTAAAGAATCTTCAACTGGAGACCCTAGTTCCTAAGGCAGGAGCTCTTTTGTCCAAGTAACGATACTACTACTTCATAAGAGGTGAATCATGTGGAAGAAAAAAACAAAATTTCGCCTAGAATAAAAAATTTACTCGAAGAAATGAGTGAAGGATTGGAAGAGGGAGTACTTCCAGTTAATCTCTTTAGTGATGCTGAGCTGTATCAAACGGAACAAGAACGTATCTTTGCTCGGAATTGGAATTTTTTAGCACACGAATCGGAAATACCTGAACCCGGAGATTATGTATTGCGCTATATCGTAGACGATGCCTTTATTGTGGTTAGAACGGAACAAGGAGAAATTAAGGTTTTTCTAGATGCTTGTCGTCATCGTGGAGTGGCTGTATGCAGAGCAGAAAAGGGAAATTCATCTCACTTTCGTTGTCCCTATCATGGCTGGACCTATAATAACCGTGGATCTTTGGTAGGAACTCCTGCCTTTCGAGATGCTTATAAAGGTTTAGCTCGAGAGGATTGGGGATTATTATCACCACCACGGATTGAAGTGTTTCATGGGCTAATTTTTGTGAGCCTGGAAGAAGATGGTCCTTCTTTTGAAGAATCTTTAGGTGGAATGAAATGGTATTTAGATATGATCTTTTCCTTGCAAGATGAAGGCATGGAAGTATTGGGAGAACCACAACGCTGGGTGATTAAAGCCAATTGGAAGCAAGCAGCTGAGAACTTTAGCGGGGATGATTATCATCTGCTCTATTTGCATAAATCCACCTACGACATTGGAGTGATGCCTGTTCCATTAGTTGAAAATATGAAGGGGTACCATATCCAAACTGGTAATGGAAATGGGATCAGTTTTTCCATAGATTTAGACCCAAATAACCCAGGTCCGAAATTTTGGGCTTTTCCCGAAGAGGTTGTCAATACTTTTAATTTTAATAACTTAACCCAAAAACAATTTGAACTGGCTCGGGGTTCCCGCGTATGTGTGGGCAATATCTTCCCAAATACATCTTTTCTCATGTTACCGCTTAGTCCAGATCCCGATAATATTCCCCCGACCCCATTGTTTACATGGCGGGTATGGAGACCACGGTCTGTGGATGAGATCGAAGTATGGGACTGGTTTATGATGTATAAAAACACTCCGGAAGAATTTAAACTAAATTCACTGAAAGCTGGTATTTCTTCATTTGGGATCGCTGGTACATTCGAGATGGATGACGCTATTCCTTGGGAGTCCATTGCTAAAAATGCAAAAGGACAATTTGCCAAAAAGAACTTGTTGCTCAATTATCAGATGGGTATGGAAGGCATGAGTAGTGCGGAGATCGTGGAAGATTGGCCATTTCCGGGCATTGCTTACTATCCTCGTTTTGAAGAAGGTAACTTACGAACCATGTATGTGAGGTATATGAAAGATATGCTTGGCAACAAAGAATAGAATCCTCAGTTTAATAAATTTAGCTTAGGAGGATATAAATGGATATGCACAATACGGCTTATGCTGAAGGGGTTGAATTTTTCCTTCATGAAGCGGAACTGCTGGATAATAGACAATTTACGGAGTGGCTAGCGTTAATGACAGATGATTTGATTTACCAAGTGCCGATACGTTTAACACGGGAAAAAGCAGCGGAATCGCATTTTAGTGCACAAAATTGGTTGATGAATGAAACAAAAACTTCCCTAGAAATGAGGGTGAGCCGTACCTTTGGCGATTATGACTGGGCGGAAGATCCTCCATCGAGAACCCGTCGTTTTCTGACTAATTTTCGGTTCAAAGCGGGAGAGCAGGGGAATGAGGTTTTGTGTAAAATCAACTTTTTGCTCTATCGCAGCAAATTTGACGAAACCTCTTACAGCTTGATTTCAGGAGAACGGCACGACACATTGAGAAAGCTAGGCGATGAGTGGAAGCTGGCAAAGCGATTGGTATATCTGGATCACACCATCGTACCGATGAATAATATGGCTGTCTTCTTTTGATAGAGAATTTGAAAACGATTACAAATATTTATAAAGAGAGGTGATAAAGTTTACATGGATAAACTATCGGATGTTATTCAAATAGGAAATGAATTTTCAGTCGTACATGTACGTAAGGTGTACACGCGTAATGGGGAGAGGCTTCAGATCACGTCGATGAAATCAGGAACCACGATTATGCTGGATGCGATGCAATTAGAAAGTATCTCATTCCAACAACCGGAGCTTTTTACCCGATTGTTTGAAAAATATTATGGTGTTCACCAAGAAGATGATGAATCAGATCAAATAAATGATGGGGGATAAAATCGATATGGGTCAACCCAAAGCACAACGATTTGAGCATGCAGAATTAAAAGTAAATGATCTAGCAAAAGCACTTGCCTTTTATACAGAGGTGGTTGGATTAGTCGAAATCGCGCGTGGGGATGGCATCGTATATCTTGGATGCGGGCTGGATGAAAACTATGATCTCGCCATCAAAGAGGGAGGCTCTGGTGTTGCTCATTTTGCGATTCGGATGGAAACGGAAGACGAATTAGCTTTTTACAGCAAACGTTTACGTGAGCATGGAGTAAAAGTACTCCAAGTAGCTGGTCATGAACCAGGTCAAGAGAAAGGAATTCGCTTTTCACTCCCAAGTGGTAATCAGATGGAATTGGTGATCGTAAAAGATAATCGCTATTTAAATCCAGCCAATCCTGCTTTTCATAGAACAAGAGGTTTTGCTCCACTCAATGCTGATCATATCAATCTGATGGCTGCGGATGTAAAAAAAGAAGCAGACTTCCTAAAGCAAATTTTAGATTTTCGCTTTTCGGATATCGTGGAGCCAAAAACAAGTTCAGGTGATTGGACGATGGCTTGGACGCGTTCTAGAGATTATCATCACGACATTGGCATTACCAAAGCAAATAATCGTCAAGAAACACTGCATCATTTTGCTTGGGCAATGACAGGCTTTGAACATATGAAAGTGGCAGCAGATTTGCTGGCACAATTTAATATTACCTTAGAGATTGGACCAGGAAGACACCCGATTGGCCCTAACCTATTCATCTATTTTTGGGAACCGGGCGGCAATCGATTTGAGCTTTCTAGTGAAGCAGCCATCATTGACCCAAGTACACCTCCTAATTATTGGCGGAGTATGAAAGACACTTTAAACGTTTGGTCCGATAGTCCTGCACCAGAATCTTTTCATAGGGGGACGTAAAGTGGAAAGATTAGAACAAAAAGTTGCGCTGATCACCGGAGGTTCCTCTGGGCTTGGTTTGGCAGTTGCGAAAAGATTTATCCAAGAGGGAGCAAAAGTTGCCGTAACAGGCCGCTCGGATGATAAGTTAACAAAGATTAAAGACTTATTTGGTGACCAAATGCTCACGATTGCGGGAGATATGAGTCTGCTCGAAGATAATAAATTAGCGGTTGCCAAAACAGTACAAGCATACGGCAAGTTAGATATTTTGGTTCCTAATGCAGGCATATATGATGGCAATACTCCTTTGATAGATATTCCTGAAGACCGAATTAGTCAAGCATTTGATGAACTGTTTAGCATTAATGTCAAGGGATATCTGTTGATTGTAAAGGCTGCCTTACCTGAGCTGCTCAAGACCAATGGCTGTATTGTCATGTCCGCTTCGCACGCCAGCTTCTATTCAGCTGGAGGAGGGCCGTTATATACCGCTTCTAAACATGCAATTGCCGGTCTAGTGAAAGAATTAGCTTTTGAATTAGCACCGAAGATCAGGGTAAATGGCGTAGCCCCAGGTGTAGTGGCTACCGAAATGTCCATGCCTGTCTCAATGGGTAAACAAGTTCCCTCGATTATCTCTGGGGTAGAAGATGCGTTACCATTGCCATTTATCCCAGAGGGAAATGATTACACAGGCCCATATGTGTTACTCGCTTCGGAAGAAGATGCGAAAACAATCACAGGAACGATTATCCAAGCCGATTGTGGAATTAGTATTCGTGGTCTGACGAAAGTATCTGGTGGAATATCGAACGAAATATAAATAGATCTAGTCAATAGATAAATTTTTTATAAGGAGGAATTGGAGAGATGGGTGCAAACATAGGTCAGCTAACGAAATTGTTTATAGATGAATTAGAGCTTTGTCAAGTTCAAAAAAACGAAAATGTGGTCGTCATAAGCCAGCCAGAATCCAGACCAGGCTATAAAGAGGCGTTTTTAGCAGCGATTGAGTCATTTGGAGCACACGGATTATCTCTTGAATTTCCCGGGATCAGACATGCGGAACTTCCTTTCCGTGGACGGCCTTCTCTTGATGTTGATCAATATATTAAACAATATCCTTTTGCTATGGAGTCGTTAAAGAAAGCAGATATGGTTATTGATGTTACAGCAGAAGGATTGGTGCATACCCAAGCTCGTTCCATCACATTACAACATGGAGCCCGGATGTTGATGGTATGGGAGCCCCAAGAAATTTTAGAAAGAATGTTTCCTCGCAAGTCGCTGCGAACAAGAGTGGAAAGAGCTCATGAAATGATTGTTCATTCCAAAACGATGCGGGTAGTGACAGAAGCAGGAACAGATGTATCGGTTCAAATCGGGAAAAAAGAACCAAAAATTATGCAATATGGGTATACTGATCAATCTGGCAGATGGGATCATTTTGCCGGCGGATTTGTTGCCTTCTATCCAATCGATAGAACTTCGAATGGACGGATTGTCCTTGATGTAGGCGATATTATTCTTCCATTAAATCGCTATGTGCAAAGTCCAATCAGCATTGATATCAAAGACGGTTATATTACCGAGATTACAGGTGAAGGTCTAGATACGCTGATATTTAAAAAGTTTTTCCAAGCGTGGGATGATCGTGAAGTATATGCCACATCACACTTTGGATTTGGACTAGACGAGACCGCACTCTGGGATGCTTTGGGATTTTATGGGAATCAGACCTATGGGATGGATGCGCGTGCCTATGCTGGAAATTTCATGTGGTCAACTGGACCGAATGCATTTGTGGGACGCCATACCCCTTGTCACTACGATATTACGATGCAAAACTGTACCATCTATCTCGATAATCAAGTCATCATTGAAGCAGGAAACATTGTAGAACCTTCACTGAAATTGGAAAAGGAATAGGGAAGACAATGGAAAAGCTAAGAGTTTCCATGGTGCAAATGAGTGTAACTGATGATCGAGATAAAAATGTAGCAAAGGCGATAGAGCTGATCTATCAAGCGGTTGAGAGTAACCCGCATGTGATCGTTCTCCCAGAAAACTTTCATCTGATGGGAACAAAGGAACAATTTTTTCAACAAGCAGAAACGATCGATGGTCCTACTTTGCAAAAATTGAGAGCGGTTGCCAAAGAGAAAAAGGTATACATTGTTGCCGGGACGATGAAGCTGAGATTTGAAGATGAAGAGAAACTTCGCAATGTCACATGTGTGATCAATCCCGATGGGGAAATCCAAGATATGTATCAGAAGATTCATACCTTTCATGCCAATGTTGGTGGAACTCATTATCAGGGCAGTGAAGTAGAGAGTGCTGGTGAGGACATTGTAGTGACCAATATTTTTGGCATACCAGTAGGGCTGAGTGTTTGCTTTGATATGCGGTTTCCAGAAATGTTTCGGATCATGGCTTTAAAAGGAGCGCAAGTTATTCTGGTTCCGGCGATCTTTATGTTACACACTGGGAAAGATCATTGGGAAACTTTATTGAGAGCAAGAGCGATTGAAAATCAGCTTTTTATCGTGGCACCAGCTGTTTATGGACCTTTCCCTCCAAGCCAAAATTGGAGTTATGGACGCAGTTTATGCATTGATCCATGGGGATTAGTTATTGCACAAGCTCCAGACATCGAAACAACCGTTACTGTCGATTTGGACTTGAATTTGGTGAGGACAGTAAGAGAAAAAGTACCTGCCTTAGCACAACGGAAGCCGCAAGCATATCGATGGGATGAGGTTGATGGGGTTTAATAAACCAGGACACAACATGATTTTAAAAGCAGGGGGATCAAGATGAACATAGGTTTAGAGGATAAAGTGGTCTTGGTTACCGCAGCTAGTAAAGGATTAGGTTACGCGGTAGCGAAGTCTATGTTAGCGGAAGGCGCTAAAGTGGCAATTAGCTCACGAAATGAAGAAGCAATAAAGCAAGCAGCGACTGAGTTATCTCAAAATGGAAAATACGAAGTGTTTTCTTATGCAGCAGATTTATGTAAGTCTGATGAAGTAGACAGACTAATGGATCAGGTTCTTTCGCATTATGGTCGTGTCGATGTATTAGTAAACAACACGGGTGGACCACCCACTGCTGACTTTGTTCATACTTCGCGGGAAGATTGGGATATGGGACTTAATATGATCCTGTACCCTGTCTTGCAGATGACCAAAAGAGCGATTCCTTCTATGATTGAAAACAGAGGGGGACGAATCCTGTTTATGACCTCTACTTGGGTCAAACAACCGAGACAAAGCGGTGTTATCTCAACCATGTTCAGAAGTGCAATTTCAGGCTTATCCAAACACCTATCCAATGAGCTAGCTCCGCATAATATCTTGGTTAATCAAATAATGCCTGGACCTACATGGACCGATCGGTCGAGACAGATCACCAGCCGGTTAGCAGAAAAGCGTGGTGTTCCAGTTGAAGTAATCAAAGATGAAATAAAAGAAGAAATCCCCTTAGGCCGGTATGGACTAGCAGAGGAAATTGCGGATGTAGTAACGTTTCTGGCATCTGATAAATCCTCATTTGTGACAGGAACCTCTATTCAAGTTGATGGCGGCCAAATCAAAGCAACTATATGAACGGTCTGGCACACTGGTAATCTAATGTCATCAAGAGTTACAGTCAAAGGTCGTTCCCAAGCAGTTGTGGAATTAGTTCGGTTAGGAGCTAAAGATACAGCCCAAAACCCCTACCTCCAAAATATTTTGGTAAGTAGGGGTTTTGGGCTGTATCCAAATCGTATGAGTTTCAGCTTGTCCTGTCTGCTTCCGGCACACCAAGTGTGCCGGTCGTGCTATGCATGATTAGAATCAATTAGGTAGAATGAGATTTTTGATTGGTACTTCCTTAATTTGAATTGCGTTTTGCTCATAATTTAATTTGTATTTATTATGAGTTAGTACGACTTCAACTGGATTAATAGGTTGGTCATTTTTCATTTCTACTAATTCAATTACACCAGTCAGTTGGTAGCTGTTTTTTACTTTCTTGTAAGTTGATGTGATGTAAAAATCTTTATACGTATCTAATATAATCTTTTGTTGTGGCTTACCATTTTCAATAAAAATAGGGTAAGTAATCTTTTTTGTCGAATAAGAACCCATGAGATAAGAACTAAAAAAAAGAAGAACAAATATACTGACTGAGTAAAGAATGTTTAGTGTGGTCGATTTCTTTTCATCTGCGAACGAACTCACAAAATAAAGCGTGAGTCCTAAACTTGAAAAATACCACAACATTAATGAAAATACTTCTGTGTCATTAAAATTCAAATTATAGAATAAACCGAGAAAGCCTGAAATGGGATACATCGTGATGGATAACGCTATAAGGAAAAATATTGCAAACAGTGCTTTAGCACCCTTCTTTTTCACTTTCATATTGTTTATTGTATTTATTCTGAAAAATATATAGTTTGGAAGAAAAAATAGTAAAATGATGATTATATATAATAAACTGGGTGCTGTTAATTTATTAAAATCTAGATCCAAATACATAATAGGGATATGAAAAAGATGATAGTATCCTGAATAAAAAGCATATGTAAAAACATAGAGTCCAACAACCCCAAATGTTATCAATATTTCAGGCTGAATAAAAGTCGCTAAAAAGGCTTTACTTTGGTCATTCTCTTGACTATCAGTTGATTTTGATGTTAGCGGCTTATTTTTTTTCATTTGTCTTTTTCTCTTACTCATATGCACCTCATTAAAATAATCTAAATTACCAACTCCTGATGAGTAAATCTTTGTTCCATATCCACTGACCCACTTTACTTCCTATATTAGGATAGATTGGTTTCTAAAACCACCTCTATTTTAAAAGGTATCACAGTGACATACGGAAAACTACACAAACATCCCCCTCTCCTTCCCGGTGAAAAATACAGATAAATACCTAGTGTTAATGAAATAACCTTGTTGGACATTTTGGGAACAGACAGAGATGAGATTGTGGATTTGGTTCAAATGAAAATTGAAAAGAAACGAATCATGAACCATCTGCACATTTTGGATGATCGGGAGCAAGAGGTGATTCGAAATCGGTTTGGATTGGATGGTTTAGAAGAAAGAACGCAAAGGGAGATAGCAAAGGAATTAGGGATATCTCGGTCCTATGTATCACGAATTGAAAAGCGGGCGTTGATTAAGTTATTTCATGAATTTTATCGGAAGCCATGGAAAAAACAGCAGTGATGGGACACTGCTGTTTTTATCGCATAACCTCAAACGCCGGAATGTCTTAATAACCAATTGCTTAATTCAGTTTTTTGTTTATGTTGATGGACCCATTCTTTGCTGGATTCTATCCATTTCTGATGGGCATCTAATTGTGATTCCACTTGATTCCGGGCAGTTCCACCTAAGACATTTCGTGCGTTTACTACGGTTTCTACTTCAAGGGCGTGATATACATCTGATTCGATCAACGGGGAAAATTGTTTGAACTCCTCTAAAGATAAATCCTGTAAGAATTTGTTTTTTGTGATGCAATAGAGAACTGCTTTCCCTACAATCTCGTGAGCTTCACGAAAGGGAATATTGATTCGTACAAGATAATCAGCTAAATCAGTTGCATTGGCAAAATCATGTGTAACTGCTTTTTTCATTCTCTCTCGATGAACATGCATGGTCTCTATCATCGGTGCAAGTATTGTAAGTGCTCCCTTTAAAGTGGAGAGTGTATCAAACATACCTTCTTTATCATCCTGCATATCTTTGTTATACGTGAGCGGTAACCCTTTTAAAATTGTCAGCATACCCATGAGATGTCCATAGACTCGTCCCGTTTTACCACGAATTAATTCAGCTACATCTGGATTCTTTTTTTGTGGCATAATGCTGGAACCTGTACAATAAGCATCATCCAGTTCAATAAAGGAGAATTCTTGACTACTCCAAATAACGAGCTCTTCACAAAGACGAGAAAGATGCATGGATTGTAAGGAAGCCTGAAATAAAAATTCTGCAAGGAAGTCTCTATCACTCACTGCATCCATACTGTTACGGTAAACGTCATCAAAATGAAGTATCTCGGCAACGTATTCTCGATCAATTGGAAAGGTGGTACCTGCTAGTGCGCCTGCTCCAAGTGGGAGTACATTGATTCGTTTCCAATTATCTTGGATTCGTTCAAAATCTCTTTGTAGCATACTTACATACGCTAGCAAATGATGACTTAGGAGAACAGGCTGCGCTCGTTGCATATGAGTATAACCTGGCATAACGGTATCCAGATGCTTTTGTGCTTGGTTTAGAAGTGCAGTTTGAAGCAGAAGAGTCTGCTCTGCGAGTTCAAGTGTTTTTCTTCGTAAATATAAATGTAAATCTAATGCTACTTGGTCATTTCTACTGCGCCCAGTGTGCAATTTTCCAGCTAGGGGACCGATTTCTTCTCTTAACATTTTCTCGATATTCATATGAATATCTTCGTTTTCAATGGTGAAATTGTATTTCTCCTCTTGGATGCCTTGGAAGACGTGGTGTAATCCTTCTTTGATTTGCTCAACTTCTTTGGAATCAATGATTTTGCATTTCCCTAACATTTGGATATGGGCTAAACTGCCTACAATATCTTCTTTCCATAGCTGATAATCAAAAGGGATAGAAGCAGTATACTCTTCTACTAATGCATCGGTTTGTTTGGTAAAGCGTCCTCCCCAGAGTTTCATTTACCTTGATCCTCCTATTAATGATTAAGGACTTTATTTAAAAAGTCTTTGCCGCGATCACTTTGCGGTTGGGTGAAGAATTGCTCAGGTGGGGCTACTTCTACGATTTTTCCATCAGCCATAAACACGATTTGATTACAGATCTCACGGGCAAATCCCATCTCATGTGTAACGACTACCATTGTCATTCCTGTTGTCGCTAACTTTCGAATTGCATCTAATACTTCTTTAATCATTTCTGGATCAAGTGCAGAAGTAGGTTCATCAAATAACATAATTTTTGGGTCCATAGCTAATGCCCTAGCAATGGCTACCCGCTGTTGCTGTCCTCCTGATAACTGTCCAGGAAAGGAATCTACTTTGTTTCCAAGTCCTAATGATGACAACAATTCTTTAGCACGAGTTTCTGCTTCTTTTTTAGAGATCTTTTTTACATAGATGGGAGAGTAGGATACATTTTGAAGTGCAGTGAGATGCGGATATAAATTAAAATTTTGAAAAACAAACCCTATTTCAGATCGTAATGTGTTGATATCTGTTTTTTTATCATGTACAGAAATACCATCGACTTGGATTTGTCCTTCCTGAATTTCTTCCAATGCATTTATCGTTCGGATCAATGTACTTTTTCCAGCGCCACTTGGTCCGATTAATGCAAAAATTTGTGACTTAGGTATTTCTAAGTCTATATTTTGGAGTACTTGATGATTGCCATAGTATTTATTGACTTTTTGTATGTTGATCATTGCATGTCCTCCATTTATTCCGCTACCTTGTATTTTTTCTCTAAAAATCGAATCACTTGGGAAATGATAAATGTCATGGCAAAATAGAGCAGTGCGATAAATGTCCAAACTTCCAAGGAACGAAACGTGGTACCTACAATGTTTTTACCAGCTAAAGTCAAATCAGCTACCGATATGACGGAAACCAAAGAGGAATCTTTAATCAAGATGATAAACTGTGAAGCCATTGGCGGTAAGACTTTTCGAAATGCTTGTGGGAGGATGATCAGTCTCATTGCGGATATATAATTCATTCCTGATGATCTTGCAGCCTCCATTTGTCCACGTGGAACAGATTCAATCCCAGCACGAACAATTTCAGCGATAAAAGAACCAGAAAAGAAAGCGAGGCCGATAATGGCGGACCAATAAGCACCTAAATGCAAAAATTGATTGAGTACAAAATATATCCAAAGAAGTAAGACCAAAAGAGGTACTCCGCGAATAAATTCAATATAACAAGAAGCTAGAAAAGAAACAAAACGATTACGAGATATACGCAGCAAACCGGCAAGGATGCCGATGGGGATACTAATTAATAGAGCTAATGCGGAAATTTGAAGTGTTAACCAAAGTCCCTCTAGTATGGCATCCATATTTTGGGGAATAACGCTCCAATCCAAGTTATATTCCATAACTTCAGGTCCTCCTAATATAAGTTGATTCATAGAATAGGAAGAGTATAGTTTCCTAGACTCTTCCTATTAACGAGGTTGAAAGTAGCATTATTTCTTGGTTTCTACTTGATTCATCCAATTAGTAGATTTAAACCATTTGTTAATGGATGCTATATCGTCAGGACTATTACGATAAGATTCAAGGAAAGAATTTAACCATTGTGTTGTTTTTAAATCGTTCAATTTAACCGCAATTCCTAAATTCTCGGAGGATATTAACCCGCTTACTTGTTTTACTTTTGTAGGATTCATATTGACAAACAATTTAACGGCAGGTTCATCATATATAATTCCATCTGCTTGACCTTGTGTCATCGCCATACCAGCAGAAGGGAAATCAGGATAGTCAACTACTTTTGCTTTTTTGAAAACTTGTTTTGCCAGTAATGCGCCTGTTGTACCTTGGGACACAGCAATCGTTTTTCCTGCTTGATCCAGTTGTTGATAGTTTGTTGTGGTCGAATCACCTTTTGGTACCATCAACGCTTGACCAGTTGCATAGTAGGGATTCGAAAAACTAACACTTAACGCACGATCTCCACGAATGGTCATACCAGCGAGAATCATATCAATATCGCCAGTTTGTAATGCTGGAATCAATCCACTAAATTCATATTGTTTAAACTCCACTTTTACATTTAGTGCCTTACCAATTGCTCTAGCTAAATCCATATCGTAACCGATGTAGTTACCTTTTTTATCTTTCATATCAAATGGCAAGTATCCAGGTGCAGTACCGATGACTAGTGTCTTTTTCTTCACTATATTATCAACTGTGGATGTTTCATTGGAGCCGCTGCTATTTCCTCCGCTACAAGCTGTAAGCAAAACTAGAAAAAGAGAAATAATAAGTACGAGATACTTTTTCATATTTTACACAATCCTCTCTTTTGTTTACTAGGTGGATAGGGGGTCCCTTTTTAAAGGAGCTGTCATACAGTGAATAGCTCCCCAGCCTTTCATAATCTCATCCATTTTGACTTCGATTACCTGTATTCCCGATTTTTCCATTTTTGCTTTCGTTTCAGGACTGCCTGCGGGCATAACTACTTTACCCGGTTCTATGGCTACGAAGTTTACGGAAAAATTTGATTTTACTTCTTCTATATTGGTAGCTTCCACAATCGTAAAATCTCGATCTAATAGCGCTTTCACGACATCATAGGGAACTTGCCAAGGAAATAATATGGCTGTTTTTTTATCTGCGATATTTAATAACCCGTCTATATGTGCATGGCCATATGGGATCGGGAAGTGAATGAAATCGGTTACACCAATGTTTCTCAATTCACTTTCTACTTGTTTTGCTCCTGACTCATTAGCACGAGCTCCCGTTCCAATAATGACTGTATGACGATCCACCCACATCAAACAAGCTCCATCAAAAATACCATCACCATTTATCGTTTTAATTATGGGAACACCTAGTTGACTCAATGCCCCGGCAGCATATCGTTCTTCTCCGCGTCGAGCTTTGATTCCTGGTCGACAAACAATTGCCCCTTCTGGTGTCATAATAACCAAATCACGCATATATAATGCATTTGGTCGATCATTTCTCATATCTTCCACATAATTAACTTCAATGCCATGATCTCGATATATTTGAGCTAAAGTATCTTGTTCTTTCCGCGCATTCTCCGGGTTCATAGAAGCTTTCCAGCGAAAATCTTGGTAGTTCTTGTTTGTTACAATCTCAATTTCGCTGCCAGGTCGCCTAAGCAATATAGAACGCAGACGCCCTACTTCCGAGTCACAATACCAATCTCCCCATAATTCTTCTTTTTCATCAAAGAAAGAATTTTCAGGTGGAAACCATCGCTCGCCTTGAACATGAAATTTTGCCAAATGTTCTCCTCCTAAAACCATTTTTAGAATTTTATATTTAAAGATTTACATATAATTATCATAGGAGTATGTGCTTTTTGTCAAGAATAATAAATATTTATACATAATTTTACCAAAAAAACATTGGAGAATTCATTGGGTTGTATCGTTCGGAAGGGAATAAATATAAATCTTTCTTTGTGGATCGATGAAATAAAGTTGGATTGAATGTATAAATATTCACATATAATTATAAAAAATTATAAATGAAATATTTTATAGAGTAGTATATCTCGATTTACACGGAAGAATATTTTTAGTAATTTAAGTAACACTAAGCTCAGGTGATGATATGGACAAATACATGATGCAATTGTTTTGGGAAGTACCCATTATCTTTATCGCTTTATTGCTTTTAACAAGACTCCAAGGGAAAAAGGCAATCTCACAACTTACTTATTTTGATTATATCACTGGGATTATTTTAGGAGATATTGCAGCCGTTCCTTTAGTGGATGAGAGTGTTCCAGTGACTAGAGCCTTGCTGTCATTAGCATTATTTGGAGGCCTTTCTATTTTGGCTTCTTACTTAGGTACGAAATTTCGGAATGTTCGTCTCTTAGCAGAAGGAGAACCTGTGACGATTATTAAAAATGGAAAAATTCTCGAAAAGAATATAGAAAAAATCCGTTTAGATATCGATAATCTTCGTATGTTATTACGAAAGAAAGATGTATTTTCCGTTGCAGATGTTGAATTTGCAGTGATGGAAACAGATGGATGTCTATCGGTGATGAAAAAAGCAGCACAAGGTACTCCGACTCGAAAAGACTTAGGTTTGAAAACAAAACAGGAAAAGCCCGGAATGGAAATAATTATTGATGGAGTATTTGATGAACAGAAATTAAAAGAAGCAAAGTTAACAAAAAAGGATGTACAAAATATATTGAAACAGCACAAGATCAAAGACATAAAAGAGGTAAGTTATATGGAGATTACCGGGGATGGAAAAGTGTTTATAGACCGCTATCATGATCAGCTTCACTAAAACATGCGATTTCATGGAATACTTTTCTCATCTTTGTAAAAAATAATGGCAGAAATTAAATTTTAATTAAAGGGTGAGCGTCATGACAGTAGGGACAAAAATTCAACAAACCATAGCAAGTGCGGAGTCTATTGCTGCGAGTTTAAAAGGATTTGCATTAGATACAGACAATCAACAAGCAAAGCAAACCTATCAACAGCTAAGTCTGCAAATGGAGACAGTAGTTCAGCAGTTAAAAACACGTGAACAACAAATTATGAGTGAAGAGCCACAGTATAACCAATAATTTTCTAAAAGTCGTCTTTCAGAGGATAGGCGACTTTTATCTTTTATTCATATAATTACTCTACTTGAGCAAAAATAGATACAAAAAATCCTAAGCGAAGATATATACGGCTGTAGCGTCTTTTGTTGCTCTTTACAACAGACGCGGAAGACGTGCATATCAAGCGGAATTTGGAACGAAATGTTAGTGAATTTGTTCATCTGGAGTAATTATTTTTGGATTTGGAGCGGTGACCTTTTCCGCTGTCCACATAAATACTTGATTCATAGTCCATTATGGATGCATATGTAACTTGGTTTATATCGAGAAATCCTTTTTTCTGTAATTCTTGTTTAAGCCAGTCCACATCTTTTTCGATTAATAACAAATTATGATGCTGTATTTTTCCGTCTATAACCAAAGAAAGCGCTAATCCATGATAAGTTGCTTTTATCTTTAAATCGTTACGTGTAACAGGGTAGTATTTTTCCCATGGAAACACACTCACTGCACCAGTAGGTTCCAAAATGGCATATTGAATGGAGCGTATATCTGAGTATCCTTTTGAGCGAATAGTAGACAACAGTTCAGATAAAGAAAATTGGCAACGCTGAAGATTCTCTTTCACGATTTTTCCATGCTTGATCAGAATGGTTGGTTCTCCAAGAATGAATTGATTTGTCCACTGATAGAGTGTCAACTTTCTAAATATCACATGTATAATAACGATCAAAGCAATAGCGAGTACGGTGCTTAAAAAATCATCGACGATAATAGGTTGTGTTGCTAATGCAGCAATAATTACAATCGCCATTAAATCGTGGGGAGCAAGTTGGCTTAATGTTGCTTTTCCCATTAACCGGATTGCTGCTATTGCAATGGTAAATAAGACAATAACCTTAACAATATATAGCAAGTCCATACACCATCTTATCCTTTTGATTTGAATAGTAGTGAAGCTAAGAAAGAAAATACGATAGCTGAAGATATTCCAGCACTTGTCACTTCAAAGATACCTGTTATAACCCCAACAAAACCATCTTTTGAAGCCTCTGCTAGTGCACCATGTACCAATGCATTTCCAAAACTTGTAATGGGAACGGTGGCACCTGCACCTGCAAAATCAATCAGAGGTTTGTACCAGCCCAACCCGCCTAAAATGGCACCGACTACTACTAAAGTACTGGTGGTATGTGCAGGCGTTAGTTTAAATCCATCCATCATAATCTGACCAATAACACAGATCAGTCCTCCAATAACAAATGACCATAAAAAAATCATTCTGTTTTTTCGCCTCCTTCTGCTTCAAAGGCTACTGCATGTGCGATGCAAGGGATACTTTCTTTTTGCTGATAACTAATCGGAGACAGTAAAGCTCCTGTTGCTACTACCAAAATCTTACGAAGTTCACCTCTTCGCATACGATTGAGAATATGTCCAAATACAACACAAGCTGCACAAGCACAACCACTTGCACCGGCTAACACTGGTTGATCTTTTCTATAAATTAATAACCCACAGTCTCCAAACCTATCTTCTGCGATTTTTAAGCCATGTTTTTTTAATAAATCAGCAGCTATATGGTGTCCTACCTTCCCTAGATCACCTGTTAAAATCAAATCGTAAGTGGAAGCATTTACATTCAAATCCCGAAAGTGTGCTTCTATCGTATCGACAGCTGCCGGTGCCATTGCGACTCCCATGTTAAAGGGATCTTGAATTCCCATATCGACAACGCGTCCAACTGTAGCAGAAGTTACCTTTATGCCCGTTTTTTCTGAAGTGACCACTGCTGCTCCAGCACCTGTTACTGTCCATTGAGCAGTAGGTGGTTTTTGTGAACCGTATTCAGTGGGATAGCGAAATTGCTTTTCGACAGAAGCATTATGACTAGATGTTCCTACTAATACACGTTTTGCATAACCACCATCTACTAATAGTGACCCTAAGGCAAGACTTTCCATCGAAGTAGAACATGCCCCAAACAGTCCCAGATAGGGTATCGTTAAAGTACGAGCCGAAAAATTGCTGGAAATAACTTGGTTCATAAGGTCTCCAGCTAAATAAAATTGCATGTCATCTTTTTTATATCCAGCTTTATCAATTGCTTTTTCGCAAGCTTGTTCCAATAGTTTTTTTTCGGCTTTTTCAAAACTATCTTCTCCAAGCCATAAGTCACCATGCAGAATATCAAAATCATCGGCTAGAGGTCCCTGAGCTTCAAAAGGTCCTCCAACGGCTGCTGAAGCGGAAATATAAGGAGTATTGGGAAATACCCAAGTTCTGCCTTGTAACACTTAAAATCCTCCTAAAAACTGCGAAATAACCACTTTTATGATTCCGATTACAAATGCAGCAAATACACCAAAAACAATGACAGAACCCGCTAATTTAAACATGTTTCCTCCAACTCCGAGTACATATCCTTCTGAGCGGTGCTCGATTGCCGCAGATGCCATTGCATTTGCAAAGCCTGTTACAGGAATAGCAGTACCAGCACCTGCTTTTTGGGCGATATGATCATAAACTCCTAAAGCTGTTAATAATACAGAGAGGAAGATGAGAGTAGCTACTGTTGGGTCTCCTGCTGTTTCTTTCGTAAAGCCCAAATAGTGCATATAAAAGGTTGAAATCAATTGTCCAAGGAGGCATATTCCACCTCCATAAAAAAATGCACGAACACAGTTTTTAACGATTGGTCGTTTTGGTTCTCTTTGTGTCGCAAAATCTTGGTATTCTTGTTGTACTGGTGTCAATTTCTTTTTCTTTTTATCTGACATGTTGTTTCCTCCATTTTTATTTATTTCAACATTGGTTTAAGGTCGTAAATAATCAAGGTTAAATCTTCTGCACATTGCTGATACATTTGTTTTGCTTTTGTATCATTCGTTTCTAACAAAAAGCTTTCACAATCTGCTTTTGCTTTTTCTAAAGTTGCTAACAATAATTGTCGTGTAGATGCTTGTGGAATTTGAATTACATCATCAAATAAATCAAGGTACAAGTCACCTAATGTATCAATTTGAGCAATGAATACATTGTCAACAGATACTCCGATTTTATCTAATTCGGTATGGAGCCAACCTCGATTTAATCCCATGACTGTCAAAGGTTCATCCATAATGGTTCCATCTAAAATCACGGTTTGAACCCCTGTACTAGGAGATACTTCTACACCTACATCTTTAGGGGTTATAGGTTGACGATTTGATTTTAATAAGGCATTTATTTCTCCATCTGATTCCATAACCGCAAATTCTACATCTGATACGTTAAATATTTGCTTACTTCTCAATTGTTGTAATAAATCTTCAGGTGAATATCGGAGTTTCATTAATTGATCTTCCATTATCTTTCCATCTTTCATGACAACTGCTTCTCTTCCGTGAATGAAATCTCGTACCCATTTGCTTTTTAAGGAGAGAAAACTGAGACCAGTTCCTAGTAAACCCCAAGTAAGCAAAGCAATAGAACCCAACACGACAGGAACAAGATTTAAGGAAATTGCAGCTGCAATAACTCCTATTGTCATCGCAAACACAATATCAAAGTAGGTCATCCTTGAGGCAACTTTTCTCCCAAGTACTCTTGTTAGAGCAAGGACAAGCAAAAGAAAGACGATAGAACGAATAATAATCTGAAGCCAATCTGGCACTTTCGTTTCTCCTTCCTAGCTAAAATCCCTTGTAATTTGGTTCTTCGAATTCCATTTTTTGAACACGTTTCTTTAATCGAGTGATCACAACATCCAATTTTTGTGCATTAAAACGTAGAGATTGCGCAGCTTCTTCCTTTTGCGTGATTTGTTCCAGTATTTGCATAGTCGACTGCGCTCCTTCTAAACAGACCAATGTCTGCTTAACCTTTGCATATGTAGTCATTTGTCTCTCCTTACCCAAACCTCATTTTTGTCATTTATTTCCTATAGAAATAGGTTTTAAACAAACTGGTGCTAGATTGTTCTAGAAAACAACAAGTCGTTACTGGATTATCTTTTTTGCAAATCTCTAAGTAGAGATAGAAAAGCAGAGTTTGTACATGATAATAAAACAAATAAATTGAGGGCAATCT
This sequence comes from Shimazuella sp. NTD248, assembly GCF_059510395.1. Classification (NCBI taxonomy): domain Bacteria; kingdom Bacillati; phylum Bacillota; class Bacilli; order Caryophanales; family Thermoactinomycetaceae; genus Shimazuella; species Shimazuella sp. NTD248. The sequence goes on along the minus strand of NZ_JCAJZT010000001.1, from coordinate 192,995 downwards.
CATAAATGAAAAGATGGGATACAGAAGTGATGGGAGATGATTGTGTTTGAGGGGACGGGTACAAAGTGAGATATCAAAAACAGCTTGGTATTTTGTGTTTACGAGTAAAGGAGTGGGAAAGTTGTTGAAGAAGATTTTTTTTGCGGGAAAAATAATGGATTATCATTAATGATTCATAGAACTTTTCTTCCTCCAAATTGTGATTAAGAACAATGCAGTTGAAACCAGCATGATGAAACATGCACCAGTATAACCAAGCAGATTGCCAAAATGAAATAAATCATTTATGTTTCTTGGAGACATAGTAATAAGATAAATAATCGGTGCAGTAACATAAATAATACGAATCGTCTCTATGTTTGTTAATTGACTAAAACCAATCACTGCAAAATAATAACAAGCGACAAAGGAAGTGAAGATTTTCAAAATCCAAATGGCAAGCATGAAGGTTTCAAATCGTTCAAATAAAATACCAGTAAATTCAAACTGACGAAACAATTCAATAACTGGCCATGTTTTAATAGAGGCTCCTTCTATTCCGAGACTTCCAATAGTCAAAAGAAAGGTTGTCACATAAAAAACTAAAGGTACGACAATACCTATAATAGATACTTTGATGGCTTTTTGTGGTTCTTTCATAAAGGCAAAAAGGACAAGCATGGATTCCATTCCTGTTAAAGGGAATAGAGTAACTTTCAATCCTTTCATTACGGGTATAATTCCAGATTCCATTACAGGGCGTAAGTTATTAATTTCAAAGGTTTTTAAACTAAGAAGAAAAACCAAGACAAAAACGAGGATCGTGGGCGGTAATAAAACCTCAAGAAGACGTACAATAGGGTTGATCCCTCCAACTACTACATAGACTCCTAGACAGATAAAGGGTATGGCAACTGCCATCGAAGGTGTTGTAGGAAGTAAGTAAAGTTTCATTAGTTCGGACATTCCACGAACCTCAAACCCACACCATAATAAAAAATACGCAATAAAACAGATGCTAAGTAGTTTTCCAAGCCACTTCCCAATAATCTCTTGACTAAACTGATAAAATGTTTTTTGTGGAAATCGTTGACAAAGTTTTACGATCATGATGCCAAATAAGATATGAATCAGTTCTGAGATCAGTATCGATATCCAACCATCAGCATTTCCCGTAGCTTCTGCAAGGCTTCTTGGCAATTGCAGAATGCCAAGAGCTAAAGTATAGGAGATAATAACGACAGCAGCCTGTGGAGTGGTGATCTGGTCATTCCGATTGAACATTGTCCTACCTCTTTGTTCTAGGAGTTTTAGACGGTTAACGTTAGTATTCAGTTTTTCCTTACATAAGGTTTAATATGTGGGAAACCGATTGTAGTTGGAAGAGGATATTTTTAAAGAGGAAATAAAAAAAGAACAAACAGAGGGAATAACATAGTATACCCTCTGTTTTAAGCGTTCATGATAGCTTATATTTTTGATAGTAAATGATCAATCCATTTTATTTCTTGTTGTATTCTTATTGTAGAAAACTGGATTACTTCATGTGTAAAAATGCTATTTTCTATTGGATAATCAGCAGGGAATCTTTTGGCTAATAGGTTTGTTAGGTATGATTTTCTCATGTTTAAAATATGAAAGCGATCCGCTTTTTCAATATGATCAAATAAAGCAACTCTTATTAAGAACTCAATGTCATTCTTGGCATTTTTAGGGTGGAAGTCTTTGATGATCTGACAGAGCAATACTCTGCCTATGTCTGTTATATAATAGACATGTCGATTGGGTTTTCCAGTCTGTTCATCGGTTTTTTTTAAGATTGCTCCTTTTTCTTCAAAACGACGTAAAGCAGGGTATAACAAATTATGATTAACATCCACTAAATCGCCAAGTTGATGCTGGATGTTTTTTTTGATTTCATAGCCATACTTAGGTGAAAGTTCGATTTGATATAATACTAATAAATCAATATACATATTTATCCTTCTCTTTACTTGTACTTTTGGGTGAACTGTTTTTATCATAACAAGTTGGGTGAATGGGATCAATGAATGTGTTTTTAACGATAATTTTAAATTTGTGTTTGCAGTATTCTAAAAATGATCATTCCGCTACTTTTGTAATTTTGACTAGAATCCGATCGATGCTTTATTTTCTCTTTTTTCCCATTTTCCAGGATGCCGCATCATAGTGGATTTCTCCTATTTTATTAAAAAAGTATTTGTTAGTCTGTTCGTTTCTTTGGGAATTCTATATAATGATGTTAGTTTTATTCCATAAAATCGGAGGTCTATTTTTCCGTGTTTGAAAAGCAAACAAAGTTAGAAATACATACAGAGTCTTTGATAAACCAAACAAAATCAATCTGGAGCAGTATGATAAATGATCCTGTGTCCTTTCTTCTTATTCCGATAGTGAAGACAATTTTTATCATTTTGCTTACTGTTATAGCTGCAAGGTTTACGGATCGATTGATGGATTGGTTGTTTCAACATAGTAGAGTAAAAGGAAGCCAAGCAAATACCTTTCATAAATTGATGAAATCAATAAGCAGGTATGTGATCTATTTCATCTCTTTTATTACCATTTTAATAAATATGGGATTTAATCCGGTTCCTGTTTTCGCTAGTGCGGGAATTTTCGGTTTAGCCATCGGTATCGGTGCCCAAAATTTAGTACGGGATATAATATCAGGGCTTTTTCTTATTTTTGAAGGTCAATTAGAAGTTGGAGATGTAGTTCAAATAAATAATGATATTATCGGTACAGTGGAAGAAGTCGGACTTCGTATCATCAAGATTCGTGAATACAATCAAAGGCTTCATTATTTACCGAACGGAGAAATCATGCAAGTTACGAATTATAATCGTGAGAAAATGAGGGCAATTGTTACTGTAACTGTGCCATTTGAGATAAATATGATAAGAATGGAGAAAATTTTATCTGATGTTTGTGATGATATCTATGAAAAATATGCTTTGTGGATTTTAGAAAAGCCAGAAGTAACGGGGATTACGAACATAGATCAATCTGGTGTTCATGTTACGGTCACTGCCTTATGTGTACCTGATGAATATATCAAAGTGGAGCGGCAGATGCGGATAGAAGTAATTTTGGCTTTTCAGCGCAATGGGGTGGAAATCAGTTATCCAAGTCACTTGATCCTGCAACCTGCTCAGTCGGTTCACAACACATAGTATCATTCTAATTTAATTCTGTTTAAGAATAATGCTTTTATAAATTAATGAAAGACAGCAGTATGGTAATGACTGCTGTTTTTCCTAGTGTTTTTGAATTCGGAAAGCATTGAAACTCATTTGAAAATACTTAACAGAGTTAATAATCATAATAATAAATTAAAGATAGACATCATATTCATTATTAGATACTCTATTAAAAAGGAGGCTGATGTTTGTTGAAAAATAGTGTTGAAAGCGATTACAAAAAGATTGTCCAATCTCCGCTCTTTCAAGAATTGATGAGCAAGAAGAAGAGATTTATCATCCCTACTACCATTTTCTTTTTTGTATTTTATTTTGCCCTTCCGATCCTTACATCTTACAGTACTGTTTTAAATCGTTCTGCTATAGGTCCTATTTCTTGGGCTTGGATATTTGCGCTGGCTCAATTTATTATGACATGGGGATTATGTATCTTATATTCAAAAAAGGCCAAATCATTTGATTCTATGGTGGAAAAGATTAAAAAAGTTGGAGGCGAAAATAAGTGAATTATACTGCGTTTTGGCTATTTTTACTGATTGTCGCTATTACACTTGTCATCACTTTTTTCGCAGCCAAAAAAACGAATACGACCAATGAATTTTATACTGCTGGTGGCGGTTTATCAAGTTGGCAAAATGGATTGGCGATTGCAGGAGATTATATGTCAGCAGCATCTTTTTTAGGGATAGCTGGAATGATTGCGCTTACTGGATTTGATGGATTTTTTTATAGCATTGGCTTTTTGGTAGCATATCTTGTCGTGCTCTATCTGGTCGCAGAACCACTGCGCAACCTTGGAAAATATACAATGGCAGATGTCATTGCATCCAGATTTAAAAATAAAAATATTCGCGGTGTTGTCGCTTTGAATTCGATTGCAATTTCTATCTTTTATATGATCGCTCAGTTAGTCGGAGCTGGTGCATTAATTAAATTATTATTAAATCTGGACTATGCTACAGCAGTATTAATTGTCGGAGTCTTAATGACGGTTTATGTTGTTTTTGGCGGTATGATGGCAACCAGTTGGGTTCAAATTATTAAAGCTGTGCTGTTATTAGTCGGTACATTGATTATTTCTATTATGGTTTTTGCAAAGTTTGATTTTAGTATCACGAACATGTTCCAGCATATGAAAGAAGCTACTCCATTGGGAGATGCTTTTTTAAACCCCGGTAACAAATTTAAAGATGGCTTGGATAATATTTCGCTTAACTTGGGACTTGTCCTCGGAACAGCAGGATTGCCTCATATTTTAATTCGATTTTTTACCGTGAAAGATGCACCTACTGCTCGTAAATCAGTGGTAAATGCCACTTGGATTATCGGAATTTTTTATATTATGACTATCTTTTTGGGATTCGGTGCAGCTGCTTTTGTGGGTACAAATGTCATTGAAAAAGCTAATAAGGCAGGGAATATGGCAGCTCCATTACTGGCAAAAGCGTTGGGTGGAGACTTTTTATTTGCCTTTATTTCTGCCGTTGCTTTTGCCACCATTTTAGCAGTAGTTGCAGGTTTAGTATTGTCAGCTGCTTCGTCTTTTGCTCATGATTTTTACAGCCATATCATTCGAAAAGGTGATGTGAGTGAAAAGGAACAGATGAAAGCAGCAAAATGGGCATCTGTCGGGGTATCGGTAATTTCAATCCTATTAGCGTTATTTGCGCAAAAACTAAATGTAGCTTTCTTAGTTGGGTTAGCATTTGCCGTTGCCGCTAGTGCGAACTTACCCGTTATTCTGTTTACGATGTTCTGGCGCCGCTTTAATACGACTGGCGCTATAGCAAGCATGTTAGTTGGTTTGTGCAGTTCTATCATTTTGGTGGCGATCAGTCCAAATGTATGGAGTCCAGAAGTAGGAAAGGCGATATTGGTAGGAGATCCGCTGATCAACTTAACCAATCCGGGAATTATCTCCATACCGCTAGGTTTTTTGGCAGCATATCTTGGAACGATTTTTTCTTCTAACAAGGAAGAAGACAATTTTGATCAAATCTTGGTACAGTCACAAATAGGGTTAAAGGAATAGTAGAATAATGTTTTGTACTACATTTGGTTTGGGATAGATATCGTTTTAATATTGAATGTAACAAGGAGGTTAGGAGATAGCCTCCTCTTTTATAGTGTGATCATTAAGAATGTGATCACATTGACTTATAAGTTATTTTTATTAAAATTAATAATGGAGCATTAATCGATGCTTCTACCCAACATGTCTCGAGGAGGCAATGTGACCACCCCGTCGAATGAGAGCGATGAACAGGACACTTCCCAGACTTCCCAGGCCCGAATGGGTGACATGGGGCAGACACCCGTATCCGGGGATGGACTGGATGATGGAATCAAGAAGCTGGACTCCCAGCAGCAGTAGTCAGTCGCTCCATCCTTGATTGGTGCGGTACATGGTTTGTGTGGCTCAGCTCGAACGAGCCGCACAAACTCCAATTTTTTACGATCTTCATGCGACTCTTTGAAGGATAATGTCCAGAGGAATTCCATATACAGTAAAAAGAGCCTCTATCTTATATTTGATAGTGGCTCTTTGATTACCATTTAAATTCCTCTTAGCTAACTGTGCTTTTCTATTCTACTCGCGTTTTCTTTTCTGCTTTTCCCAGCAAATAATCTGCTAGTATCGCTAGGATTGCCGTGATGATCGCACTGCTGTAAATTTTAACCGGGTCACGCAAGTTTATCCCGGAATAAATTTCTTTTCCTAATCCTTCTCCGCCGATGAATGGAGCAAGGGTAGCTACTCCAATGGCGATAACGGCTGCAAGCCGGATGCCGGAAAAAATAAAGGAGAGAGAAAGTGGAATTTGTACCTTGCGCAAAATTTGAAACTTGGTCATTCCTACACCTTTACCTGCCTCTAAAATACTTTGATCTACTTCCTTAAGCCCAACATATGTATTGCGAATGATCGGCAAAAGAGAGTACAAGAATAGTGCAATCACTACCGAATAAAATCCGATCCCGAATATAACCATTAACATGGCCAGTAGTGCAAGGCTGGGAAATACTTGGATTAAGTTTGCAACGGCTAAAATATATTTTCCCACTCTTTCATTTCTAGCAGACAAAATCCCAAGTGGTATGCCGACGATCAATGCTAACAGCAAACCACATGCCACCATGACGATATGTTGACCAATAAGCACGAGCAAGTTGTCCCAGTTGTATTGAAAATAGCGGATTACTGTGTCCATTTTTCTCACCTCACTTCTTGAGAAGTCCTTGTAGCTGCAAAAAATCTTTTGCCACTTGTTCCGGTTCTTGCATATCAATGTCTACTTTTGCATTTAAGGTACGAATCGTATCGATATTTATTTTCCCACTTAATTTTTGAAGAGCTTTGTCTACGTTTGGATATTTTTTCAACGTGTCCTCTGAGACGACGGTGGATGCATCATAAGGTGGAAAAAAGTGTCGATCGTCCTCTAAAGTCACAAGATGATATTGTTTAATCCGCGCATCAGAGGAATAGGCCAAGACGATATCCATTTGCTTACTTGCAACTGCTTTGTAAACTAAGTTAATTTCCATTGGAAACACATTTTTAAAAGATAAACCGTATGTTTTGACAAATGGTTTGTATCCGTCATTGTCCCGTTCCATCCAAGAAGTGTCTACACCAAGACGCATATTTTTGGATACTTTTTTAAGATCAGAAATCTTTTTCAAGTGATATTTGTCTGCTACTTCTTTCGTTACGGTAAAAGCGTATGTGTTTTCAAATCCGAGGGGATTGAACCATTTAAAATGATAATATTTGGAAAATCCGCGTTGAGCTTGGGACAGTACTTTTTGTTTATCTTTTGTCTGCTGGATAGGAAACCAATTATTAAAGATCTCACCTGTATAGAGGGTGCCTAATTGAATTTCATTTTCTCGCAGAGCATTGACGATAAAAGGGCTGGAAGAAAGGTCCGTCTTTACATCGACATTTACATTGGAATTTTGTTCAATTAAGTATTTGTACATATATCCTAATATTTTTGTCTCGGTAAAGGTTTGTGTTCCTACGGTGATGGTGTCTTTTGAAGAGCATCCAGCTAGCAAGATCATGAATGATAGTGCAATAGGAAGTAATGCTTTTTGTAGTTTCATATGTATACAACAGAATCCTGTTGGACTACCTCCTGTTCTGCTGAGAACCTATGCGGATTGTTCCCGGCTTGTAGTTTGTTTGGTTAGAAACTTCTCCAAGACTCCAAGGAGAAAGTCGATTACAATTGCTAAAATCATGGTAGTAATAGAGGAAGCAAAGATGAGAGGTTTATCATAAACACTCAAACCTCCATAAATTAATTCACCAAGTCCACCTGCACCGATCAATGTGGCTAAAGTTGCCCAACTGATAATATAGATGGTGGTTAAGCGAATTCCCGACATCAGGTAGGGAATAGCTAGTGGCAGTTCGATCCGGAATAATCGTTGCTTTCCATCGTAACCCATTCCTCTTGCAGCTTCGATGATACTCTCATCGATGGATTCAAACCCTGAGTAGGTATTACGTAAAATAGGAAGCAAAGAGTACAAGAAAAGTGCAACGATAGCTGGAAACTTTCCGATTCCTATGAGGGGAATCAATATTGCTAATAACGCTAAGCTTGGTATCGTTTGAAAAACGTTTGTGATGGAAAAGGCGATAGATCTTAGCCATGTGTGTTTTGTTTTCACTAAGTAAATTCCAAGAGGTACAGCAACGATAATTCCAAGCAATAAAGCAGTTCCAGAGATAATGAGATGCTGGATCATAGCGTTCCACAAATCACTTCCACGAGTAGCAAATATTTTTATATATTCCATTTAAGACCCTTCATTTCCATTCGTAGAATAAATATCGGATAGATGACCGACGATGGAACCTCTCGTGACCAATCCAATTAAGGTTTGATCCTTTTTGACGACTGGTACATAAGGCAGTTTGTGTTCATCCATCAGATCGATCGTCTGGTTGAGCAGTGTGTCAGGAGAAATGACATGTTCAAAAGTGTGCATAATATCCCCTACACGTTTGCTTTCATCTCGAAATTGTTGAATAACATCATAAATCGTGATGTAACCTTGAAGCCGATCATTAGCATCTACGACGATTAAAGAATCCACTTGTTTGCGTTCCATGATTTTGATAGACTCTGCAAGCCCTTTAGAGGGAAGGATGGTAACAGGTTTACGAGTCATGACTTCTTCCGATTCAGGAATTGCCTCAAATTGTGCCAGTCTTTTTTTGCCGATAAAGTTTTTCACAAATTCATTGGCTGGACGGCGCAATATTTCTTCTGGTGTTCCTTCTTGCAAAATTTTTCCGCTCCGCATTAGAACGATTTTATCCGCAATTCGAAGCGCTTCATCCATGTCATGTGTAACAAAAATAATGGTTTTCTTGATATCTTTTTGCAGGTGTATCAATTCATCCTGTAATTGTTCTCGACTGATTGGATCAAGTGCACTAAAAGGTTCATCCATTAAAATAATGGATTGTTCGGCAGCAAAAGCACGGATAACCCCTATACGTTGCTGCTGTCCACCGCTTAGCTCCGAAGGGTAGCGACTTCGAAATGTATTTGGTGCAAGTTTAACCATCTCTAAAAGTTCATCTACTCGTTTTTGAGTGCGCTCTTCATCCCATTCTAAAAGACGAGGAACTACTGCTACATTGTCTGCGATTGTCATGTGAGGGAACAATCCAACATGTTGAATTACATATCCAATGCTTCTCCGCAATTTAACGGGACTGATGGTAGAGATATCTGCATCATTGACGAGTATTCGTCCTTTTGTTGGATCAATCAAGCGATTGATCAGCTTCATAGTGGTGGTCTTTCCACACCCACTTGGACCAATGAATACAGTTATTTCTCCTTCTTTGCAATGTAAATTTAAATTTTTCAACACAGTATGGCCATTATGATATTGCTTGTAAACATTTTCAAATGTGATCATTCGTTTTCAACCCATCCTTTACTCTCGTAAAAGTTTCTGTCAGTTATAAAATAAAATGATTTCCCGATTTTCATCATGCTGTTATTGTGTCCAGAAGAGGATAAAAAGATGAGGCATTGATTTGAAAGATTTACATAAGTAGAGGTGATATTTCGCTGAACGAAGAAAAATCTTTTAAACTAATGGTAAATGTTTTTATATTATTATGCAAATCAATGACAATTAACTATTATTAAGAAATTTACAAACAGTTAACATTGTATGGAAGTACGAAGAAAAATATTTTGTTTTTCTATATAATAAAGACAGAGAGAGGAATGAGAAAAATATTGATATTTTATTTGGAGTATGTTTTTTAATTGGGATTGTTTTTTGCTTATTCAGTTTCTTTGTGGGGGATTTTTTTGGTGATGTATTTCATATCCACATCCCATTTTTACAGCCCATATCCTTATTTGTAGGGATAACCATCTTTGGTGGTGCAGGATTTATTCTTACTAATTGGACATTTCTAAATTTAGAGCAAATACTCCTTTACTCCGCTAGTTGTGCTCTGTGTGGAGTTGCATTTTATTATTATTTGGTAATCCGTCCAGCTGAACGAACAGAAAGCTCTACAGGATTTAGTGTACAAGATTTAATAGGGAAACAAGGTGAAGTCTGGATTGGGATACCCGATGATGGATTTGGCGAAGTGCTGATTACCATGGCAGGTGGCAATACAAATCATATCGCAGCAAGTATGGATGGTAATCTGATTCCCGAAGGTGCCAAAGTGATTGTACGAGAAGTGAAAGATTCGATTATTTATGTAGAGAATGTGGAAGGATGAATCTATTTGTTAATTTTACAAACTGCGGGAATCGTTGTTGGAGTTATTATTATTTTTTCCATTGCCTTTTGGGCTAGATACAAAACAGTTGGTGCTGATGAAGCAATGATTGTAACTGGTAACATCTTAGGAAAGAAAAATGTACTTGCAGATGACTCTGGTCGGAAGCTAAAGATTATTCGCGGTGGCGGAGCTTTTGTTGTTCCGATTTTCCAGCGAGCAGAAAAATTAAGTTTGCTGTCTCATAAATTGACGGTTCACACACCAGAAGTCTATACGGAACAAGGTGTTCCCATTATGGTAAATGGTGTGGCAATCATCAAAATTGGTAGTTCTTTGGAAGATGTGGCAACTGCTGCCGAACAATTTATGGGAAAATCAAATGAAATATTAAATGATGAAGCCCGTGAAGTATTAGAAGGTCACCTTCGTGCAATTTTAGGAACGATGACAGTAGAAGAAGTGTACAAAAATCGTGAGAAATTTGCTCAACAGGTGCAAACAGTGGCTGCGCGTGATTTGAAAAAAATGGGTCTGAGTATTGTTTCTTTTACCATCAAAGACGTAAAAGACAAAAATGGGTATTTGGATGCCCTTGGACGTCCTCGGATTGCCGTAGTTAAACGAGATGCAGATATTGCGGAAGCAAATGCGATCCGTGATACAGAAATTCAAACTGCAAAAGCAAGAGAAGAGGGAACAAAAGCTACTTTGATAACGGAGACCAATATCGAAGAATTCAAAAAAGATAAGGAATTAAAAATAGCTGCATTTAAGATTGAACAAGATAAGAAAAAAGCAGAAGCGGACCAAGCATATTCCCTCCAAGGAAACAAAAATAAACAGCAAGTTGTCGAAGAAGAAATGAAGATTGAATTAGTCCGGAAGCAAAAACAAATTGAGTTAGAAGAGAAAGAGATTTCGCGTCGAGAAAAGCAATATGATGCAGAAGTACGCAAAAAAGCGGACGCAGATCGTTATGCGAAAGAGCAAGAAGCGATAGCAAATGGTTTCCAACAAGAAGCACAAGCAAAAGCAGAGGCTGCTGCGATAAAAGCAAAAGGGCATGCTCTGGCAGAAGCGGAAAAAGCAAAAGGTTTTGCTAAAGCAGAAGTAGAAAAGATGGAAGGTACAGCAGAAGCCGAAGTCATTCGGGCAAAAGGGTTAGCCGAAGCAGAGGCCAAACAGAAACTTGCAGAAGCCTTTAACAGGTATGGGCAGGCAGCTGTCTTGGACTTGATTGTAAAAATGATTCCAGAACTAGCAAAACAAATCGCTAGCCCCCTTCAAAATATTGATAAGCTGACAGTAATTGATTCTGGTGGTGGCGAAGGAGCTACAAAAGTTAGCAATTATGTTACTCAGTTAATGGCTCAAACTCCGGAAATGGTAAAGCAAGTATCCGGAATTGATGTCGAAAAAATGCTGACAAATTGGAATTCTACTCCAAAGGCTCCCCAAGAAGAGGATGAAGAAAGCGAGTAGGTAGTTTAGGGTGGTTATCTAATGGATAGCTGCCCTTCTTTGTCTCATTTAACAGTTGATTTTTCGTTTATAATCTAAATATGTTACTTTATACCTTTTGTCAATAGGTTGCAATTGATCTAGTAACAAATCAATGATAATTTTAAGATATATTAACTTTTGAACGTGAAAAATGAATAAATGAGTATAAATAATTTACAGGAAAAGGAGGATGACGGTGAACAGGTTTTATTTGTTTCCACAATTGCGTCCTAAGGGAAAATACTACCAACTGAAACGAACGCCAAGCCCAAGTCAGCCATCTTCCCAACAAAAATTAGCTTGGGATGGAGTGATTGAATATCTCACTTTAAAAAAATGGTTTCGACGCTTTCCGTTTCGTTTCAAAGAACCTTGGATTTCTTGGGAATTACATGCAAATGGATCAGAGTTAAATTATTACTATTGGGCTCCTGATGCCACACATGGTTATGAAATTGCTCAGCGGCTTGCTGTCATCGATCCAACGCTAGAAGTTACGCAATCCGAAGCTCCAGAGCCTTTAAATTTTAAACAAGCACACTACGGGTACAAAATGCAATTTGAAAAGAATTTTTGCTTGCCTGCTGGGTGGGACGCTTCGCTCGAACAAGCATTACATGAATATTTAAGTAAATTAAAAGAGAAACAACGCATTGTTTGTCAATTTCTCGTGAGACCTGTATATGATTACCAAGTCACTCGTTCTTTTACCAAATCATTGCACTCCCTAGAACGAGGAGGAGGAGATACAGACGAAAAAAACCGCCTCCATGCAGCGATATTTCAGAAGCAGCAACAGCCAAAAGCAGAAGTAGTTATTCGTTTACTCAGTTTTGCAGAGACACTTGAGGAAAGCAAGCAAATTTTAGAGCCTTGTGCCCAAATCTTATCCGTATCGGATTCTGCTGAAAGCAATTATTTAAACTGGCGAGAATGGTGGAGAATGATCCGGCCGCTATTTCGATATGAATTTGAACATAAATTGTTTCCCTTTCGAAAAAAACAAAATGCTTTGATCATGGGGTCAAGTGAGCTTGCTAAGTTAATTCATCCGCCCAGTTATACACCGTCATCGAAAATGACTTGGTTAGGTGGTAAGCGAATAGCAGAACCACTAGATGTAAGAAACCAACAAAATCAAGACAAAGGTATTAAGATTGGAACGATGGAAAAAAACTTAAATATTCGTTCCAATCGGTTATCTATCCGAAATTTAGAGAGTCATTTTGCGGTTTTTGGCGAAGCTGGCACAGGAAAAACCACTACTTTGCTCAATGTGCTGGTTGATTATATAAAGGAGAGAACAGATGAAAATCGGCTAGGTTTCACGGTGATGGATATACAAGGCAAGTTAGCTAATCAGTTGTTAGCGAGAATTCCTAAATCATTGCATCACTTAGTGAAGGTCATTCGCTTTAAAAGAGGACAGTATCCGTTTAACTATTTTGATATCGATTATGCAAAAACAGATTATGAAAAAGCTAGGATTGTTTTGGAGATTTTCCGGCGGCTTGGAAAAGATTATTGGACGCCATTTGTTTCCGATCATTTATTATATGGTGCACAGGCCTTGTTGAAACTGAATCGAGCGACGTTGTTCAATTTGCAATTATTAATTGAAGATAATGATTTTTGTCAAAAAGTGATCCGCGAACTCAATCCAGCACATCCCATAGAAGCATCTATGGCAAAATTTTTGCAGCGCTATTTGCAAAATCCAGAAGAGAGTAACTGGAAAGAGGAATTTTTCAATAATTCGATGATTACTCGTTTAAGAGAAATCAATATGTCTGGAATGAGTAATACACTCAATCATTACTCCAATGGAATTCGATGGACAGAGGCACTAAATGAAGGACACTTTCAAATTTTTGATCTTTCTGGGTTGAATTCGGGGGACCGTCCAAGAATGGGTGTATCCGTCATTACGATGTTCCATTGTGCCATGCTTCTCCGGGAAAAACAACGAACAAATGGAGAGTATATTCCATTGCATCCTTTTGTGCTCGATGATGCCAGTATTTACTTAAATCAAGCATTTGGGGATTTAGAGTACTTTCTGCATGAGGCGAAAAAGTATCGGATGCCGCTTTGGATGGGGTTGCCGGGGATTACAAATTATATCAATCAATCAGTAACAGAATCTATCTTCCGAAATGTAGAGACGATACTTAGTTATCGGGTAGCTAACGCAGCAGATGCAGATTTTATTTATGAACATATGCATACTTTAGGTTTGGATTCCCTTGATTTCCAGACGCTTGACCCCTTCTATGGTTATTTACAGATGGCAATCAATAATGCAGGTCAACGAACTTATGCGTTTACAAATCGAGGATATCTACCTGAAGCTCCTGTTTCTACCCAAGCGGAAATAGATGAGCTCGAGATGGCTTACTTAGGCGAAATCAATAAAAGGGAGCAAGAGTGGGAAATGGCTCCTTGGAAGCCTGAAAGTGAGCCGGCAGAAAAAGTGAATCAAAAGGCCGTGGGGTTAGATGGAATCGATGAATATATACAGATACTATATGGCAACTCTTTAGGTGCAAATTCAATCAAACCCTTTTAACCATGAAATACATGTGGAGGTACCGGAATGAAACGATTTCATCTTATGCCTTTTGCGATTCCGAAAGGAGTATACTACAAGTTAACCATTCAAGCTGGCGATAAACCAAAGTACAAACCAATGGCGCAAGTATGGAATCAAATGATTCGATTTATGAAACGACGTTGGTATGAACGTTTACCTTTTCTGATCCAGGAACCTTGGGTTGCTTGGGAAATTCATGGTCATGCTGGAATTACACAATATGGTTGTTGGGCGTCAAACAAACTTTATGGAGATAGAATGGTTGATTCCCTGCAATCAGCGTATCCAGATATTCAAGTAAATCCATCAGAAAAGCCACCAGCAATTGATTATACTCGTCCCCATTCAGGAGCTCGTCTGATGTTGCAATATGATTATTCCCTGCCCTTAAATGTTGCCTATCCTGATGATCTAGAAACACATGCGAATTTATTGGAATTGATCAGTCAGCTAAAAGAAAATCAGTCTGTGATCTGTCAATTTCTCATTCGTCCTATGTATGATCGTCAAGTAGAGGGTGCATTCTCTCGAGCCATCCGGGATATAAAAAGAGATAAACGTGCACCTAGCGGGGAAAATCAGTTGTATCTGCAAGCATTGCAAGCAAAGAAGAGTCGGATGAAAGCCGAAGTGGTTATCCGAATTTTAGCATTTGATCAAACGAGAGAAGATGCTGACCAACTTGCAGATCAATGCAGCAAAGCTTTTAGTTGGATGGAACATTCCCATTTTAATCGTTTCCATGTACGGGAATGGTGGCAGACGATTAAACCATTATTTCGCTTTGAATTCTCCAATCGCATTTTTCCATTTCGGTTGAAAAAAAATGTGGTTGTACTGGGTGATCAGGAATTAGCTGGATTGGCCAGGGTTCCGGCGATGCCACGGACAGCCTTTATTCATAATCAAAATATGCAACTTCCCTTAGCTCCAAAAGAAATACAAAAAAATGCAGGAAAACCCGAGACGGTATATTTAGGTATAAATGCTCGCGGTCCCATCGAAAATAAGATCCACCTCCCGATTGATCATCTCGCTGAAAATATGGTTATTTTTGGTCGGGATGGAATGGGAAAAACGACATTTTTGCTTCATTGGTTGCTGGATTTTTTAGAAAAGCGAACAGATGAGAATCGATATGGGTGCACCGTGCTGGATATGGACGGTACGTTAGCTGATCGTTTATTAACGAGACTTCCAGAGAAGTTACATCCATATGTGACCACTGCCCGCTTTCGAGATTGGAAGTTTCCCTTTAATCCTTTTGATATTGATTTTCCTCAAGCAGAGTATGGCTATGTCGGAGAGATTTTACGCCGCTTGGATGCAGAATTTTGGGGTCCTCATGTACCAGATAGCTTTATGATGACTGCCTCAGCTCTGGATTTATTGGATCAGGGATCTTATTGGAATATGCAGCGTGTATTCGAAGATCCAGAATACGCTAAGGCGATATACGATGGGGTTCCGGAAGATAGCGATCGAAATCGATCATTGCGGGAACAATTGAGAAAATATATTCATGCGGAAACAGGAGTCGTCAATTGGCCAAAAGAGTTGATTCGAAGTCCTTCTCTGACTCGTTTGCGGTTATGGAATTCAGGTCCGATGGGGCGAATTTTAAACCAACGGACAGATGGTTTCAGATGGCTGAAAGCGATTAACGAAGGACATATTCAAATTTTAGATCTAGCAGGCCTTACCTATGATCAGAAAAAATTAATCGTATCGAAAGTCTTTATGTTCTTTGAAATATTTTCTTATCCTAGAGAAATGAAACGGATGAGAGGTCAATATTTACCGCTTCATCCGATCATTCTAGACGAAGGTTCCTACTATATTAATGATGTAATGCCCAATCTATACGGATTTCTAAAAGATTTTACGCATAATCGAACCCCGTTAGTATTGACTGCATCAGGTGTAAAGGATTATTTAAGTCCCCAAGTTTTAGATAGTTTATTTCGTCAAGTTGGCAATGTCGTTTCGTTCCAAGTTTCTCCCACTGATGCAGAAGTGATCGCAAGGGGGATGAAAGATCGAGCTGGACAAGTAACACCAAAAGATTATGAATGGATTTTGCCTCATCATGCTTATATGAAATTGGTTCCCAAAAAAGATGCGATCTTTGTCAATAAAACACCAGAACTCGAGATTATACCAGATGAAAAAAAGATTCAGCAGTTGTTGGATCAGTCTTATGACAGAGCAATGGCATATGAGTTAGAGAGAAGAGAAAACAAGCCAAGAAAACATACACCTATTGTTTAAGGTGTATAGTAAAAAGAACTTGTCCGATTGGACAAGTTCTTTTTACGTGTAGAAGATTACAATCCGAAAAGGGTAAGCAAATGAAACAAAAGAAAAGCAATAATTGCAGTTATCGGCAGGGTAAGAATCCAAGCATACACGATTTTAGTGGCAATACTCCAGCGAACACTTCGAATACGATCTGCTATTCCTACTC
The DNA here is from genome assembly GCF_059510395.1 of Shimazuella sp. NTD248. Classification (NCBI taxonomy): domain Bacteria; kingdom Bacillati; phylum Bacillota; class Bacilli; order Caryophanales; family Thermoactinomycetaceae; genus Shimazuella; species Shimazuella sp. NTD248. Next base: position 176,442 of record NZ_JCAJZT010000001.1, on the reverse strand, counting down.
CGATAATTGCGCCTGTGATCGTATGGGTGGTGCTGACGGGTACACCGATTTTGGCAATGGTAGTGAGTAATATCGCTGCCCCGGTCTCCGCAGCAAATCCTTGTGGTGTTTCCAATCGACTAAGCCTAGAACCTACAGTTTGTATGACTTTTGCTCCTCCAATTGCAGTTCCTAGTGCCATGGCAAGACCGCAAGAGATCATCACCCAAAAAGGTACACTGAATTCTTTATGGTAATTTCCAGCAACAAGTGCCATTCCGATGATACCCATCGCTTTTTGGGCATCAGATGCGCCGTGGCTGAAAGCCATAAACGCAGCAGAAATCAACTGCAAAGGACGAAAGGTACGCTTAACTTTGGATGGTTGTTTATTGCGAAAGATACCGCGAATGATCTTAATGATAATAAAACTGATCAATGCACCTAGTATAGGAGAGACAACCAAACCAAGAAGAATGATAAGAATTCCATGAATCTTAAGAATACCAAGCCCTTTGAAGGCAACAGCAGCACCGATGAGACTGCCGATAAGAGCATGAGAAGAACTAGTAGGCAGTCCCATCAGTACGGTGACAACATTCCAAACAATCACAGAAAGGAGTGCTGCTATAAGCACTACTAGGGAGATATTTTTAGGATCGACGATATCTTTTCCGATCGCTTTAGCTACTTCGGTAAAAAAGAGGGCTCCTACTAAATTTAACACGGCTGCCATCATAATCGCTTTTGCTGGGGAGAGCGTCCTTGTTCCTACAACGGTAGCGATTGCATTTGCGGTGTCATGCCATCCATTTGTAAAGTCGAAGGCTAGCGCTAAGAGGATGACAACGATGACTAATAAAGTAAGCTCAGGCATACTTCATGACCACTCTTTCCATCACATCCATCAAATCTTCAAATGTATCACTGACATCTTCCAGTCTTTCATATATCTCTTTCATTTTTATAAGGTTTAAGAGATCTACTGGTTCTTCGAATAACGTATGTACACTTTCTCTCATGAGGCGATCGCCTTCATTTTCTAATTCATTTATGTCAATAGAAATCTTACGAATGGTTTGGAAGTCCTTTTTTTCTAAAGCGACAAATGCTTTATGCGACAAATTGGCACATTTGACGAGGTTATCTGCAAATTGAATGAGGTAAGGAGTGGTTTGATCTATCTTATAGTAAACAAATCTTGCGGTACATGCTTCTACTTCATCAAGGACATCATCAAGGTGTCCAGCTAAAGCCATGATATCTTCACGGTCGAGTGGAGGTACAAAAGTTTGATCCAATTCTTTCAGTATGAGGTGAGTGTATTCATCTCCTTTGGACTCTAAGTCTTTTATAATTTCTGCATATTTTTCTTTCTCTTGAAGCGTTTCCACATCTTCGCGAAATAATTTAACAGCTTCAACTATGTTTAAAGTTGCATCTGTTAATGTTTGATAAAAGAAACGATCTTTTGAACGATTAAATAGCAAGTTAATTCCTCCTGATATATGAATACATGGATTTATTTACCTTACCAATCTAATGTAATAGAAAGATAACTCCATAGGTTAAAAATAAATAAAAATTTAACCATACCTTAACAGTCAATAGTGCGCGCTTTTTGATTTTTCCCTATTCCTGACAGCCCTATTCCAATCCATCCTCCTACGAGGATACCAAAAGTATTCATCATCAGGTCATCGACATCAAAGACCCCAAGTCCCGTCATACCTTGGATGATTTCAATGATAGACATGAGTATCAAACCGTATAAGGAAGAACGGGGTACTGACTTCGTAAGATAGACAAAGAATATCCCCATAGGTATGAACAATAATGTATTTCCTCCCACATACCAAATCCTATTTTTTAAAGATAAATTTTGCAGAAGTTCTACCGTATGTACAAAAGGGATAAAATTCCACCCTGAAACAGAAAAGGTTTTGGAACGGAACAACAGTAGTGTACTCATCCAAGTTAAATAGATAGAACCAAGTAAGTAATAACCATTTGGAAAAGTTCGTTTCGTTATGACAAACAAGACTACAAGAAAGAAAGGAGTAGTACCGATGAGTGTGAGATGTGCACGTGTATCGGTAAGCGATTGAAAGATCATAAAACTGAGCAAAGTGCTGCATGATAAACTTCCCAAGAATGCCAAAGTATAAAAGCGAACCCTCAAATCATCCTTCCCTCCCAACTAGCCTATATCTTACTAAAAATAATGAACAAATTCCTTTGATTTAGAATAATTTTTTACTACAATTGATTTTTCCTCTACACAAAATGAATGGTTTGGATTATAATTTAGCCAAGGGCAACTTTTTTAGTTCTGTCAAATAAAATTGTTATAGACAAAGAAATGGTAGACAAGGGGAGGGAATAAAAAATGGAGTCAATAACAGTGAAAGAAAAAGTACCATCTTCATCTGGCTGGAGAAGAGAAAGAGTAAATCCATCTTTGCGCGAGGTTTATCGCACCATGCCAGTACCTAAAAAAGGTTCAGGATTTCGTAAATTTTTAGCATTTGTCGGTCCTGGTTATTTAGTTGCAGTCGGCTACATGGACCCTGGTAACTGGGCAACTGATCTTGCTGGCGGATCGACCTTTATGTACACTTTGCTTTCCGTCATCTTACTATCTAATTTAATGGCTATCTTATTGCAAGCTCTATCAGGTAAATTAGGAATTGTTACTGGCAGGGACTTAGCCCAAGCGTGTCGTGATCATTACAGTAAACCTGTTTCTTTTGTTTTATGGATACTTTGTGAGTTGGCTATCGCGGCATGTGATCTTGCAGAAGTCATAGGCTCTGCGATTGCACTTAATCTCTTATTTGGGATTCCCCTCTTATATGGGGTAATCATTACTGCGCTCGATATCTTACTTGTATTGCTCTTGCAAAATAAAGGATTTCGTCATATCGAGGCACTTGTGATATCTTTGATTGCTATCATCGGTTTGTGTTTTGCAGTTGAACTTGTATTAGCTTCACCAGATATGTCCAAAGTAGTTCAGGGTTTTGTTCCGAGTACAGAGATTGTTACAAATCCAGCAATGCTCTATATTGCGATTGGTATTTTAGGTGCTACCGTCATGCCGCACAATCTATATCTTCACTCTAGTATTGTACAGACGAGAGCTTATGAGGAAACACCAGAAGGAAAGCGAAGTGCCATCAAATTTGCAACATGGGATTCTTCGACTGCTTTGATGTTTGCACTCTTTATCAATGCAGCGATCTTGATCTTATCTGCTGCAACCTTCCATGGAACAGGAAAACCAGTAGATGACATCAGTCAAGCGTATGAGCTGCTGACTCCTCTCCTTGGAACATCGATTGCTAGTATTTTATTTGGGGTAGCATTATTAGCATCTGGCCAAAACTCAACTCTTACTGGAACATTAGCAGGTCAGATTGTAATGGAAGGTTTTCTCAATATTCGACTCAAACCTTGGCTGCGCCGATTGATTACCAGAATGATTGCCATTATTCCAGCGGTAATTGTCACTGCGCTATACGGCTCATCTGGCACGGTACAACTACTTGTTTTTAGCCAAGTAATCTTATCTCTGCAACTCTCATTTGCCGTTTTTCCTCTTGTGCAATTTACAAGTGATAAGAAAAAAATGGGCGAGTTTGCAAATCCATTGTGGTTAAAAATCTTAGCTTGGACCGTAGCAGTAGTCATTGCGGGATTAAATATATATTTGCTATACAACACAGCTATTACCTTTTTCAAGTAAAACCAGGAGTGTATTTCCTGGTTTTTTTATATTTGATGGCAGAAAATACTAGATTATTCAACAGGTGAACATTTTAAAATTAAGGATTGACAGTCGATGATCTTTTATACATAATAAGTTATGTAATTACTTTAAGTAAGTGATTGAATAATATTTAGTTCATAACATGGAGGTATCATCATGGCAAATACATTTTTAGAAGCAGTTGAAGCTAGACGTACTTATTATGGATTGAGTAAAGAGGAAGTAGTGAATCCTGAACGTGTAAAAGAAATCGTAAACGAAGCTGTAAAACATAGCCCTACTGCTTTTAACTCACAAAGTTCACGAGCTGTTGTACTGTTTGGAAAAGAATCCGATAAAGTTTGGGATATTACCAAAGAAGAACTACGAAAAATTGTACCAGCTGAAAACTTTGCAGCGACAGAAGAACGCATCAATGGATTTGCTGCTGGATATGGAACGGTATTGTTTTTTGAAGACCAAACTGTAGTAGAAAATTTACAAGAACAATTTGCACTCTATGCAGATAACTTCCCAATCTGGTCCAACCAATCTTCTGGTATATTGCAATTTGTGGTATGGACAGCTTTGGAACAAGAAGGATTAGGAGCTTCTTTGCAGCACTACAACCCACTGATTGACGAAGAAGTGCATGCAACTTGGAACCTTCCAAAAGAATGGAAACTCATTGCCCAAATGCCATTTGGAAAACCAACTGCACAGCCGGGTGCAAAAGATTTTCACCCATTAGAAGATCGAGTGAAGATTTTTGGATAATAGTCTTATAGAAGAAGGGACAACCGTACAGATGTTGTCCCTTCTTTTTTTATATGCTTTCCTTTAAAATGAAGTTGGCAAAGGATTGTGATTATCTTCATCATTGGAAAAAGTAAGACGACATCCACGGAATAGTTAGGAAAAAAGTATTTCCAAGATGTTGGTTAACATGTAGAATATAATTCAAGCAAGTACTAAAACTCATTAGGAGGAGAAATAATGGAAGGGTCTCGTTCGATAGACCAAGCATCTGTTGATTATCTATCATCACTAGTAGTGAAAGGGAATGTGGAAAAACATCACAACCTACTAGGTGAGGGTTTGAGTGGACAAGTATTCTCCTTTGAAAATTTTGCAGTGAAAGTGTACAAAGAAGATTTCAGTGAAAATGAAGATTATAAGATGTTAGCCAGTCTTGATGCTCATCCTATGTTTCCAAAACTGCATTTTCAAAATGAAAAGTTTATGGTTGTAGATCAAGTAAAAGGTTATACCTTAGCGCAATTGCGTGATGCAGGTTATAAACTAAAAGATGCGCAGTTCCGCCAATTAGAGCAAACAATTGAAGAATGTTATGCTTCCGGAATCATTCCCCATGACATTCACTTGAACAATATAATGCTAGATGAAAATGGTAATGTGAAAATCATTGATGTAGGTCGCTTTTTTTACAGCGATCACAAAGAAGATTACATGGAGAAAATTCATGAGGATTTAGAAAAGATTAAGTACCATTGTGGAATATTTAGTCTGTTCTCTTCTTCGAGAAGAAGACGTCGCCGTCATCACTATACCAGCAGCCGTCCACATCATCACTATACATCGTCGTCACATCGACATCACCATCGTCATCACAGACCACATCGTCACCACCATCATTCCCGTTCTTCTTTCTCCTTCTCCTTTTCTTAAGAGAGGAGGAGTTACCTCAGGGCATACGCTCTGGGGTATTTTTTTGTCTATAAAATGGGTCCGGCACTGCATCCGATGTTGCTTTGGATGCAGTGCCGGTGCCCGAGGAGCGATGGATCAGAGAGTCTGTCCCGCCAGTGCTCGCTTCAGAGCCAAGTAGTCACGGTTGATCCACGAGCCGGTCAGCGACTCGTTGTGAGCAGCGATCCAGACGACAGCAATCTGGTTCATGGATCGCATGTCACCACCCTGCTGTGCTTCGTCGATCATCATCTGAGCGTAGTACTGGTCGACAACGGCCACCTTGCCACAGATACCGCCCAGCTTCTGCTGCATGTTTCCCTTGAGAGCAGGCCAGTTGTTCCTGATCTGGAGCAGGAGCTCGTGCCCGGACTTGGTCGGACCGTAGTGATCGACCTTGTAGAACAGGGTGTTGGTGTCGATCACACCCCACTCCCATCCGTTGATCAGAGCCTTGACAGCGTTCTTGCCGTCGTAGATGGATCGATCGCCCTTGTGGGGCTGGACGATCTGCATCTCACACTTCTCTGCCTCGGGAGTCGGGGTGGTGGTCGCCACCGGCTTCTCCGTGGGTTCCTGCGTGACCGGCGCCTCGGGCGCCTTCGAGCTGGGTGCCTGAGACGGCTCCGGCGAGGCACTCGGCGAGTTGCCGGTGATCGGGATGTTGACGGAGTACCCGGGTCGCGGCGACGTGGTGAAGTCCACCGTGTCCTTCTGGCTGTCGAGTGCGAAGGCTGTGCCCGCGAAGGCCATACCACCGATGACGACGGCAGCGATCAGCCGGAACAGCTTCCGCTGAGGCCTCGGCGTGTGGTCACGCTGATCGTCCTCGTTGACGTCCTTCATGCCAGCGAGAAGCTTGGTGTTGTCGTTACCGTTGTCGAAATTGTTGTCGCTCAAAATTGCTCCTCGGACAGTCCCTAAAATATTAGGGAGTTGACTTTTACGTATTTTTATTATACTGCATAATGGAAATTTTGATAATAGAAAAAAGCCCCAATTGCTAGGCAACAGGGCTAGAGTTACGATTGCGTTTAAAAATCCATGGGCTGATTGATATAGATCAAGTATAGTTCTAGATATAGGAAGAACAGCAGCGGGATGGCGCTTAAGATTATACCGATCACGGTCAAAAGACTTCCGTTGGTGGCGTAGTAGCTGTAAATACTGACGATAAGTGCTATAATTCCGAGGATATTGGTCAATATTTGGATACTTGGGATAAAGACCAAGATAAAGGTTAAAATTCCGAGTATTAACGAAGCGAATGCTAGGTTGGTCGGTGTTATGTTTTTCAGCGGGTTTGGAGTTTTGTTTTCATTTGGGTTTTGATTTGGTTCCATCAATGGCAACTCCTTTTCATCACAGTATAAAAAGTATAACAAAAGGAAAGTGTTTGCGCTAACAATTTTGAAAAAAGGATGGGAAAATATGAATAATCGAATTGAGCAAATTGCCAAATGGTTACAAAAGGAGAATTTAGATGCTGCTTTCCTCACCTCAAGTGCTAATGTATTTTATCTCACTCATTTTGCTTGTGAACCTCATGAGAGGCTGCTAGGTATCTTAATTTTCCCAGATAGAGAACCTCTTTTGGTTTGTCCACTTTTGGAAATAGATCGAGTGAAAGCATCCGGTTGGACTGGAGAAATATATGCTCATCAAGATGGAGAAAACCCTTGGAAATGGCTCAAAGACCATGCTTTTTCTCATACAAAAAACAACTTGAAACTTGCTATTGAAACGGATCATTTGACATATGGACGAGCATTGAATATGAAAGAGGTGCTTGGCATTGAAGCATTTGTATCGATCGATGAGCAAATCCGCAAGATGCGTATGCATAAAACCGCTAATGAGATGAAAATCTTGCGCGAAGCTGCTAAATTTGCAGACAAGGCCATACAATATGGTATAGATGCTCTCAAGCTGGGTTGTACGGAATTAGAAGTGAAAAATCAGATCGAAGCTAAGCTTTTGGAACAAGGGATCACGCAGATGGCATTTTCAACGATGGTGTTGTTTGGGGAAAGAACGGCACTTCCTCATGGAGAAGCAGGTAAACGTGCCCTTCAAAAAGGGGATTTGGTTTTATTTGATCTTGGGGTGGTAGTCGATGGTTATCGTTCGGATATCACTAGAACAGTTGCATTTGGAAAAGTTTCAGGGGAACAACGGCGAATTTATCAAGTAGTTCGAGAGGCAAATGAACAGGCGATTCAGTCAGTTTTAACAAGAGAAGCAGCTGCATTTGGGCAAATAGACAGCGTTGCCCGTCAGCATATTGAGCACGCAGGATATGGGAAATATTTTACCCATCGTTTAGGTCATGGTTTGGGAGTTGAAGCACATGAATATCCTTCTGTATCAGGTGATAATTTGCTTCCTCTGGCATCTGGAATCCTATTTACCGTAGAACCAGGTGTGTACGTTCCAGAGGTAGGTGGAGTTCGAATCGAGGATATGGTTCTGATTACGGATGATGGTTGTGAAGTGCTGACTTCTTTTCCAAAAGATTTACAAATAATTTCGCTCTAAAAGAAAGGGTGGAGCTATGCGTATGTTTTCTCGTACATTTGGCATGGTACTGACAGCATTGTTGGTAACTTTCTTATGGGGAAGTGTAGCTCCAGCCATTAAACTCGGCTATCAGTCACTAGGTATAGAAGCTCATCAGATCGGCTCGCAGCTTGTATTTGCTGGACATATCACATTACTGGCAGCATTCGTGTTGTTTGTCTTTCTTCTAACCAATAAACAGCAGCTCAGCTTGTCTCTCGTGCATTTTTGGCCAGTGACCAAAGTTGCTCTCTTTCAAGTTTTTCTCAACTATCTATTCTTTTTTATCGGCGTTAGTCTCAGTACGGGAACAATTGGTGCGATCATGGCTGGGACGACTTCTTTTTTTCAAATTTTGTTTGCTCATTTCCTGTGGAAACAAGAACAGCTCACTTGGACAAAGAATGTTGGTTTGCTAATCGGTCTTGTAGGCCTTATTATGCTTAATGTAACAAGTTCTTTTCAGTGGCATATTGGATGGGGAGATCTTTTCCTCTTTTTTAGTGTATTAACAGGTGCATGGGGAAACTTGTTAGCAAAAAATCTTGTTACATCCATCAGTACCTTGCGGATGACAGCCTATGCTGTACTATTTAGTGGAGTTGGCTTGTTTGCGGTTGGAATGGGAATAGTAGGGACCTATCCTTTTTCCTTTTCCCTTCGATCCACTATCCTCTTGTTTTATTTGGGAGTCATGACAGCAACAGCTCTGTTTTTATGGAATTCGTTGATGCAACGTTTTCCAGTTGGGCAAGTGTCTCTGTTTTTACTCTTTATCCCTGTATTTGGAGTCTTTATTTCCTCAGCTGTATTAAATGAACAGTTGCAAAACAATGTGTTTGTAGCATTTATACTCATTGTAATGGGAATAGGAGTTATCCATCTGCCTCAGAGTATCGCGAGGAATAAGGGAATGTTGAAATAAGGAATATCGAAAGGTAATACGTTTGGGGAGAGAGATATGCTGGAGTTTGCGTTTACCTTTTTAGAGCGTTGTGGGATATGGGGTCTTTTTGGTGCTACGGCGATAGAAGCTACCTCTTTACCATTTCCAGGAGCACTGTTTGTCCTGCTATATGGTCATATCATGGAAGTCAGCAGTTGGCAGTTAGTGTTAATCGGTTTGGTCAATAGTTTGATTTTTAGTTTATTTACCCTGATTCCGTATGCCATCGGCTATCAATTGGAAAGCTTTTCATCCAAAAAAATGGATGCGGAGAAAGTGAAAAAAGCACAAAAGTGGTTTCGTAAGTATGGAGAGTGGAGTATTACTTTATCACGTCCGTTAAGTGTTGGAAACTATGTATCTTATATAGCAGGTTTGAGTAAGATCAAACCAATACGGTTTTTCTTTTTTACTTTTCTCGGATCTTTCCCATGGAATACCGTGTTGTTATTTATTGGGCGTTCGAGCAGTATTGCAGGAATTCAAAAGTTTCTCACGACACTAGGCAAATTTGGTACAGTTACGATCATTGTATTGGTGATCATCGCATCAGTGTGGGGGATTGTTTGGTGGAATCGAAGAAAAAGTCAAAAGAAAGCAAATGAAAAAAGCGGCCTCTAGCCGCTTTTTCAAGTTGGATTACTTAAGTAAACGAATATGCGCTTTTTTGATGGAGTGCGGACCACCAGTGATTTCTAGATAACCTTGGTTTATGTTTAAAGAAGTATCAAATAAGAGGGTGACATTTTTTCGTTCCATTGATTCTAACTTTTGGTGAAAGAAACCTTCTCCATTTCCGTTTACTAACAAATCAAGGGTGACGTCGGGATGATAGATCTTTCCATGATCATCAACCAAGCGAAACATACTTGGCTCAATCATGATTGGTTCACTGCTTTGATTGATAATACCGATATTCACCATTAGATAGGCTATTTTCGCTTTGTGGTTAATACCATTTAGTGTTAACTGTTTTTTTTGCTGTATATCTGTCATCACAATAGAAAAAGGTCGTGCTTTCACATAATCTCCTGCTATAGGATCAGGACTATCGGGTCTCATATAATTTTCTTTCATATTTGCTTTTGGTAAAGTTGTATCGACTGGCTGACAAGCGGTCAATACTACCAATAATAACGCTGTGAAAAAGCCTAATTTCAAAGTGAATCCTCCTATACCTTGTTTTGCAAGCTATTTTCTAACTATGTTATAGTAGGCACGAGCGTGTTTTCATGGAGGGATTGAGATGTTTTCATCATTTGTGCCAAATCAATATGTACCATCCATTTATAAGATTAACCTAGAAGAGCTGAAAGAAAAAGGGATGAAATCCATCATTGTTGACTTAGACAATACTTTGGTAGAATCTGACCGCAAAGATGCTACCCCTCTTTTGATCGAATGGTTAGAACGTCTCCAACAGTTAGGATTTCAAGTTATGATTGTATCAAATAATAGTAAAACAAGGGTATCGCAATTTGCAATTCCACTGCAAATACCATTTATCCATAAAGCTAGAAAGCCTCTGTCATCTTGTTTTCGCAAGGCAATGTCACAGTTAGATACAGATGTCAGCCGAACGGTGATGGTAGGAGATCAATTGTTGACAGACGTCTTAGGAGGAAATCGGATGGGATTGTACACCATATTAGTAGTGCCGATTTCCAAAACAGAAGGTTTTTCTACGAAAATAAATAGACGAATAGAGCGTTTGGTATTTCGCTGGATGGAAAAGCGTGGATTACTTGCTAGAGAAGGGAATAATTAATCGTGATGTTTTGTGAAGGTTGTGGCATACAGCTTCAGACCGAAGATGAGAAAAAGCCAGGATATGTTCCAACAGCTGCTTTGGAAAGGGAGCATCAATACTGCAAAAGGTGTTATCGCATCCGTCATTATAATGAGTTATCCGCAGTGGAACATGATCCCGATATTTATTTACAAATACTTGGACAAATAGCGGATACCAACAGTTTGGTTGTACAGATTGTAGATTTATTTGATATCGCTGGCAGTTGGATTCCGGGAATTCACCGTCATATTGGCAACAATCCCTTGCTTTTGTTTGGCAATAAAATGGATTTGTTTCCGCAGTCTGTGAAGGCAGGAAAGCTAAAAGAATGGATATATATGTACGCAAAAGAGATGGGTGTGGGGCCTGTCGATGTTGTAGTGGGAAGTGCAGCCAAACAAGATAAAATGCAAGAAGTGCGAAATGCGATTGAGAAGTATCGTCAAGGTCGAGATGTCTATATCGTTGGAGTTACCAACGTTGGAAAATCAACTTTTCTCAATTATTTATTAGAGGAGCCGATCATAACTACTTCTCCATACCCAGGCACCACATTGGATGTGATCCACATCCCCCTCGATGATGGACGAAACATTGTAGATACACCTGGAATCGTAAAGAAGAATAGAATTAGTGAGTGGGTTTCCCCAAAAGAACTGGGTAAAGTGATCCCCAATAGTCGTTTAAATCCAAAAGTGTATCAACTAAACAGTGATCAAACGATCTTTTTTGCAGGTTTGGCTCGTTTTGATTATGTAGAAGGTCAGCGGCAGGCGTTTACCTGTTATTTCTCAAATCAATTGTATCTCCATCGTACCAAACAAGAACAAGCGAATGCATTTTATGAAAAACATCTAGGGGAAATGCTGCAACCTCCCCATGATCCTGCGGACTTGCCAGCTCTTCAAAAACATCGAATTGTATTAACCGGTGGATCAAAACAAGATATCGTGATTTCTGGATTGGGCTGGATCGCTTGTGGAAAAGAGCGTGGAGTAGTTGATGTTTATGCTCCCAAAGGGATAGAGGTAACACTGCGTACATCCATTATTTAAATTTTTAGAAAGAGATAGAGGAGAAACGATGAAAATAACAGCTTATACACGTCCGCTTGGATTAATCGGTTATCCTGTAACGCATTCCAAATCTCCCGAGATGTTAAACGAAGTTTGCCGTATCTTAGGGATACCAGCAGTGTATTTGGCTTATTCGGTTAATCCGGATGATTTAGAAGAAGCAGTCAAGGGGATGAGAGCATTGAATTTTATTGGTTTCAATGTGACGATTCCCCACAAAGTAGCCATTATCCCTTTTCTCGATGAACTGGATGATACGGCAAAAGAGATAGGTGCTGTCAATACAGTAGTGAACAATGAGGGCAAACTGATCGGCTATAATACAGATGGAGTAGGATACTTGCGTTCGCTTCAAGAGGAGACTGCTTTTTCGCTGCAAGGTAAAACGGTCACTATTTTAGGAGCAGGCGGAGCTGCGAGAGCAGTAAGTATTACCTTGGCAAAAGCTGGAATAAAAGAGATGTTTATCGCCAATCGAACACAGCAAAAAGCGGAGGAGCTGGCAGAGAGCCTTCGTACTTTTACAAGAACACAGGCTGTATCGTTGTCGGAAGCACAGGAAACCATTGCTGAGTCTGATCTGTTAGTAAATACGACTTCAATTGGTATGTCACCACATACCGATCAGATCTCTGTTTCAGCCGATTGCTTACATGCCGGGCTTTTGGTGAGTGATTTGATTTATCGCCCAAAAGATACCAAATTATTGACATCAGCAAAACAAATAGGTGCACAGACGCATGGTGGTTTAGGGATGCTTTTATACCAAGCAGCAGTGGCAGTAGAGCATTGGTTTGGTGAAACTGCTCCGGTTGCTCAGATGCGAGCAATTTTGGAAAATGAGGCATAATATGAAAATAGGTATCATTGGTGGAACTTTTGACCCGGTTCATATGGGGCATTTATTAATTGCCGAACAAGCAAGGGATCGGATGGAATTGGACAAAGTGTGGTTTATCCCAACTGGACAACCTCCACACAAACAAGGACATCCTATCACCCCTGCAAAACATCGGTTAGCAATGGTACAAATTGCTACGGAAGAAAATTCCGCTTTTGAGGTGTTAGATTGGGAGATAAAAAGGGAAAAACTATCTTATACCATCGATACAGTGAACTGGGCGGTGAAAGCTTATCCCACTTATCAGTTTTCTTTAATCGTTGGTACAGACATGGTGGATAATCTGCCCAGCTGGTACCAAATAGACAAATTGGTTGAGCATGTATCGATTATCGCCATGCACCGTCCAGGCTTTACAGCAGAGTCACTCCCTGAATTTATTCAGGAGAAAGTACGTTGGGTGGAAGATGCGGTGGAAATTTTCTTATCGGCGTCTCAGCTTCGAAACAATATCATAGGTGGCCGTTCTTTTCGTTATGCTGTCCCAAGTGGAGTTTGCCGCTATATAGAGGAGCATCAATTGTATGAACCGACAAGATTATCTTGATCGTACCTGTGAGCAATTGCCTCTATCTAGATGGGAACATACACTGCGGGTAGTTGAAACAGCAGCCGGATTGGCGGAGCGATATGAGGCAGATAAAGAAAAAGTGGATACCGCAGCAATTCTTCATGACTACTGCAAATTTTGGACGGCAGAAGAATTAATTTTTGCAATAAAACAGTACAAACTACCCCAAGATCTATTATTATATAATCAAGAGCTATGGCATGGACCAGTTGCTTCTGTAGTCGCAGCCAAGGAATTCGGGATTCAGGACATCAACATCACCAATGCGATTTTTTATCACACTACTGGCAGGCCAGACATGAGCCTAGTAGAAAAAATCGTCTTTCTTGCAGATTACATTGAACCGGCAAGAAAGTTTCCTGGGGTTGACGCTGCAAGACAACTCGCCCAAAAAAGTTTGGATGAAGCCATAGTCCTTGCATTGAAGCAAACGATTCAATTTCTCATTTCATGTGATCAGCGCGTGTATCCGCTGACTTATGATACACTCAAAAGTTTGACCGAGCATGAAGTTGACATCTGAGGGAGGAATCCGGTTGAATCTAGTGGAGATCGCAACGCTTGCGGCTACCGCTGCCGAGGAAAAAAAAGCGCAAGACGTATCTGTGTTGGATATTCGTGACGTTTCTTCTTTTGCTGATTACTTTGTGATTTGTCACGGAGGTTCTCGTACACAAGTAGAAGCCATAGCTACAGCAATTAAGAAAAAATGCGAGGAGAAAAAAATTCGCATTAAAGGAATTCAAGGACTACAAGAGGCTCGTTGGGTGCTGATTGATATCGGTGATGTGGTCGTTCATGTTTTCCACCGAGATGAACGGGATTTTTACGATTTGGAGCGTCTCTGGGGAGATGCACAGCCCGTTAGTATCACAGGTTAATAGGATAGAAAGAAAAGCCCTTCCTATGAGGGGCTTTTTGCTTAGAAAATGAATAGTTCCAACGTTCCTCTATATGCGCACTCCCCGCACTGACCGAAGTCAGTACGGGGAGCTTTGTACGATGGATGAAGTTCGTCTCTTACCTCTTAGGCAATGAGAACTCACGTCCATAGATGGTTAGGCAGATGAACCCTTGGATTCATAGATTAGGATATACGAAGTATTTTCTATTATTTTCAATCTCTTTTCTATAAACCTGTTCCAGATACTCTATTTCTGGAGAAAAGTTGAATCTTACCGTTCCAGGAATTCCAAAGAACATGAGTTTTTTAAGATCTTGATATGCTCTGCATGCTACTGGTTCCACGATTGTCTCAGTACGAAGGGAACTGACAAACTTGTCATAGAATTCTTCCGCACTTTCATCCGTCCAGCACAATCGAAACCAACGGTTGAATTGTGGTTTCTTACCGTTTCTCTCCACCATCTGCAACAGAAGAAGCAAACACTTTTGAAAATGATGGATGGCGACTTGAAGATCCAACCCAAATTCCCTCTGGTAACGTTCAAAAGCAATGAGTTGTCTCCCATACAAACCACACGCGATGGGAAGTTCATCCGATCGCATATAATACTCTTCATTCAGCCAAGTTTTCAACAAGAGCCATCGAGAAGAGTGCTTGGTAATCCTCTTTCCTTGACTTCGTTTTTTCTTTTGCTTTGGCTTGATGAAGTAAAGGAATCCCAAGGAAGTCATCAGCAGAGGGACAATCGCGAGCCACATACGGTCAGCTCCCAGCAGTCCCCACATCAGACCCGCATACACGGGACCAATGACGCCGCCGAGCTGCCTCATTGTCGTATGAGTAGCGTTTGCTGTTCCCAGCCGTTGTGCTGTTTGGTTGACCTTCTCCAAGATGGCAAGTCCTGTACCAGACATGGACATTCCGATGAGCATCCCAATCAACAGAAGAAGCCAAAAAGGATCATGCTTGTGGATCAAGGTAAAACTCAGGATCAGGAACAGGATCCCGCTTGTGATTACGATCTTATTCCAGCGGACTACCAGTTTGGGCATAATTGTAATCGACAAGGCACCATTTACCACCTCTGAAACGAAGAAAACCATTCCAGAACGATCGCCGACATAGGGGGTAAAGTAGGCGAGAAAAGCCCAGTACGCTGAACTGATCCCCACATCGGGAAGGGCAGCAATCAAAGCCTTCTTATTAAAGGTTTTCTGTGGCCAGCGAATCAGCGTTAGTACGGACTTCTTGAGCTTCCTCCGCCAATATCTTTTTTCTCGACGGACATTTCGATGGCCATAGCGATCCGCTAGGATTACCCAAGAGACAACCAAGGTAGCCAGTCCACCGAAACACACCGCCAGAAGCCAGAGCAGATGGACGTGATGAACGAGCTTCAATCCATAGACCGTGGCCACTCCTGCACCTAGATAGTTCAGCCCACTGATCAGCCCATGAATCTTTGCTCGAAAACCTTCACTAGCGGACAAGACCCTCATACGGACATAAACCAAAATGGCATTCAATACTTGGGAAAACAGAACACCATTCAGTACTCTAATTGCCACATATGCCTGAAGACTATGGGCAAAGGGATACAATCCATATACTCCAGCCAAGCAAGGCAAGAAGAGGAGCAACAGTCGTTGAGGGCCATACCGTTCTGTCATGTTTCCGACGAACAAGGTACACAGCAGGGTTGTCATAGTATACGAGGTGACGATCATACCTGTCGGCAGTCCCTGTTCATACACAACCAAATGCAGGGGTTGCGTGATGAACGATGGAATCGCAGCAACAACAAGAATCTGGGATAGCATCACCCCAGCCAGTTGGAGATATTCCAGCTTAAGTGTACGCCATTTGGCGATCCCTCTCACCATAACTCCTTTGCGTAAAGAGCTTACCTTTCCCTTAATCTTACTTAATTTTCTGGATGATAACAAGTTAACCTTCATTCTCTAAAATGCGCACTCCCCGTACCAACCGAAGTCAATACGGGGAGCTTTGTACGATGGATGGAGTTCGTTTTTTACCTCATTGGCAATGAGAACTCACATCCATAGATGTTTAGTCGGATGAATCCGAACTTATATCGTAAAGGTTCTCCCAGGGGAATCGCTCTTTACTTTCCTCCGGCCAAAATTCTTTTCTTCCTTTATCTTGTTCATAGCCATTAGGAGGACCAGGTTCGAGCTCTTCTGCATAAACCTTTTCTAGGTACGCAATTTCTGGAGAAAAGTCGAACTCCTTCAGAATTTTAAGAACTCGATACGCTTTGCATGCTGTTGTTTCTGAACGCCACGGGAACCTTGACCGATCTTCATCTTCACGAATGCGACTGACAAGCTTTTCACAGTACTCTTCCGCACTTTCATTTGACCATCGTGGTACAAGCCGCTCATTGCAAAAGGTGAATTGTGATTGCTTACCGTTTCTTTCCACCATCTTCAAGAGAAGAAGCATACACTTTTGAAAATGATGGATGGCGGCGTGAAGATCCAACCCAAGTTCTTTCTGGTACTCCTCAAAGGAAACGAATTCTCTCCCATATACTGCATACGGGATGTGAAGTTTCTTTCCATGCATGTAATACTCTTCATCCAGCCATATTTTCAACAAGAGCCATCGAGAAGAGAACTTGGTAATCCTCGTCCCTCGACTTCGTTTTTGTTTTGGCTTAGGCTTGACGAAGTAAAGGAATAGCAGGGAAGACATCAGCAGAGGGACGATGGCGAGCCACATAATGTCAGCTCCCAACTGTCCCCACATGAGACCCGCATACACGGGACCAATGACGCTGCCGAGCTGCTTCAAGGTAGTAGCAGTAGCGTTAGCTGTTCCCAGTCGTTTTGCTGTCTGGTTGACCTTCTCCAAGACGGCAAGTCCTGTACCGGACATGGACATTCCGATGAGCATCCCAATCAACAGAAGAAGCCAAAAAGGATCATGCTTGTGGATCAAGGTAAAGCTCAGGATCAAGAACAGGATCCCACTTGTGATTACGATTTTATTCCAGCGGACTACCAGTTTGGGCATAATCGTAATCGACAAGGCACCATTTACTACCTCTGAAACGAAGAAAACCATGCCAGAACGATCGCCGACATAGGGGGTAAAGTAGCTGAGAAAAGCCCAGTACGCCGAACTGATTCCCACATCGGGAAGGGCTGCAATCAAAGCCTCTTTGTTAAAAGCTTTCTGTGGCCAGCGAATCAGTGTGAGTACGGACTTCTTGAGCTTCCACCGCCAATATCTTTTTTCTCGACGGTTGACTCGACGGCTATAGCGATCAGCTAGGATTACCCAAGAGACGACCACGGCAGCCAGTCCGCCGAAACACACTGCGAGCAGCCAGAGCAGATGGACGTGATGAACGAGCTTCAATCCATAGGCAGTGGCAACTCCTGCACCTAGAAAGTTCAGCCCATTGATCAGACCATGAATCTTTGCTCGAAAACTTTCACTAGTGGACAAGACCCTCATACGGACAAATACCAAAATGGCATTCAATACTTGGGCAAACAGCACACCATTTAGTACCCGGATTGCCACATATGCCTTCAGACTATGAGCGAAGGGATACAATCCATATACCCCAGCCAAGCAAGGCAAGAAGAGGAGCAATAGTCGCTGAGGGCCGTATCGCTCTGTGATGTTCCCGACAAACAAGTTAAACAGAAGGGCTGTCATGGTATACGAGATGACAATCATACCTGTTGGCAATCCCTGTTCATACACAACCAAGTGCAGGGGTTGAGTGATGAACGATGGAATCGCAGCAACCACAAGAATCTGGGACAGGATCACCCCAGCTAGTTGGAGATATTCCAGCTGAAGTGTGCGCCACTTGGCGATCCTTCTCACGATAACTCCTTTGCGTGAAGAGCTTACCTTTCCCTTAATTTTACTTAATTTTCTGGATGATAACAAGTTCACCATCTTTCTCTAAAATGCGTACTCCCCGCACCGACCGAAGTCAGTACGGGGAGCTTTGCACGATAGATGGAGTTCGATTATTACCTTAGGCAATGAGAACTCACGTCCAGAGATGGTTAGATGACGATGCAGTAGTACTGTTGGAACATGTTCTGATAGATAACCAGCCACCGGTTGTCTTGGAGGCGGATTGCATCCCCCCTTCCAAACCCGAGGCCACTAATGTCATGTACGCTGTGCTTCTCTTGTACTCGACGGGGTTGATCCCAAATGAGCTGGGTTAGCTGGTTTGGGACGGTGATGACCGACTCGGATAGATTGGTTTCGAGAAGGGTGTTGATGAACCTCGCCGTTTCAATTTCTGTCCTCCAATTCCCTCCTGGGAACTCAGTGGGGATGTGGAGTCGAAGCCGCCTCTCCATCTCGTCGGGGCTGATGACGTGTTTGGGCTCGTTTTCGGTTTTTTGGGAGCTGGGAGTGGTTGCACCACTCATCTTCGTTTCTCTTTTCTGGACGTCATAGACATCCAACTCGCGTGATTGTTGATCTTGCTAGTAATATTATTTATTGCACGGTAACAGACATTCAAGATGATTAGTGTTAAGAAATCGTTAATCAATCGTAAATAGATAAATGTTGTTTCTCAAGTTAGGAGGTGTTAGCAAGAGTTCATGGAATGCTGATTGATATCGTTGATGGTCTTGTTCCTGTTTCCTAGGGGAAAAATAAATTTCAATAAGCTAAGGGAAGAGTGGAGAAAACATGAGGTTTCTTATACTTGGGGCAAGTAAGGGTTTAGGTGATGCTTTTGTAAAAGGTGATCGTGTTTGGATTGTTTCTTATAATAATCTAGATAATGTAATAAATACGAAAAAATGTGTGGTCTGACTTTTTTTAACGTCTCATGTGTAAAAGAAATTCATCAAAATACTGATTCATAATCAAACTAGATATTATTTTAAGAATATTCAAAAGACCGTGGCAACTCCTGCACCTAGAAAGTTCAGCCCATTGATCAGACCATGAATCCTTGCTCGAAAACCTTCACTAGCGGATAAGACCTTCATACGGACAAGAACCAAAATGGCATTCAATACTTGGGAAAACAGAACACCATTTAGTACCCGGATGGCCACGTATGCCTGAAGACTATGAGCAAAAAGATACAATCCATATACCCCAGCCAAGCAAGGCAAGAAGAGGAGCAACAGTCGCTGAGGGCCGTATCGCTCTGTCATGTTTCCGACGAACAAGGTACACAGCAGGGTTGTCATGGTATACGAGATGACGATCATACCTGTCGGCAATCCCTGTTCATACACAACCAAATGCAGAGGTTGAGTGATGAACGATGGAATCGCAGCAACAACAAGAATCTGGGACAGCATCACCCCAGCTAGTTGGAGATATTCCAGCTGAAGTGTGCGCCATTTGGCGATCCTTTTCACCAAAACTCCTTTGTGTGAAGAGCTTACCTTTCGCTTTATTTTACTTAATATTCTGGATGATAACAAGTTAACCTTCATTCCCTAAAATGTGCACTCCCCGTACCGACCGAAGTCAGTACGGGGAGCTTTGTACGATGGATGGAGTTCGTTTCTTACCTCAGTGGCAATGAGAACTCACATCCGGAAATGTCTTATATCGGGAAGTGTGAAGGAGAATCCCTCTTTACTTCCCTCCGGCCAAAGTTCTTTTCTTCTTCTATCTTGTTCATGGCCATCAGGAAGACCAGGTTTGATTTCTTTTGTATAAACCTTTTCTAGGTATGCAATTTCTGGAGAAAAGTCGAACCCCTTCAGTAGTTTAAGATCATGATACGCATAGTATGCTGTTTCTGAACGCCACGTGAATCTTGACTGCTCAGCACGAAGGAGCTTGTCACAGTACTCTTCCGCACTTTCATCCAACCATCGCGGCGCATACAGCTCATTACAAAAGTTGAATTGTGATTGCTTACCGTTTCTTTCCACCATCTTCAAGAGAAGAAGCAAACACTTTTGAAAATGATGGATGGTGACGTGGAAATCCAACCCGAGTTCCTTCTGGTACTGCTCAAAGGCAACGAGTTGTCTCCCATATACGTAATGCGGGGTGTGAAGTTTATTTCTTTGCATGTAATACTCTTCATCCAGCCACATTTTCAACAAGAGCCATCGAGAAGAGTACTTGGTAATCCTCGTCCCTCGACTTCGTTTTTGCTGAGGCTTAGGCTTGACGAAGTAAAGGAATCCCAAGGAAGCCATCAGCAGAGGGACAATGGCGAGCCACATACGGTCCGCTCCCAGCAGTCCCCACATCAGACCCGCATACGCGGGACCAATAACGCTGCCAAGCTGCTTCATGGTAGTAGCAGCTGCGTTTGCTGTTCCCAGTCGTTTTGCTGTCTGATTGACCTTCTCCAAGATAGCAAGTCCTGTACCGGACATGGACAGTCCGATGAGCATCCCAATCAACAGAAGAAGCCAAAAAGGATCATGCTTGTGGATCAAGGTAAAACTCAGGATCAAGAACGTGATCCCACTGGTGATTACGACCTTATTCCAGCGGACTACCAGTTTGGGCATAATCGTAATCGACAAGGCACCATTTACCACCTCGGAGACGAAGAAAACCATGCCAGAACGATCGCCGACATAGGGGGTAAAGTAGCTGAGAAAAGCCCAGTACGCTGAACTGATCCCTACATCGGGAAGGGCAGCAATCAAAGCCTCTTTGTTAAAGGTTTTCTGTGGCCAGTGAATCAGCGTGAGTACGGATTTCTTGAGCTTCCACCGCCAATATCTTTTTTCTCGACGGTTCTTACGATCAGCTAGGATTACCCAAGAGACGACCACGGTAGCCAGTCCGCCGAAACACACCGCGAGCAGCCAGAGTAGATGGACGTGATGAACGAGCTTCAGTCCATAGACCGTGGCAACTCCTGCACCTAGAAAGTTCAGCCCATTGATCAGACCATGAATCCTTGCTCGAAAGCCTTCACTAGCGGACAAGACCCTCATACGGACAAGAACCAAAATGGCATTCAATACTTGGGAAAACAGAACGCCATTTAGTACCCTAATTGCCACATAAGCTTTCAGACTATGAGCAAAGGGATACAATCCATACACTCCAGCCAAGCAAGGCAAGAAGAGGAGCAATAGTCGCTGAGGGCCGTATCGCTCTGTGATGTTTCCGACAAACAAGTTAAACAGAAGGGCTGTCATGGTATACGAGATGACAATCATACCTGTCGGCAATCCCTGTTCATACACAATCAAATGCAGGGGTTGAGTGATGAACGATGGAATCGCAGCCACTACAAGAATCTGGGACAGCATCACCCCGGCTAGTTGGAGATATGACAGCTTAAGTGTGTGCCATTTGGCAATCCTTTTCACCAAAACTCCTTTGAGTGAAGAGAGAACCTTTCCCTTAATTTTACTTAATTTTCTGGATGATAACAAGTTTGTTCTATTTAAGGTCCTGTACCTGTTTAGTATTACATGTGTTCTGGTGAGACGGAACGTGGATTTTTATGATTTGGATTGTCTGGCAGATGCACAATCTGTTAGTATCACAGGTTAATGGATAGAAAAAAGCCTTTGGGTTATTCAAAGGCTTTGCATTATTTGAGTCGAGCTCATCCATTCGTTTCAGATTCCGATACGCATGGTATGCTGTTTTTGAACACATCGTGATCCTTGACTGCTCAGCGTGAAAGTACAAAACTATCTACAAATTATTCTCTATCTGCTTGAGGTTCATTTGTCATTTTTCACATTTACTACAAATGGTTGCAGGTCTATATCCGTGTTATAACTAAACCCTTCCATGTAAATCGTGAATGGCTGGTTAAAATGGATAGCAGGAAATGTGACCACACCATCAGAAACGGTACCAGGGAGAATTTGAGTTGGTACTTCTTTATAAGTTCCTGAGTAGGAACTGTCCAATTCATATTGCTTCCCATTTTGAATCAAGTGCATTTGAGCGATATAGAAATTGAATTTGTACTTGGAATCATTGGTGATTTTTAGATAGACTCGTGTTTGTTTCTCTGCTAACTCTACTCTTTCTATTTTGATCTTGTTTCCAAACTGATTTTTCTCCTGATTCACTGAGATTACATGAGTAGCAGGATAATAAGATGTTACATAATCAGATTTTTCTATTTTTGTAGCAATAATCATGGGAGAATGGCGAGTTTGGTTTAACGTATTTGTGTACTCGTAGTCTCCTGCAACGACACCACTTACTTTTACAAAATCATTTCCTTTCCATTGATCCGTTTTTCCTTTGATGAAAACGTCGTTGTTTAAATCCGGGTCAGTGTAGATCTGAAGTTTTCCATCCGAGATATTGGAGATTTGTCCATAGATCACGATCGAACGATCCTTCAACTTATCAGTATCGGTGTAAAAAGTAGACATCTCTGTTTTTTTTACCAGATTTTTGTTTGAAAAAGTGGCCGTGCTGTCTGGGTCATCTGAAAATATAGAAATAATAATAAAGTAAAGGATTAAAAAAATGCAAATTGAACCTAATATCTTTCTCATAGAATTCTCCTTCGAACGCGATTATATATCCGAATAATAGCATAAAATTATTTATATATAGCATTTAACGAAAGTTAATTTTTTAGCTTTATTTATTAGAAAAAATGAAGGATAGCACCAATATTTTAAGAAAAAATAGATTTATATGATAATATATAGGGGATAAATGTAAAGTTTGAAAGGGAGTGTGAAATGAACCTATTGCAAAACGCAGACAGTAGATGTGCTTATGGGAAGAGTTTGTTTATTCAGTAGGAGCAAAAAAGATAAAAGTAGTTGATCCAATTTTGATACAGTAGCTCCTTGGGGTGGGGTAAAATTATCTGGGGGCAGGGTGAGAACTGGGGATTGCTGGTGCTATTCGGATAATGATTTGCTTTATAAAAATGATGCGGCGGCTGACTACGCTCCATGACTGATGTCAGGAAAGTAGCCAACCGCCGAGACAGAGATCAGCCCCGCTGGGAGATGACCTCCTCGACCACTCCACTTGGGAAGACGACGAACCCGGTACGGCTGACGAACTGGGTACGGATGACCAACCTGGTTCGGCTGACGAACACGGTACGGATGACCATCCCGGTACGGATGACCAACACGGTACGGATGGCCAAGGTCGGTGCCATGGTTCCCTCGTTGCACGGGAATGGCTCCATCCTCTCGGTGGCAGCTCCATCACGGTCGACGACGAACCCGGAATCGATCATATCGATGATCTTCACGTCACGACTCCCTTAAAGGATTGGTGTTCACACTAAGTCCACTTATTTCGATCTTATAGCAATCTATTTGAGCTGTCAAACGCAGTAATCACTTATCTTTGCGCTATTTTTCAATTGAATGGTATCACCTTTTTTGAACGGAGCTTTGGAAACTTCTTTACGTTAAATCAAAAAAGCCATCGATTCGATGACTATTTTTTGACCTTGGCTTTGGGATGTTCCCCTAAAAGTATAGAAAGGCTTCATTTATCGTGAAGTAATAAAATGAAAATAGGTAAAATTATGAAATTAAAGAAAAATGCAACATGAAAATAGAGGTGAATGAATGAATCAGGTAATTATTCAATCAGATAAATTGATATTTAGAAAAACAAACAGTAGTGATTTAGAGTTTGTTCTTCGAGTAGAAAAAGAAAATACCCCTTTTATTGATTGTTGGGTAATCGATCAACACACTCAAGCTATGGAGAGTCCAGAGATGGAACACATGATCATACAGAGTGTTTCAACGGGGAATAAGGTTGGATATATTATCATGAACGATCTTCATAATATTCATGGATCATTCTATTTAAAACGTATCGTGATCAATGAAAAGAGGCAAGGTTTCGGAAGAGAGGCACTAAGACTATTAAAGAGCTGGTGCTTTAACCAATTACAGGCTCATCGGCTATACTTGGATGTAAAGGATTTTAACGAGCGAGCTCAGCAACTTTATGAAAGGGAAGGTTTTGCTGTAGAAGGTATCGCGAGGGAATGCCGCAAAGAGGGAGATAGTTATATTTCTCTTGTTTCGATGTCGATCCTCAAGCATGAATACCAGAATTCATAATGCTAATTAAAAATGATTTTATGAGTAATAAGTATTTGGGCATGAGTAAAGAATTTATTATTTATTTGTAGCAATACGACAAAAGAACCGTCCCTTGTAGCATATGAGATAAAATGAAGTGGCTAGACAACATGTTACTGTCTAGCCAGATGAACCCTCGGGTTCAAATTAGAGGAGGTTCTGTCAAAATTCTGCGCTGGGAGGGTCCCAATCTACGCGGACTCCATTTTTATGTCCCTCCAGCCAAGTTTGGTATCTGCTTTCACTGTATTCATCGTGAACAGGATCAGGTTCAATCTCTTTTTTATAAACCTGTTCCAGATGCTCTATTTCTGGAGAAAAGTCGAACTCCTTCAGTAGTTTAAGATCATGATACGCATGGTATGCTGTTTCTGAACTCATGATCCTCGATTGGTTAGCACGAAAGTGACGGATAAGCTTTTCACAGTACTCTTCCGCACTTTCATTCAACCATTCATGCGATGTATACAACATACGATTGCAATCGTTGAATCGTGAATGCTTACCGTTTCTTTCCAACATCTTCAAGAGAAGAAGCATATACTTTTGAAAATGATGGATGGCGACGTGAAGATCCAACCCGAGTTCTCTCTGGTACTTCTCAAAGGCAACGAGCTTTACCCCATAAACTACATGTGCCATGTGTTTTTGCGATCGCATGTAATACTCTTCATCGAGCCACATTTTCAACAAGAGCCATCGAGAAGAGAACTTGGTAATCCTTGTCCCTCGACTTCGTTTTTGTTTTGGCTTAGGCTTGACGAAGTAAAGGAATCCCAAGGAAGCCATTAGCAGAGGGACAATGGCGAGCCACATACGGTCAGCTCCCAATAGTCCCCACATCAGACCTGCATACACGGGACCAATGACACTGCCCAGCTGCTTCAAGGTAGTAGCAGTAGCGTTAGCTGTTCCCAGTCGTTTTGCTGTCTGGTTGACCTTCTCCAAGATGGCGAGCCCAGTACCGGACATGGACATTCCAATGAGCATCCCAATCAACAGAAGAAGCCAGAAAGGATCATCCTTGTGGATCAAGGTAAAGCTCAGGATCAAGAATGTGATCCCACTTGTGATCACGACCTTATTCCAGCGGACTACCAGTTTGTGCATAATCGTAATCGACAAGGCACCATTTACTACCTCGGAAACGAAGAAAACCATTCCAGATCGATCGCCGACATAGGGGGTAAAGTAGCTGAGAAAAGCCCAGTACGCTGAACTGATTCCCACATCGGGAAGGGCTGCAATCAAAGCCTCCTTGTTAAAGGCTTTCTGTGGCCAGCGAATCAGTGTGAGTACGGACTTCTTGAGCTTCCACCGCCAATATCTTTTTTCTCGACGGTTATAGCGATCAGCTAGGATTACCCAAGAGACGACCACGGCAGCCAGTCCGCCGAAACACACTGCGAGAAGCCAGAGCAGATGGACGTGATGAACGAGCTTCAATCCATAGGCAGTGGCAACTCCTGCACCTAGAAAGTTCAGCCCATTGATCAGACCATGAATCTGTGCTCGAAAACTTTCACTAGCGGACAAGACTCTCATACGAACAAATACCAAAATGGCATTCAATACTTGGGCAAACAGCACACCATTTAGTACCCGGATGGCTACGTATGCCTGAAGACTATGAGCAAAGGGATACAATCCATATACTCCAGCCAAGCAGGGCAAGAAGAGGAGCAATAGTCGCTGAGGGCCATATCGCTCTGTGATGTTTCCAACAAACAAGTTAAACAGAAGGGCTGTCATGGTATACGAGATGACAATCATACCTGTCGGCAATCCCTGTTCATACACAATCAAATGCAGGGGTTGAGTGATGAACGTTGGAATCGCAGCAACCACAAGAATCTGGGACAGCATCACCCCAGCTAGTTGGAGATATTCCAGCTGAAGTGTGCGCCACTTGGCGATCCTTCTCACGATAACTCCTTTGCGTGAAGAGCGAACCTTTCCCTTAATTTTACTTAATTTTCTGGATGATAACAAGTTAACCTTCTATTTAAGATCCCCGTAATGAGATCCATATATTTCTCTTGTTTCGATGTCGATCCTAAAGTATGAATACCAGAATTCATAAAGCTAAATATAAATGATTTCACCCCTCCATCGTAAATTATTGGACTGATCGTTCCTTAAAATGTATACTAGTTAGTATGAAAAGGGGGCGATGATGATCGGACGTATAAAAGAGTTTGACAAAGAGTACGTGCTTCATCAGGCAATGTTAGTTTTTTGGAAAAAAGGTTATGAAGCGACAAGTATACCAGATTTGTTGGAATCAATGAACATAAGCAGATCGAGTTTGTACGAAACTTTTGTTGATAAACAAACACTTTATATGGATGCACTTAACCACTATAAAAAAATCGGACAGAAAAAAAGAAGCCTGTTGGCTGGTAACTCAACTGTGAAAATGAGCATCAAACAGTATTTTGACCAGCATATTACAGATGCCTTTAATGGATTCTTACCAAGAGGGTGCATGATTACAAATGCCATTATTTCTTTAGATTCACCGGATGATCAATTTCGTAAATTAATAAAGACAAGTCTCGAGGATTTGGAACAGTCTTTTTATGAACTGTTAAGGAAAGGACAGCAAACTGGAGAAATTGACCCCGAAAAAGATATAAAAGTTCTTGCACACTTATTGCTTAATCTTAATCATAGTATAAATGTAATGTCCAAAATAAAGAGTGATAAGAAAGTGGTCTATGAAATGATGGAATCCGTGATCAAGATGCTATGAACAATTTTTTTTATTGTTTTCGGAACGATTAGTCCGATAAAAAAGTGATTTATTTGCAGGTAATAAACACATAAGGAGAGGAAAACATGAGTCAGACACAAATAGATTCGACTATCGATTTGCCAGAAGAAAAACCGTTGTTTCCTGGACTTATCTTGTTGATGTCGGTAGCTTGTGGACTGGCGGTCGCAAACTTGTATTATAATCAACCGTTGTTAGGCGAAATTGGCAGATCCATTCATGTTTCTGCCGACAAAATAGGTTTTATTCCCATGCTTACACAAATAGGTTATGCATTTGGTATGTTTCTTTTTATTCCTCTTGGTGACATGAAGGAAAAACGTAATCTTATCGTAGTTTTGTCACTGGCGGTTGGGATATCCTTGATTGGCGTAGCATCGGCGCAAAACTTAAGTTGGATGTATGCAGCTTGTTTGGCAGTTGGTTTCACGACTGTGGTACCACAGATCATTATTCCGTTGGCAGCACAACTGGCACCGTCAAAAGAACGAGGGAAAGTGATTGGTACTGTAATGAGCGGTCTTCTTATCGGTATTTTGCTTGCCCGGACGATATCTGGTATTATCGGCGAAATACTGGGTTGGAGAGTTATGTATCTTATTGCAGCAGCAATCATGTTCTTACTTGCTTGTATGTTGTGGTGGCGGCTGCCAAAGACCAATACGAGCAATAACATGACCTATGGTCAAGTGCTCCGGTCCCTCGTGGAATTGATTGTGCAGCAGAGAACACTAAGAGAGGCAGCACTGATCGGAGCGCTCATATTTGGCAGCTTTAGTGTCTTCTGGACATCACTTGCATTCTTATTAGAAGGGCCAGATTATGGTTATGGCAGCAGTGTCGTTGGGTTGTTCGGATTAGTAGGAGTAGTGGGGGCAACAGCTGCTTCTGTAATTGGCCGTCTGGTCGATCGAGTGAAACCTTATTTCTTGGTTAGCATGATGATTGTTGCAGTATTATTAGCGTTTGGTTCATTTTGGTTAACAGGTAAAATGATTGTAGGGCTAATTATTGGAGTTATTTTGCTCGATTTGGGTGTGCAGGGAACTCAGGTAGCCAATCAAGCTCGGATTTTTAGGCTGCTGCCAGAGGCGCGCAGCCGCTTAAATACCGTGTATATGGTTAGTTGTTTTATTGGCGGATCATTTGGATCTGCCCTTAGCAGCTATGCGTGGAGTCTTTGGGGGTGGAATGGTGTTTGTGCAGTTGGAGGAAGTATGGGATTAGCGGCATTGCTTTGCTGGCTTGTTCATCGAATCCCTAAAAACAAAGACTGACTTTTCTATAAAGCTGTAAGGGGAGATGAACCAAACAATCGAGGGTTGTTTGCAATCAATGGGGTTTGTCGATAAATAGTATGTAATAGGCTGGAAGAACAAAATCCAACCAGCCTATGTATTTGGTAAATCAGATTTCATCATTGCTTTTAAATCTCTGTCGGGGAGATTGAGTCGGAGTTCCATCAGTATTTGAGCATCTACTTGCTCATTAATGGTTAAGAAACGATTGTGAAATTGGTCATTAATCGGATCTTCCTCTTGAAGTTGACAGAGACTCATCATTTGCTGGAGTAGAGTCAAAAGGTCAGTTTGAATTTTGTGAAAAAATCTAGCATTTATTCGCTCAGCTCTCCCTTTAGGGGTTTTTCTTTTTTGTCAATTACAATTTTAACTAAATTTTATGATCTGAACAAGGTGAGATTCCTGTAACAAAGGCAATCATAGCAGAATAGGAGTGATGAGGTTGGAAGGATGCTTCCCTTAAGTTTGAGTGGTAAAGTTAGGCCGAGAGTATCAGCCTTCACCGAGGGATAATCGGACGGTGTCCTACAAGTTGGTATTCGCCAAGGCTTGGAATCTCCTTCCGGGTGCCTTGAACTGTGTTGGTAACAATACAGATTAAACGTGGACAGTTATGCAGTAGACCTGAAAGTGATAGAGCTTCGAAGAGGAAAGCCTTGGGAAGAATCTCAAAGGTTTTTTGATGGAAAAGAACAACTCATTATTATACTAAATGATTTGACTATGCTTTAAATCTGGACAAAATATTTTCAATTGCTGGTTTTGTTTTTTTAAAGTCTTTAGAAACAATTTCCCAAATAATCTGTTCATCAGTTTCAAAGAAAATATTTCTTAGTTCGATCATGCTTTTCCACGGAATTTCAGGGTATTTTAAACGTATCTCTTCTGGAACATATTTTGATGCTTCTCCGATTAATTCTAGATTACGAACAACGGCTTCTATAATTAATTGGTTTTCGTCAAATTGTTCAAAATTTAATCCGTATATATATTTTTCTATCTTATTCATGCATTCTAATATATCTTCTAAATAAAATAATGTTTTTTTCATTGATAAATAACCTCATTAAGGATCGTTTCCTTCAACTGTGGCTTTAAAGCATTCATTGTAACTAAATCCACATTTATACCTATTACTTCTTCTAAGTATTGCTTAAGCTCTACAAATGCCAGAACGATTGGGGCAGAAAACTCGACAAGTATATCAATATCACTTTCTGTTGTTTGTTCGCCCCTAGCATAAGAGCCGAAATAACCTAACTTTTTGACCTTATATTTTTCTTGTAACACAGGTTTAATCATCTGGAGTCGCTGATCTATGTTAGGTAGTACCATAGTACTTTCACAACCTTCCCATAGAGATTTGTAACAAACCCACTATTTCATATGAGTAATCGAATAACAATTACTTTTTATGCCATCTATGTAGTAATGAAACACCAGCCCGAGTGGACTGGTGTTCGATTAAATCATAATATTCGTTTATTTTTCTGTTTCACCGTCTCCGTACATATAGTTATTTGGAGATTCTACGATCGATCTTTTAAAATAAAACATAAGAACCCTCCTCCATTTTCCAACCGATCTTCCTCTGAAGTAGATAAAACTCCTCTGCCCACCGAGAAAATTCTTTTCTGTTGCCGATTTTATCATAACATGCAGCTAATTCATATACAGCGCTACATGTCCGTTTAGAATATTCATGTTTTTCACAAAGGCTAACTGCTTCTTTAAAGAATGGAATTGCTTTATCATATTGTTCCTGTTTTTTGTTGCAAATGCCGGCAATCATAAGAATTTTTGATAATCGGTAGTCATCATTAATTTCCCTTCCAATTCTAAGGGCTTTTTCCAAACATGTTTGGGCACTTTCCCAGTCATTTTTTGTTGTATATAAACTGGTTAAATAAGTGTAGGTATCTGCATGTCTTCGTGATGACTGTTTGTTCTGAGCTAAATCTAGAACAAGATAAAAATATTCCAACGCTTGCTCATATTTTTTTTGTTGAAGATAAATGCTTCCTAATATATTAACAAAATCAAGTAAATAGCTTTTTTGGGAAACGTTTCGATGTATAATTTCGATGCTTTCTCTGCAATAATTGAATGCTTCTTCTAGTTCATTATTCTCAATGTGCAAGATACAGTAAGACTTATAGAGCAATAACCTTACTCTTACACTTTTGATTTGATCGATTGAAGACCATATTTGTTTGACTAGTCTAACTGCTTCTTTTCTACGATCTGATTTTCGTAAGTATAAGATTTTATTACCAATTAACGCGTATTTTATTTCGGTTTGTTCCTCTTCCGAAAATTGTTTCAGCCCTTCATCTGCGTAATAAATTGCTTCTTGAAGGTTGTTTTGTTCGTAGGAACAAGTGCTCAATTCGTTATAGCACTTTGCCAATAAATTTGGTTTGGCAATCAAAGTTTGTTTTTTACAAAGAGGAAGTGTTTCTTTCCAGATTTTTTTTGCTTTTCCCCAATTCTGGAGGCCATAATAGTATAACCCTTGTAGATATTGTGAATAGGGAAACAAAGCATGGTATTCCGTTGGTTGATAACGGGTGAGCAGTTGTTGAGCTTGATCTAACTCTTCATCATCGATTAAATCCTCTACGCATTCTAGTTTACATCTTAATGTCTCTATTTCCTCTAACTCCTTTTGTTTTAGCTCCTCAAGTTCTTCCTCACTAATATTCAAATTTTGAAAAAGATGCAGCACTTTACTCTTAGAAGGGTTTCTTTCCAAATTTTCAATATGAGAAATCGTCCCAGTAGAAATATTTTTATCACTTAAATTTTCCAAAGAAAGTCCACGCTCCAAGCGAAATTTTCTAGCCATATATGCGAGCATGGGTAAATCTTTTGAAAAGTCCATGTGTTTCCCTCACTTTTTTTAATTATAGTTTGTATAAATATTATGGTTGAATGTTTTATATTTATCAAATATTGGTTTTTAAATTATCATTCAGAATTATATTGAAGCAAAGGTCGATTATCTAGCTTTTTAAAGAGAGAAGAGGATGGATTAGAGAGAACCTTCAATTAGCCGAGAAAAAAGCATTTAAAATTTGGTTATTGATGGGAAATTATATCTTTCGCTATAATTCGTGGTAAGAGAGAACGAACAGGAATCAGCCTAAATTTATAGTGGAGGTCTGGAATGGAAAAATCAAAAAACAAAAGTGTAAATACACAGCTGCCCTCATTGCTGGGTGGAAATATCATTCAAATCATGGTATCTGGAAAAACGGCTAAAGTGAAACGGTTTTGGGAGCTTATCGTGAATTCCACAGCATATCGATTGATGCCAAACGCAAGTAAGGGTTTTGATGTTTTGGATCATCAGCAAAATACACATGTCGTCATGCAGCTAGAAGAAAATTTGTCTCAGCAGAAGAAAGAATGTACGGTTCAAATCGAAACAGTAGATGGCAAGAAGCTTGAATTTGTCTTATTGGATGCCCAAATGATAGAAATGTCAGAGGGAATGACATATATTCATGGAAAATCCTATGACATCTTCGCTGATCCAATTCGAGAATAAGAGGGTGGGAACAATGGAGTTGAACGATGCATTGAAAATAGGCAAAAAATTAGCGGAATATTTTGTTTATTATTGCAGTGAGGCAGAACACTATGTTCCGCTCGTTGACCATCTGCGAGAAGCTAACACTCGTTCCGAAGTCGTGACATCGATCTGTATCCTTTTGCGATATGGAAGATTGCACTTAAAACAAGGACTAGAGGGGATAACGCAAAAGAAAATGGATGAGCTTTATCGGTTTATTCGCAATGGAAAAAAAGCAGAAGTCAGCCGATTTCATTCGTCTCTTATAACCTATATTTCTACCTTTGAGTTAGAGAATATGCGCCAGCAAGAACGTTATTTGCTGGAGTTGCTTACTTGAATGGTAGGAGGGATTCTACAAGATGATACTAGAATAAACAATAAAGATTCTTTTGGGAGATGTTATGATGAAGACTATTTTTCTAAGTTTTACTCCTGCTCCATTTTACGATCCGATAAAGGACGGGTTAAAGCGGTATGAGTATCGAAGTAGATTTCGTAATGAAGAGTGCTATGCGTATTTGTATGTTGTAGAACCGTGGGAAGTTTGTATTTATTAATGGAATATCGAAATGGATGTATAAAGAAAAAATACAAAATATTACCTAATCGAAAGCGGATCACCCTCTATTTACACGGTATTTTTGCTTATTGTATTATGAAGATAATAACAAATATTTCAGATATAAATATAATAACATTTTTCACCAAATTCGCTCGTTACGCGTGTCTTCTGCGTCGATTATAAAAGCCATAAAGGACGCTCCAGTCAAGCAAAGCGAGACTTGTGCCTTATATTAATTCGCTGGGATTATTTGTATCAATTTTTTCTTAAGTCGAGTCTATAATGGTGATTTCAAAAAATTTAAAGGGGGGATGTTAGCATGAAAATGCATTATACAGGCATTACGGTGATATTCATATTCGCTCTCGTCGTTTCTAGTTTTTTTGTCCCAATAAAAGCGGTTGATGCTTTGTCATATGACGGTACCAATCCATATACAACTGGTTGTGCTTCCAAAAGCTCTTTTGTATATCAAACCAAGTACATTAAGAATAGTAATGGGACGACGATTGGGTATGTACAATTATGGGGAAGTTCTTACTGTCATACTGCTTGGGCTAAAGTGTATTTATACAAAGCTGCTCCTTATAATGACTATGGCAATGCAAGGATCTATAGAAAAGATGGTAAATCATTAGGTTGTGATAACTCAGGTGGAAACGGAAATGTTGATTATGGGCAACATTCTTGCTTCACTGGACAATTATGGGATAAAGATCCGTATAAATCTTGGGCTTTTGGAGTCATAAATGGTAATCGTGCTAACACAGATAGGTTTTAATTTCGTTTCCTTTTGCAGAGGATATCTTGGGTGACCTTGGTGAAGAAACTTAACTAGTAAAAGGTAGAATAAAAGAATCCAATGGTGCGACTCCATTGGATTCTTTGGGTATGAGTGCAAATTCCTAATAAATAAATATGAGTGCGGTTTTCTACACAACGAACAATATCTCCATCGAACAACATCAATCTATGTTTTCTCCTTTTCCTCCTCTCTGGCTCTTCTTTATACTATGAAAGATAGAGAGTAGATGTGAGAGGCTATAGTCTATTTTTATATAAAATCTTTTTTGAATGAAAAAAAATAGAGATGAGGAAACACCAGCCTGAGTGGACTGGTGTTCGATAACAAATCATATTGTTTTATCCATTCCATATGTTTGAATGATTGTGGTGGGCTGTGTGCATAAAAATTTTCTCTTCTTCATTGGTTTGATCATATCCAGATACCAATTAGAAGTATAGCCTTTACTCTCTGCATATTTCTTGATCTGATAAGCAGCCGTATCTGTCATTCTCGCTTGGGCTGCAAATGGAATACTATGTTCCACTGGAACTGCATAGAGAGACTCTGTTTCAAATGCATAATCTTTTGCTTTTATCATCTCTGGATAGTGCTCTTCCCAAGTCTTTTCCAAATTCACATGGTAGAGGAAGATAGGCTGCATTTTTTGAGTTGGCACCACGATTCCGTCGAAATGAGCTCGATCTATTTTGAGATTACACTCTTCCTCTAGTTCTCTCATCACACAGGAGAAAAAGGGATCATCTTCCGTAAAATCAACTTCATTTACAGTTCCTGCACATGCCATTCCAAAACTGCCAGAAGAGATGGCTATGTTTTTTGTGCGTTTTACAATCCCAATTTTTCCTTCCTTATCCACAATCAACACACTTACGGCAACAATGTTAGCTAAGGATTTATTGAGTAAAACATCCTCTACTTTTCGTGGAGAATTGTACTTTTTTACTTCCCCAATTACTTGATCCATGACAGTAAATAGACGAAAAGAACGAATTACGGTAGCTATTTGGTTTCGAAAAGATCGAATAGGTGAATTTGCTGGGTAAACAGTTAAGTTGGTAGCGATAAAATCAAAAAAATCGACCAATGAAATTTGCATTTCTAATCCTGTATCTGTGTTTCCAATTCTATCTAAGCGAACACAAGCCCCATTATGTGGATTTGAGCCGTTTCTTTTTGCGTAAAACTCGACAAGATAATCCCGTTCCAGCTTTGTGATAGGGGAGTGGAAAGGGGACACTTTTGTTTTTTTTAGTGGCTCTCAAGAAAAAATACACGCTCATCTGGATGGATCAGACGGCGGATTATTTGGAATACGCCTGACATTCGCAAATACAAAAGCAAGTAAGCGACCCCTCCGACAAGGGCAGCAGCAATAAGATTTGCAACTACATTTTCAAATACACCTGTTAAAGTCATCCAACCCCTCCACATATCTATGTATACTTATTATACAAAATTTACTGTATTTTATCTCATTGCTAACGACAGGAATTAATTTTGGGTGTCTAAAATGGACTGACCGGCTGATACAAAGTAATCAGCCGGTCGTGCGTTCCCATTAAGGGATTAAATAATCTATTCTCTGTTTCTTTTTCAGGACGATCTGAGCAACATCAGGGTACGTCAAGTAGATACGACGAAAATTCTCTTGCTTCCATGTGGAAAGCTAGAAGAGTGTGATAATGGGCGAACCGTTTATTTATTTTTTGGGTACATAAACCCATAATCATTTTCGATGTATTCCACATACAACTTCAACAATGGAGTGTAGTCTGGAATAACTGTCTCGGCTCCTGCATCATAGAGCCGCATAGCTCCCTGAAAAGTATCTGCATAGCCGAGAAAGGGAACTTCAGCTGCCTCTGCTGCTTGATAGTCGGTTGGCGAATCACCAATCATCAAACATTGCGTAGGTTTTAGCCGCAACTGGCGCATCGCATCTCGGAGGATTTTAGGGTCAGGCTTAAGGGATCGCAATTCTGAATCAACCCTACCGAAGACATTCCTTTCAAAGTAATCCTGCCATCCATTTTTGTTAATAACCGTGTAAGCAGCATCGAAGTGGTTGTTGGTTGTTATTGCCAAGGCTTTGTTTTCTAGTTTAAACTCTTGGAGCAATTGGTCCACAAAAGCAATGGGTGGAGCATCACATGCTGCCGAAATTTCCTTTCCAGTCAGCCAGTTTACCCATCTAGGAATATGGCATTCAGGCCAAGTACGAACTACTGATCGAAGGATCTCAAATGAATCATCTACCAGCAACGCCTCTTCTGGCAAAAGCCCATATCTTCGAAGTTCTCGTTTCAGGTCATGAGCTATTTCGAACGCTGGGTACGATCCAAAGAGCCGAACAAGTACTCCATCCATGTCGAAAAGGATGCCCTCTGCGCGATCTATCATCGCTTGCATGGTTTTCTTCGATGGGTCGGTATACCGATCGAATGCTTCAAACAAAGACATTATGCTCCTTAGGATCAAAGAGGCTTCTTTTAATGTTATTTTAACAAATGAAAATGAAAATTTCAAAAAGTGGAATTGGTTTACACAAAAAAAGAACGGTGTCGTTAAAATTGATAAAGAGGTGCCTTGTTCTCCTATACAAGCTCCTATGAGGGATAAAGCAGAGGAGATTATTGCTAAAATAAAAAACATAGCAAATTAGCAAGATAACATAAAAAATCCAAGGGGTGAGTACCACCTTGGATTCTTGAATAAGTGCGTTTTTTGTCTGAATCATTCAAATTCATGAAGAAATGCGGGTAACTGAAAACAATTATGTAAAATATTGCAGTTCACATATTTGGTTTGCTTATCAAATGTATCAATGTTGATATGGTGGTGTTTTTTAGAACCTATCGTAAAGCTCCATAATGCTCCTGGATATGTAGGGACAGTGGCTATATACAATTTACGATGCGCAAAGATTTCTCCGATTCGCTCATAGGTCTGAGCAGTGATTTCTCTATTCAAAAAAGGAGACATGCTTTGGCAGACCATTAAACCATCTGCTTTTAACGCTTGATAGACGTCTTGGTAAAACGTTTTGGTGAAAAGTGCTTCTCCTGGACCGACTGGATCAGAGGAGTCTATGATGATGACATCATATTCATCCTGATGTTCTTTTACATATTTCATGCCATCTGTAAAGTGAAAATGGACTCTTGGATCAGATAATCTTCCAGATATTTCAGGAAGATATTCAAGGCACAGCTTTACGACAGTTTGATCGATCTCCACTTGATCAATGGTTTCAACCTGTTCGTATTTGGCAACTTCACGAGCCGCTCCACAATCTCCTCCGCCGATGAGCAATATCTTTTTTGCATTGGGATGAATAGCCAATGGTACATGTGTGATCATTTCATTATAAATATGTCCATCAGCAGTAGTTGTTTGGACGACACCATCTAGTACCAAGGTACGCCCAAAATCGTAGGAATCGACAATCATTACATGTTGAAATTCAGATTGTTCTTCCACAACAATCTCTTTTAGTCGATAACTGATTTTTAAGTTATCTCGATCGTCTTCAACGAGCCAATTTTCGCCGTTTATTTGGTGGGTATAAGCAGTCATGATAACGCCCCTTTTCTGTAGTGTGGTCAGCAAAGGTTAGAAGTTTTTTCTACTACGAATGGACCATCCGATGTATACATCTTTGAGTGCTTTTCCTTTGTAGAAAGAGAAGGCATGATTCACCTTTTCCCCGTTGTAGCTTCCCCAGTACTTTATGATTCCACCTCCATCGACAGTAAATGTTATGGTACCTGTGATTCCTGCACCGACTAAATAAATCGTACGACTTACAGCAGCATTTACTCTGACTCCAGCAGGCATGGTGATATCGAAGTGAAAGTAAGATAATTTTCCTTTTTCACGATCCATTATCAGTTTGCCTCCGATTGCAGAGGGTCTAAAAATTTGGTTGTCGGGATCGA
Organism: Shimazuella sp. NTD248; assembly: GCF_059510395.1. Lineage (NCBI taxonomy): Bacteria > Bacillati > Bacillota > Bacilli > Caryophanales > Thermoactinomycetaceae > Shimazuella > Shimazuella sp. NTD248. Next base: position 139,230 of record NZ_JCAJZT010000001.1, on the reverse strand, counting down.
AGAATGTCATGGAATCCACCTGTTTTCCCAGAAGTTGTGAATTTCATTATATAAATAAACACAGAATCAAGTAAATAAGTATTGCTTTAAGGACTAAACTTTATCGGAAAATTGTTATAAATTCATGTTTGATTTTTATTTGTATAAAAATGAAATTGGTTCTAAATCTTTGGATCTCTCCAGAGGCTTTTTAGGCATTTTAGAAAACGAGTTGGATATTTATTCTAGAAAAATTTTATAGATATTATTTTTAGTTTTTAATATAATCATTTTAACCAAAATAGAAACAATGGTTCTAATATAGGTACAGGTGATGATATGAGCTTAAAAACTTTGGATAATTCATTGTTTTTATTGGAATTTTTCACGAGAGAAACTCCTTCGTGGGGAGTTCGGGAGTTAGCAAAAGAATGTGAGATGAGTCATTCTGTTGTCCAACGAATTTTGTCAACCTTTGAAAAAAAGGGTTTTTTGATGAAGGACCCACAGACGCAAAAGTATGAGCTTGGAATTGGGTTTTGGGAGTATGGGCAGATGGTACAGGAAAAGATTCATCTGAATGATCTCATTCATCCTATTCTCGAGCGTATCTCTAAAAAAGGCGGGGAATCTGTTTTTTTTACCGTTTTGGATGGACAAGAGGGAGTATGTATGGATATTGCAGAAAGTCAGCAGATCATAAAATATGCCGTCTCGATCGGAAGTAGAACACAGTTATACGCGGGTGCTTCCAATAAAGTGATCATGGCATTTTTGTCCGAAGAACAACAAAAACAGATCATCGATAAAGGATTAAAGCCAGTGACACCTAACACCATTGTCGATGAAGAGAAATTAAGGCGGGATTTGATTGATATTCGCCAAAAAGGCTGGTGTTATTCCGTTGGAGAGTATACGGAATCGGTCTTTGGCATCGCGATTCCTCTCTTTAATTACCGCAACGAAGTTTTTTCTTCGCTGACAATTTCTGGTCCTGCATATCGGGCGAAAGAAGATCAGATCGAGTCTTTGTTGAGGCTGTTAAAAGAAGATGGAATGAAGATACAAGATTATTTTCATCGTCTGAGAATTGCCAAGATTTAAGAATGACAAAATTATAAGGTTGCAAGTGGAATTTTTTTAGCTGCAAAATATATAAAATTCTACATAAGAAGGAGGTAAGTTCGTTGTTTGGATATATCCTCAGACGGATTTTGTACATGATTCCTGGTTTCATCGGAATCATTCTCATCACATTTGTATTGTCACGTGTCCTTCCGGGTGATCCAGCCGTCATGATTGCTGGTGAACAAGCTCCACCTGATGTCATTGCCAAGATAAGAGTGGAGCAAGGTCTAGATCAACCTTTTACTATTCAATTCGTGAATTATGTGAAGAAGCTGTTTCAAGGAGATTTCGGTACAGCTTGGCATACTGGTCACACCGTTTTACAAGATTTTGCTTCCCGGCTGCCAGCAACATTGGAGCTTACCTTAGCTAGTATTTTTATTGCGATTTTGATAGCGATTCCAGTAGGGATTATTGCGGCAGTGAAAAAAGAGTCCATTTTGGATCATATTTCGCGGATATTTTCTTTGATCGGGGCGTGTGTTCCTATTTTTTGGTTAGGATTGATGCTTATTTTTCTTTTCTATTCCAAATGGAGTATCTTTCCGGCACCGATGGGGAGGATCAGCGATGGGATTAATGCCCCAACGCATATCACAGGACTTTATGTGCTCGATAGTTTGTTTTCAGGAGACATGGTTGCGCTGAAAGATTCACTCTTGCATTTGATTTTGCCAGCTATTTGTTTAAGTACCGGCACGATGGCAATTGTCGCCAGAATGATGCGTTCGAGTATGTTGGAAGTTATCGGCCAAGATTACATTCGAACAGCTAGAGCAAAAGGGATGCGCGAGTCCAAAGTGATTATGAAACATGCTTTGAGCAATGCGTTTATTCCAACTTTAACATTACTCGGTTTGCAGTTTGGGTTTTTGATCGGCGGTGCGGTCATAACGGAGACCATATTCAGTTGGCCTGGAGTCGGTGGATATATAACGGATTCCATCTTGGCTACCGATTATGCACCTATCCAAGCATTTACGCTAATCAGTGCGATTGTATTTAGCGTCGTAAATCTATTGGTAGATGTCTTATATGGAGTGCTCGATCCGCGTATTCGATACGAGTAAATAGGAAGGAGGAAAAAGATGCCCGCAGCAGATGCAGCCTTCACAACTGTTTCGGTGAAGAAAAAGCAAAAAAAGAAAACGTTTTTAACCCTTTTGATCCGTAATCGCTTAGCAGTAATTGGTTTGTTTTTTATCGTCGGTTGGACATTACTTGCGATTGTAGCACCGTTCCTCTCGCCTCATTCCCCGACTGACACGGATACGTTATCTAAATTGCAGGGCCCTACTGCTGCACATTGGCTTGGAACAGATAATTATGGTCGCGATATTTTAAGCCGGATTCTCTATGGTTCGCGAATATCCATTTGGACTGGGTTAATTGGGGTAGGGATATCTTTTATCATCGGGGTTCCTCTTGGAGCGATTGCCGCTTTCTATGGAGGAAAGCGGGGAAATTTCATTATGCGCTGCATGGATGTTTTGCTCGCATTTCCGTCTTTGATTTTAGCGATGGCAATCGCCGCTTCTCTCGGTCCCGGATTAATCAGTGCTATGATCGCTGTTGGTATTGTTGGAATACCAGAGTTTGCCCGATTGATGTTTGGACAGACGATCACATTAAAGGAGAAAGAATTTGTAGAAGCGAGTAAAGCCATTGGAGTGAAAGATTCTACGATTATGTTTCGGCATATTTTCCCTAACGCTTTGGGTCCTATTTTGGTACATGCCACACTTGGTATGGGTTTTGCCATCCTAGTTGCTTCTAGTTTGAGCTTTTTAGGTTTAGGCGTCCAACCACCTACTGCAGAGTGGGGAGCGATGATCTCGGAAGGCAGGGAGTATATCATCACAGGTCAGTGGTGGCTCGTTACCTTTCCCGGTCTAGCAATTGCAACTTCTATCCTTGGTTTCAATCTACTTGGTGATGGTTTACGAGATGTCTTAGATCCTCGACTTCGCTCAAGTAAATGAAATATATAAAATTACCTATCTGATAAAGGAGTGTATTCAATGCTGGGCAAGAAAAAATGGATGTCCTCATTAGCCCTACTGCTGACAGGGGCATTGGTTGTAACTGGTTGTGCATCAAATGCAAACTCCAATCAAGGAAATCAAAATACAGGAAAGACCATGACCATCGCTTATTCGGATGGTGGACAAACACTTGATCCAGCGGAAGCGAGTGATCTTACTTCTGACACGATGACCATGAACGCCTATGATCAATTGGTGACATATGGGGTCAAAACAGAAAATGGCAATCAAAAAGCAAATACAGAAGATATCAAGCCAATGCTCGCGAAAGAATGGAATGTTTCTGCTGATGGCAAAACCTATACCTTTACATTGCGTGATACCAAGTTCCAAAGTGGGAATCCAGTAGATGCAGAATCCATTGTTTACTCCATGGATCATGTGAAAAACTCCCAAAATGGCAGCTTTATGTACCAAATGGCTTCTATTAAAAAGGTAACAGCAAAAGACGATAAAACAGTTGTTTTCGAACTAAATCGTCCTAATCATCTATTCCTTCAAATGGTTGCGATGTATACCTTTTCTATCATCGATGGCAAAGAAGTGAAAGAAAAAGGCAAAGATTACTTAAAAACCAATACTGCTGGTTCTGGTCCATACAAAGTAGAATCTTGGGACCCAGCTTCCCAAGCAGTCCTTACTGCCAATACGAACTACTGGCAAGGTTCTCCAAAAATTAGCAAAGTAACGATGAAGTTTATCAAAGAGCCTTCTAACCGTGTCATGATGCTAAATAAAGGTGATGTCGATCTAGCTATCGAGATCCCTCCTAAAGATGTGGATAGCATTAAGCAAAACACAAAACTAAATGTAACTTCTACACCAAGTAACCGTATTTTGTATTTTGCTTTTAATGAAAAAGTGAAACCTTTTGATAATCCAAAAGTGCGTCAAGCGATCAATTACGCAATCCCATATGATCAATTGGTACACGACGTGATGTATGACCAAGCAAAACAATTGAAGAGCTCCATCCCTAGCAGTATGCCTGGGTATACGGAAGAAGGATTTGTCTATAAACATGATTTAAACAAAGCAAAACAGCTGCTTAAAGAAGCAGGTCTTCCAAATGGCTTTTCGTTTGATTTCACATTAGGTTCTGGTTTTGATGACTGGAAAGATGACGCTGTTCTCATCCAAGCAGAGTTGCAAAAAATTGGGGTAAAAATGAACATCAAACCAATGGCTCGCCCTGAATTTTTAACTGCATTGAACCAAAAAACGCTGACTTCTTATATTTCCAAATGGACTTCCTTTGTGAATGATCCTGGCTATCATCTTGGACTGTTGTTATATAGCAAAGGCTCTTCCAATGCCTTTGGCTATAACAATCCACAGGTAGACAAGCTCTGGGATCAAGCTGAACTAGAGAAAGATAAGCAAAAACGCGAAGAATTGTATAAACAAATGCAAGTACTAATCAATGCAGATGCACCTTGGGCTTATCTGTATGAATATAACCGCGTTGTCGGATTAAAGAAAGAAGTCAAAGGTTATACCTTGTATCCAGATGAATGTATCCGTTTCTTCCCGCTATCCAAATAAATAATGATTCCCCTCAAGTTTAGCTTGGGGGGACCTTTTCCATAGGAGTGTGAAATCGTGGATCTTCAACAAAAAGTAGTAGATGAAATCGAACGGCAAAAAGATGACTTACTTACCCTTTGCTCCACTTTATTGCAGATGAATACCGAAAATCCACCAGGAGATACAAGTGAGATCAGTGGCTTTATTAGGAAATACTTAGCTGCTTTTGGGATTGAAACAGAAGTACATGAATCGAACCCCAACATGTTCAATCTGATCTCTTCCATTGGAGATGATAACGAAGATAAGCACTTGATTTTATGCGGACATACCGATGTCGTACCAGTTGGGGACATCGAGAAGTGGGATTTTGATCCGTTTTCTGGTCACATCGAAAATGGATATATCCACGGCCGTGGGGCAAGCGATATGAAATGCGGCCTTGCAGGACTGATTTTTACAATGGGATTGTTCAAGCAGCTTGATATACCGCTTGCAGGTAAACTCTCTTTGCTTGTGGTGCCAGATGAAGAAACCGGTGGAGAGTACGGGGTTCCTTGGGTGTTAGATCGTAACTTAATCCATGGAACATCTGCCATCATTGCAGAACCATCTCATCCTCAACATCCGACGATCGGACAAAAAGGCAGCTGTTGGTTTGAGGTAGAGATGGAAGGAACTCCAGGACATGGCAGTCTATCCCCAGTGATTGGTGATAGTGCGATTTTAAAAGCGGTTAAAGCAATTGAAGTACTGCAAAATATCTGGAATTTTGAAGTGACAATTCCAGATGAAATGAAAGAAATCATCGAAATTACGAAAGCTTATATTCGTGAGCGGGAAGAGACAGATACCAGTGATGTTTTGGATCATATTACGGTAAACATCGGAACCATTCATGGTGGAACCAAAGCAAATGTCATCGCAGATCACGTTGTGATTCAAGTGGATACGCGTTTACCATTTGGGGTTCAAAACGAAGAAATGCTCCCAAGGGTGAGGAAATTGCTTGCAGATGCTGGGGTTGAGGCGGAAGTTCGACCTATTGGATTTCAAAGTACAGCAAACTGGACCCCTCCAACGGATGAAATCGTCTCCACTTTTGTAGAGAGTATCAAAGTGGTAAGTCAAAAGGATGCATACGGTGTTTTGCAATGGGCTTCTAGTGATGCGAGACATTTCCGGTCCCATCATATTCCTGTCTTGCAATATGGACCAGCGGACTTGCCGACGATCCATTCTTATAACGAACGTGCGCCGATAGAGCAAGTCATTCAAGCAGCAAAAGTATATGCACTTACCTCTTTGAAGTATTTAGGAGTGAAATAAAAGGAGGGGCACGCATGGAGACTCTACTTCGGGTAGAAGATTTACGAACACAGTTTCATACGGATGCGGGTCTAGTGCATGTCGTAGATGGCGTCAACTTGGAATTAAAAAAGGGTGAAATTCTTGGGATTGTTGGGGAATCTGGTTGTGGAAAAAGCGTGACATCGCTTTCTATTATGCAGCTTTTGCCCAAAGGGATCGGTAAAGTATCCTCTGGCAGTATTTCGCTGAAAGGAAAAGATGTTTTAGCGATGTCCAAATCAGAGTTACGAAAAATGCGGGGAAGTGAAATATCGATGATATTTCAAGAACCGATGACTTCTTTAAATCCGGTCTTTAAAGTAGGGGATCAAATAATGGAAGCAATTCGTTTTCATACGAACCTCTCCAAAAAAGAAGCCAAGGCATATGCGGTTGAAATGCTGACAAAGGTGGGTATCTCTCGTCCTGAATCAGTAGTAGATGAGTATCCACATCAGCTTTCAGGTGGAATGCGTCAACGGGTGATGATTGCAATCGCGATGGCTTGTGAGCCAAAAATTTTGATAGCTGATGAACCAACTACAGCTTTGGATGTGACCATTCAAGCGCAAATATTAAACTTGATGCGTCAGCTGCAACGAGAGAAAGGTACATCGATCATGCTGATTACCCACGACCTAGGGGTTGTTGCTGAAATGTGTGATCGAGTTGTGGTGATGTATGCTGGTCAAGTGGTAGAGGAAACAGATGTGAAATCGTTGTTTAAAAACCCAAAACACCCCTATACCAAAGGTTTATTAGCTTCTTTGCCCCAACTTACCAGTGAAGGAGACAGGCTGAACTCGATTCCAGGACAAGTGCCAGCTCTTGATGAAATGCCTGTCGGTTGTCGTTTTGCACCACGCTGCGAGTTTCGTATGAATAAGTGTGAGACAAGTAATCCAGATTTGCTTGATATCACAGATGGGCATAACTGTCGCTGCCATCTATACGAAAAGGAGGGGATTCCATCATGAGTGCTTTGCTGCAAGTGAGAAACTTAAAAAAACATTTTCCGGTCACAAAAGGATTTTTTCAAAGACAGGTTGGAGAAGTAAAGTCTGTTGATGGAGTTTCCTTTGAGATGCAAGCAGGAGAGACACTAGGAATAGTGGGTGAATCTGGTTGCGGGAAATCGACAACTGGCAGGGCACTCCTTCGCATTTTGGAGCCGACAGAAGGGGAAGTTGTCTTTGATGGGGTGGATATCCGTAAATTAGCGAAAGATGAACTGCGTTCTTTTCGAACAAATATGCAGATGATTTTTCAAGATCCTTACGCATCATTAGATCCGAGATGGACGGTTCAACAGGTGCTGGAAGAGCCTTTGCTTACGCATGGCAAAAAGTCAAAAACAGAAATCAAACAAAGAGTTACGGAGCTGATGGAGCTCGTTGGTCTATCGCCGCAACAAGCAGGGCGTTTTCCCCATGAATTTTCCGGTGGTCAACGGCAGCGGATCGGAATTGCTCGTGCATTGGCGTTAAATCCAAAATTTATTGTCTGTGATGAACCAGTATCCGCTTTAGATGTTTCGATTCAAGCACAAGTATTAAATCTGATGAAAGACTTACAAGAAAAGTTTTCTCTCACTTATCTGTTTATTTCCCATGATCTTTCTGTAGTGAAATTTATCAGTAATCGGGTAGGGGTGATGTACCTTGGAAAATTGGTGGAACTAGCCCCGACAGAAGAGATATTTGCAGAACCACTGCATCCTTATACCACAGCTCTGATGTCTGCGGTCCCTGTACCTGATCCAGAAGCAAAAAGGGAGCAAATCGTGTTGTCTGGCGATGTTCCTAGTGCGTTGAACCCTCCAAAAGGTTGTGCTTTTCATACCAGATGTCCTGTTGCGATGGATGTGTGTAAATCCATTGTTCCCAAATGGCAAGAAGTTTCAGAAGGGCGACAAGTTGCATGTCACTTATATGAATAAACTGCAAAGAGGAGGTATAAAGAAATGTCTTTAAAACATACAATTATAGCTTTTGAAACATTAGATGATGCCAATGTAACAGGAGAGAAAGTGAAATCTCTTTTTGCTGAAAATGAACAAGTAGAAGTAAAGGTGCAAACAGTAAAAGGAGAAGGCGGTTCTACTGATTTTATTCAAATCCGAATCAAAGGAACAGATGGAAAAGCAAGTGGTGGAACTGCACCTACATTAGGGGTAGTCGGTAGATTAGGTGGAATTGGTGCACGTCCAAACCGTATTGGACTCGTATCAGATGGTGATGGTGCGATTGCAGCTGTAGCTAGTGCTCTGAAACTAGCCGATATGGCGCAGAAGGGTGATCGATTGACAGGTGATGTCTTGATCGCTACGCACATTTGCCCAGATGCACCTACGCTTCCACATGATCCGGTAGATTTTATGGATTCTCCGGTGGATATTTTGACGATGAATCAATATGAAGTGTCTGATGAGATGGATGCTATTTTATCAATTGATACTACAAAAGGAAATCGTGTCATCAACCACAAAGGAATCGCCATTTCTCCAACGGTGAAAGAAGGATATATTTTGCGTGTGAGTGAGGATTTACTGCGAATTATGGAGATGACAACAGGGCAGTATCCGGTTACTTTTCCGATAACGATGCAAGATATCACTCCTTATGGCAATGATGTCTATCATGTAAATAGTATTTTGCAGCCAGCTGTTGCCACAGATGCTCCAGTAGTTGGCGTGGCAGTAACAGCACTATCGATGGTTCCTGGATGTGGAACAGGTGCTAGTCATGAAGTAGATATTGCTCAAGCTGTTCGCTATGCAGTAGAAGTAGCGAAAGAGTACACCAATGGTACCTGCGTGTTTTATGATCAGGGAGATTTTGATCGATTGGAAAAATTATATGGCTCGATGAAAGTTCTTCAAACAGCAGGAAACCAGACCGTAAACGGATGAGGTGGATGCAGGGTGGCAAGAAAAGTAGGCATTGTAACGATAGGACAAGCACCTCGTACAGACGTGCAACCTATTTTACAGAAACACCTCTCGGGTGTAGAAGTGATCCAAGCTGGTGCACTGGATGGTTTGCATAAAGCGGTGATTGATCAAACTTTATCTCCTTTAGAAGGGGATTATGTTTTGACCACCCGTTTGGCGACTGGTGACTCTGTTGTGGTAGCAAGGCATAAGATTGAGTCTTTGTTACAGCAAAAGATTTACCAGCTGGAAGAGAATCAATGTGACCCTATTCTCGTATTGTGTACAGGTGTTTTCGAGAACTTAACGACCAAAAAAAGTGTACTTCTAGAGCCTGATCGTCTCATTCCTCCTGTTGTTGCTGCCTTGATCAAAGATCGAAGGCTAGGTGTGATTGTTCCTCTTTTAGAACAGATTGGTTCGATAGAAGAAAAGTGGGCAGAAGTAGGGTTTTTTCCTTTTATCGCTGCTGCTTCTCCTTACACCGGTGAGCGAGCTGATTTTAAGCGAGCAGTACAAGAACTTCAAAGGCAAGGTGCAGAAATATTGTTGATGGATTGTATGGGATATGATGAGCAGATGAAAGCAGAAGTAATGGAAATCTCGAGTCTCCCTGTGATATTATCGAATGCATTAGTTGTAAAATTGATGTCAGAGTTAGTTTGAGGAAGGGATTTGAGAAGAAATGTCAGATTCCATAGAAGTAAGTGTAAAACTGTTAAAAGATTGCCTTGGGCTAAAGGAAAATGAACTTTTTTTGGTAGTAACAGATAGCCAAAAAATACAATTAGCACAGCAATTGCATCAAGCGGGACAGCGTATCGGTGCTGAGTCCATGCTATTCTTAATGGAAGAAAGACAGAAATCAGGACAAGAACCACCGCTGCCTGTAGCAGAAGCGATGAAACGAGCAGATGCAGTGGTCTGTATTACGGAACATTCTCTTACTCATACGACTGCTCGCAAAGAAGCTGTTGAAATGGGTACTAGAGTTGCCACCATGCCAGGTATCACGGAAGATATGTTTTACCACGGAGCAATCACCGCTGATTACCAAAAAGTAAAAGCTTTAACGGAAAAAGTCACAGACTATCTAGAGAACAGTAGAGAAGTGAGAATTGAAAAAGATGGGGAAACATTGATGTTCTCCATCGCAGATCGTCATGGTATTCCTAGTACCGGAGTGCTTACGGGTCGAGGTGATTCTGGCAATCTCCCATCAGGCGAGGCATACATAGCACCAGTAGAAGGGACTGCCACTGGTAAAATTAAAGTAGATGGTTCGATTGCGGACATCGGAATATTAGCTTCTCCCTTATGGCTTACGCTGGAAGAGGGTGAGTTAGTAGATGTACAAGGTGAAGCAGCAGAACAACTCTTGACACTGCTTCACTCTGAAAAGAGCAGACAACTTGCCGAATTTGGAATCGGAACCAATGATAAGGCGAGAATAACTGGTGTTGTGTTAGAAGATGAAAAAGTATATGGTACCATCCATCTTGCATTTGGAAGCAATGCGACGTTCGGTGGACAAATTGAGGCTGGCGTTCACATTGATTTGGTGATTAAAGAGCCTGATGTATACTTGGATGGAAATAAGTTTCTCGATAAAGGAATTCCTATAGTGGATTGAATGTTAGAAAAAAGTGCTTATCGGAGTAGTTTTGTGAACCGATAAGCACTTTTTTTGATTCTTACCATTATTTTTTGTATTTATGGGCAATTGCTTTTGTAATATAAGGAGAGAGGATCGAAGTAAGGATTACAGCAAAGGCAATCTGTGCAATTGCAATTTCTATATATGGTTTATATACGGCATTTATGCTAACTGCAAGAGTAGGAACAACGAGCGAAATTCCCGCCACTGAACAGGTAGCTGCGGCTGCATATCCTGGTCTTTTTAATAAGAATCTATCGATATATATCAATGGCAGCATACAGATAACCAAATAAATAAATGTCAATATGATCCCGGAGAAACCGGATTGGAATGCTACCTTTAAATCAATATAAGATCCAAAACTTACACCTAAAAAAGGTAAAAGAATCACTGTACCAGGGGAAAACATTTTTTGGATATTGGCATCTAAATTTCCAAGTAGGATACCTAATAAGAATGGCAGTAAGGTAGTTAAAATACTCAAGTAATCGATTCCTGTTCCATTCGCGGTGTTTAAAATCATAACAGGTATAATGGGAACAGCTATTAAATTTAAGATACCAAAAGCAGCAGAGTCAATATCGTCTCCATAAGTATTCATTAATGCCAGATATAACCCCGGATTACAGCTTGTAATCGTTGCAATAAAACTCACTGCGGAGATTCCCAAAAAGCCATCTATACCAAAATAGGTGATAAATAACCAACCAAATACCCAACTCAAAACGATTTTCGATACAGATAAAATTCCTGCTCTTTTCAGGGTAATACCAACTTGTGATAGCTTAAATTGACTGCCTGAAATAAATAACATCAATGCAATCAAGGTCATTGTTCCTTTGGTGGTGAAAACAGCACTTGTAAGATCACCTATTTCTAATACACGTGGAAAAACAGTATGGATAACTGCTGTGATCAGCATGGGAATAATCAGTAATCCACCGGGTATTTTCTTTATTCTGTTTAAAATATCCATTTTCTGCTCCTTATTAGAAATAGAATTCGATGATAGAACAACAAAATAGGAAGGCATAAAGAAAACAGCGAAAAGCTTCAAGTGGCAAAATCAGGATTGCCACTTGAATTTCGCTAGAGATGAGCCCAAATTGTTATATTTCTTCACCGTTCGTAGAAATAACATTTTTATACCAATAAAAAGAATCCTTTCTCACTCTTTTCATGGAACCATTCCCATAGTCATCTTGATCTACATAGATGAATCCATAACGCTTTGTCATTTCTGAGGTGGAAGAGCTAATCATATCTATAGGTCCCCACATTGTATAACCAATCACTTCCACACCATCTTCCAATGCCAATTTCATTTGTAAGATATGTTGTTGTAAAAATTCAATTCGATATGGATCATGGATGGTGCCATCTTCATTCCATGTATCGAGAAATCCAGAACTATTTTCTAAGATAAATATGGGTAATTCAAAGCGGTCATATATTGAATTCAAAGTATAACGTAATCCAATAGGATCAATCTGCCATCCCCATTCATTTTCAGCTAAATGTGGATTTTTATAGACGCTGTGAACATTTCCTGATGTCAATTTCAATTGTTTTGTATCACTGCTTGAAATCATGGAGTTATAATAAGACATTCCAACAAAATCTGCTGTATTTTCTGCTAGGATTGCTAAATCTTCCTCTTTTATGCTCAGATGAATATGATGTTTTTTGAAGTACGTTTTTGCATAGTATGGATATTTACCCTTATTCAAAATATCTAGATAAAATAGGTTTTTCATTTGATCATCTCGTTGCATTTGCAGCGCATCTTCTGGTTTGCAGGTATAAGCATAAGTAGTGAAATAGGCGACCATACTGCCTATTTTATTTTCTGCATCTATTGCATGAGCTAGCTTTGTCGCCTTTGCAGCGGCAACAAACTGATGATGGAGCCCTTGAAATAACATCTCCTCATAGTTTTCCTGCCCTTCATTTATAATTCCTAAGGTTTTGGGGCCTGCTTTTACGCTCATATTGATTTCATTAAATGTTACCCAATATCTTACTTTTCCTTTATATCTTTCAAAGAGTACTCTACAGTATTTGGCATACAAATCTATCAATTTTTCGTTATACCAACCACCGAATTTTTCGATTAGTACAATTGGCATATCAAAATGGGAAATGGTTATCAGTGGTTCCATGTTGTGTTTTAAGCATTCATCGATTAATGAATCATAAAATTTCAATGCTTTTTCGTTAGGTGCTGCATCTTCACCATTTGGAAATACACGAGCCCAAGATATGGAGTAGCGGAATACTTTAAATCCCATTTCTGCAAATAAGGCAATATCTTCTTTGTAAGTGTGATAAAAATTGATTCCTCTTCGTTTAGGGTATTTGATTATATCTGGATCATTTTTCGCTTCTTGGATCATCTCCATCGTAATCTGCATTTGCTTTGTAATCTTACGGTCATTTTTGGGATTAAATTTCATTACTTCTGGGATGGTCATTGATTTACCATCTTCGTTATATGCCCCTTCCGCCTGACATGCGGATAAAGCTCCGCCCCATAAGAAGTCTGCTGGAAATCCTGTTGTCATTTCTTTCACCGGTTCCTTTCTATGCTTTTATTACTTTGAGCAGTTCCTCTTTTTCTTTTATCCATCCTGTTGTTGCAGGGAGGACAGCTAAGTAGTCATCACTATTTGTCACGATGATCGGTGTGATGATGTCATAGCCTTCTTTTTTAATAGCATCTACATCAAATTCGATTAATAAATCTCCTAACTTCACCTTCTGTGATTGTTCAATATGGGCAGTGAAATGTTTACCATCCAGATTTACGGTATCGATTCCAATGTGAATCAAAACCTCTACTCCAGTATTTGATTTTAGCCCGATGGCATGTTTTGTTTTAAAAATGGCATCGACAGTACCTTCAAACGGAGCATATACCTTGCCATTAGAAGGGATAATAGCAATTCCTTTTCCCATTAACTCTTGTGAAAATGTTTTATCATCCACTTCTGCCAAGTCTTTTACTTCGCCAGCTAAAGGACTCATAATGGAAAATTCGCGGGTTAGTGGAATATCCGTCTTCTTTTTTTCTTTTTCTATCTTTGATGTGTCATCTTCTTTAATACCAACAGCTAAAGTGAATAAGAATCCTAATAGAGCTGCCATGATACACCCGATAATGATATACATGTATTTATCTGCTTCATAAGAGGAGAGGCTCAGCAGTCCTGGTAATGCGATCGCTGTTGATTTAGCATGAACAAAACTATAAAATCCTCCCGTTATACCTGCTGCTGCGCATCCTGCAAAGAAAGGTCTTCTATATTTTAGGTTTACCCCATATATAGCTGGTTCTGTAATTCCAAAAGCAGCTGTAATGGCACTTGTTCCAGCAGCAGATTTCATTGCTTTGCTCTTTGTTAAAAAGAATACTGCCAAAGCAGCTCCAGCTTGTGCCAGATTTGCGCCTAATGCACTTGGCATCAAAACCGTATATCCTACTTCCGCAATTTGTTGAATTTGCATAGGCATAATAGCATAATGCATACCAAACATAACCATTATCGGTTTAAAGAAACCTAACAAAGCCCCTGCCACTACTCCAAATGTTGCAAACAAAGCATTTATTCCTATAGTTAACCAATTTCCTACATAGGAACCAAAAGGGGCAATGACGATTAATTCGAGTGGGATCATGATCAGCAGTACGATCATTGGTGTGAGAATTACTCTTAAAAATTCCGGAATCACTTTATCTACCATCTTGTAAACATAACTCAATAGCCAAACGGACAATATGATGGGGATAACAGATGAAGAGTATTTAACTAATAGGATTGGCAGGCCTAAAAAGTCAATCGTTGTAACTCCTGTCTTAGCTATATTCTGTGCAGCATCTAAAATGGTAGGATGTAACAATGCGGCGGCTAAACCTATTGCTAGGTACTCATTTGTTTTAAATTTCCTTGCTGCACTCACGGCTAAGAAGAACGGTAAGAAATAGAAAATACTATCACCGATCATATCGAATATGGCAATAAAACCTGACTTTGGATCGATCCATTTCATTGCTGTGATAATAGTAGATAGACATTTGACCATGCCACAACCTACTAAAGCTGGTAACAAAGGAGTGAAAATACTAGCAATCGTTTCAAAGATTTGATTAATCGAAAAGCCTTTTTTTCTTTTTACTGCCTCATCGTGATTTGTAATATGGGCTATTTCTCTTATTTGTTCATAAAGGGATTCTACTTTTTCACCTACTACTACTTGTAATTGTCCCCCTTTATTTTGCGATTTTAAGACGCCTTCAAGTGCATCTAATGCATGCACATCGGCTTTTGTATCATCCTTTAAAACAAATCTTAGACGAGTTGCACAATGAGTGAATTGTGAAATGTTGTTTTTCCCGCCAATCAATTCTAAGATTTTGGATGCTAACCCTACCTGAGCCATTGTCAACCTCTCCTTTTTGGTTTATATCGTTTGTGAGAAAAAAAATGACCAAAACAAGTGAGTGTACACTTATCTTGGTCATGCCTGATCGAGTCAGTAACAGTCCATTATTTATTTGATTGTGCTAATCGATGAATGTGTAAAACCAAATATAATTTTTCATCATTGGAACATTCCCACTGATAGTGAGTCTGTAAAAATGTCTCGATTTTTTCTACACATTTTATATCAGTAGGGTATTTTTCCTTTACCATCTGAAAAAGAGCTTCATTTTCACCTTTTAAAGAATTTGCAGTCATGTGTCTGATGATAAAATACCGAATATGGGTAGCAAACCTTGTAAAGTGGAGTGCATTTTCATCAAAATCCATTTTATAGTAGTATTTGATAATGGATAAAATTTCGCCTGTAATCTTTGTTATTTTTGTTGTTTCACTCATTTCACCAGAGCCGATTTGAGCATTTATAAAATGAAGGGCGATAAAGGTAATCTCTGATGGTGGCAAAAGGATATTTGTTTGCTCTTTGATAATTTCTAGAGCCTTTTTACCGACTCTTGTTTCTTCGGGATATAAGGTTTTTACTTCCCATTCTAAGGGGCTCTTGACTTGGACATTTTCTTTACTCCTTTGAAGTGCAAAGCTGATATGGTCTGATAATGTAAGAATTAAGTTGGGATTAAGTTCAGTTGATAATATCTGTTTACCAGCTTTAATGATTTCTTCAGCTAAATAAATATCTTCAATAGGAATATCATTAAGCAAATCAAACATTTTAATATTTTTAGGAGAGACATATATTTTTTCAACAATATCGGCATCGGTTATTTCATAAGGGGTTTTTTTAAAACCTAATCCTTTGCCAACAACCAATACTTCTTCCTTCTTATCGTTGATTGCCAGGGCGACATTATTATTAATCTTTTTTATTACCTTCATTTGTTCACCTCCTAAACAAGAAATGACCAAAACAAGTGAGTAAACACTTATCTTGGTCATGCCTGATCGAGTCAGTAACAGTCCATTTATTTTATTTTGATCATAAAATACAAAATTTCATTTCAAGCACTTCCAAACAACAAAATGAAATGTATACGCTTCCACTATCTATTTCGTATTATAGTTGTCGATCAAGAGGTTTGTCAATTGCTAAATGATAGGAGGCTACAGATTATCATTTTTCATTTATATGATAATCCAATTGACAATAACAATGTGTCACATATAGGTAGTTTGTTTTGATAATGACATCGTTCAAGATTTATGATCTTAACTAGAAACAACAGTGTATGTTACATTTTTATTTCGACAGGAAAAAGCACAACCAATCCGCAATCTTCTTGACATTGTCTTCAAAGCAGGGCATAATGGTGGCAATATCATGAGTGAAGCTAGGATGGAGAGTAGTAGCTTGTTTCCCTCAGTTTAGAGAGTTGACGTACTGGTGCAAGTCAACCTGAGGGATATGTGAACTCGCTTCATCGCTCCAGAGGGGAATAACAAGTAGCCTTTGGCGTATACCTACGTTACAGGTTCGAGCCGAGCGTCCGAACAAGACGCTAATTTAGGGTGGTACCGCGGGAAGACAACCTCTCGTCCCTAGCAAAATAGCTAGTGGCTTGAGGTTTTTATTTTTTAGATGAAGAAAGGTTGATTGGCATGAAAGAGTATGCGCATCGGGAGATTGAAACAAAGTGGCAAGCATACTGGGAAGAAAATGCGCTGCATAAAACAGATGAAGATAAAACAAAACCAACCTATTATGCATTGGAACAGTTTCCCTATCCATCAGGAGACGGGCTTCACATGGGGCATGTTCGTGTTTATTCGATAGGAGATGTGATCGCTCGTTTTCGTAAGATGAACGGTCATCGCGTGCTTCACCCAATGGGTGCGGATGCATTTGGTCTGCCAGCAGAAAATGCTGCTATTCAGCGTGGGGTCAATCCACGTGAATGGACATTAAATAACATGGAGCGGATTCGCAAAGAGCAGGCATTGTTAGGTGGTTCCTATGATTGGGATCGTTATGTAGGTACCTGCTTGCCTGATTATTATCAGTTTACCCAGTGGTTGTTCTTGCTTTTTTATGAGCGAGGATTGGCTTACCGCAAAGAGGCATCTGTCAACTGGTGCCCAAGCTGTGCGACTGTTCTTGCCAATGAGCAAGTAGAAGATGGAAAATGCTGGCGTTGTGGTTCTGAAGTGATCAAAAAAGAGTTAGAACAATGGTTTTTACGGATTACAGACTATGCAGAGCGCTTGCTAGATGGATTGGACACACTGCCAAGATGGCCTGATAAAATTAAAACAATGCAGCGAAATTGGATTGGGAAAAGCAAAGGTGCAAATGTCACTTTCTCCCTACCATCAGTGGAGGAAGAAGTAAGTGTGTTCACAACACGACCAGATACATTATATGGTGTCACTTATATGGTTTTAGCACCTGAACATCCGCTTGTTCCTCAATTGATTCAAGGAAATAAACAAGAGCAGGAGATTCTTGACTTTATCCAAACGATGCGTAAATCGACTGAACTAGAGCGGACTGCTACCGATGTTGAGAAAATTGGGTATGATACGGGTTCTAAAGCTGTCCATCCATTGACAGGGGAAGAAATTCCGATTTGGATTGCCAATTATGTCTTATTTGATTATGGAACAGGTGCAGTGATGGGGGTTCCAGCCCATGATGAACGTGATTTTGTCTTTGCGAACAAATATAATCTACCAATCAAAGTAGTTGTTCAACCAGATGGAGAGAAATTAGCAGAACCCCTAGCGGAAGCATTTACAGGAGAAGGGAAGTTAGTTTCATCTAGTTCTTTTGATGGAGTAAACAACCGGGAAGCGATTACGGCAATTGCCGATCATTTGGAGCAGCAAAACAAAGGTGGAAGTGTAACCAACTATCGTCTTCGCGATTGGTTGATTTCTCGTCAACGTTATTGGGGCACACCGATTCCGATTATTTATTGCGATGATTGTGGGGTAGTTCCGGTACCAAAAGACCAACTGCCAGTAGTGCTTCCAGAAGATGTTGTCTTTGATGGAAAGAGCAACCCTTTGGCAACATCAGAGAGTTTTGTTCATACCACTTGTCCTTCATGTGGGGCAAAAGCACGCCGGGAAACCGATACGATGGATACATTTATCGACTCTTCTTGGTATTACTTCCGGTATGTAGATGCCAAAAATGAGGAAATTCCTTTTGCGAAAGATAAAGCAGATGAATGGTTACCTGTAAAAGAATATATCGGAGGAATCGAGCACGCAGTATTGCATTTGCTATATTCTCGCTTCTTTACAAAAGTACTGCACGATGCAGGGTTAGTTTCGGTAGAAGAGCCTTTTGAAAGTTTATTGGCTCAAGGTATGGTATTACGAGATGGAGCCAAGATGTCCAAATCAAAAGGAAATGTGGTTAGTCCTCTCGAGATTATTGAAAAATACGGTGCGGATACAGCTCGTCTCTTTATCCTTTTTGCTGCTCCTCCAGAGCGTGATCTGGAATGGAGTGATGCGGGAGTAGAGGGAAGTTACCGCTTTATAAAACGTGTTTGGCGTTTGGTCCATGAAAACCAATCCTTATTCGAAAACAAAGCAAGTAGTTCGGATCTGTCTCAGGCTGCGAAAGAATTACGCCGTCTTACGCATCAAACGATACAGAAGGTGACAGTGGAGATCGGAGAGCGCAATCACTTTAATACCGCTGTTAGCGCGGTGATGGAGCTTGTCAATGGAATTTCGACTTATCGAGCGAGTGAGGACAGCGAAGTATTACGAGATGCATTAGAAAATGCAGTACTATTGCTTGCTCCATTTGTTCCGCATCTAGCAGAAGAATTGTGGCAAGTGATGGGACATCAGAAGAGCATCACGCTCGCTTCTTGGCCAACCTTTGACCCTGCGGCTCTGGTTCAAGATGAAGTGGAGATTATGGTGCAAATCAATGGGAAAAACAGAGAAAAACTAGTGGTTGCTAGCCTTGCCAGTAGAGAAGAGATCGAAGCGATTGCTTTAGCAAATGATAAGATCAAAAGTTTAATTGCAGAGAAAACCGTACGAAAAGTGATTGTTGTTCCAAAGAAACTAGTAAATGTAGTGGTAGGCTAAAGAAATAGGGCTTCTCCGTTAGGGAGAGGCCCTTTCATTTTGAAAAACTTGTTAAGAAATCATCAGGAGCAACTGCTTGAATGGGTGATTCAGTGAAGTCTTTCAGATTCCGAGTGATGATACTATCTATCTTATTTCGTTTGGCACAAGCTACCAGTAATGCGTCCTCATAATCAACCACTGGCAAGATAAGTGCACTTTTGCAGTCATTTTCTGTAACATCAAGGATTTTAAACAGACTAAAAAGGTTAAGAAGTGCTTGTTTTGCTTTCTCAGTGTCATGCAGGTGCTTACGAAGCAAATAGTAAACGTCAGTTATAGAGTTTGCAGTTATCATTGCGGTTAGCTTGTTTTCAGCGGCAAGCAGAAAAAGCTTTTCTGCTGATAAATTGTAAGGAACACGGCTAATAAGGGCATCAAGGATTACATTGGTATCAATTAATACTTTCATGTCGATTTAGTAACCTTTCTTCTTTTGCGTTTTCCAATGAGGCATCTTGAGGTAAAATCCCAAAGAGTGATTTAGCAATGGTAACTTTATCTTCATTTATATTTGTAAGTTTTGCGATGTTTTTTCCATTTTTGGTGATGATAATATCCTCGATGTTTGCAAGTTCTAGATATTTGCTGAGATTTGTCTTAAACTCAGTTGCAGAAATGATCATCAGATCGCCTCCTTTTCCTGATTTTATTATATTCATTTCGGTCGAAATTGTCGACTATAAATCGTTCGATTTTTTAGAGGTCAGAAACATTTTTTTATTTCCCTTTTATTACCCTCCAAAGTAGTAAGTTGGTGCTCCTATTACATCTGTTTTCATAACAAATATCCCGCCTGCATGCGGTTCATTTGCTAAAATACTTTCTTCAAGTCCAATTCGCGCTGAAGTGATGTAGAGATTTTTTAAACTTTTACCGCCGAATACACAGGAAGTAGGTCGGGTAGCAGGGACGTTTATCTTTTCTAGCAGTTTATGTGTTTTTGGATTCCATCGTGTTAAGCTGTGACCATTCCAGACAGCGATCCACAGCATTCCTTCTTCATCTGATGTCATGCCATCAGGCATACTATTATCATCTTTGAATCTAACTGCAACTCTTGGATTGCTTATCTGTGCAGTTGCTAACTGATAATCAAATGCCATCACTTTTCTAGTTAAGGAATCAATAAAATACATGATGGAATTGTCAGGACTCCAAGTGATTCCGTTTGATATAGTCACATGGTCAAGGACTTTTTTTATGGTCCAATCGGTATCGAGTACATATAATGCTCCCGCTTGTGGAGTGTAGTCATGGCTCATCGTACCAGCCCAAAAACGTCCTGCTGCATCACATTTTCCATCGTTAAATCGATTGTTTGGTTTATCTAATTCCACTGTACCTATTAATGTCAGTTTCTTTGTTTCGAAGTCAAAGGTATAGAAACCATGTTGCAATGCCATGACAACTCCACCAGATTTCCTTGGCACTACAGCACTTATATACTGCCCAGTGTTAAAAACGGTATGTTCTTTCGTATATGGATGATAAGCATGTAACTTAAACCTTGTTATATCTACCCAATATAAAATATTTTTATGGGCATCCCAACTTGGCCCTTCACCCAGTTCAGCTTTAGCGTCTAAAACCAATTTTACGGTATGGATATTACTCCCTCCTATCTTAAAAGTATATTTATGTAGGTAATCGTTGATCATGAAGGGTCAACAAAAAAAGAAAAATGCCACAGCAATGTAAGGTTGCAAGTGGCATTTTGTTGTTTTTATGTTATGCAGCAGTAGTAGCATATTTTATTTCTTCCTCTAGCAGCTCCCTAAAATAAGCAGTATGTTCCTCATTCCAACCAAAGTAGTTTCTCATATACTCCAAGACAGGTTCTTTCCATTTTTTCACCCAGTCAATATGGAAAAACATCGCACCTGTTCGACGAGCAAAGAAATCCACAGGGTTTAGCACCATTTCTTTCTCTAAACCGTAAACCAAGGAAGCATAAACAGCAGGAGGCAAGTTGTTTTTTGCAGCTTCTTGCTGCTTTTCGGTTATAATTGCATAAACTTCATCTACATTGCTGCCATAAAGTTTTGCCAATCGATCCGCTTCAGCAGCTTCTAAACCGATGGTGATACCTTGTTTATTCTTTTCTTTTAGGAAAGAAGAAAGGTTTTTCGATCCTCCTACATTTCCACCAGATAAGATGATATGTTTGGTTTTACTTGGTTTATTGACTGCTAAATTTTTGGCTACGATATCTACTACACGTTCTGCCATCTTCCGATATCCTGTCAATTTTCCACCCGCAATGGTAATGAGTCCGGATTTGGAATGGAAGATTTCATCATGGCGGGAAATTTCCGATGGCGCTTTTCCTTCTTCATGAATAAGCGGACGAACCCCAGCCCAACTGGACTCGATATCGTCTTCTGTCAACTGTAGGGAAGGAAACATATGGTTTGCTGCTGCGATCAAGTATTGCTGGTCTTCATGGGTAGTTCTTGGATGAACCAAATCAGCGTGATAATCTGTATCGGTCGTGCCGATATACGTTTTTCCATCACGTGGAATAGCAAATACCATTCGTTTATCTGGTGTATCAAAATAAATCGATTGATGAAGTGGGAATCTGGATTGATCCATTACTAAATGGACTCCTTTTGTCCAGTGGAGAGTTTTTCCTTGTTTGGAGCCATCTTTCTCCCGTAGGTCATCTACCCATGGACCAGTAGCGTTTACAATTTGTTTGGAAAAAACTTTGATTTGTTCTCCAGTCAAGACATCTTCCGCTATAACACCCGTTATTTTTCTATTTTCATAAATGAAATCTACTACTTTGACGTAGTTGAAAGCGAGTGCGCCGTATTCAACGGCCTTTTTTAACACTTCTATGGTGAGTCGAGCGTCGTCTGTACGGTATTCTACATAATATCCAGAGCCTTTTAAACCTTCTTTGCGAAGCAGAGGCTCTTTATTTAAAGTTTCCTCTCGATTGAGCATTTTTCGTCTTTCTATTTTCTTAACACCTGCTAAATAATCGTAAAGGCGAATACCGAATGAAGTAGCGAGTTGGCCAAATGTACCACCTTTTACAATTGGCAGCAGCATCCATTCTGGAGTTGTGACATGAGGCGCATTTTCATATACAATGGCTCTTTCTTTCCCAACTTCAGCAACGATGGATATTTCTAGTTGTTTCAAATAACGAAGTCCACCATGGACTAATTTTGTGGATCGGCTGGAAGTACCTGCTGCAAAATCTTGCATCTCGATTACCGCAGTTTGAAGTCCTCTACTCTGGGCATCTAAAGCGATACCTGCGCCAGTGATTCCTCCTCCAATGACCAACACATCTAGTTCTGTTTCAGTTAGCTTAGTGAGAGATGTTGTTCGGTTCATTTCTATTCCTCCTTGGGAAGTAAAAAAGGAAAGACCACAATCCCAACACTTTTTAAGTAGTTGGGATATGCGGCCTTCTCCTCGTCTCCGGTCAATTAACTTGTTATTTAAAAACACGTGTTGCTTCTACTGCTTTTATCCATCCATCATAGTGCATTTTTCGGTTTTTGTCATCCATTCGAGGATTAAAGGTTTGATTGATATCCCAATTTTCCGCGATCTCCTGTTTATCTTGCCAGAAGCCAACAGCTAGTCCTGCCAAGTATGCAGCTCCTAGTGCAGTTGTTTCTAAGACAACAGGTTTTTCAACTGGTACATCTAACATATCACTTTGAAATTGCATGAGGAAGTTATTAGAGGTTGCTCCTCCATCTACACGTAGTTTTTTCAGTTGGATACCCGAATCGGATTCCATCGAAGAGAAAACATCTTTTGTTTGATAAGCCAGTGATTCAATGGTTGCTCGTGTCAGATGTGCTTTGGTAGTACCTCGGGTGATACCAAATACAGAACCTCTCGCTTCACTATCCCAATATGGTGTACCAAGGCCGACAAATGCAGGAACAACATATACACCGTCTGTGGAATCAACGCTTGTAGCCAAGCCTTCGGAATCCGCTGCGGTCTGAATAATACCTAGACCATCTCGAAGCCATTGGATAGCAGAACCTGCTACAAAAATACTTCCTTCTAAAGCATATTCGACTTTACCATTGACACCCCAAGCTATAGTGGTGAGCAATCCATTTTGGGAACGTACTGCTTCTGCTCCTGTATTCATGAGCAGGAAGCATCCGGTTCCATATGTGTTCTTAGCCATCCCAGGTTCAAAACAAGCTTGACCAAAGAGTGCAGCTTGTTGGTCACCTGCCATTCCAGAGATTGGAACCT
Organism: Shimazuella sp. NTD248; assembly: GCF_059510395.1. Classification (NCBI taxonomy): domain Bacteria; kingdom Bacillati; phylum Bacillota; class Bacilli; order Caryophanales; family Thermoactinomycetaceae; genus Shimazuella; species Shimazuella sp. NTD248. The sequence continues at coordinate 115,770 of NZ_JCAJZT010000001.1, read as the reverse complement.
CTTCTCCAAAGAACAGGTTTGGAGATGAAACCGTGTACACCTCAGAAGAGGAACGAACCTCAGGGAGCATCGATTTTGGGACAGTCAGTATTTCCAGCAGTTCTTCATCCCATTTTAAATCGTAGATGTTGTACATCAAGGTACGAGACGCATTGGTATAATCGGTTACATGGGTTTTGCCGCCTGATAATTTCCATACGAGCCAAGAATCGATAGTACCAAAAAGCAAGTCCCCATTTTCCGCTTTCTGGCGAGCTCCTTCTACATGATCGAGAATCCATTTGACTTTTGTACCAGAGAAGTAGGCATCGATCAATAGCCCTGTTTTATTTCGAACGGTTTCTTCATGACCATTTGCTTTTAATTCTTCGCATATATCTGCTGTTTGTCTCGATTGCCAGACAATCGCATTATAAACAGGGATACCGGTGTTTTTATCCCAAACAACGGTTGTTTCACGCTGGTTGGTAATGCCAATTGCAGCTACTTCACTTGCAGATACAGGATATTTTGCTAATACTTCAGAGATAACGCTTTGGACAGAACCCCAGATCTCCATGGCATCATGCTCTACCCAGCCAGCTTTTGGGAAGATTTGGGTGAATTCTTTTTGTGCTACACCAACGATTTGACCTTGTTTGTTAAAAAGAATTGCTCTTGAGCTCGTCGTTCCTTGATCGATGGATAGAATGTATTTTTTACTCATTTTATGACTCCTCCATTTTCGTGTTATTACTTATATGTTAAAACAATCCCATATAGAGTACAGCTGCTAGGATTGCACCAATAACGGGTCCAATAACAGGAATCCAAGCATATCCCCAATCAGAAGAACCTTTTCCTGCGATTGGTAAGATTGCATGAGCAATACGTGGACCTAGATCCCTAGCTGGGTTAATCGCATACCCGGTTGTTCCTCCGAGAGACATCCCAATTGCAACAATTAAGAAGGCAACCGCGATAGTTTGTACACCATCAGCAAATACTAGTCCTTTTGCTCCAAATGCTAGTAATACGAATACGAGAAGTGCAGTACCTATGATTTCACTTAATAAGTTAGCAAATGAACTGCGAATAGCTGGTCCAGTTGAAAAAACAGCTAGTTTAAGTTCAGCATCATTTGTTTCTTTCCAATGAGGCAGATAATGCAACCAAACAACAACTGCACCGAGGAAAGCCCCGATCATTTGAGCCAGTATCATAGGAAATACTTGAGCCCAAGCTAATTTACCTGCAATGGCAAACCCTATTGTCAGAGCGGGGTTTAGATAAGCTCCACTTATATGCCCGACGACATAGGCAGCGATCATTACAGCAAAACCCCAACCAAATGTGATGACAATCCAACCAGCATCTTTTGCTTTTGATTTACTTAAGAGTACACCAGCGACAACACCATCACCTAAAATAATTAAAATCATTGTTCCGATAAGTTCTGCCATAAAAGTGGACATACATGAAACCTCCTTTAAATTGAGTGATAGAGAAAGAGATACAGGAGATAGGCAAATAAAAAATCACAAAAATTCCCTCCCAGTAAAAGGGGATTTTTGTGATTCTCCTCATCTCATCACATGGATTAACTTTTTAAAAATTGATGTAAACGTTTACAATTAGAATAATATCCTATCGAAACGAATATGGCAAGCTTTTTTTATCTATCCCAAATTTTACGATCAGAAGAAGTGACAGCGACTGCGCCCGAATCTAAAGCTAATTGAACTTCTTGATGAGTTCGGATTAATCCACCAGCTAAGAGCGGGATTTTTGTTCTCGATGCTACTTCTTGAATGACATGAGGCATGATTCCAGGTAATACTTCAATGTAATCAGGTTGAAAGCTGTCTAAAAGTCGATAGCTTGTCTCTAAAGCATGAGAATCTAATAGAAATAATCGCTGAATGGCAATAAGTGATTTTTTCTTCGCTACTTTTACAACCGGAGTTCGTGTTGAGATCAAACCTGCTGGTTTGATGGTTTGGCATAAAAATTGCGCTGCATACTCATCACTTCGTAAGCCTTGAATCAAATCAGCATGTAAGAGTACTTTTTTCTGATTTCGGTTAGCAAGGGAAATCAGACTCTCTAATTGACCGATATGAGTATCCAGAAGCACGATATATTTGTAGTGAGAACGCAACATTTTTTCATATTGTTTGATGTTTTTGGCTGCGGGTAATATTTTTTGATTTGCAAAATGTGTCATCGTATCTCCTCGGACTTTCTCATTTGATAAGTCAAGCATTTAAATGAGATTGTAACACGATTTAGGCTGAAATTCATATGATGGAGAAACAGGTGTAACAGAAGGTGATAGTCGTGCAGATACAGGCTAAAACAGACCTTGAAGCTTATCAAGTAAAACAGTTAGTGGAATCCCATTATGGGTATCACGTTTATGAAATACGGAAAGTGAGAGCCGTTTATAAATTGAAAACGGATCAGGGAATTGTTGCTTTTAAGAATGCAAAAAAAATGAAGGATATCGATTTCGTTGACTCTGTTATTCAGCATCTCCATTTCTACGGATTTTCCCACGTGCCGACTTTAAGAAAAACAAGAACCAATAAATTGCTTTTACACTATCATGATGGTGATTATGTTGTAGAACAGTGGCTTCCTTCGGATGTGCAAGAGGTAAGTCCGTATAAACGAGATTGGCTTTATGCAGCAGGGAAGAAACTGGCTCAATTTCATGAAGCTGCTGCCAATTACCCCAGTAATCAAATTCCTAAAAAACGCATTCGTCAAGCGTGGGGAGAATGGTTTCATCGGAAGTACAAAAAAGTAACAGAACGGAGCCAATGGACAAACTCACATACTGATAGTTGGCTTTTAGCAAGGATGAAACAAGCAAAAGATAATCTCCTTAAGTATCCCAATATTACTTCGCTTTTATGCCACGGGAGTTTGCATCAAGAAAACATAATGATGGATGCTGATTCAGAAGTATGGCTCATCGATTTTGAGAGACTTACTTATGATTCCATCGGAAAAGATTTGGCTCAAGTTTTGATGTATCATTTCCGGTTCCATCCATGGAATCGAGAAGATGTAGATCAATTTTTAGCTGGTTATCAATCCGTATCTGTACTTAGTCAATCCGATTTGATTCATTTTTGTACGCGCAATTTAGTACCTGAGCGCATGATCTATGCTTATTTAGATGGAAATCCTGTATTAGAAGACCAAGAGAAAGAATGGGCAAAAGAGTCCGTATTGAGAGAGATAGTACCAGACTATTGGAAATAAAAGACGATACAAGTTTATCGCAACCATGTATCGTCATTCCGATTATAATATTAAAGGATTTGTTTGATTTCTTCAATCTGTAGAAAAATTCCTTTTTCTACGTCAAATGTCGGCTTATAACCAAGGATGCTCCTAGCTTTGGAAATGTCTGCCCAAGTATGTTTTGGATCGCCTGCTTGGGCTGGAAGAAAGTTTCTAATAGCTTTTTTTTCGGTTTGTTCTTCCATCAGTTGGATTGCTTCATTTACAGTGAGATGAGAGATGCCGCCAATATTAAACACTTCTCCGGTAACAGAAGAGTGGGCAGCTAAGAGATTTGCCGTAACCGCATCTTCCACAAAGGTAAAATCTCGAGATTGCTGACCATCGCCGTATATCGGGATGGGTTCCTCGCGTAAAATACGACTGATCATACGATGAAAAGCCATATCAGGTCTTTGTCTCGGGCCAAATACGGTAAAGTATCGCAATGAATTAACTGGAACTCCAAAGTTTTTGTGGTAGAGCTCACAAAGCTGTTCGGCTGAAAGTTTTGTTACTCCATATGGAGAAATGGGGTGTGGGATATGATCTTCGGCAGTAGGCCCATTCATTCCACCATATACAGAAGAAGAAGAGGAATATACCATTTTCTTTATGGATGTTCGTTCCTTTATCGCTTCTAAAAGGCGTTGGGTGGTCAGAATGTTGTTATCGACATATTCCCGAAAATCAGCTCCCCAACTGGTTCTAACCCCTGGCAAGGCAGCGAGATGATAGATGGTGTCTACACGATCTAAAATAAGATTAAAATCAGCAGTGAGAAGATCTTGTTCGAGAAAACGAAACCTTGGTTGATGTATGAGCCAACGAAGATTTCGTTCTTTTACTTTTCGATCGTAATTAGAGGTAAAGCAATCTATTCCGATTACTTCCAGTTCATCTTGTATTAGTCGTTCAGTTAAAGTAGATCCAATAAAACCAGCACATCCAGTAACTAGTATTTTTGACATGGAACTCCTCTACTTTTCTTATTTTTTCTTTTCCCAAACAGACAAAATATCTTTTGCTACCCGTTCAAATCCGTAATTTTGGACTGCTAATCTTTTTCCTGTGACACCCATGTGTTTCCTCATTGTTTCGCTCGATAAAATGGTGGAGATGGCGCTGGTAAATTCCTCAGGATTTTCTGGATTTTGTACAATTATTCCATTTTCTCTGCTCTGAATTATTTCTGCATTTCCACCTCGAGCAGTAGTGACAATAGGTAATCCAGCAGCCATTGCTTCATAGTGCACTCTTGCTAAAGGTTCTTGCCAGAGGGAAGTACAGACAAAAACGTCTCCAGCCCAAAACCATTTGTGGACTTGTTGAGGATCGACAAACCCTGTTGTAATGACAGGAACAGGACAACGATTGGCAAGTGCGTGAACATAAGCCACATAGTCGCTTATACCTTCATCGCTGTACCATTTGCTTCCGACCAATACAAGTGCAATGTTCGAGTGCTTTTTCTTCAAAGATTGCATGGCGAGTACTAGTCTATCTACTCCTTTTTTGGCAGTTAATCTACCGACAAACAAAATTACTTTTTTGCCTTGCAGATTATGCTGACGACGAAGCATATCACGTTCTTTTTTTCGTTCTGCTTCAGAGCTAGGGATATAACGTTTGATATCCACTCCTGAATAGATGGTTTTCAACTTCGGTTGTGCTTGGGGATATTGTTTTGCTATCGTTTGACCAACGTAGCTACTTACAGTCACGATCTTTTCCAGTGAACCAATTGCTGCTACCGCGGTTGATGGATCGATCTTTTCTAGTAAGAACATATCATTATGCATACTCAGGATAAGCCTAGCATTAGGGGCTACTGAACGAATGGGTGGAATGAACTTCGGTCGATTGAACACGTGAATTAAATTATATTTGCTCGCGTTATTTTTAAGATAGGCCACAACATGTTGGATATAGACATCGGGAAGTTTTCCTGGAACTCGCACATAATCTATTCCAGCCAATGTTTGTCTATTTGGCAGGCTAGGGTCATCTACACTTAAAATCGTAAGTTTATGCCGCTTACTAAGCAGTGGAGATACACCATCGATATAGGTTTGGATCGCTCCTCCTCGAACAGGAGGAACTGGTAATTTTTCTGTACAGATCATCAAGATATTCATTCATTACACACTCCTTTTCCTAGGTGAAGAATTAACAAATTTCTTCCTTCTTCCAGCTAAGTTTTTAGGAGTGCTTCTTCTTCGTTTTTTCAACTTTCTATCCGTTAAATATTTCTTTCTCGCAGGAGTACCATAAATCGGTTTTTTAGGAGAACGAATGGGAGTATATTTTCTTTTTTCTTTTCGAAGTGGTATTTTTTTTGGATTTTTTGTAAGTTTTCTTTTCTTGTACTTCCGTGGAAGTGTTTTCTTGTACTTTTGAGGAAGTGTCTTTTTTGGTCTTCTTGGTATCGTTTTCTTGTATTTCTTCTGATTCTTTTGAGGTCGCTTTTTCGTAACTTTGTCCTTTACTTCTTCCGGTATGGTTTGCTTCGATTTTTCCGAATCTTTATCGATGTTTTCTTTCCGATTTTCTTCTTGGTATTTTTCTTCTTTAAATGGTTGCCGTTTGAGTTTTTTCCATAGTTCTTCTGACATGCCATAGTCTTTTCTCGCATATTCTTCTTGGTACTTTTTCTTGAACGCTTCCTCCCAGTTTTTTGAAATGTATTTCCCGCCTACTTTCCAGTCCTTGCTAAGCTGCTGTAAAGCGGCCCATTTTGTGGCATCTTGGCTCTCAATATTGCTCAACAGTGTCAATAATTGCTCATTCATCGCAGTATCAGGGTTGAAAATAATTTCTTTCACATGTTTATAAAACTCGTTTGGCAGCATCATGTCTGTGTGAAACACTTCAAATAACTGGGGACTGATTGGATTTGATTGATTATAGGCTTGAATCATGCCATTCATCCAATTGACATCCCATGCTCCTTTATCCTCCATGGAACTGGTGACCAATTTTCGCAAGTCTCGAATAGGTAAATCAAACGAAACTCCGTCCAAATCGATTATCCATACACCTTTCGGTCCAATTTGGCCGTTGGAGAAACCATAATCTTGGTGAGCGAGTCCCCAATATTTTTCTCCTTTTGCGATAAGGTCGTAATAAGAAGAATTGTTTAATATTTCTAAGGCTTTGATGGCCTGTTGCTGATATTTATCTACCATTTTAAGTAAGGTTTTACTTGCAGGTGTTTCAGAATAAGCCCGGGCTAATTCTCGGAACCAGCCAATTTTGGTTATTACTTTTTCATATTGCTTGGGGTAGTTATGCAGTCTGCTTGAAAATTTTGCACCAAATGGAGGATGGTAGCCTTTGGAATGATGGTGAAATTCTCCTAGTCCATAACATAGTTTCGCAAAGCCGTCGATGGATGTTTGATTTGCTGGTGTGAGATCGATCCAGTCGGTAACGATCCATAGTTTTCCACCAGCTTCGACGCAGTTGTCTCCAGATTTGCTTCGGATTAGTTTGGGCACTCGTGCTCCTTGATTTACGACGTATTCTTGTGCTCCAACACTAAATAGACTCCTTTCTGGTGTGCGATGCAGAACTTTTAAACTCCGTGCGCCTTTATCAGTATCGATTCGCCAAATGGCACCGCCTTTATCTGGTTTGGAGGTAATCATTAGCATATTTTTGACTTTCATATCATAGTAAGTGGTTACTTTTTTTGCTAGTTCCGTAAGTTCAGCTGGTACGTCTTCGAAATCTTGTTCCGCAGTGCCCCAAGGCTGAATGATATACTCGCTCATTCATAGCCCTCCTACTTAAAATCTTCATTTCTCACAAAATATGTTTATAGATTCTAATGGGAAGGGCACCTATCTGTTTCTATGAAAAATAGGTATTTCGTTTAAGAATTAAATAAAATAATGGATCATTCGATAGACACCAAACATATATTAAGAATCACTAAAGAAAAAAGTAAGATGGAGAGGCGATGTCATGAACGTTGCAGTGATTGGCATGGGCTATGTTGGAGCTACTATGAGTGTGGCTTTGGGTCTAGAAGGACATCATGTTTTAGGGATAGAAATAGATGCAAAAAAGATTGAGTCTTTCCGATCAGGAAAACTTCCTATTTATGAAGCAGGAATGGAAGAAAACTTACGTGTTTTACTAGAAAGGAATCAAATTACATTTTCCAATCAAATTTCGGATATAGATCAATGTGATGTGGTGATGGTTGCAGTCGGTACTCCTTCAGCAGACGATGGCAAGGCTGATCTAACCTATGTAAAAACAGTAGCCAGTCAAATCGGAGAACAGATAAAAAAACCACAGATGATTGTCATCAAGAGTACAGTGCCTGTTGGCACAGGGGAAATGGTCAGAAAAATTATTGAGCAAAGTCAACATAAAAGGGGAGCAGTGATTCCATTTGAAGTCATATCCAACCCCGAATTTTTACGTGAGGGAAGAGCTCTTCAAGATGCTCGAAACCCCGAAAGGGTGATAATTGGATGTGAAACAACAACAGCAAAGAAGGTGATGACAGAACTGTATCAGTCTGTTGCAGAGAAGCTTTATTTTACTTCCGTTAAAAATAGTGAAATGATCAAGTATGCGTCAAATGCTTTTTTAGCAACGAAAATTTCCTTCGTTAATGAGTTGGCTCGTCTAACAGAAAAAGTAGGAGCAAATATAAAAGAAGTGACAAGAGGAATGGGGATGGATAGTCGAATTGGGGAGCAGTTTTTGCATGCTGGTATCGGGTACGGAGGTTCTTGTTTCCCAAAGGATACAGCAGCACTGTTGTCCATGAGTCGAGAAACAGGGGTTAACCTTACTTTGTTACAAGCTGTAAAAGATATAAATAACAGTCAAGTTATGTGGTTCTTAAATAAAGTCGAAACAGTGTTGGGAAAATTAGAAAGCAAAAAAATCGCTGTATTAGGGCTTACCTTTAAACCAAATACAGATGATATTCGTGAAGCACCATCGATCCGAATACTTCAGTATTTGTTGCAAAATAATGCAGAATTGTCAGCCTTTGATCCCAAAGGAATGAGAGCTATGCAAAGATTATTTCCACAAGTATCCTATTGCAGGGACCCATTTGAAGCAATTACGCAAACGGATGCAGTTATAGTGGCGACTGAGTGGCCTGAAATAGTGGAGTTAGAATGGGAAAAGGCAGCACATTTGGTGGCGAAACCGCTTCTGTTCGATGGCAGAAATGCTTTATCACCAAAGGATATGGTTCATTGGGAGTATTATGGTGTCGGAGTTTCTTTATCATGAAAGGTGTCATATTATGTGCAGGTAAAGGTACTCGAATGCAGCCCTTTTCGTTGACTATTCCTAAAACGATGTTACCTGTTGTGAACCGTCCACTAGTAGCGTATTGCTTAGAAAAATTTTATCAAGCAGGCATTGAAGAGATTGCTGTGGTTGTCCATTCAGAACAACATATGCTTATAGAATATTTGAATAAGTTACCTGCAAAACCAGTCATTTGTTATCAAAAAGAACAACTTGGAATCGCACATGCGCTCAAGTTGGTGGAGTCATTTGTCGGAACTGATTCTTTTATACTCCTTTTGGGAGATAACTTGATAAAAGAACCGATGGAGACATTAATCCATGCCTTTGAAGGAAATCATGGTTCGATTCTTCTGTCTGAAGTGGAAAACCCTAGCGATTATGGAGTTGCTGAGATTGTTGATGATCGAGCTGTCAATATAGTGGAAAAGCCGATTGATCCGAAAAGTAATCTTGCTGTGATTGGGATGTATCATTTTTCTCCAGTGATTTTTAAAGCTATTCGTTCCATTGATCCATCGCCTCGTGGTGAATATGAAATTACCGATGCGATTCAGTGGTTGATTCATCAAGGTTATTCCATTTCATACTCGATTACAAAAGAAAACTATACTGATGTAGGGACAATTGATCGATGGTTAGCGGCAAATAAATGGATGTTGTTCGATATGATGTCTAAAAATATACGTATAGGCAAAAATACAAAGCTAGAAAACTGTGTCCTTAGCGGTCCTATTGTGATAGGAGATAACTGTATATTAACCAATGCGACAATTGGGCCATATGCAACGATTGGAGATAATGTGACCATAGAAAACTGTAGTATTTCTCAAAGTATTTGTCTTGATCATGCAGTTATTCAAGATTTAACAAGACCTGTTATGGACAGTGTAATAGGACAGTATGCTAGATTATTAGGGAATCATCCCAAAGAAGAGCAAGCAGTTCGATTAGTTTTGGGCGATCATTCTAGAATGTCCATTGCGGAGTAGATTACCCATCTCTCATCATAGATGGGTATTTTTTACGGAAAAGCGGACATACTGACGCCAAACAAGTAGGAGGGAATAAAGTGGAACAGCAAAAGCCAGATACATTACTCCATGCAGAAGGTGCTGATAAAGAACGGGATGAACGACTAGCAGAGAAGGGTACGCCTTTAGGTGAAGCAGTAGAGGCAAATAAAGAGAAAAAGATACAAGGAAAGAACTCTCCAGCTACATAGGTGGAATTTTGAGTAGTGAGTCACCAGCGATAGAAGATCTTCTATCGCTTTTAATATTTTTTTGGGATAAAATTCCTTTTTGGTAGGAAGTTGAAGGACTTAATGCGAATTGGTAAAGGAGTCATGTATGGAGGTTTTTGGTATGAGTCCATTTACTTGGTCCCCGAGAGAAAAGAAATTAGCAATAGCGCTTGTTGCTATCTTAGTATTTGCGATTGGTGCTCTACTTTGGAATCAAGATGATATTTCGTTGCAAGGAACATCATTGCCTGTATATCCACAGCAGCAGCCTAAAGATAAAATGGTGGAACCAAAGAAACAAACACCAATTGCTACCATTGATGTGAAAGGTGCTGTGAAAAAGCCGGGTATTTATAAACTGACCATGCCAGTGAGGCTTTATCAAGTTATAGAAGTGGCGGGTGGTACATCTGATGTTGCTGATGTAAATCGCATTAACTTGGCGAAAATTATCGCAGATGGATCTATGATTTACATTCCAAAGAAAGGGGAAGAAGTTCCGACGGAGGCTTCTGCCATCCAAAACAAAGAAGAAAATAAAATTAACCTGAATACAGCTACTTTAACAGAGTTAGAGGAGTTGGAGGGTTTAGGACCGACAAAAGCAAAGGCAATTATTCAATATCGAGGAGAACATGGAGGATTTCGATCGGTCGATGAGTTGTTGCAAGTTTCTGGTATTGGAGAACGAACATTAGAGCGGATTAAAGAAAAAATATTTGTAAGCTAAATGCATAGTAGGGGAGTTGCGAAAACTCCCCTATTTCTATTTGATAGGTGATGTTAGTTTCTTAAAGGCTCATAAATTTCTATCAAATTTCCTTGGGGGTCTCTAAAATGAGCTGTTTTTAACCCCCAATTTTTTCTAATCGTCGGTCTGGTATTAAACGATACTCCTTTTGCTTGTAAATCTTGGTAGGTTTTATCTACATTCTCTACTTCGAAAATAAGAGCAAATGCATCCAGGTTTCGATTATCGAGAGGAAAATCATCAGCACCTACCGTTTCTGCCATAAGCTCACGTTTGAATAAAGCTATTTTTGAAACACCAGTGTCAAATTCAGCATAAGCGTCTGTTTCATTTCCCCATAGCACTTTGAATCCTAACGTGTCTCGATAAAAGAAAAAACATTCCTGGAATTTGGTTACACATAAACGAATATTATGCAGTTTCACAGAATAACTACCTTCCTTTCAATGGAAAAGGGATTCAATCCGCAAGAAATCCCTAATAAATTAATTTTTCTCTTTTATACAAAAAACACCTTCATTGACCAGAAGGTGTTTTCCTATGCGCTATTTGATTTAGGATAAGACTTTTTTCACCAAATTGATAGCTTGATCCAATTCTTCTTTGGTAATGGTCAATGGTGGAGCAAAACGGATTGTGTTGTCATGTGTTTCTTTACAGAGAAGGCCTTCATTCATCAATTGTTCACAGTGAGGACGGGCTTTTTCATGCAGCTCCATGCCGACAAATAATCCTTTTCCACGAACTTCTTTGATAATCGGATTGCTTATTTTTCTTAGTTCCTCGATAAAATATGCTCCCAGCTCACGAGAACGTCTAGGTAATTCATCTTCTTCTAACACATCCAAAGCAGCAATGGAAACGGCACAAGCAAGCGGATTTCCACCAAATGTAGATCCATGTGAACCAGGTTCAAAGACGCCTAAAATTTCTCGGTCTGCAGCAACTGCTGAAATAGGTATCACTCCGCCTCCTAATGCTTTCCCCATAATGTACATATCAGGTTTTACATCTTCCCAATCGCAGGCAAATAATTGACCAGTCCGGCCAAATCCAGTTTGGATTTCATCCGCGACAAACAGAACATTATTTTTCTTACAGATATCATATGCAGCTTTTAAGAATCCTTCTGGAGGGATAATAATTCCAGCTTCTCCTTGAATCGGTTCTAAAATAAATGCAGCAGTGTTTGGAGTAATCGCGTTTTGAAGTGCTTCCACATCTCCATAAGGAATCACTTTAAAACCTGGCGTAAGCGGTCCAAAACCGCGTTGATAATCAGGGTTTGAGGACATGGAAACAGTAGTGATCGTTCTGCCATGGAAGTTATCTTCACAGACGATGATTTCAGCTTGATCAGCTGCTACTTTTTTAACATCATATGCCCATCGTCGAACGGTTTTGATCGCTGTTTCTACCGCTTCTGCACCTGTATTCATCGGTAGAACCATTTCTTTACCAGTGATTTGAGCTACTTTTTCATAGAAAGGACCTAGTTGTTCACTATGAAATGCACGTGAAGTAAGTGTGATTTTATCTGCTTGTTCCTTTAAAGCTTGAATTAATCGAGGGTGGCGGTGTCCATGATTGAGTGCAGAGTAGGCACTAAGCATATCCATATAGCGGTTTCCATCCGCATCGGTTACCCATACTCCTTCCCCTTCTACTAAAACAATGGGTAAAGGATGATAGTTTTTTGCACCATATTTATTTGTTAAATCAATGATTGTTCCATTATTTGACATAATTATTCCTCCTGAAAAATATTTTGCAATTCTATTGTAACGGAAACGTTTTCAAAAATGCAAAGAATTGTTTAGTTAATCATTAACGTGCATATATCGTTTTCTTTTTATGTATCGGTATTGATTTGATTGAAATATTAAAATGTGGTGTTGGATGAACATGCATGGCTGATAGGGAATTTTTTTGAAGGATGGCAGATCTTTAAGTTTTACTTTTTGAATTTATATCTTAGATTATTGATTTGGTGTATCATATTTTTGGAATCTATATCTGACGGAAGGATAGGGTTATATATGACAATTAAATCCGATAGATGGATACGCAAAATGGCAATCGAACAAAAGATGATCGAACCATTTGTAGAGCGGAATGTGGGGAAAGGAGAATTTGTTAGTTTTGGTTTATCGAGTTATGGCTATGATTTACGTGTTTCCGATGAATACAAAATTTTTCATAACGCATTAAATCCGATTATTGATCCGAAAGAAATCGATGAAAAATCTTTTATCGATTATAAAGGTGAGGTGTGCATCATTCCACCAAACTCTTTTGCATTGGCGAGATCAGTAGAATATTTTCGTATACCTGAAAATGTACTGGCAGTTTGTGTTGGCAAGTCGACTTATGCTAGGTGTGGTATTATAACCAATGTTACTCCGTTTGAGCCAGGCTGGGAGGGACATGTGACATTGGAGATATCCAATACTACACCATTGCCAGCGAAAATTTATTCGCATGAAGGTTTATGCCAAGTTCTATTCCTAGAGAGCGATGAGGCATGTGAGGTTTCTTACAAGGACAAAGCTGGGAAGTATCAACATCAACAGGGGATTACATTGCCAAAAGTATAGGAATATACGTTTGACTAAATTTGGAAAATATGATAAATTCGCTCTAGTTTAGAAGTAGGGGAGCGAACAGATTGTATCGACCATTTGTGAGCATTACTAGTGGTTGGATTGTTGGTGTGTGGCTAGCAAATCAAATTCATATCGATACATATTGGATTATCGCGGTAATTATCGCTTTAAGCGGGTGTCTCTTTTATGGTAAATACATGAAGGGGGGACCCGTTATTTTATGTTTAATAGGCATTTCTTTTGGTGCTGCTTACTTTGATTTTTACAATGAAGGGAATGTTTCTGCATTTTCAAAACCATTACATACTTATGGAGTGGGAAAGATTGCTTCTCTTCCGAATATCGATGGAGACAGCATCCGGTTTGACGTTCAGATCAGATATTTTCGAGATGGTGAAAAACTTAAGCAGGTACCAGAGGAACTCATTCGAGTAAATACGAAAGCAAATAGTCTTGACCAACTTTCCATCGTTAAAAGTTGGTATACAAGTTGCAGCATTCAGCTTCCTCTCCAGCTGGAAAGGCCGTCACCAGCACGAAATCCAGGAGGATTTGATTATGCGGGATATTTGCATCACTATGGTATTCATTGGCAGACATATGTACCATCTCTCACTCAGATTCAAGTTATTGCTTGTTCCAATTCGATAGGTTCTCAAGTCGAAAAGTTACGCCTATTCCTTCATGATCAAATTGCTGAGTTATATCCAGCAAAGTATGCTGGACTACTACAAGCAATGCTTATCGGTGAACAACATATGCTCGATTCTACTACACAAGAGATATTTTCCACACTTGGTCTGGTACATGTGCTGTCCATTTCGGGACTTCATGTTTCCATCTTGGTAGCCAGTTTGTATTTTTGCTTGATTGCCTGTGGGATAACGAGAGAAAAAACAGCACTTTTGATCCTTGGTTTTCTTCCATTTTATGCGATGTTGACGGGAGGGAGTGCACCTGTTATTCGATCTGTAATCATGGCAATGATGATGCTGCTTGCAGTCATTTTACGAAGAACAACAGATGCTGTTTCCTTTTTGGCACTAGCTCTTTTGTTTCAACTTATTTGGAATCCTTATCAGCTCTGGGAGCCAGGATTTCAGCTCAGTTTTTTGGTTACACTCGGTTTAGTGGTCTATGTAGAACCTCTTTCTCATCATATTCCGGTTCCTTGGCATCGATTTCGTCAAGCTTTGTCTGTGATGCTCGTATCCCAAGTCGTTTCTTTCCCTGTTGTAGGTGCATATTTTTATCAGTATGCTTGGCTGTCTGCTCCTGTCAACTTGATATTTGTACCAGTATATAGTGCTATTGTTCTGCCGCTATCAAGTCTATCTGTCTTGATAAATCTTATTTCTAGCAGTTGGGGAGCGATATTAGCTGGCATAACTTCTTGGGTATTAGGTGTAATGGATCACGTCTTACGATGGATTTCTGGACTTCCGTACATGACATACTCACTTTCTCCTCCGACACTATGGTGGATTCTTTGTTATTTTTTTATCTTTTGGTTCCTTTACGTCACCATAGTGACGGATCGGTTGTTTATTCAACGCCTCCGGTATGTCATGATCTCTGCACTTGTTGTGTTAGCAGGAATCCTTCTATTTGCTGGGAATCTTTCAACTACACGAATTACGATGATAGATGTGGGGCAAGGAGATGCTACGCTGATTGAAACTTCAGGCGGAAAAGTTATCTTGATAGATGGTGGAGGTATCCTTCCACGCAGACAGCAGGCATGGCAGAAACAGACGAGTACTTTTGAGGTCGGTAGAGATGTGGTTGTACCTTATTTGCGATATCGAGGAATTAACCATATAGATACGATTGTGATGACTCATGGAGATGGAGATCATATTCGAGGATTAGAGGCGGTGGTTCGGCGTTTTTCGATCGGACAGGTGCTTCATAATGCAGCTGTACCAGCTGATTCTTTTGAAAAAAAACTATTGACGCTTATGAGACAGAAACAGATTCCGATAAAATTGGTTGTCTCAGGTAACAGTTGGCAAATCGAACAAGGGGTACAAGCGAAGATTTTGCATCCTTCATCCGTTGTTTCATCAGCGAATATCAACAATGGATCGATCGTTATGTTACTATCAATATATAATACAAATATACTTTTCACAGGAGATATGGAGGAGCCTGCGGAAAAGGAGGTCCTTGCAAAGTTTCAGTTGCCGAGGGTACATATATTAAAAGTAGCTCATCACGGGAGTAAAACATCAACAAAATACGCATGGATTTCAAACATAGATCCAGATCAAGCACTCATATCAGTCGGCTTACACAATCGTTATGGTCATCCAAAGCCAGAAGTACTTTCACGTTTGCACCAGTTTGGTGCACAGATATGGCGAACGGATTATCAAGGCGCTATTTTGGTTCATATCAATCCTAGAGGATACCGGATAGAAAGCATGAAGAAAGGTGATGATCATTTCGATGATAGATAAACTTCCTCCTGTATCTCTGTACTATGGACTAGAATCATTTTTAATGGAAGAAGCATGCAATCAGCTTCGCGGTCAAGTTCCAGAAGAAGAAAGAGATTGGAATTTACTTGTAATGGATCTAGACGATACTCCTTTGGAACAAGTGATACAAGAAGCAGAAACTCCTTCTTTTTTTGGAGGAAGACGGCTCATTTTAGCTAAAAATGCAACTTTTTTTACAACTGCTAAACCAAAAAGAGAGCAAAATCACAATTTAGATGCATGGCTCCATTATTTAAGCAGACCAAGTGAAAGTAGTGCAATTGTCTTTACCGTAGTTAACGATAAATTAGACAAACGCAAAAAAGTAGTTAAACAAATGGAGAAGGTAGCATCTGTTACCAAATTTGATGAATTAAAAGGACAAGTATTGCTCAAATGGGTAATGGATCGATTTCGAGCTCTGCAAGTAAAGATCAAACGTGAGGTATGTATTTCTTTCATACAGGTAGTCGGTAGTGATTTACGTCTCATCAATCAAGAATGTGAGAAGCTAAGTCTCTTTGTAGGCCCCAAAGGTATCATCACGCGAGAAATCATTGATGAATTGATCCCGCGTACGCTTGAAAATAATGTTTTTCAATTGACGGAGAAACTAGCAGAAAAGAAAATCACTGAAGTTTGGCAAATATGGGAAGATCTGCTCACGCAAAAAGAGGAGCCGATTCGAATTTTAGCATTGATGACTAGGCAATTTCGCTTGTTATATCAGGCGAAAGTGCTGACGGCTAGGGGGATGGGTGCTAGTGAAATCGCAAAAATGTTAGGAGTTCATCCGTATCCTGTGAAATTAGCAATTTCTCATTCTTCATCTTTTACCTTGGAACAATTGAAAAAATATTTGTCATTAACCATCGCAGCTGATCAAGATATCAAATCTGGTAAAATAGAGAAAGTATTAGCAGTAGAACAAATCTTTTTAGCGATACATGGAATTACTGCTTAAAGAAAGGTGTCAAATATGGAACAAGCAAAGCAGAAAGATCTTCGAAAAAAACAATTAATCTATACCAATCTGATCTTTTTTCTCTATGCCATTATTGCCTACAGTGTCATTTTTACAGGTGCTACTGGATTAGTAGTCTATCTTGTTTTAGCGGCTATATTTCTCATCTCTCCTATCGGTTTTTTTCTCTTTCGAACATCTGGGCCTCTTTTATTATTGTTTCCAGGTATGAAAGAGTTGCAAGTATATGAAAAAGAAAAATTAAAAGATGCATGGTTCTCGTATTATTTTACAAATGCTATCTTGCAAGTAGCAGCTACGATTTTTTTTATTGTCCAAGCATCTATACGTAACCCTAAAATCGCTTTTATCGAAGGAATTCCACCTTGGATTATTTTTGCCATTTCGGTTATCTTGCTATGGATAGGAAATGGTAATCAATTGTTTCATGCAAAAAGAATGGATGAAAAGACTTATGAACAGTTAAAAAGTTATGCAGATGACCGTCGTACCTTTGCTATGGTATTTGCTATTGTTGCGCTCGTTATGACGGGTATTGCCATCTTAGCTGTTTCTATCATGTCCCGGAAATTTATTTAAGTCTAATGCTGGTATCGTTATTGATATCAGCATTTTTTGATAGAATGGAAGTTAGCACTTAACATTAGTGCTAACAGAATCCATGGAGGGGAAATGCGAATTCTCTCGCGTCGTCGTCGCAAGCCCGTAAAGCTGAAGAAGACGTCTCGCAACCGCAGGAGCTTCTGGAAGTTCACCGGAGATATGATCGAGGACTACTTGTTCTGGATGAGTGACTCTGAATGGATGTCTCTCATCCGTGGAATTGGCTTGCTACTCAGCCTTCCGTTCCGAGCACTGGGTGCTATCGCCAAGTGGTTCGAAGAACTCTGATCCGTTGGGGCGACCTCGAAGTCTGGGTTCAACAGGAGTTTGGTCATGTATGTGACCAAACTCCGCCCAATTAAAGTAATGTATGTATCGAATGTGTTTGCAGAAACTAATAGGCAGTCTAAGTTTTTAAATAAATGTAGGAGATGAACCATGAAAATAGCGATAATCGGAGCTACTGGAAAAGCGGGACGAAACATCTTAAAAGAAGCGATAGACAGAGGGCATCAAGTAACAGCTATTGTAAGAAATGCAACCAAACTGGATTATTCAGGAGATGTCATCGAGAAAGATATTTTTCAGCTTACTCATGAAGATCTGCAACCATTTGATGTAGTGGTCAACGCATTTGGAGCACCTGCTGGAAAAGAACATCTCCATGTAGAAGCAGGAAATGTATTGATAGAGGCATTACAAGACAACTCCCACACGAGATTGATAGTAGTTGGCGGTGCTGGAAGTTTGTATGTGGATGAATCTAGAACAATGAGACTAATTGATACACCTAACTTTCCAGAAGCATTTTTACCGACAGCAAAAAATCAAGGAGAAAATCTCGCTATCTTGGAACAGACCAAAGGACTCAATTGGACTTTTGTCAGTCCATCGGCAATTTTTGCTCTTGGGAAAAGAACAGGGAAATATACCATTGGTTCTGATGTATTATTAATCAACGAAAAAGGAAAAAGTTACGTGAGTTATGAGAATTTCGCAGTTGCCATTCTTGATGAAATAGAAAATCCAAAACATAAAAATCAACGTTTTACTGTAGGATCTGAAGAATAAGAAAAACCGATTGTAGGTGATAAAGCCTGCAATCGGTTTTTCTGATAATCAAGAACCATTGATCAAGGATATCGCTAATTCTGGTGTAAACTGTCCAGCTTGTGTACCTTTTCCAATCCCACAATCGCCATCGGATTCACCTGGACGTTTGATCCATAGATAAGCGTCTGCAAAAGAGCTGGATTGGATAGTTGGTTCTTTTCCTAAATTTCTGGCAGAAGGATTACACCATTCGCCATTTGATCCATTGCCATTGCGACTAGTATCTATAACGAGGTGGGCAGTGATGTTATATTTGTTTTTCAGTGTTTCTGTTAATTTTGTGCCATATTGTTCGACATCAGTCGTTTTATTGTAGTTAGAAACGTTTAGAGAAATACCTCTGGTATTTGCAACCCCTGCCTCTTTTAACCATCCTGCCATATCTTCAGGAGATTTCCATTTTCCATCCCCGCCATCGATATAAGTCCAAGCAGCAGGTGCATTTTGTTTTAAGACTTCTGTTGCGCCATTTAGCAAGGAAAATCTAGTTTGCCGATCTGTATTAGATAAACAGTCTAGGTGAATCAAAGCATCTGGCTCTAAAATGACAATAGCAGGGCGATTGCCAATACCTTTTGCGATCTTTTGAATCCACGCATTGTATTCTTCTGCTGACTTTGCTCCGCCTGCCGAGTATCCACCACAATCGCGCTGAGGAATATTGTATGCGACAATGATCGGAAGTTTCTTTTCCTTTGCTGCTTCACTGACATAGTTGTCTACTTCATCTGCATTCCACCCGCCAAACCATCTTGCAGTGGGAGTACTAGCTATTTTTTCCTTAATTTTTTTAGCACGCTCATCATTTGCGTTGTTTTTTACCCATTTGATAGCTTGGGAATCTGTTTCGGTATAAAGACCAATTGTGTTAAGAAATGGATTATTGGTATCATTGCTAATTGTTTCTGGATCATTGGTCTGAGTTTCTGATGAAGGTTGTGTATCAGACTCCTCTTTGGAAATTTCCTGTTTTTGGGATGGTGTATTTTCTACGGGAGTTTGTTCATGGTGCTGGTGGTATTGAGACAATTCAGAGATAAAGGATTCTAAGGAAATATTCCAATAAAAATTAGTGAGGAAAAGCAAGCCAATTAATGTTTTAACCAAGCATATATCCCCCTCATGATAAATTAATAGTTAGTTTGTTTCTAATAGTAAGATAATTACACAAGGTAATCAAATGAAATTTAGATGAATAAATGTTTTCTAGAAAGAGAGAGATTTAAGAAAATACAAAATCCCTTTCCAGAGAAACTACCTAGTAGAACAAGTCCAATTTTAAAGGTTATATCATGAATTTCTTTTTTTGCGATAATCGGCTGTTGGGGAAGAAATATAGAAGAGTATCCTTAAAAAACAAAAGACAGCACACCAGAAGGGGCTGTCTGAAAAAGCTTAGTTGTTATTTTCCTGTTTCATAATACGGTTGGTAACTTCATATGCAGAGGTGAATGAGAGCTCGGACAGTTGTCCTTCACCATGGCACCAATCTCCTGCGAAATAAGTATCTTTTAAACTATAAAACTGGACAGGCATGAGCTGCTGGTCATGAATGCTTTTGATTTCTTGTACGGTTGCTTTTTTGGAAAGTCGTTTTGCAACAAGAACATCTCTCCAACCAGCAAAGTGTTTATCATATACAGATTCGATAATCGCTACTTTTTCATCTGCTTTTCCTTCTTTGATTTCTTCCTCATTCAAATAAGCAATAGCTTGCATCAACTGTCCGCCTTCAGGAATACAAGTTTTATCATAATGGGAAATATCCGTAATAAATACACGTTCCCCTTTGTGATAAATATATGTGTATGGACTTGCTATTCGCTCGGATAAACCAACATCATATACTACAACTTGTGTAGGGAGATAATTTGTATAAGCGGTGAACAGAGATTCATATTTTGTTTCCCCAAATAATTTTCCAAGTTCTTTCGGTGGAATACAGAAAATAAATTCATCTGCTTCGTAAGTTTGTTCTTTTCCATGAATTGCTTTGATTTTACTACCTTCCACTTCTAATTTATCGATTTTTTCTTTTGTAACAATTTTTCCGCCATTTTTTTCAATGATACTTGCAAAAGATTCTACAATCGCTTGCCAACCTCCACCTATGTAGGCAACAGCTCGCTGGGTAGAGAAGAGTCTTTTGTAGTAGGCAAAAAATAAGGGGGAAGGAATATTTTCAGGTTCATTGGTAAAAAAGTTAGAAGAAGCAACTGTTAACAGTAATTCACGAATTTGCTCAGGTTGCTTTTTTAAGTAATCCCCGATTAGTACGCCATCTTCTCCGCGTTCAATTGCAGTCAATGTTTTTAAAATCTCAGCAGCAAATCGAAGTTTGTTATTTGCATCGAGCACTTCCGTTTTATACAGTCCTTCTAATGTTGCAGGCATCGGTGTGGTAAAAGTTCCCATGTCATAAAATGCTTTAGAAGGAGAGAAATCGCGCCAATCGACTTCCAATTTGATTTCTTTTTCAAACTTACGGAGGACAGATTTGTCTCGTGCATAGATGGCATGTGCCCCAAAATTAAAATTAAACCCTTTCATTGGGATGGACATTGCCCTTCCACCTAGTTTGGGCGCCTTTTCTAATAGTGTTACTTGGTATCCGTGGTATGCTAGTCTGGCTGCTGCAGAAAGTCCAGCTAAGCCGCCTCCAACCACGACAACAGATGAAGACATAAAAACACCCTTTACAAAATTCATTTTTCAAAAGTATCGTAGACATAGATAAATTCCCTTCTTCGTAGAAGAAAGGGTTTCATTGTGAAAAGCATATATTCATCCCCTACATTGTAACAAGTTCTTCTGTTTTTCGGTAGAGTGCAATCATATTCTTAATTTTCTTATAAAAAGGAAGTGCAACCAAAGATGAAACTGGTAAGTGCTTGTTTAATGGGCGTTCATTGCCGTTTTGACGGAAAGCATAGTTTGGATACAGAGGTACAAAAGTTAGTAAAAGAAGGTAAGGCGGTACCGGTTTGTCCAGAACAGATGGGAGGGTTATCTACTCCACGTCTACCAGCAGAGATCATAGGTGGTGACGGGGATGATGTTTTAGATGGAAAAGCCAAAGTGGTCAACGTTGAAGGAGAAGATGTTACGGATGCATTTATCCGTGGTGCAGAGGAAACATTACGTGTGGCAAAATCAGTCGGTGCTACAGAAGCCATCTTAAAAGAGCGCAGCCCTTCTTGTGGAAGCTGTGTTATTTATGATGGAACTTTCCAAGGGAAGAAACAAGCAGGAAATGGAGTTACGGCGGCGCTGTTGAAGAGAAACGGCATAAAAGTAGTTTCAGAGGAAGATTAGAGAAAAATGGAGTTTTAGATACAAAAAGACCGAGGCTGCTCCACTCGGTCTGATTTATTTTAAATACATGAGAAAAAAGGCAGTCCCACCAGTTATACCACTGCAATGACAATGCCTTATCAATCATTCATTTTTAGTTAGTTGCTAGTGGTTCTATCTTATCATCTTTTAGCAGTTTCTGATATTGCAGATACATCGCAATTCGCCATGGTACAAGCATTCCAAAAGCTAAGATGAAAAACAATGCCCCAGTTTGAGGGATACTTAGAAAATGCTCAATATACGAATGAAGCGCCAACCGAATGGTCAAAAGACCAACTAAGATATAGACAAAAGCAGGTGAACGCTTTAAGTACACTTGACCTTCCCGAAGTTCAAACTTGGACGTTTTGATGAGTGGAATAGAAAACAGAATTGATCCACACAAAAAAGCCAATCCAGCCCATGTCCATGAGATATGAGTGGGTGGGAAGAGAAACATAAGGAACCCAGTACTCATACCGAGCGGGGGGATGAGAATCTTTTTGGCGTTTGTCGGTTTTGATGCAGATCGAATTCGGATCATGATCATCGATAGTGCCATCATGATAAAGACAATAGTTGCGATTGTATGCAGATGCAAGGTAAGGAAATTCTCCATCTTTGACACCTCTTAATCTACACAGAAAGTGGTAAATCTTGTCCTTATTATATGAAAAAAGCGCGAAAGTATGAAAAAGCGACCCCATGAAGGGTCGTCCTTATAGCGCTTGTAACTTTTGTGTGAGACGAGATTTTTTACGAGCAGCTGCGTTTTTATGAATAAGTCCTTTTGTTACTGCTTTATCCAAAGTACGACTTGCTGTTTTCAAAAGACCAGTAGCTTGTTCTTTATCATTGTTTTCAATAGCAGTTAGAAAACGTTTTACAGCAGTACGCATAGTAGATTTTTGAGCAGAACGATGAAGACGTCTAGCTTCGTTTGTTTTAGCGCGTTTGATAGCAGATTTAATGTTAGCCAAGGGAAATTCACCTCCATAGTAATACTGTTGGTTCCGATAAAACAACATGCATCATTGTAACACTAACGTCTAGGAAAGTAAAGAATAATAGCGCGATAATAGTAAAAAATAGGGAAGAAAATATATCGGGAGTTGACCAAGATGAAAGAACATCAAATCGACCTGAGTCAGTACAATATCCGAACAGATTTAGCAATCGAAGCACATGATCTAGCCCGTGAACAACAGGATAGTCAAATACCTGGTGTCAAGATGAATGAGACCAATGCAGAAGGAATCCGAACCAGCTGGATATGGGTAGAAAATGATGAAGGAGCCCAGCGAATTGGCAAAGCACCAGGTACATACGTGACCATCGAAGTTCCTGCTCTGCGTTCCAAAGACTCTAATTTACAAGAGCGAGTAGCCGAACACTTTGCCAATCAATTTTCACAATTTCTTCAAGATGTTGGCATTGATGCAAATGCAAAAGTTCTCCTGGTAGGACTTGGAAACTGGAATGTAACCCCAGACTCTTTAGGACCACTTGTGATCAAACAATCGATGGTCACTAGACATCTATTTGTCTTAGCTCCAGAGCAAGTAGACGATGGCTACCGCTCAGTAGCAGCAGTTTCCCCTGGAGTGCTCGGTATTACCGGAATGGAAACAAGTGAGATCATCTACGGAATCGTTCAAGAATCCAAACCAGATGTCGTCATCGCCTTTGATTCCTTAGCATCCCGCGCATTGTCCCGCGTCAACACAACCATCCAAATAACCGATACCGGTATCAGCCCCGGTGCAGGAGTGGGCAACAAGCGTAAACAGTTGAATCAAGAAACACTCGGTGTACCTGTACTTGCAGTAGGAGTTCCAATAGTTATAATAATACGGGTATAACGGTTTCGAGTTTGTTACAGAAGATTGCTAGGACTTTTCCAAGTCCGATTAAGAAGCAGATAAACACCAAATTACATGGAGCCCATTAGAAAAAAATAATATAATGAAGGAACACAAAGGGCTTCTCTTATGGGGCAGGAGCAGAACATGCATGAGCTGAACGAGCGACTGATGGGTCTCAAGAACGAGGCGCGTGAGCTTTTCCAGCGTATCGAAAATGTTCGCCATCGAGATGAAGTGTTCGAACTCTGGTGCAGCTATCCTTTCCAGTTCGGAAGGTCTCGTAAGGAAAAGGACATCCAAAAGTGGGTCGCTGATGTTCGTTCGGACAAGGCTGTGATGGAAATCCTCACGGATGTGAAGGAACATCCGTTGCAGCGAATCAGTCGATTCCGAGGAATCGAGCGAGATTCGTATACCTGGACCGCAACGGATCTCCTTGAGGAGGGAAACCTCGATCAGGAGACACATCAAAAGGTGGAGCAGGTCACTCAGGGACCTGAATGGCTCCGTGAGAACTTGGACTGGATCGACGCCGAAAACGGCATGGAAGAGCTTGAACGGCGAATCCAAGCTTGGATCGAGGATGCGAAGAAGGTCCTCTCTGATGCGTGGACAAAGGCTCAGACGGTAGCTCTCGCACAGAAGTTCAACGTGCGTCGCTAGCTCTAGGAAGTCCGCTTTCCCACTTACGGGAAAATAGTACCCTCTGACATTATGGAATTGAATTCTCTCTTCTGTCAGAGGGTGCTGTGTTTTCAAAACTTAAATGTGTTGAAATTTCTTTTAACAGATTATTGTTCCGATAGTGGGGCATATAGAATCGATTTGCGTTTCGATCAAAAAATTTTAATTATCTGGCGGGCTTCCTGCACGACGATTTAAATGGTCAAAAGACATTTCTTCCTCACCTCCAGTGCCTGATAATTTTACACTGATTTCGTAAAAGATTGTTAAATAATCTTGATATTTTCTTTTGTCAATGCTCTTATAAGATTCCGCCAATTTTAATGCGGTATTTCTTTCTTGAGTCTGTAAACCATGTTTATGTGCTAATTGATATGCTTGTTTTAATGCTTGGATTCCTTCATCGTTGCGATTTTGTTGTAACCATAGTTCTGAGAGACCACTAAGAGCTTCAAATTGATAAAAGGCATCGTCAACATCTTCGCTCAATTTAACAGCATTTTGCAGATGTGATTCGGCTAAGGAGATATCACCGATTAGACTGTACAGTTTCCCAAATTCTATTTGGTTATATGCAGCAAAATAGATATCTTTGATTCTATCTTTCCATTCAGTTGCAGTTTCAAAGCATACTTTCGCCATTTCCAAATCTCCTAAATCCTTATAAATACTTCCTAACGTTGTCCACATTTCAAAAGATCGATCATAGCTTTTTTCTCGACGAGCGATATCAATCGCCTGTTTTGCCTTTTGGATCGCTTGATCATACATTTTTTCCCGAAAGAGCAGGTTTACTTCTGACTGATACATATTTAGTTTGGTTTCAGTATCCATTTCACCTTCGTACATGCGCATGTCTTCTATAACTCTTTTAGCCTCACTATTTCGCTTTAACTTCTCCAAATAAATGACTTTGCTCACAAGCAAAACATATTTGGTAGATTTTCGTTCTCCATTTGGATCAAAAGCTTGTAAACCATTTTCCACCGTATCAATGCTTCTTGATAATTGTTAGATCGAGAGTAGATGCGACTTAGTTCATAGTAACTAGCTGCTACTACATTGGTAGATAAAAGAGCAGGGAAGCGGTTACAGCCAGCAATCGCATCTTGAAAGTAAGAATAAGCTTTCGACCAATGTTCTTTTCCTCTACGAAAAAAGTATTTCCCTTTTAAATAGTGAATGATGGCTAATAATGGATCATCTTTTAACTCTGCTTCTATTTTCTTTAATTCTTTGTTTCCTTCTTGAAGATAGCCATAGTCGATGTGATTTTCGATGGAAGTTAGTTTTAATTGGATCATTTGCAGGAACTGATCTTTCTTTCCTGCTTCTTTTTTCAATAGTTGAGGGATATCTTCCCAAGCGATACCAATAGCTCCAAACAATCTTTTGATCGTTTGCTGACTGGCTCTTTTTCCCTTTGCTTTTTCTACGTTACTTACAGTCGAAGAAGAGACCCCAGCTTTTCTTGCTAATTGCTTTTGCGTAAGGTGGGATTTTTCTCGCAAACGGAGAAGTAAAGTACCCACTTCCAGGCGACTATATTGTTCAAAATCCATAAAATCTATCCTCCTCTATCGTACCAAAAATTTTTTTGTTTCAAATAGTCAGTGAAATGGTTTGAAACGTCATTTTTAAGTCAAATGAGACCGACATGTGAGTCGATTTTGGTGAAATTTTTTCGCTGATTCACCTAGATGAGTAAAATTTGACTTGGGAATAGGAACTGATTTGTCAATTTCTCAAAATTTGTAAATAAATTAATAATTTATTATAATTCTAAGCAGAGATGAGACACCTTAGATGGCAACGTTTTCAAGATTAATCATTCCTCTATGTAGAGGTCAAGATTTTTCAATTTCGTAGCTGTACTCAAATTCATGAAGGGATGCATTGCAAATGAATCGGCTATATTCATACAGAATGTCTTCCCCTTCACTTTTAAATCGTCCCCAAACTTGACGCTGCATTTCGACTACGGCTTGGTTACGGGCGATATTCAGGATGGCTGCTTCTTCCTCTGTTGGCATGCGACATGTAAGGCGTTCTTTTACAGTGGTAGGATAAAAGTTTTTTTCCTCTCGGAGCCATGTAAAGAATGGAACATAATTATCGTTCCATCGTTGAAGAGGATATAACTCTTGATCTCGTTCGCACAACTCTCGCAGCAGAGAAGCAAGGTAATAGCCTTCCATGATCCGATAGGGAACACGATCGACAATTTGAACGCGATAGCGTCGAAACACTTCTGTTTCAGCGGTGGTGTTTAATTTACCTGCAATCTGAGCCCCAGCAGGAATAATTTTGGATCGGTCTAAAAATCGAACGAAAACTTCTCTTCCTTGTTGTTGCAAAACTTGCATGTATGTATCGTTTTTTTGCAGTTCTTTACCTTCTATTTTAGGATGGCTTGTATCCCCTAAAATTTCTTTTGGGGTAGACGAGCGGACAAATGCACCTCCACGCGGGACAATTTCAATCAGATTTTCTGATTGCAGGCGAAGAAGTGCGGCTCGAACAGTGGAGCGGCTGATATCTAAATCCTTTGCTAAATCTCGTTCAGAAGGTAAACGGTATCCAGCATAGTAAATTCCTTGGTTAATTTTATCCATGATCAGCTTTACCACTTCATCTATTTTGGAGCGAGTATTCATCGCTGTGGTTCCCCTTCCTATTATCGAATAAAGACTCTTTCTTGATCTGCAAAATAGTCTTGAATGCGAATCTGTTGAGCAGGATGTAAGTTTAATGTTTCTAATTCATCTTTTGTAAAAAACGTGACTTGTGTTGATTCCGAACTAACCGCTATTTCTCCACCTAAGATTTTGCAATGAAAACAAATCGAAAATTGCTGGCGAATCTCACCATCAGAGAATGCGATAATATGATGGGGGTCTGTGTAAAGGCCAATGCACTTTAATATCTCTACATCGAATCCGGTCTCTTCTTTAACTTCACGGATGATTGTTTCTTCGATGGATTCACCTAAGTCCATGGCTCCGCCAGGTAATGACCACAGGTGATTGTCACTTCTTTTGTGCAACAAAATTCTGTGCAGTGAGTCCTCTACAATTGCTGAAGCAGCGGGGACTAATGAATTGGCTTTAGGGGCATCAGATTGATGATAGTAATCTTTTCTAGCCAAGAGGCATCTTCCTTTATGATTTTCTGATTACTATGATTATACTGTAAATATTTTGGTTTGTCATTAGAGATACAGTGGTAGGTACCATACTTTGAAGGAAGAGGGGCTAGTCATAAGCTCCAAATTTATTAGTTACCGTTCATGACTATGAAAAATTCAATAAGTCTAGATTGGATTCTGGAAAACCGAACAGTTCCAGTAGAAGTTACAAATGTGCTTCAAGAGTTAGCAGACAGACACCAGTATACTGCGGATGTTATGCATCAGCATAAAAAGGAACTGGTAACAGAACTCCATCAATGGGCAAAGGGTATATCGCAAAATTTTTGTTTCCAAATGGCATGGAGGATGATGAAAGATGGATTCATGCTTTGATTCGTATGGAAATCAGGAGATTAAGTAAGCTCTAAATATAAACAGAGGTGATAGGAAATGGCATTAAGGTTAATCGTAGAAGGCTGTAGAGATAAAGTGAGGGGTTTTGTAGAGTTTTTAAAAATAAGTCATCAATGGCGTTTTTACAATCGTTCTCGGTTTTCTATCGGAGGAGATGAACTTCGAATAGACTATTTTTTTGATGAAAATCCATACATCAAACCGACGATAACAACTCGACAAGTAAGTAAATTGTCTATTACTAGTGAGGACGGAAAAGAAATCGAGCTCACTTTATTAGATGCTGAAATGGTAGAGATGGGAGATGGTTTGGTTTATATACATGGGAGAAATTACGATATTTTCGCTGATTAAGATACAATATCATTTTTAGCCTCATATAAGAACTTCTATGTTAATTGCTATAAAAGGAAAAGAGGTGACCCCGACTGTCTTCAGCCGGGGTCATTTTACTCTGGTGACATTATTGTTTTCTATTTGACACCAGAACTACTTCACTCTATACAGAAGTGAAGGTAGCAGCTAGTTCTATCCCATTAGAACATGAAGGATCATGCCAAGCGTGGGCCAGTCCACAAGTTCCTGTTCCCGGATTTCACGCAGGGTCGGAATCTCTACGTATGTCCGCTCCGTGTCCTCCAGAACACCTTGTGGAATTCCTTGCTTCTGACGCAGATACTCCATTTCGTCGTCGGTCAGTTCGGCGCCGAAGACGTGGGCTCGGTGAGCCGACATCGTTGCGGCGACCTGTCGGGAACCATACATCACAAACCGATCAGCCGGAAGGTCCAGACTTGTCTCTTCCCGACACTCTTCTGAAGCGAGCGCACGAGGATTGGGGACATGCTTGAAGCTGGAACCGCCGGGAACTTCCCAGACGTATCCTGAAGCATTGGAGACCGGAGTGCGAAATTCCCTGATGAGTACTACGCGGCTGTCATCCAGACACTCGGCACGCTGATAGAGGACAATGGTGGCAATGTCTGGACGAGACAGCACTACCTCATTGGTCTTTGAACGGCCTTCGGCAGTAATGTAGACCTCCGCATGCAAGGCCCAGAAGAACACCAACCGACGATCCTTGCCGACCCGGAAGGTCCAGACGACTCGTGCATGCTCCAGTACGTTACCTGCAGCACGCTGTGCCTGATACCACTCTTGGAAACGGGAAGTGCGCCAAACAAACAGAGGAATTTCCCTTTCTCCATCCGTTCGCCATGCACCTTCTCCCATCAACTCCAGCGCATTGGCAACCGTCTGTTCCAGAGTAGTTGCTTCAGGTACATGGAGCTTCCTTGCATAAAGCCTAGGATAACGAGTGCCGAATGCATCTTCCGGCGCTCCGAACACGATTTTGCCACTGTCCTTCCACTTGCCCCATTCATCATTGGTCGTCAGGCCAGGCATGGTTTCCATGTCGCGCGGAACCCAAGCGAGAATTACATCAGCGAGGTGGAGGCAGCGCTCCTGCCATTCGATCAGGTCGAAGTATTCCTGATCGGTGTTGATCTTCTTACCATCTTGACCAGGACGAATCTCAGGTACGAAGACAACCCCATCGTAACCTGCTGTTTCAAGCAGATAGAGGGCATGCGGACGCCACGACTGGATTTCAGGATTCTTTGGCGTAGGCCCTACCAGATAGATGGACTTCTTGTACCTCTTTGGTGGTTCTTCGCACGCGTACACAACGGTGATGTTTGACATAATCCCTCCTGGGATTAAATTGAACGGATGCTAACTAAGTTATTATACTATTTATTCTATGAATTATGAAAAATTTATTTTGAGGATGAATGACATAAATAGTTGAAAAATAAAAATAGAAGTAAAGTTGTTCAATTTATTTGCTATAAAAAAAGATACTCTATTGTAAAATAAAATCACCCAAATGGTTGGGTGCGATTAAGTTTAAGAAAGTAGATAACCCATAGAACTAGAAGTATAATGGTTTCATAATATATAGAAGAGGTAATTTTGTGATGAATCGATTCAAGCAAATGGATGATTAAAGTTGCTTTTAGATCAAAACCGTCCGTTTCCTAAACATGTAGTTAAAAACTTGCATGATCATCTTGTTGTGGAGTGGACGTATCATTCGAATTCAATCGAGGGGAATACTTTAACACTATCAGAAACAAAAGTCGTGTTAGAGGATGGTATCACGATTGGTGGAAAATCAGTTAAAGAACATCTTGAGGCATTGAATCATAGAGAAGCTATATTTTTACTAGAAGATATCGTGAAAAGAAATGAGTCGTTTTCAGAAAGAGTAATCAAAGATTTACATGCCATTATTCTCAGAGGGATTGATAATGAAAATGCTGGCGGTTATCGAAAAACTAACGTTCTAATTAGTGGAACAGAGCATATTCCGCCTGATTACTTAATAGTTGAAGAGCAAATGAGGAATCTCATTTCATGGTATAGGGCAGAAGCACAACAGTTTCATCCAGTAAAAAGAGCAGCGATGCTGCATAGTTTGTTTGTGAAAATTCATCCGTTTATTGATGGAAATGGTAGAACTGCAAGGCTATTAATGAATTTGAAACTGTTAAAAATAGGATTTGTTCCCATAGTGATAAAGAAAGAACAACGTTTACACTATTATCAAGCATTGGATCGTTCTCATGTTGCTTCTGACTTTGATGATTTTATTCAGATGTTAGCCGAATTGGAGCAAGAGAGACTCGAATTTTATCTGCGATTTTTATAGTTTCGGGCAGGGGATTTAATTGTAAATGGATCATTTCTTGTGAGTGGAAGAAGGCTGATGCTTAGCATCAGCCTTTATCTAACTTCATATAATTTGTTTGGATTCATGATTAATAGTTATAAACGACTGCTTTTGCATCACAATGATCTCTATTATATGGGCGTTTATCGTAGCAGTATAGACGAAGTTGATAAGTTCCGGATAGACCAGACACGGAGTATGTTTGTTTTCCTTTGTTATTTTTCGTTTTTTCTATAATTTTTTCCTTTGTTTTTACATCTGTTACATGAAAGGCAATTTTGGAATCATTGTTATTTGTAATTTCTATTCGAAGCTTATGATGGGAATTGGCAGCTATTTTGGGTGTCCAGTGATCAGACCGCTGATCTTTGATGTAAGTAGAAACACTTGTGTCTTTGCCTGCAGCAAAGGAATGGGATTGTACGGAAAAAAGAAAGGTGAGTGCTAAGATGAAAGCTAATGAAGGCATCCAAATTTTTCTCATGAGTTTTTCTTTGTCTCCTCTTCAAAAGTTTATTTATTAACATAATACCTAATGTTTTGTATAATTTAACCTTAATTAGATGTTTACTTGTGACATTTTCAGTAAGAAATCCATTTTATAGAGATTTTTTCTATACATATGAAATTCCTCTTGAAGAACAAATATAGCTAAAAGCCATTTCTCTTATATTTTTCATGTTTGTTCCCATGCAGATTGAATGGTAATCAATAAAATAGTGAAGAATGGGACACATAAGAAGGAATGGAGTGAAGAACATTGATCGATATCGTAGGGCAAATCATGTTGTATGTCAATAATCAGGAGGAAGCACTGAAGTTTTGGACAGAAAAAATTGGATTTTCTCTCATTTCTGAGCACGATAATGGGCAAGGGATGAAGTGGTATGTCATTGCCCCAACGAATAATGCTCAAACCAGCATTGTTCTACATAATAAGGAATTGGTCGCAAAGATGTCTCCTGAAGTGAGTCTCGAAACACCTTCCTTATTGTTTTTCTCGAAAAATCTCGATTCCTTATATAAAGAATTTCAAAGTAAAAACATAACAATTGGAGAAATGATGCAAATGCCTGAAGGAAGAGTATTTAACTTTGCTGATAATGAGGGGAACTATTTTGCTGTGGTAGAGAAAAAATAAGTTAAACGAACACATTAGATAGATCAGTGTAACGAAGGCCTTATTTGGAAGGTGAAAAATGAGATAGGAATGTAAGGCAGCGCTCTGTACTATCAGAGCGCTGCCTGCTTAATTAAAATGGGATGTATTCAAATCACAATAGTTCGATATAGCCTTCAGTTCCATTTATTCGAATACGTTGCCTGTCCTTTATCAGTTTGCTAGCATTTTCGACTCCAACAATTGCTGGTAAACCATATTCACGTGCGATGACCGCTCCATGTGTCATGAGTCCACCAACTTCGGTGACTAGCCCTTTTATGGATACAAACAAAGGGGTCCAGCTAGGATCGGTAAAGGTAGTGACTAAGATATCTCCTTCTTCTAAATTTGCATCTTCCATCTTTAAAATGACACGTGCTCTGCCCTCTATCACCCCGGAAGAAACAGGTTGACCGACAATAGCTTCGCCTGGGAGATTTTCTCGTTTATATTGACCTGCAATGATTTCACCATCAGATGTGATAACCCGTGGAGGTGTTAGCTTTTCATATAATTTGTACTCGTCTTTTCTTTTGTTGATGATCTGATAATCCAATCTATTTGTTTGTACAACTTCGCGAAATTCCTCCAACGTAAGATAGTATATGTCTTCTTTTTCTTGCATAACCTTGGCTTCTACAAGCTTTTTGGCTTCTTTGATTAAGGCCTGTTTATAAATGAAGTAGCGATTTATCATTCCGTATTTTGGATACTCCCGATAACCGATGAAATTACGCATCAGGCTGATCATTTGTTTTGTCTTTTCGGCTTTTTGTTTGCCATCTGGTAACTGCTTTAATCGATCTAATAACTCTTGTTTTTTTTCCGACGCTTTCTGTCGCCCTTGCTCAAATTTTCGCTTGCTTGCATTCGACTCAAAGTTTTTGATGTTACTGAGAATCATCGGGATGAGTATCGTTGGTTTTTCACTCCAGCGAATTTGAGTAATGTCAATCTCTCCTGGACATCGCATGCCATATTTGGTGAGAAACGTATTGATTGCGTTTTGGGCTTCTATTCCACCATGAAACTTAATTATTTCATTTAGGAAGTTATCATCTTTTACATGCTGCAAATAATGGATTACATCTGGGTAAGGACGAATCACATCGGCAACATCCATTAGCGCCAAACCCATCTCCGATGTAATATTGTTTGAAACAGATAGAGAAAGCGTATCTGCTACGTTTTTTTCACCCAACCATTTCTGCATTTTTTTATTGATCCAGACTGAAGCATTCATAGCAACCATAATCGTATGAGAACTTTGTGGATCAAATAAGATCTTCTTTAATTGTTGAAAATCTTTTAGAATGAAATCAAATACGTCCAATCCTGATTTTGTTTGGATGTTTTGTTTTAACTCTTCTATCGATGCTTCATTACGTTTGATTAAATCAAGAACGATGGTTGGATTGATCTCGATATTTTGTGCCAGAGAATTCTCAAATACATCTTCATTGCTTTCAATGAGCCGAGGCATTTCTATACCATCAGGTATAGATTTTATAAAATTTTCTCGCTCTATGAGACTTATAAATGCGTCTCTGATGAGCGGATCAGATTGTTCCATTGCATCAAAAAAATTTTTTCTACTGACAGGTGACGCCAGAATATCGGTGTTATCCATATACAACCTTCCGCCTGCGTGCAGCAAAGAATGTTTATGGTTTTTTTTAAAAAAGGACATGCCTAGTGGCTTAATTGGTTCTGTCATCATCTGTACGTGACCAACAGATAGATAAACCCGATTCCCATTCCCCCGATCATCTGAATCAGGCACAGGATATAAAGTCGTGATGGGACGACTCTGGACGATATAAAATATCTCGTCTGCTAAACACCATTCGATATCTTGCGGGCAGCTAAAATAGGCTTCGATCTCTCTGCCTATGTGTGCGAGTTGTAAAATTTGTTGGTCACTAAGTGTTTGCGTCTTTTGTTGATCAGAATCGATCTGTTTTGTCTCTGTTCCGCCTTTTTTTCGTCCATAGATAGCCAATTTTTTGGTTGCTATCATCTTATTGACGATTTTCTCTTCTTGCACCTTATAGCAATCCGCAGATACCAAGCCGGAGACAAGGGCCTCTCCTAAACCAAAGCCAGCATCGATCGATAGAACCTTTCGATTGGAAGTAATCGGATCAGCAGTAAATACAATTCCGGAAGCCTGTGGGAAAATCATCCGCTGAATGATAACGGATAAGTAAACTTGGCTGTGGTTAAATCCGTTTTGGATACGATAAATTACTGCGCGATCCGTGAAAAGAGAAGCCCAGCATTTACTGATATGTTGCAATATTGCATCTTTCCCAATGATATTTAAATAGGTGTCCTGTTGACCGGCAAAAGAAGCATGAGGTAAATCTTCAGCAGTTGCGCTGGAACGAACAGCGTAAGCGTGTTCCTCGCCAAATTGGGAGAGATAGTGAGCAACAGCTTTCACCACATTGGAAGGAATTACTACTTCCATAATGGTTTTTCGAATCTTCCTGCTGATTTCACCAATTTGATCTCGATCCTTTGCTTTTAGCAGTGCTAGTTGATTCAACAATATGTGGAACACTTCGTTTTGTTTGAGGGCTTTTTGATAAGCTTCTGTTGTAACACAAAATCCATTTGGCACTTGTATCCCTTGAATTTTTGATAATTCCCCTAAATTTAACCCTTTTCCGCCGACAAGCATAAGCTGTGTTTTTTTCATTTCCTGAAAATCGAGAACCAAAGAACTCAATCTATCTCCTCCTAACATTTCTTTTGGTTTCATTGATATATTTTGAAAATAGTGCTTATGGTATCCTCTTTTTCTACGCACCGAAGAGTTGATTACAATATATGTATATATTCTAGAACTTAGCTCTAAGAATAAACAGTCTATATCTTATCTTATTTATATTTTATAATTAAAGTGGGAGAGACGTATTTCATTTTCTAGGTTCTTATTGTTTTGTTTAGGGAGAAAACAACTACCCATAAATCTCGGATATATAAAAAGACTTATGAATCATTATTTCATAAGTCTATTTACCAATTAAAAATATAAATGGAAAAATAAGGGCATATCTCATGCGGAATCTCATGCTTAAAAAACCCTTATATATCAACGTTTTCCGAATATAGGTTACAAAACTATACTTTTGTAACCTTAAATAACCTTTCAAAAGAGAGAAATGATCCGGGTTCTAATACGAGAATCAGTACGAATATTCTCTAAAGTATTTAAGAGCTTGTGTTCAAATTTATATTTAGGCAAAAACTTCTTATGTATTATAATTTTAATGAAGTGGATCTCAAATAGAGAAAGATAATCAAGGGGATATATATGCCTCCCTTTTTTGTTTATTCAGAGAATGATAAATAAAACAAATAAAAAGGAGTATTCAGTGACTATAAAAAAACGCCTATATATTCTTATGTCCATAAACATATTATTAACGGCTCTAGCGAGTTATCTCATCTACACTCTAGCATTCCATTACTATTTTGATTTTCAAGCTGATTTAACTACCTTAGAACAATGGATGGAAATCTTTTATTTATTCATTTTTTCATTGGGGCCTGCCTTATTGTTTTCCTATACTACTCCATTTCCCATATTAAGAACGAAAACAATTGCAAAAACAGCTAAGCAGAGTTTTCTTACTTATTTAGGTTTGTTTGGGATACAAACAATCCTTTCTTTCGGGTTAGAGTTTACAATTTATCTAGGTCATACCAGAGTTGGGATAACCCATGGTATAACGAATATTTATTGGAAAGATGATTTTTTGGTATTTTATTTCATTTTTGAATGCATCAAGCTTACGTTTTTCACACTTGGCAATGTGATCTATTTTTTTGTAGAAGAGAGATTTTTTTCAGTGTCTTAATTTCCTTAAGAAATAAGAGATCAATAAGTTCTATGTTGTTCAGATGAATAATGAGGGGTTATTAGAAAAAAATACTTTGTAAAAATAAAAAGGATGTTGTTTAAAATGTCCGATTACAAAGTCAAAGTAGTTGTAACAAACAATAAACTCGATACTATAGATATTGAAAATAAAATCACTGACTTTCAGCGTGTTTTCGCTGAAGTTGCTTCACGCTATTATAGTGATAAATTTAAAAAAAGGGACAAACGGACAAAATTAGAATAGAGGCTAGATAAGCCTCTTTTATATTTGTTTCTTTAGTCAGAGCAGTATATAATACCTGTAATAATACAACTGTAGAATGTGAAAGGTTGTAGATTTATGTCAGGTAAACTAAGAATAGCATTATTTATGAGGGCAAGTACAAATAAACAAACAAGCCAAGGAAAGATGAAACTAGCTGCTCGATCTGGCAAAGTATCTGCTAGACCTGCATCAGATGAAAATGATCTTCCGCTTCAAAAGAAGAAATGCATGGAGTACATAGAGAATCAACCGGATTGGGAATTTACGGAGTTAGAGTATGTAGAAGCCGGTGTATCTGGATTTCATACACATACTAGTAAACGGACAGGTCTGAATCGTGCTTTTGAGGACGCGAAAAAAGGTCTATTTGATGTATTGTTAGTATATAAACTCGACCGAATTGGCCGCCGATCAACAGAGAGTTTAAATCATGCCATACGTTTTTTAAGGCATTGCCGGATTTGGGTAGTAGATAAAAATAGAGAGTTTACCAACAATGGAGATGCGGATGAAATTTTGAACTTCATTGAATTTTGGTCTGCCAAAAAGTCTTCAATGGATACCAAAGTTCGTGTAACAGATATGATGAAACTCATTCATAAAGAGGGTTTTTGGACTGGTGGAAATCCTCCATACGGGTATCGCAATCATCATGAGTTGTCCAATATGTTGGACATTGACCCTAAAGAGGCGGAAGTAGTAAAAGAAATCTATCGGTTGTATGTATCAGAAGGTCTAGGAATGCTGCGAATTGCTAGTATATTAAATGAGAGAGATTTACAGACAAGGACAGGTCGCCAGTGGCGATCCGAAAGTATTCGAAAAATATTACGTAACACGGTTTATAAAGGTTATTTGTCTTATGGGAAAACAAAGACAGTAGAAGGAGAGTTTGGATCGTATCAAAAGTACACCAAACAAGGGGAAGAACTCGTATCAGAGAAGTTTTGGCCGGAATATGAAATCATTTCAGCAGAGATTTGGGGAAAAGCACAAAAGATGAAAAAAGCGAGAGTGACCAATAATCAGTTTGGAGGGGTTGCTCCTCAGCGAAAAGGAACAGGAAAAGGGTTATTAGTAGGTGTTTTAACCTGTGAATGCGGCAGCAATATGACATATGGAAGTCAGCGGGATTGGTTGGATTCCAAAAGAACAAAAAAAGGCGAATTATATGGTATCTATCGTTGTCTAAGGAGACTCAAGTCAGGAGTTCATGCCTGTGGGTCAAAAAAAGGAACGCATAAAACGGAAAAACTCGATAGACTGGTCATGGATAAAATAAAGGAATACACCAAAGAATTGATCACATCGAATGTATTAAGCGAGATTCAACAAAAGACGTTACATGCTTCCAAAGAAATCGAAGCAAAACTGTTGCAAGCAAAACAGGATCGAGAACAATGGCAGCGAGCAAAAGAAAATGCGAATAATCACTTGCTCAAGATTTTAATGGGAGAAGATTCTTCTTTCTCTGAAGCCCAATTAAAAGAGCTGTATGAACGATCAGTACGGGAATTGCAAAAAGCAGAAAGACTATATGAAGAGATGAAAGCATTAAAAGACAGCAATGGTCTTTCGGAAGTAGATGTTTTAAAACTACAAGATGTATTAGAAGACTGGGGAAAATTATTTGTGATTGCAACTACTGAAGAAAAACGAGAAATGATTAAAAGTATTGTGAGAGAGGTGAAAGTCGCAGGAGAAGACATCACAATTGAACTTCATTTTGATGTTCCAAAGTTTTTTGAGGCAGTAAGTTGTGCTAGAGAAACTGCGGCAACTCTTGAAAAACGGAATGGAGCGCTTTTGTCTTCAGAATTGCAATATAGTAACAGTAGGAGTTCCAACCGTAGTTGATGCAGTGACGATTGCATTTGATACGGTGAACTACTTATTGGCTTACTTGAGTAGAGAAATGTCAGGAGTAAAAGGAAATCCGCTTGATCCTTTGAATCGTCCAGAACTAAAAGAATTAGAGCAGCAAGAAGTACCACTTGAGACCAAAACAAAGATGCTGGGTTTAGTTGGCGGGTTAGAAGATGATGAAAAGAGACAGCTTATTCATGAGATATTATCACCATTGGGTCAAAATTTGATGGTAACGCCAAAAGAAGTAGATGATTTTATTAATGATATGGCGAAAGTGATTGCGACGGGATTAAACTGTGCCTTACATGAAGCAGTGACGATGGATAATGTTGTAACCCATATGCATTAATAATGGTAGTAAAAATCCGTTGAATCTCTGAACGGTTTTTCTATATTGGGGCAGGGCTTCCTGCGAACCGAAGTTCCTAGGAAGCCCCACGATCCCCTACCTCTAGAGGTTCTGGTTTTGCATGTCCAGCCTCTACTGTCGGTAGTACCGAATCAGCTTTGAGAAGTGAGGGACAAGCAGGTACTGAAGGTCGCTCCACATTCCAGGCGCATTCCCTCCAGCATGCAGACGGATGACTTCACCTCGAAGCTTCACTCCGAGATAGGCGAAACAGAGGATGTTCTGTGTCTCGTCATGCTTGAGGGGAAAGACTTCTCCAGTGAGTGCCATCCGCTTGAGCTGCTCCTGACCCCAGTGGGGACGCTCGCCGAGTTGAATCCCTTGAGGAAGGAGCTCAGGAGCAATGCGGAGAAGCATACGCAGTTCGATGATGTGATCCCGATTCTTGTGTGACCTCCTCATCTCTTGCATCATCTGCTTCAGCCTTCGGCGAAGCCTGATGTTTTCATCCAGAAGCTCCTGGAAGGAAGGATGCGTTGAGCTGGTTGTTACCAGAACAGTCATCTGGTTTGACCTTTCTGTATATAGGGGATTTAGTTGGCTAAAGTAATTATAAAGGAAATTACCTGTAAGATAAATAGAAATTTACAGATTAATTTCGAAATCACTTATCATTTGTTGAATGAGTTATTACCATTTGGGAGGAAAATTGAATTGCAAGTGTGACTATCTCTTTTTGACTGATGCAGTAGATGCTATTACTAGTAGTGTCTTTTGTGTAGATATTGGTTTTTTGAGAAGAATAAATATTAAAACGTGAAGGGATACCGATAGTGGTATCCCTTCTTTATATATGAATATTAGAATTGTCGGCGGGCGGATTAGCGGGAACTTGTCCTACTAACCCACCCGTATGCCTACGCCGAGATTCGGTTGTTCACCAGCTCGCGGTACTCTCTGACCTTGACCGCTTCCCCTTCCGGGAGGATCATGAGCCACAGGTCGAGCATGTCTCCCCAGAATCTGAGGGTTTCACCCCCCAAGTCCTTCTCCATCGCCTCCTCGAAGTACTGGTGAAGGAGCTCATCGCACTTGCTGGTACGAGAGCCCGTTATTTCGTACATCGGCCAGAGGGAGAGATACGCTTCCAGATCGAAAGCGTCATTCCACCTGTGAAGCGCCGAGACATGATCGGCAGTTCTCGCCTCAGGTCTCACCCCATATTCGACCAACTCACTCTCGAAGTTGGCTTGCAGAGCACAGATGTCGAAGCTGGGAAGTTGATTCGGCTCCTTGGTTTGAAGCTCAGTCTCCAGAAGCGACATGAGTTCGAGCTCGAAGGTGTTGGGATCATTGTATTTCCGGATGAACCAGAAACAGTCCCGCATCTCTTGGCGGCTGATCTCAGCGCGGCGGAGCAGGATCATCAGGTTTTGCCTCGCAAACCCGTGGTACCTGTTGAGCCCGATCCTGTCGGCGAAGGCGTGCTGCCTACCATTCTTCCTTGCAGGCATGGGATGCCCTTCTGATCAGTTGACTAATAGAAGTATATTTATTTTATCAACAAAATCATATGACGACAATTATTCTCTAGAATAAATAAACTTAATCAATAGCCCATTATTCATTCGTCTAACTTTATAAAAGCCAAATTGTTGCTATTATTCTTCTCTTCTATTTTTTCGTTCTACTCTCTCAAACTCTCTCATAGGTATTGATAGAAAAGAAAGTGCACGGATGGGGGAGTTAGGATGAGGCGGACGCATTTTCGCATGGAGACATATAACCTATCAGATCCTAGATATCGGCGAATGTTCGTTATTTTTATGATGAGTGCAGCAAACCTTTTCTTGGTCTTGGGTGTCTTTTTTGTTTTTCAAACCGAGTCGAATCATAACTCACAATTGGGTAAAGTTACTTCCAATATTACTTCTAGGACACTACTTCAAGTCATGAGTGATAACATTCCTTATTTGCAGGAAATGATTCACCGTCCGGGAAGCGAACAGATGGTATCACGCCTCTTTTTTGAAGTGATGACTAGTTTTGATCCACAAGATCCTCGTACTTTTTTGAGCAATGAAATTCCTTTGTTTGCTCTATTTGATACCGATATTGATACAGCGAGTAAAGATGTAACCTTTTCGGATGTTCCTATTGAGTCATCGCCGCCTGCAAATCTCGAAGAACAAGTGATGAATCAGATCAAGAAACAAGAACAGTCAGAACAGAAACCGCCATCTACTACGGTAACAAGTCCAAAAGTAAAAAGGGTGTTTATCTATCACTCGCATTTCTCGGAGTCCTATATTCCGGAGCTGGATCAATCCAATGGTATGAAAGCCAATGATGCCAACAAAAACATCACCTTGGTGGGCAAGCATCTCGCAGAAGATTTGGCGAAGATGGGGATAGGTTCTGTAGCATCACATCTCCCATATCCATATCGAGGGGCTTATAATGCATCACGCAAGACAGTAGTTCAAGCATTAAAGGAGTACGATCACTTAACGTATTTGATTGACATCCATCGAGACTCTCAGCGACGTAAAAAGACCACCA
The DNA here is from genome assembly GCF_059510395.1 of Shimazuella sp. NTD248. Classification (NCBI taxonomy): domain Bacteria; kingdom Bacillati; phylum Bacillota; class Bacilli; order Caryophanales; family Thermoactinomycetaceae; genus Shimazuella; species Shimazuella sp. NTD248. Next base: position 75,156 of record NZ_JCAJZT010000001.1, on the reverse strand, counting down.
TTACGATTAAAGGAAAAACGTATGCTAGACTTGCTTTTGTTGTGGGGGGAGCAAGTAAGCACTATACAGACAATCTAAAATTGGCTCGTTCCTTGTACAAAGATATCAATAAGATTGCTCCTGGATTAGTCAGAGGTGTCTTTATCAAGCCGAGGACAATGGGGACAAATGGGGAGTATAACCAGTCCTTATCTAAAGGGAGTTTTCTTGTGGAAATAGGCGGAATTGATAATAATTTCCAAGAAGTGTATCGATCGACAGATATATTGGCAAAAGTGTTAAGAGAACGAATTTCAGATGCAATTCCGGTTCAAAAATAGAAAGGATGAAGCAAATGCGATATTCTATCCAGATTATGAGCCTTGCCCTTGTATTGTTGATCGGGGTATTTGTCGGGATTGATTCAGCAGAAAAAAATATTCAAAAAATGCAAGGTATCGAAGGCGCACCAAGAGCAGTGCAGTTGAGTAGTAAAGGCGATAAATTGGAGTTAAATGTACTCGGACAAGTAGTAAAATCCAATAAAATCAACGCTGTTCAAGTACAAAAAGTTCAAAAGACAATCACCCAGAGTGAAAATGTCCTATCTAATATTGGAAATGCAATTGGTTCCAATATGCGCTATTATTCCAGAATGATGCTGAGTACTGTTTTCGCATGGGCTAAATAAATAATTTAATAACGAAGAGTTAAAATTTTATTAAAAAGTCGACTAAAAAAAGTCGACTTTTTTTTTATTTCGAGTTCCTAATGTATATACAGATAACAGTAGATCATTTATTATAAAAATAAGTAGCACCTTTTTTACTTCTACAAAGAGAGATGGGGGAGGTTTGATGAAAGCTGCTAAGTGGGTCAGTATTCTCACTGCGTTAGCTTTGGTCTTAACTGTTTTGGCTGGCTTCGGATCAGCTAATACTTCTTACGCTGCTGGTGGTCCTGATGATTACAAAATTGAAATCAACAAGACAACCAATTACCTTTATTTGTACAACAAATACGGTAAGGTAATTAAGACATACCGAGTAGCAACTGGGAAAACCAAAGCGTTAACACCTGAGGGAACATTTGAAATTATCATTAAAATTAACCAACCCGGTTGGAAAGGTATTCCTGGAGGAGATCCCAAAAATCCACTAGGTCCAAGATGGCTTGGTTTACAAGTTCGTGGTGACAATGGTCGGACATATGGCATTCATGGGACTAACCAACCATCTTCCATCGGAACGCATGCATCACACGGTTGTGTACGAATGAATAACAACCAAATTATTGAACTTTACAACACAGTAGGAACTGGTACATTGGTATGGATTCATACTGGTAAGAGCGATGGTATCTGGCATGGAAAACATCGTACTTCCACCCCAAGTCCTGCTGGTAAACTGACGGTTTCCGTTAGTGCTGCAAATATCCGTGCTGCTGCTTCTCTTAACGCAAAAGTATTACAAGTAGTACCTCGTGGAACAGTCCTCAACAAAGTTGGAGTAGTTGGAGACTTCTACAAAATCAAGCTAAAAAGCGGTGCATATGCTTATGTGCACAAATCAGTAGTAAAATAGGACTTAAGAAAAACGCCCACAGCAATGTGGCGTTTTTTTATGTTTGTTGCAGGACAAACAATATCTAATACCATTGCTTGCTCTCCTTACAGCCTGCTATAATGATACAATGCAGTCTGCTAATGGGCTAGCAGGGAGGATTAGAACGGATGAATAAACAATCGCAAATACGTAATTTTTCCATTATCGCACACATTGACCACGGAAAATCAACGTTAGCTGATCGAATCCTTGATTTTACAGGGGCACTCACTGAGCGAGAGAAACAAGATCAATTTTTAGATAAGATGGATTTAGAGAGAGAACGCGGCATTACCATTAAGTTACAGTCAGTACGTCTCCCTTATCGGGCAAAAGATGGGCAGGAGTACATATTGAATCTAATCGATACACCTGGCCATGTTGATTTTTCATATGAAGTATCACGGAGTTTGCAAGCTTGTGAAGGTGCTTTACTCGTTGTAGATGCAGCACAAGGTGTCGAGGCGCAAACATTAGCGAATGTATACCTTGCATTGGAAAATGATCTAGAAATCATTCCAGTCATCAACAAGATTGATTTGCCAAGTGCAGATCCAGAGCGCGTAAAGGAAGAAGTAGAAGAAGTTATTGGTTTGGATGCTAGTGATGCTGTCCTTGCTTCAGCAAAAGCGGGTATCGGAATTGAAGATATCTTGGAGCAAATTGTTGCAAAAGTACCAGCACCTACTGGAGACGCTGAAGCTCCTCTACAAGCGCTCATCTTTGATTCTTTTTATGATGCCTACAAAGGTGTAATCGTTTATATGCGGGTTGTTCAAGGAACGATACGCAAAGGCATGAAGATCAAAATGATGGCGACAAGCAAAATTTTTGAAGTACTGGAAGTAGGAGCTTACAATCCACATCCTGTCTCCATGAATGAATTATCTGTTGGGGAAGTTGGTTTTGTGGTAGCAAGTATTAAAAATGTAAAGGATACTCGTGTTGGAGATACGATAACAGATGCTACAAATCCAGCAGCTGAACCACTTCCGGGCTATCGTAAAACAAATCCGATGGTATTTTGTGGATTGTATCCAGTGGATTCTTCCCAATACGAAGACCTGCGAGAAGCATTGGAAAAATTGGAATTAAATGATGCATCTTTGGCCTATGAACCAGAAACCTCTAATGCGCTTGGATTTGGATTTCGATGTGGTTTTTTGGGCTTGCTTCACATGGAGATCATCCAAGAAAGAATCGAACGAGAGTTTCAAATATCCCTCATCACCACAGCGCCAAGTGTTGTTTACCAAGTCCACATGACGGATGGTACTTCTTTTCAAATAGAAAATCCAACATTGATGCCTCCTGTTCAAAAGATTGATCATGTGGAAGAACCATATGTGCGAGCGGGCATTATGGTGCCCAATGATTATGTTGGTACCGTTATGGAACTCTGCCAAAACAAACGTGGTCAATACATCGACATGAAGTATTTGGATACCAATCGTGTGAATTTGCAGTATGATTTACCGCTTTCTGAGATTGTCTATGATTTCTTTGACCTCTTAAAATCAAGTACCAAAGGTTATGCATCTTTTGACTATGAGTTAATCGGTAATAAGACTTCAGATCTGGTGAAGATGGATGTTTTATTAAACGGAGAAGTAGTAGATGCCCTTTCCTTTATCGTCCACCGCAATCGTGCCCAGCATCGTGGCCGTTTGTTGGTAGAAAAGTTGAAAAAACTGATCCCTAGACAAATGTTTGAAATACCAATCCAAGCAGCAATCGGAAACAAAGTAGTAGCACGAGAGAACATTAGCGCCATCCGCAAAAATGTACTGGCTAAGTGTTATGGTGGGGATATAAGCCGTAAGCGCAAACTGTTGGAAAAGCAAAAAGAAGGTAAAAAGCGGATGAAAGCTGTCGGTAGCGTAGAGGTTCCGCAGGAAGCATTTATGGCTGTTCTTAAGATGGAGGAGAAGTAAGTGTTTTCCCCTAAAGCGGTTTATATTCACATCCCATTTTGCGCTACGAAATGTCATTATTGTGATTTTACCGCTTATGTTGTAGATGGACAGCCAGTGGATGATTATATCGATGCTTTGGAAAAAGAAATCGAGATGACGGTGAAAGATGCTCCCCTTGGCATGTTGGAAAGTATATTTATCGGAGGAGGTACTCCAACCGTCCTGACTCCTGTTCAGATGGAAAAGTTACTTCGTATGATCCGTTGTTACTTTCCAAACTGGTCCCCAACTATCGAATATACAATGGAAGCAAATCCAGGAACGACCTCCAGCGAGTTACTTTCGGTTATGCGAGCAGGCGGAGTGAACCGTTTAAGTTTTGGTGCACAAACCTTTGAGCCACATTTGTTAAAGGACATTGGAAGATCACATGGAGTAAGCGAAATTGCGACTAGTGTAAAAGATGCTAGGTATGCAGGTTTTACGAATATTTCACTTGATTTAATGTTTGGTTTACCAAATCAAACAGTAGAACAAGTGAGGGATACATTGGAACGTGCAGTAGCATTATCTCCTGATCATTTCTCTTGTTATAGTTTAAAAGTAGAAGAAGGAACACTATTTTATCATTTAGAAGAGCGCGGACAGCTACCGTTGCCGACAGAAGATGCAGAGTATGCGATGTATCAATTAATTCGTGATTATTTGCTTTCACAAGGATATATTCAATATGAAATTAGTAATTTTTCCAAACTAGGAAAAGCCAGCAAACATAATTCCACCTACTGGAGAAATGAAGCCTATTATGGGTTTGGTGCTGGTGCTCATGGTTACGTAAATCATATTCGGCATGCAAATGTAAAAGGCATTTCGGAATATATCGGGCGTATAGCCAATGGAGAACGCCCAATTTTACAACAGGATAAAATAGACATCCAAGAACAGATGGAAAATTACTTTATTCTTGGTCTAAGACTATTAGCAGGAGTTAGTTTGAAGCAATTCGAACAACAATATGGATTACCTGCTGATAAAGTTTTTAAGGAAGCAATTGAAATATTAGTAAAAAAACAGTTTCTTACCATAGAAGATGATATTCTCCGACTTACCGAGCAAGGTTTGTTATTTGGGAATGATGTTTTTGCCCAATTTCTCTACTGATATCATTGACACGGAATCAGTGGTTTGATAACTTTAAGAGTAGATTTTAGCACTCGGAATAAACGAGTGCTAATAGAGAAAACTTGCCGTGTGTCTTGCCTTACAAGGCGCTGACAGAGGCATAGATAAGATTTATGCCATCTTATCTACCAAGTTAGGAGGGAGGCAGATGTTAACTGAGCGGCAAAAAAAGATTCTCTGGGCAATCGTTGATGAATACATCCTATCAGCAGAACCTGTTGGTTCACGTACTGTGTCAAAAAAAGAAGGGGTTGGATTTAGCCCTGCTACTGTGCGAAATGAAATGGCTGATTTAGAAGAGATGGGTTTTTTGGAGCAACCGCATACATCTGCCGGACGTATTCCTTCAGAAAAGGGATATCGTTCTTATGTTGATCATTTGCTGCATTCTCAAGTACAAAGAGACGAGAACCGACGAGCTGTATGGATGCTAGATCCTCTAAATGTACTGGAGATGGAGATGCAAAGCGTTTCAGCCAGACTCTCGCAGCTTACGAATTATATGGCAATGATTGTAAGGCCTAAGTTAGTAGATGGGCACTTGAAACATTTATCTATTGTGCCGATTAGTGACAATCTTGCAGTTTCTGTCATCGTCAGTGACAAAGGGCAAGTGGAGCAACATCAAATCTTCATACCTGAGGCTATTTCTTTATCCATGATCGAGGAACTGGTCAATCTGCTCAATTACCGGGTAATTGGTCTGCCACTTTCAAAATTGAATAAACTGGCTTTTAGCCAAATTTATGATGATCTGCATCACTTACTGTATCCTGCACAACTCATCCCTACTATGCTTGAGCAACTATTTGAGTTTGAACATCCCGAACAGATTTTTTTAAGCGGGACAACAAGGATGTTAGAACAACCTGAGTTTCGCGATGTCAATAAAGTTCGTGGGTTGCTTGATTTGGTGGAAGCGAATGAACAAGTTCTACAACTCTTGGAGCCTTTAGAGCCACTGATACCTGGAATACAAGTTCGAATTGGGAGTGAAATCTCACTTGATGGTGTTCAAGGATGTAGTGTGATAACTGCATCTTTTAAAGTAGATGAGGACCCTGTTGGAACAATAGGTGTGTTAGGTCCCACAAGAATGGACTATGGTAAAGTAATATCCCTTATTGAAGGTTTTACTAAGTTAATCTCCGCGCAGTGAAGGAAGCTTACGAAAACGTGAGATGTAAAGCGCAGCCAAAATACTATATGCATCAAGAAACAATAAAGGATGTATCCTCGGTCCCCATGAAAGAAAGGAAGAGAAGGTTCAATGGCGGAAAGTGAATTTTTTGATGTAGATAGAGTAGATCCACGCTTATCTGCTCTCCAGTCGAATGCAAATGCTGTAAAAGCTGTCGCATCTGCAGTGGAGACTACTCTTGGACCTAAAGGTTTAGATACCATGCTTGTTGGGGAACGAGGAGAAGTAATTGTTACCAATGATGGAGTGACAATACTAGATCGTATGCAAGTAGAACATCCTGCTGCTCATATGATTGTTAATGTGGCACGTGCTCAACAAGATGAAATGGGTGATGGGACAACAACAGCGACTTTACTTGCAGCAGCCCTTGTAAGTGAAGGTGTAAAACAGGTAACATTAGGTGTTCCGGTTGTAAAGGTTATTGCTGGCATCAACCGGGGTGTTCGCTTTGCTCTAAAAAAAATGAAAGATCGTGCTCGTCAGATCCAACACCTTGATGACGAGTGGCTACAGAGAATTGCTTTTACAGCGAGTCGAGAAAACGAAGATATTACAGTATCTGTAATAGAAGCTGCTCATCTAATCGGGCATGAGAAATTAGTAGATAAAAATTTCCGATTATCTAGTTCTGTAGTTGCTCATCCTCGTGCAGAAAGCGCTGTGTTTACGGGTGTTTTTCTTAATCGTTCTCGATTAAATCCACAAATGCCTCGGGCAAAAGTAGATGCGAGAATTTTATTGTTGGCTGACTCTCTTTATGCTGATACAGTAGATGATGAAGCACTCCGAACAGAGTCTGGATTTAAAAAACATGAACGTTTTCGTGAACAATTTTTAAAAGCTATTGAAAATATGGTTCATTTGAATGTAGGAATAGTTTTAACCACAGGAAACATTGACCCATTAGCAGAAGATATACTTACGGACTCTGGTGTAATGGTTGTCTCCGACCTCACACAAGAAGAAGTTTATCGTGTATCTGAACATACACTATCAAAACCGATCAAACGCAGTACTTTATTTAAACCAGTCGAAGAACTAGAATCAGTATTAGGGTATGCTTCCATTATCGAGGACGATGGAATTTTAGAGCGTGTTTTAATCAGTGGGGGACGAGGAAAAGCGTATGCCACCATTTTGGTAAGTGCTTCTACTGATGAGGTAGTAGAAGAACGGGAGCGGATATGCAAAGATGCAGCTTCCGCAGTGCAGGCTGCTGTAAAAGGTGGTTTTGTACCTGGTGGTGGTGCACTGGAACTTTCTATTGCTCGTGATGTAGAGCGCTTTCGAGATAGTATTCAAGGTATGGAAAGATTTGGGGTAGCTGTGGTAGCTGGGGCATTGGAGCGACCTATGACACAAGTCGTCGCAAATGCTGGATTTAACCCTCTAGAGAAGATTGAGATGGTGAAAGCTTACCAAGTAAAACGTGATTCCGATTCTTTGGGAATTGATTGTGATCGTGGTACTATCTCAGATATGATTGAAATGGGTGTTGTTGATCCTCTACTGGTGAAATATCATGCATTAAAAGCAGCAGGAGAAGTTGCTACTGCTGTACTTAGAATTCATACCGTTGTGAAGATGAGAAGCGGTGAATAAGGAGGGATTAGTATGGAAGAAAAGCAAAAAGTAGGAGATGCAGAGGAAAACGTATTACATGTTGACGAAAATACCTCTAAGCCTTCCCGAGATGAGAATGATTCACTGCAAAATGAATTTGCATTGTTGAAAGAGAAAAGTGCACAATTAGAAAGTGAGTTAGCTGAGTCAAAGAATCAATTATCAAGGGCTGTTGCTGATCTAGAGAATACTCGTCGTCGAGCACAGAAACAAAAAGAGGATGCGGTAAAGTATGCTTCTGTTCCTCTTGTAGAGTCTTTGCTGCCAGTCCTAGACAATTTTGAAAGAGCGCTAGATACGGCAGAAATAAAAGCTGAGGACAGAGGTTTACTCGAAGGAGTAGAGATGGTTTATCGTCAGTTGCTTCAGGCTTTGTCTGATGCAGGTCTAAGTATGGTGGAGGCAGTTGGTGTTCCATTTGATCCGCATGTACATAATGCTGTTTTGCAAGTAGAATCAAGTGAGCATGAGTCTGGAATTGTGATAGAGGAGTTACAATCTGGTTATCGCTTCCGGGATCGGGTAATTCGCCCAACAATGGTGAAAGTGAGTACATAAGGGTAATCTTTCTACATAATTTCAGGAAGTTTTTATATGGACAAATTTCTTCTCTAAATTAAGATAAATTATTCTGTCAACTAAGCTATTATATACATAGCATTAATTTTTAGGAGGGTGTAAGCAGTGGGTAAGATTATCGGTATTGATTTAGGAACTACAAACTCTTGTGTGGCATTCATGGAAGGTTCAGAAGCAGCAGTAATACCTAATGCTGAAGGAGGTAGAACAACTCCTTCAATCGTTGGATTTTCTAAACAAAACGAAAGATTGGTTGGAGAAGCTGCAAAACGTCAAGCTATTACGAATCCAGAAAATACAGTGATGTCAGTAAAAAGACATATTGGAACAGACTATAGAGTGAAAGTTGAAGAAAAAGAGTACACTCCTCAAGAAATTTCTGCAATGATTCTCCAAAAATTAAAACAAGATGCAGAGAGCTATTTAGGAGAACCTGTAACTCAGGCTGTCATCACTGTTCCTGCTTATTTTAACGATAGCCAACGCCAAGCTACAAAAGATGCAGGTAAAATTGCTGGTCTTGAAGTTATGCGTATTATCAATGAACCAACTGCAGCTGCATTAGCTTATGGTTTAGAAAAGACGGGGGAAGAAAAGATTTTAGTTTTCGACCTCGGTGGTGGTACCTTTGACGTTTCAATTTTGGAACTAGAAGATAATTTCTTCCAAGTTATTTCTACAAGTGGAGATAACCATCTGGGTGGAGATGACTTCGACCAAGTCATCATTGATTATTTGGTTCAAGAATTTAAACGGGAAAACGGTATCGACTTATCTCAAGATAAAATGGCACTTCAACGCCTCAAAGATGCTGCTGAAAAAGCAAAAAAAGATTTGTCTGGTGTATTGAATACCACCATTTCTCTTCCTTTCTTGACCATGGATCAATTTGGACCAAAACACCTAGAAATAACACTAACACGCGCGAAATTTGAAGAATTGAGTGCAAAACTCATTGAGCGCACTATGATACCTACACGTCAAGCCTTGAGTGATGCAGGATTATCACCTAGTGATATTAGCAAAGTAGTATTAGTGGGTGGTTCTACCCGTATCCCAGCTGTACAAGAAGCGATCAAACGCCTCACTGGAAAAGAACCTACAAAAGGTGTTAACCCAGATGAAGTAGTAGCAATGGGTGCAGCTATTCAAGGTGGAGTTATTACTGGTGATGTGAAAGACGTAGTATTGGTTGACGTTACACCTCTGTCTCTCGGTATTGAAACAATGGGCGGTGTGTTTACCAAAATTATTGAGCGTAATACTGCCATTCCAACAGATGGAACACAGATTTTTTCTACCGCTGCTGATAATCAAACTGCTGTAGATATCCATGTTCTTCAAGGAGAACGGCCAATGGCAAACGACAATAAAACGCTCGGTCGTTTCCAATTACATGACATTCCACCGGCACCTCGTGGTATTCCACAAATTGAAGTAACATTTAATATTGATGTAAATGGTATCGTTAATGTTGCAGCAAAAGATAAAGCAACTAATAAGAGTCAGGCTATTACCATCCAATCTTCCAGTGGATTAAGCGATATTGACATTGAGAAGATGATTCGCGATGCAGAAGAAAATGCTGAGGAAGATAAACGTAAAAAGGAATCTGTCGAACTGAGAAATAAAGCTGAACAACTTGTATTCACCACTGAAAAAACAGTGAAAGAATTAGAAGATAAAGTAGATGCAGGTGAAGTAGAAGCAGCAAATGCAGCAAAAGAAAAAGTCCAAAAAGCTTTACAAGAAACTGACGAAGAAGCTTTGAAAACAGCAACAGAAGAACTGGAACAAAAAGTCCAACAACTTTCTGTCAAGTTGTATGAAAAAATGCAGCAAGAAGCAGCTGCTCAAGAAAATCCAGAAGCGAAAAAGAACGACAGCAATGTAGTAGATGCCGAATTTGAAGATGTCAAAGAAGAAAATTAATGCACACAATCCTCATGGCCATAGTCGAAGGATGCCCGACTCTGGCCTCCTCCATATATTTTTAATTTTTAGGGAGAAGGAGGTGATCTTGTGAGCAAACGTGATTACTACGAAGTGTTGGATGTTTCTCGAACATCTACTGAAGAAGAAATCCGCAAAGCTTATCGAAGGCTTGCTCGCAAATATCATCCTGATGTAAACAAAGAAGCCGATGCCGAAGCCAAATTTAAAGAAGTAAAAGAAGCTTATGAGGTATTAGGCGATCCACAAAAGAAAGCTCAATATGATCAGTTTGGTCATGCAGACCCAAGTGGTATGGGTGGCGGAGCTGGTTTTAATGGCCAAGACTTTGGTTTTGGTGATATTTTTGATATGTTCTTTGGTGGCGGTAGACGTGCTAACCCAAATGCACCAAGACAGGGAACTGATTTAGAAGCTAGAATGCATATTGAATTCAAAGATGCTATTTTTGGTGCTCAAAAAGATATCATCATGGTGAAAGCGGCAGAATGCGATATTTGTCATGGTTCTGGAGCGAAGGCAGGAAGCAAACCAGAAGTATGTTCGACTTGCCAAGGAAAAGGGCATGTAGAATCCATTCAAAATACTCCTTTTGGACGTATTGTAAACCGCCATGATTGCGCGCAATGCCGTGGGAAAGGGAAAGTAATTCGCGACAAATGTGTGAATTGTGCCGGTACTGGACAGACCAAGAAGAAATTTAAGATTCCTGTTACCATTCCTGCAGGCATCTATGACGGGGAACAAATTCGTATCACAGGGGAAGGGAATCCTGGAGTTAATGGCGGGCCGCCTGGGGACTTATATGTTACTGTTTTTGTTAGAAAGCATGACTTTTTTGCAAGAGATGGCTATGATTTAACCTGCCAGATTCCTTTGAGTTTTGTGCAAGCTGCCCTTGGAGATGAGATTGTTGTACCAACTTTAGATGGTAGGGCTAAGTTGAAAGTTCCAGCTGGAACACAGACAGGAACAGAATTCCGTCTAAGAGGTAAAGGAGTACCGCGTGCACGTGGGATACGAAGGTGATCTTCGCGTACAAGTAAAGCTAGTCACTCCTATGAAATTAACAGAAGAACAAAAGCAACTGCTTCGCGATTTTAATCGACTTTCTGGAGAATATATACATGAGCAGAGCGATAATTTCTTTACGAAAATGAAAAAAGCATTTAAAGGAGAGTAACGGGCGATTAGATGCCCGTTTTCTTTTTACTTCATTTTCTAGGATGTTTTTAGGAGGATGTTCCGATGAAATGGTTAGAATTAGCGATATATACAGAAGAAGAGTCAGTTGAAGCATTGACAGAAAGATTACAGGATAATGGAGCTGGGGGAGTCTCCATTGAAGAATCGGCAACCATCGATCGAACACAACCGGGAGAATATGGTGAGATCATCGCTTTAAATCCTACGGATTACCCTGATTCAGGGGTAATTGTTAAGTCTTATTTTGCAGAAGTAAAGAATACAGATCAGCTGGTTTCTCAAATGGAGGAATGTTTACTTGAATTAAAAGAATATGGTTTACATGTTGGAGAGGGGAAAATTGAAACAAAGTGGGTGGATGATGAAGATTGGGCAAATGCGTGGAAAACTTACTACAAACCGACACGTGTGTCTGATCGATTGGTTATTGTGCCGGTGTGGGAGGAATACAAAACCCAATCAGGTGAACTACCCATTTATTTAGACCCAGGTATGGCATTTGGAACAGGAACACATCCAACTACGAGATTGACATTGCAATTGATGGAAAAATATCTTCATCCTGGCAATAAAGTTATCGATGTAGGATGTGGAAGTGGGATTCTCAGCATTGCAGCTGAACAATTGGGCGCGGGTAGAGTTTTAGCCCTAGATTTAGATCCTGTTGCAGTGAAAAATGCACAAGAAAATTGTGCCCAAAATGATACCAAACGGATAGTAGTGAAGGCAGGTAATCTACTGCAAGGTGTAGGAACGACAGCACAACTAATCGTTGCCAATATACTAGCTGAAATCTTACATAAAATGATGTATGATCTACCAAGAGTCCTAGAACCTGGAGGGGTTTTTATTGGTTCAGGAATTATAGAGAGCAAACAAGAGGACATCGTGAAAGGTTTGCAGTCTGTTGGTTTAACAGTACTAGAAATCATTACCGAAGAAGACTGGGTAGCTGTAGCAGCGAAAAAATGGTAAGCTGGTGAGGGTTTTTTCATGCAAAGATACTTTATTACTCCTGATCAATTGTTCGGGGAAGTAATTCATATAACAGGTGATGATGTTCATCACATTCGTACCGTGATGCGAAGTCAGGTTGGAGATACATTTATTTGCTGTATGATGGGAATGGATTATTTGGTGAAAATTGAGTCGATCAGCCCATCAGCAGTTACTTGCCATGTTATAGAAGGCTCGCAATCTGAAGGGGAACCTAACGTTCAAGTAACCCTTGCACAAGGACTGCCAAAAGGTGAAAAATTTGAATGGATTTTGCAAAAAGCTACAGAACTAGGAGCAAATGCATTTCTGCCTTTTTCCTCTACTCGAACCATTGTAAAATTAGAAGGGAACAAAGCACCGAAAAAACGAGATCGCTGGATTAAGATTGTGAAAGAGGCAGCAGAGCAATCTCATCGCGGGATTATTCCATCTGTTGAGCTTCCATTGAATTGGAAGGCACTTTTGTCGGAGATTTCAAATTATGATGTAGCAATTATCGCCTATGAAAAGGGTGGATTAGCACTTCAAACAGTACCTTTTATACAAGAGAGTAAATCCATTTTGATGATAATTGGACCAGAAGGCGGATTTTCGGAGCAAGAGATTGGGGAAGCAGTTGAACATGGCGCAAAACCGATCACGTTAGGAAATCGTATCTTACGTACGGAGACAGCAGCGATTAGTTTGTTGGCCTGTCTCATGTTTATGTTTAACGAATTAGGGGGTGACTGAAAATGAGCAAAATCGCATTTCATACATTGGGATGTAAAGTAAATGCATATGAAACAGAAGCAATGTGGCAACTGTTTCAAAAAGCGGGATACGAAAGAGTAGAGTTTGATACCAAAGCAGATGTTTACCTGATCAATACATGTACGGTTACCAATACAGGTGATAAAAAAAGTCGTCAAGTGATTCGTAGAGCGATTAGGAAAAATCCAGATGCTGTTATTGCCGTTACTGGATGTTACGCACAAACGTCTCCAAGCGAAGTCGCTGCAATTCCTGGTGTAGATATTGTGGTAGGGACACAAGGAAGAGATAAACTCATCGAATATGTGGAGCAATATCGCACAGAGCGGCAGCCTATCAATGCTGTTGGCAATATCATGAAACAGCGCGAATACGAAGAATTCGATGTTCCTGCATTTGCAGATCGCACTCGGGCATCACTAAAAATCCAAGAAGGTTGTAACAACTTCTGTACCTTCTGCATTATTCCGTGGGCAAAAGGACTTTCCCGTAGTCGCAAGCCGGAAAATGTATTGGCTCAAGCGCGCCAATTAGTTGCTGCTGGTTATAAAGAAATTGTGCTCACAGGAATTCACACAGGTGGTTATGGGGATGATTTGGAAAACTATCAACTAGCTGATCTTTTGATTGACCTTGATAAAATCCCAGATTTGCACCGGATTCGAATCAGCTCTATAGAAGCAAGCCAAGTAGATGGCCGTCTGATTGATGTATTAAATTCATCGGATAAAATGTGCCGTCACCTTCATATCCCTCTCCAAGCTGGTGACAATGAAGTATTAAAAAGAATGCGTCGCAAATATACCGTCGAAGAATATCGGGAAACCATCTTAAAATTGCATGATGCCCTCCCTGGTGTAGCGATCACCACTGATATGATCGTGGGATTTCCAGGAGAAACCGAAGAACAATTTTTAAATGGTTATCGCTTTGTAGAAGAGTTAGGGATGTATCAAATGCATGTATTCCCATATTCCAAACGTACGGGAACCCCTGCTGCTAGGATGCTTGATCAAGTAGCCGATGAGGTGAAAACCGAACGCGTCAGCCGACTGATTGCTTTATCGAATAAACTAACTACCACATATGCCAGCAAGTATGTTGGGGAAGTATTAGAAGTGATCCCGGAAAGAGCCTACAAAGAAGAACCGGGTAGGGGTTTGTATACTGGTTATACGGATAATTATCTTCCTGTGGCTTTCCCTGCAACGGAGGACATGATTGGGAAAGTATGTCGGGTGAAAATCGATGAAGTAGGAGCAGAAATGAATAAGGGCTCTTTTGTTAGGGTGTTGGATGAGAAACAATTGTGTTCTTAAAACTAAGACAGCTTTATGTAACACGTAACCCCACTAGAATTTCTTTTAGTGGGGTTACGTATCTATAAAGCATCCATTATTTTCGGACGGTGGTGTGACACTTATAATCAATGATAAAAAAGTAATCATTGAATTACATAAAAGTGAGCTTGATGAAGGGTGTCTAAAAATCGCCGAATGGGCTTTTCAACGTTATGATAAAGCATTTAAAGCATTACGGGATAAATGATACTTGCATTACAATAAAATAGGAGGGTTTAATTTGCGTAAAGAAATATCAGCAGGTGGAGTCGTGTTTCGGAAAGTAGGGGAAGCAATTCAACTCTTACTTATCCAAGATCGTTTTGGCAAGATAACTTTACCTAAAGGACATCAAGAAGCAGGGGAGACGATCGAACAAACAGCTGTTCGCGAGATTGAAGAGGAGACAGGAGTTGTCGGTAAAATTGTCGCGAAAATAGACACTATCTCCTATACTTTTATGCATTCTGAGCATGGGGAAGTAGAAAAAGAAGTGACCTATTATGTAGTTCAAACGGATGAAGATAGTATTAGCCCTCAACTAGAAGAAATAAACGAAGTGGCTTGGTATTCGATTGAAGAAGCAAGAGAACTTCATCAAGTAAATGGTTATGAAAACAATCATTCTATATTGGAAAAAGCAATCCAGTATTTAATGGGAATGTATAAAAATGATTAACAAATCACATCAGGTAGCATCAACCTGATGATCGATAATAGAACTTTTACACATTTATCCGATATTGCTTGTCCATTTTATCTCTTCGTTATTCCATTTGCCAAAAAATTCTTTTTCATTGAGTATTGCTTCATAAATCGGTAACAGAAAAATTTTTATTTGTTTCATAACTTGTTCGAACGAGATAGATATTTTGGTGGTTCTTTTTAAAAACGCTGCCCATTGTTTTTGTTTATCATCAGAAATGACAAATTCTTCGGAAAATATGTCCGGCTTACGTTCATATAAAGTACCTCTCCTTTGAAAGGTTTCAAAAATGGCTTCATATACTATTCTACCATCAAAGGGAAATTGTTTTGTTAGTAGATAGATATCATAGAAATCTTTCATTCGACTGTTCAACTTAGCGAGTTTAATCATCGTTTCAAATTTTTCAGCAATAACTGATTCTTAGGAGTATACAAACATTTGGGCATAATCCATATCCAATAAAGTAGGGTATTGCATAAGTTTAGGTTTTGGTACAATTACGTCACCAAATCCGATATCAATCTGTAGTTTTTTTATCGCTTGGCCTAGACGACACTCAATTAAGACACGTACACCTTCATAGTCGGCTCCTTCTTTAATGCGTATTGTTTTAATGGTGTCTGTTACATATAAAATACCATCATCTTCTTCAGTTTGACATATCTCTCTGAATATTTCCCCAATCTCTTCAAGTTGTGAAGCAAGTAACTTTGCCAAAAAGTCTACATCTTTTGTTGTTCTGTGTGGGTCATTAAAAATTACACACAACAGAAGCCCGCCTTTTAAAACAAAGTTTTTCTTAAAACGGGAACAAGATAAGCGATAGAGTAAACGTTCAAGCATATACATTGTTAAAATTTCATCAAATGACCTACCTTGCTGTTTGGCCAAGTTTAACAATCTAGCTCTGATTGAACTAGACATGTCTTTGATCATATAAGTACCTCCAAGTAAGTTTTTACCATTTTGTAGATTCTTAATTTTTTAGCATATTCTATAAGTCTTTGCAAGTTTTTTTCAGGATTGATTATATATCTTTCTATCATCTCTTTGACGATATCCATACCAATCTTGTTCCGATAAATGATAGTATCGCATACTGTTTTTTCCAAATCGTATATTTTTATGGTGCAATTACCGATCATCGTCTCCATGATACCTGTTTCAAATCGATATTTTGATAAATGGAATATTTTTATTGGAGGATAACTTGGTATGATTGGTTTACGCATGGTGCGTGGAATAGCTACTGTATGTTCTTTCGGGATGTAAGTGGTTAGTTCATGATAACTAAGGGCTGAAAAGAGGAAAAGTACACTTTCTGGTATTATTCCCATAACGTCAGCGATTTCATTATACTCTTGTTCGATCTGTGTCCATTTATAAAGCCCGCGTTTTATTCTTTCCAATCGTCCATCTTTAAGCAATGTATGAATATCATAAGTATTAAATCCTTGACTTTTTAAGCTTTTTGCTGAAATAAAAGGTTCCTTAATTTCTAATATTTGTTCTACTATCTTTTCTTTATCATTTCTCAAATTAATTCCCTCTTTACACGTATGCACTTAATTTTAACTGCATACGTTTTGTTAGTATAATAGCAAGATTATTCCAATATATCAAGTAATCATTCAGTGATTCTCTCTAATCTTTAGTTTCCCATCTAGCTAGGCACCATCCACTCCACCAACTTAGCAAATCCAGCACATACAGGAAGCACTAACAATGAGCAGACGATGTTGTAGATCGTTTGGGTATGTGCGACTTGAATCGAAGGATTGCTCGAAAATTGAGAGACTACATCTAGGAGAAGAGGGATGAGTGGGAGGAATAAGAGTGCTCCACTAACATTTAGTACAAGATGTGCAATCGCAACTCTTTTGGCGGATGGTTTGGTTTGGAGTGCTGCGATCAAACCAGTCGCACATGTACCCACATTGCTTCCGATTACGACAGCAATAGCAAAAGGCAGCGTAATGACGGAAGAGGCATAAAAACCCATTGTGATGGCTACCATAGCACTACTGCTGTGGATGAGTGCAGTGATCACCATACCTGTAAGAAATCCCATCAAAATGGGATAATCAGTACTTGACATCAGCCAATCGATATATCCAGCTTGCTCTAAAGGAGTGGCAACACCTTGCATGTATTTTACTCCGGCAAAAATAAGCCCAAGTCCAAACCATATTGATCCCGTGCGCTGTTTCATTACAATCAAAATAAGTCCAATAACGACTAAAGGCCAGGAAAAATCATCTAATTTTAATGCCAATAATTGTGTAGTAATCGTGGTTCCGATGTTGGTGCCAAGGATGATGCCTAATGATTGAGCAAAAGTTAGCAGTCCTGTATCAACTAAACCAATAGTGAAGACTGTCACTGCTGTACTGCTTTGCAGTAATGCGGTTAAGATTGTTCCGCATACCATCCCCCGCCAAGGTGTTTTGGTAAAGCGTAACAATATGTTTTGGAGATGTTTTTCTGCTAGGCTTTCAAGACCATTTCGCATCATTTTCATTCCATATAAAAAGATAATAAGTCCCCCACAAAAGGGTAGTAAAATAGCTGCCATAATCCTTCCTCCTCCTTACATCATATGGGGAAGAGGACATGCACATGCTAGATAATAAAAAAGCGATTCCTTGTTAGGAATCACTAGAAAAGAGGAGTTATTTCTTTTTGGGCTGCCTGTTTAAAAAAGGGGGGGCATCTATCTCACCAAGCTCAGGATAAAATGTATCTTGCCATTCTGGGTGTTCAGATGGTGCTTGTTGTTTGGAGCGAGTATTTTTTTGGTCACCTGCTGGTGTTGGTTCTCCTAGATAAAACCAAGGGTCTTCTTGAAATTCATCGATAAAAGGTCCGTTAGGTTGATTCCACTTTTTTTCTACTTCCTCTGTCACCAATTGTTTGACTAATCTCCGTAACGCAGCTTCACTAACTGTATATTTTTTCGCCAAAATGAACTCTCCCCTTTGTTAAAATCGTGTTATAGTGTATGCTGATAAGATGCAAAGGTGAATAGTGGAGGTTACAATGGACTGTATTTTTTGTAAAATTATATCGGGAGAAATTCCATCAAAAAAAGTATATGAAGATGAAGATTTATATGCCTTTTATGATATTCAGCCTGCTGCACCTACTCATGTCTTACTCATTCCAAAAAAGCATATACCTTCCATGATGGATGTAAAAGAAGAAGATAAACAACTGATGGGTAACTTAATACTCGGTATCCAAAAAGTAGCTGGACAGTTGGGTATGGATAACGAAGGTTTCCGTGTCGTCAACAACATAGGAGTGTTTGGGCAACAAACGGTGCCTCATATTCATTTTCATCTGGTAGGTGGACGTCAACTGACTTGGCCTCCAGGTTAAGAAGCTTTGACATCGCCTCATTTGATGATTTATAATGGAGAATGACCTTTTGTGTTCAAAATTTTACAAGGTTATTGCAGGTGTCGTGGATGCTGACCTCCTTTATATTGGATCAGGCCGCTATCTGCTTACTCTAGTGGCTTTTGTTTGCCCTTGGAGGGAGGGAGAAGCATGGTTGAAACACGTGTGAGAAAAAATGAATCACTCGATACTGCTTTACGTCGTTTCAAACGTTCCATCTCAAAAGATGGGGTTTTATCGGAGGCTAGAAAGCGCGAGCGTTATGACAAACCCAGTGTGAAACGGAAAAAGAAAGCGGAAGCAGCAGCACGCAATAAAAAGCGTAGATAAGAGGTGTCCGATCTGTGAGCTTAATCCAGCAGTTGGATCAAGATATGAAAGCTGCGATGAAACAAAAAGACAAAGAAACATTGTCTACCATTCGCATGGTTCGTGCCTCCATTAAAAAGGTGGAGATCGATAATCGAAGCGGACTAAGTGAAGATCAAGTATTAGAGGTACTTGTACGCGAGATCAAGCAACGCAAGGACTCTCTGCAAGAATATGAAAAAGCAGGTCGTGAAGATCTTGCTTCAAAGGAAAAACGTGAGATTGAAATTTTGTCTGCGTATCTTCCTGCGCAATTAACCGAAGAAGAACTTCTTGAAATTGTGAAAAAGGCAATTGCTGATACAGGTGCTTCTTCGAAAAAAGAAATGGGCAAGGTGATGAGTGTTGTTGTGCCGCTTACAAAAGGGCGTGCGGACGGCAAGAAAGTAAATCAGTTGGTCCAGCAGTTACTCGGATGACAGCGTGTTTTTTGCGCTGTCTTTTTTTCAACATCAAGAAAGGGGATAGAAGATATGACCCTTGGAACCACTCTGCTTGCAGCTTCGACTAGCTGGGATATCGTTACACATCCTGCTATCATGGCTATTCTTCTAACGATTGGTTTAGCGGGCATTTTTGTAGAATTACTAGCTCCTGGACATATTATTCCCGGTGTAATCGGCATTGGAGCTTTTGTGCTGTACTTTTATGGGCAATTTGCAGCAGGGATAGCTGAATTGAGTGCACCTATTATATTCGTAGTTGGATTAATATTACTCATAATTGAGATGCTTGTACCTGGAGGTATTTTCGGAACATTGGGTACTATCGCTCTCTTTTATTCTGTAGTAACAGCTGCAAAAAGTGTGGCCGTAGGACTCAGTGCTTTGGCTATTGGAATCGTTGCTACTGTCTTGTTCATTTGGATTCTTTACAAATTTTTTGGGTTTCGTACTACATGGCGCAAAATTATTCTTTCGAGTCAGCAAAATAATGAAGAAGGTTATACTTCTTCCAAAAATCGTAAATATTTGATTGGGAAAAAAGGTGTGGCACTGTCCGCACTGAGGCCAGCTGGATGGGCCATGATCGAAGGTCAAAAAGAAGATGTGGTAAGTGAGGGAGAGCTTATCCCAAAAGATGCGGTGATTATTGTCACAAATGTAGAAGGAACTCGAGTAGTTGTAAAAATAGTGGATGAAGAGATAGAATAATTAGGTTATTATTAGGGATATATCCATATCATATCATGTTAGGAGAATTTTAGTGGATGATACTAGTTTGTTAGGTCCTATTGTTATTGTTGTTTTAGCGATTATTGTTTTGTCTATCTTGTTCTCATTTGTTCCGGTAATGCTTTGGATTAGTGCAATGGCATCAGGAGTTTATGTCGGTTTGACCACACTGATCGGTATGCGTCTTCGCCGAATTACTCCTGCTCGAATTGTCAATCCATTAATTAAAGCACATAAAGCTGGTCTTGGTGTAAACATTCAGCAGTTAGAAACACACTTTTTAGCCGGTGGTAATGTTGACAGAGTAGTAGATGCTCTTATAGCTGCACACCGTGCTGATATCGATTTGGTATTTGAACGTGCAGCGGCGATTGATCTGGCAGGACGTGATGTATTACAAGCAGTCCAAATGAGCGTAAATCCTCGTGTTATTGAAACTCCAGTCGTTTCAGCTGTAGCCAAAGATGGGATTGAATTAAAAGTTATTGCTCGTGTAACCGTAAGAGCAAACATTGAACGTCTTGTTGGTGGTGCTGGAGAAGAAACGATTATTGCACGTGTAGGAGAAGGAATCGTTACCACAATTGGTTCTTCCGCTAGTCACAAAGCGGTACTTGAAAATCCAGACAGTATCTCCAACACGGTTCTTTCCAAAGGTCTCGATGCTGGAACCGCTTTCGAAATCCTCTCGATTGATATTGCAGATATAGATATTGGTAAAAATATTGGTGCAGAACTGCAAACAGATCAAGCAGAAGCAGATAAAAGGATTGCTCAAGCAAAAGCAGAAGAACGCCGTGCAATGGCTGTAGCCCAAGAACAAGAAATGCGTGCACATGTAGTAGAGATGCGTGCCAAAGTTGTAGAATCAGAAGCAGAGGTGCCAAAAGCACTTGCAGAAGCATTGCGCTCTGGGAAGATGGGAGTGCTTGACTACTACCAACTTCAAAACATAGATGCGGATACCAAAATGCGTCGTACCATAGGGGATACGGGCGAAGATGATACAGAGTAATCTCTTAACGAAATCCCATATCAGTCTCTTGCTTATGGGGAAGGAACGGGAGGGATGATATGATTGCCATCTTAGAATTAATCAAAACGCTCATCCCTTTTGGCATCGCTTTTCTAATATTGTGGGGTATTGGTCGTCTATGTTGCACTTCTAGTGCGAAACAACCAGCAGGGGATCAGTTGAAACATAAGCAGAAAAAATCGAAGCAGATGAACAAGAAACCAAGTACAGATCCAAATCAAGGCTCTGCTCAAAAAGAGAGTATGATAGATAACAAATCTGACTTTTTCTCCTCCAAAAAATCCATGATCCCGTCAGATAGGCAGCATGATGAATTAAATACTGTTTTGCCATTACCAATGGCGAAACAAAAGAAACTAAAACCATTGCAAAAAGCGTTTTTGCTTAAAGAGGTTTTAGATTCACCAAAAGCAATCAAACCATATAAACGAAAATATCCTAGGTAAAATTCAGATCCTCTTTATGAGGGTCTTTTTTGTAATGTATTATTTTTATCAGCTATCCTATTATTCAGAAGTGTGCTAATCTAATTATAACTTTAGGTGACTTCTGCATGGATAGCGGATGTTGTCCCTAAAATCAGTGTTAAGGTCAAATTCTTAGGAGCTTTCGTGAAGAGCATCTATCGCGTCGCTGGTTTTGTTTTCGTCCTCGCGGTTCTCACGGAATGGAAGGAGAACCTTCCCTACATCCTTTCCGCCGTAGTAGGCTTTGCATGCATCATCGTAGCGACCTTCCGAGCAATGCGCTGGATGGTGAGGGGAATGCTGTTCACTTTCGGTGCTCTCATGGTCTTGGGTGTGTTCTTCGGGATGGTATTCATCGTCATTGGAATGGTTTATGGTTTCGCCATGACTATTCGGGCGTTGCTTCGCTGTGCTCGTTGAGAATACACCAAGTGGATGTGAAAGTTTTGTTATTTGTGTCTTCACGTCTACAGTCTGGGTTGAGTCTCCTCGATCCAGATCCCGTAAATAAGTTATTTTTCATAGATTTTAAAAGTGGTTTTATTTATGTAATCCATCAATAAAAATATTGGTGGATTTTTTTATTATTTTAATGGTTGGCCAATTGGGTTATCAATGATGAAAAGTTTAGTAGAAACGGGTAAAACATTGCGTGTTAGTTAAAACATCAGTTTTAATTATGGAAAAGCCAGATTCCTTAGTGGGAATGGCTTTTTCTGTTTCTAAACATTCCCCATCCCACTTTTTTGTTGTGTGTATTTGAAAAGGATTGTTGTTGTTGCCATATCTCTAGATGAGTAAATGTTTATAACCTTTCCTATTGACCACATTGGTCAATAGTCTTAAAATGTAATTGACCACATTGGTCAAACGTGAAAAGAGAGGAAAACTTTATATGACCTCTAAATTTCTTGCTTTAGATCCTGTTAAACAACAACAAATATTAAATGCTGCAATGAAAGAATTTGCTCTAAAAGGTTACAGAACAGCATCTACTAATCAAATCGTGGAAACAGCAGGTATTTCCAAGGGATTATTGTTTCATTATTTCTCCAATAAACAAAAGTTGTATTTGTACCTTTACGATTATTGCGTAGAGGTAATCTTGGAAGATTTTTTTGGACAAATCGATTTTGACCAAAAAGATATTTTACTGAGATCTCGAGAAATGCTATTGATTAAACTTCGATTGATGAACAAATATCCTGTAATATTTGATTTTCTTATAGAAGCCAATATAGAAGAAGCGACTGAAATAAAAGATAAACTTAACTCTCGCAATCAAGAAATTATTCGAGATAGTTATGTTAAAATGTTTGCTTCGATCGATGCGTCTCTTTTTCGCAGAGATATCGATCCTTCAAGAGCATTGGATATCATTATTTGGACGATTGAAGGCATATCTAATAAGGTTCAGGCTCGAGATAAGTTTAAAAAAGCTGAAGAACTTCAGAATGGCAAGACATTACAAGAATTGGATAAATATCTAGAGATACTCAGAAAAACACTATACAACTAGGAAAACAGGAGATGTTTGACATGAGTCATCATGTGAAAAGTTTTGCAGAATTAACTCCAGCTGATTTCTCTTTTGCAGGTGGGAAAGGGATGATGCTGGCAAAGATGTTTCAAGATGGGTACCCCATTCCAGATGGATTTGTCATTCTATCTACAGCTACTGGACCAGAGAACTTTGTTGATGGGGTTTGGACGGAGGTAGTCACTCATTTAAACAAAATTCGATTCAGATATCCTCAAGCTAAATTTGCTGTTCGTTCTTCTGCTTTAAGTGAAGATTCATCAGAAGCATCATTTGCTGGGGAGTTTGAAACCGTATTAAATCAATCTACAGATGAAGAGATAAGGGAAGCCATTCAAACGGTAATTCATTCTGTTCATCATGAAAGAGTGAAATCTTATACTTCGATTAAAGGAATGAAAGAAGATCATCAAATCGCGGTTGTCATTCAAGTAATGGTTCCGTCCCAGATGTCAGGGGTCTTGTTTACTGCTGATCCAGTGACTGGTAGTAGTGTGAGCATGATTGGAAATTTTGTTAATGGCTTAGGAGAACAGCTGGTTTCTGGAGAAGCGGATGCCTATATTTTTGAATTGACTCGTATTCGAAAAAAATATAATGGTCCATATAGAATGAAAAAATACGCATTGCAACTTTATGACTTGGCGATAGAGTTAGAAAAACAATTTGGTTTACCACAAGATTTGGAATGGGCCGTTGCAAATGAAAAGTTATATATCCTTCAAGCTCGACCAATCACTACACTATCCAAGGGAAACATGGAAACTTATGACATAAACTATTCGTTATCAGGAGACTACCTCTGGACCAATGCTAATGTTGGGGAAGCTGTGCCAGATGTTGTTACTCCTTTCACATGGTCGATCTTGCAATATTTAGATGAGGAAATCAGTGTTGTTCCAGGATACTATCTCATGTCGGGAAATATATGCGGAAGAATTTATACCAATATCAGCAGGAGGTTATCGGTTTTCTCTGCATTTGGGATCAGTCCTAAATTCGCGCTTTCTCTCATTGGCGATGTATTTGGCAATATACCACAAGAGATGGAACTACCAGTCTATCCATTTACTCGGTGGGAATTATTAAAATTGATGGTACCAAAAGTAAAACACTATCTCAAAGAAGTTCAGATTGCCTCAAAATCCATAACGAAACAAATTTCAGATACTCCACAGTGGTGTCAAAATATAAAAAAGCAAATTGCAGCAGCAACGACAACTGCTGAGATAAAAAATATTTGGGAAGAGGAGCTGCATCCTTATCATCGTAAAGCGTGGCTGACACTTCTGTCTGGGGGAACAAAAGCAGTTTTAGCGATGAGATTGAAGAAAAAACTAGCAAAAATGGTCGGAGAAGAAGATGCAAATGCTCTGCTTTCAAACTTAAGGGGAGAAGGTGAATTAGCAAGTCTTGGACCTGTGTTAGGGATATCCAAAGTATTGGCCGGTGAATGGAGCAAGGAAGATTATGCTCGCCAGTATGGGCATCGAGGTCCTTATGAGTTTGAACTGTCCATTGCTGATCCAGCTGAAAATAGCGATTGGTTGGAGGGACAAATAAAAGAATTCCAACAATCCAACATAAATGTGATGGAATTATTGACCACTCAAGAAACCAAGAGTAAGGCAGCATTTGCTCGATTTGAACAAAAGTATCCGCTTAAAAAGCGATGGCTAAAGGAACAACTAAAATTAGCGGCAGAAGGTGCACAGCTAAGAGAAACAGTACGTTCTGAGTTTGTTCGCGTACATCGTGTCTTACGAGCCTTTATGCTTCAAATTGGTAACATAACAGGAATCGGAGAAGATATTTTTTTTCTTTATCTCACAGAAATAGAAAAATTGTTATCTGATGAAGAGAATATAATAAAGTTTATCTCAAAAAGAAAAGAAACATATGCTAAGTTTAAGTCTTTGCCACCTTTTCCAGCAATTATACGCGGGCGATTTGATCCCTTTTCATGGGCTAAAGATCCTCAAAAGAGAGGAGATATTTATGATCCAACCATCCCATCTACAGAAATGGATACAGAAGAGTTAAAAGGATTTGCAGGGGCTGCTGGGAGGATAGTGGGAAAAGTTCGCGTTTTGATAAGCCCAGATCAAGGAAAGGAACTGCAAGCAGGTGAGATTTTGGTAGCCTCTAGTACGAATGTAGGCTGGACACCTTTATTTCCAAAAGCAGCGGCCATTATTACAGATGTAGGAGCACCACTTTCCCATGCTGCGATTGTTGCTAGAGAATTAGGAATTCCAGCGGTTGTTGGGTGTGGAAATGCGACTACTCGTTTAAAGACTGGAGACCGAGTAATCGTAGATGGCGGCCAAGGATTGGTTCATATCATCGGAAAATAATAGCTGAAGGCAGTTGGGAAAATCATTCCTAACTGTTTTTTTTATTTTATGATAAAAAACACTTGCATTAAGTGTGTTAGTTGTTATAATACACTTATAAGAAAAAATACTCCTGAAAGGGAGGAGCATACATGGAAGATAGAAAGGTTGGCTCTTTTGTTTTTCAAATTGATCTTAGCCAACCCTTATACGAACAAATCTTAGATCAGATTAGAAGTTCAGTAGCACGGGGGGAGATCGGTTTGGGAGAGAAGATACCATCTGTACGTGAGTTAGCGATTAGTTTAAAGGTGAATCCAAATACAGTTATGCGAGCATACCAAGAATTGGAGAGAGATGGATTGACAGAAAAACGTCGCGGGCAAGGAACATTTATTACTACATCCAAAAACAACATCGCATCGTTTAAGTCAGAATTAGCAGAGCGCTATTGTTTAGAGTTTGTGGAAAAGATGAAAAGCTTAGGCTATAACGAGAAAGACATGATTCAATGGATCACCAATGAGAAAGGAGTAAACAAATGAATGTAATTGAATGTGAAGGGCTGAGTAAAAAGTTCGAAAAAAACTTCGCATTGCAGGAAGCGGAAGTTCAAATTCCAGCAAATCGCATTGTAGGTGTTTTAGGACCGAATGGTGCAGGGAAATCTACTTTTTTTCGATTACTTGTAGGACAAATCAAAAACGACGCAGGTGAGATTCAAGTACTCGGGCAAAAGCCAAACTGGAAATTGAATCACCAAATTTCCTATTTACCAGATCGTGCACGTTGGTATCTCGATTACAGTGTAGAGAAGACGATCGAATATGGTAAAAACTTTTTACCTGGTTTTCAAGAAGACAAAGCTTTTGATCTAGCAAACAGAATGAACTTAGATGCTTCGATGATGACAGCCAGCATGTCTAAAGGACAAGAAGCAAAATTGATGTTAATTTTATGCATGGCTAGAGAGGTACCTTTGGTTATATTAGATGAACCTTTTGCGGGAATTGACATGATTGCGAAAGAACAAATCATGGAGACCATCATCGATTTAGCTAGCGAACGAGAGCAAACGATTTTGATCAGTACACATGAAATAGCAGAAACAGAAGGATTATTCGATTATGTGGTCTTTTTTAAAGAGGGGGCAGTCATTCTCAGTGGGGATGTAGAAGAAATGCGGGAAAAGCAAGGTTCTCTACAGAGTATCTACCGGGAGTTATATCGATAGGAGGAATGAAATTTGTTTTGGAATCTAGTCAAACATGAATTGAAACAGAGGAGTACGGATAAAGATAAAAATTCGAGTCACAAAAGATACATCAAGTATATTTATTTAGTCGTCTTCTTAGTTCTTGCTGTCGTGTTTATAACAAGGCTTGCGCTTACTGGAGAGTTAGAGCCGGTTCAAATTTGGAATGTGTTATATGGCTTACCTTTTATTTTAATTGGAATCTCCCGAGGAACAATCAAACGAGAGCAGCGCAGTAACACCATTGGTTGGTGGTTATCTTTGCCTTACAGTCGTCAGACACTGATTTGGGCCAAATTTCTTGCAGCCATGTGGAGATCGATATTAACTTACCTCATTATTTTTGTGATTGGATTAGCAGGTTTTTTCTATGTCTTGCTTCTCGATCCTAAGTTACAGCTCCATGATATAGGCAGTTTCTTATCAACTGGTGCAAATGTTGGTTTGATCATGATTGTCATCGGTCCACTTGTTATTGCTTTAGGCATGTTTATGGGAACATTGGCTTTGACCGAGTATCGTTATTTAGTCTCTCTATTTTGGATCGGATTTTGGGTACTTTGGGCTCTCGTGATCTCATCATATGCAGAGGTGATATTCCATTTCGTAGAACACCAGTATATGGCGTTTCCTGAGTTTTCCTTAATTGCTTGGATACCATGCTGGATCATCACCTACATGCTAATTGCTTCTATGTCTAATCTTTTGGAAAGAAAACTGGTCTAACAGGTATCGAGGAGGAGATTATATGACGAATATGCTTGAATTTCATAAAGTAAAAAAAAGTTATGGCAAACGTATCGCAGTGAATCAATTAGAAATCTCAGTCAAAAAGGGATCATGCTTTGGATTGCTTGGTCCCAATGGTGCAGGGAAATCAACGATGATGAAACTGATTTCTGGCATTATACAGCCAGATTCTGGTCAAATAAAAGTAATGGGTTTAGATATGAAAAAGAACCTAGTAAAGATCCAACAAAAAATAGGATATGTTCCACAATCTATTACCCTGTACGAAGATTTGTCAGCAATCGATAATTTACTTTTTTTTGGTGAATTGGCTGGAGTGACAGGAAGCAAGTTGCAAGATCAGATTCAAGATGTACTGGCCAAAACAGGTTTATCTGACCGTGGAAAGGACGAAGTTCGTACGTATTCTGGAGGTATGAAACGTCGGATTAATATCGCTGTAGCATTGTTGCATAAGCCTGACTTATTAATTTTAGATGAACCAACTGTGGGGATTGATCCTCAATCTCGTAACCTTATTTTTGAATTGATTCGCTCGCTGCACAAGCAAGGAGTGACAATTATTTATTCTACACATTACATGGAAGAAGTAGAGGCACTGTGCGACGAGATTGCAATTGTTGATAATGGAAATGTCATTGCTGTGGGCGAACTAGATGAACTTCTAACAAAGCATACAAAGCCATCTGTTTATATGGAATCTGCTCAGAAGTGCGAACAACCAAAAGTACCTTCTGCAACAAATGTAATAGAAAAAGGCAATGGTTGGGTAATTGAAACAGAAGAACTACTTCCAACAATTCAATATTTAACGGAAATAGCAACGAATCAAAAACTAATTATCAAAAAATTAGAAATACTACGTCCGTCATTGGAAGATGTTTTCTTAAAATTAACTGGTGTAAGTCTCAGAGATGTGTAAGGGGGAGAGTCAAAAATGAGTACAGTATTAAAAAAAGAGTTGAAAATATTTTTAAAACGAAAAGGAAACTTTTTTTGGTTGTTTGCTATGCCGATCTTTTTTATCGTAGTTATGAATCTTATGTTCTCCAATTCAGACTCAAAAGTAACAGTTCAACTAATAGACAGAGACCAATCTACTCTCTCTCGTGCATTTATAAAACAGTTGGATGGAATAAAAGAGATAGATGTGAAATTAGAAAGCAGCTCATCTTTTAACGATCAAGTAAAGCAGTTACAAAAAGGAAACATTTCATCTCTTGTGGTAATTCCGAAAGGGTTTGAAAAACAATTCGCAACTAGTGCTTCTCAGATTCAATTTTATCGAGATGGGAATGCAAATCAAGCTGCAGCAGCAGTGGATGCTGTGCTAAACGGTTTGAGTAATCAATATCGAGAACAAAAAATTAAAACAAGTTTATTGAGTGAGGGTCAGCCAGAATCGAAAATAGCAGGTACAATGAAAGCTCCTATAACCATCACTACAATCAATGAAACATCTAGTGAAATTAATGGTATTACTCAAGTTGTTCCAGGTTATATGATTATGTTCTCCTTCTTTATCATCATGACGATGGTAACAAGATTTACAGCGGAGAGGGATTCGGGTATGGTTTCTCGTTTACAAGGTACATCCATCAGCTCCTGGCAGTATTTACTGGGCATGTGGTTACCAAATGTATTTATGGTTCTGTTTCAATGTTTAGTGTTGCTCCTATTTGGTCATTTTGCCTATGGCTTAGTTTTCGGCAACTTTTTGCTTGTCTTGTTGATCGTAATATCCCTAAGTATCTGCGGAGCAAGCATCGGTATAGCAGTTTCCATGTTAATTCGATCTGATCAGGCTTCAAAAGGGATTACTCAATTATTTACATTAGGTGGTTCCATGTTAGGCGGACTTTGGTTTCCCTTTGATATGCTTCCCTCTTATGTACAAGTATTTGGGAAAATGACTCCTCAATACTGGGCACAACATGGTTTACAGGAAGTGATGGCTCATGGGGCAAAAATAAGTGATATATGGCCAACCTTTGCTGTTTTACTTTCTATTGGGTTTGTGGGTTTAATCATTGCAAAGTTTAGTTATTCCACCTTTTTGCGTCGAGCTGTAAATTAGGGTATAAAGGAATAGCACAATACTCTAAGATAATTCTACTTGCCAATCAGTAATAGTTATTTATAGAATAAAACTATTATATATTGATGGAGGTAATTAATTGAAACGATTAACAGCTATATTTCTCTCCATGCTGCTATTGTCTGTTGTATTTGCTACTGCTCACTCGGAAGTGAGTTATGCAAAAATAAGGTCACACTCCAGCTATCATACCAGTAGTTCGCATTCCAGCTACTATTCACCATCTTATAAATCGAGTAGTTATTCTTATTACAAGACAAAAAAGAAAAAAAGCATCTTTAGTAAGTTAGGCTCTTTCGTTGGTGGGGTTATCATCGCAGGTATCATATTTATTGTGCTCGTCATCATTGTCTTGATTGTATTATTTTTTGTCATTCGTCGGTTTATTCGACGACGACTTAGGCATTAGGCCAATTTTGCCAGCTCTGGTAAGATGTAATACAAGTAAAGATAGAACCTCCTTCCCATACTAAAGGGTAGATAAGGAGGTGCAAGACCAATGCCAAGAAGCACAAATAAATTATTAGTACCAGGTGCAGCAGCAGTATTAAACCAATTTAAAGAAGAAATAGCTAGTGAGTTTGGTGTGACCCTTGGAAAAGATACAACTGCTCGATCGAATGGATCAGTAGGTGGAGAAATAACGAAACGGCTTATCGCTCAAGTCGAGCAGCAACAAACCAAATAGTATAGGAATGAACGACTCCATTTCAGGAGTCGTTTTTGATTTCTGGATTTTTTCTTCTACTCTCTCTGTTTCGTGCATATTCTTAACAAGGAGATGGAGGGAGGAAAACGATGAAACGACTTACACAACTAGCTTCCAATTGGTTTGATTTACCCCCTGAAGTGGTTGGGACTCTCCCTCGCATAGAATGGATCGGACAACAGTTACAAATCGAAAATTTTATAGGTGTCCATCAATTTAACCCAGATTTACTCACGTTAAAAACGGCTACAGGTTTTCTTACTGTGGAAGGTGACTCTCTTGTGATGGAAGCTATTTACCCAGATAGAATATTACTTACTGGAAAAATCTCTGCAGTACATATGAAGAATAAGGAATAGGGGAGAAGGCATGTGAGAGGTGGTACAGTAACTATTGAATGCTTGGGGCAAAATATTTCAATCTTATTGGATCAAATCGTACAAGCTAAGATTGTCCTTAAGAATGTACAATGGGTAAGTAAAGAAAAAGTGCGAATTACCGTTTTGTTATCAGATATCATGCAAGTTTGGAAGTATATGAAACAATATAAAATAGCTGGGAAAATAGTGGAGAAATCAGGGCCTTTTTTCATGCTCAAAAAGATAAAGAAGCGAAAGTTTTTTGTCATTGGTTTTTCTATTTTTTTATTTTTGCTATTCTTCTTTTCTTCGTTTATTTGGTATATAGATGTGGAGGGAAATGAGCAATTACCAGATAAATATGTTCTATCTATTTTACAAAAGGAAGGTATTTATCCAGGACAGCTTAAAGTTGGATTTCCTAATACGGATCAACTGCAAAGAAAACTTCTAAAACGAATTCCAAATGCTTCATGGATTGGAGTGCGTATAGAAGGTACTCGCATCATTGTCACAGTGGCAGAAAAAAAACGGGTAGATTCGATCGGGGAAAAGAAGCTGATTCGTCGGCCTGTAGATTTGATTTCTAAAAAAAATGCCTTCATTATGGATGTACGTGTTTTTCACGGGAATCCGGTGGTCAAAGTACATGATGCTGTGAAAAAAGGGCAATTGTTGGTTTCAGGTACTTATGGAGCCGCAGCATCTCCAAGTAAGGGGACAATTGTTGGGGCTAAAGGAATTGTTTTAGGTGAGGTTTGGTATGAATCAGAGGTAGTTGTGCCCCTAAAGTATGTACAAAACGAATATACTGGAGAAAAAACACGTTATACATGGCCATTTGTGGGGCCATTTATCTTAACTAATCCATTTTCTACGCCTAAACCTTATGCAAAATCAGAACTAATGAGAAGAATATCGGCACTGCGTATTGGAAAATATCAATTACCGATCGGTTTGGTACGCGATGTTTATTGGTCTGTTAGACAAGTAACCTATACTCGAAATCATACAGATGCGATTACTTTAGGAAAAAAAAGAGCTAGATTGGAAATGACTAATACTATTGCTCCAGAAGGTAGAATTTTAGGGGAAAAAGTTTTGCACCAACGCATAGACAATGGTAAAGTTTATTTGAAGATACATTTTGATGTGGTTGAAAATATTGCTCAAGAAAAGCCTATACTACAAGGGGATTGAAACATTTGCAAAGCAATGAAAAACGGATTCACATTGAATTTCAGACTTCTGATGAAGCAATTAAATTGTTTGGCCCGCATGATACGTTTCTCAAAGTGATTGAAGCAGACAGTAAGGTCAAGATCGTTTCGAGGGGCGGAGAAATTGTAGTCTCTGGACCATCTGAACAAGTAGATAGAACACAGGAATTATTTCGCGTCTTGCTGACGCTTATTCGCCAAGGCTTGGAGTTAAATGAACGTGATGTTGTATATGCCAAGCGACTTTCGGAAACGGACAAGGCCGATGAATTATTGGAACTGTACCAAGAAGAAGTAGGTATTACCCAAAAAGGTCAAAAGGTGAGAGTCAAGACATTAGGCCAACGGCATTATGTCACAGCTATCCAGAAAAAAGACATCGTCTTTGGGATTGGACCTGCAGGTACTGGGAAAACTTTTTTGGCTGTCGTTATGGCAGTGATGGCTTTAAAGACCAATCGTGTTAAGCGGATCGTGTTAACAAGACCAGCAGTAGAAGCAGGGGAAAACTTAGGATTCTTACCTGGTGATCTTCAAGAAAAGGTAGACCCTTATTTACGCCCTTTATATGATAGCTTATACTTCATGCTTGGAATGGAACAAGTTGCGAAAATGATGGAACGTGGACTAATTGAAATTGCACCTCTAGCGTATATGCGTGGACGAACATTAGAAGACGCATTTGTCATTTTAGATGAGGCTCAAAATACAACACCTGAACAAATGAAGATGTTTTTAACTCGTCTTGGATTTGGCTCCAAAATGGTCATAACTGGTGACGTAACCCAAGTGGATTTGCCTCGAGGAAAAAATTCAGGATTGCGAGTGGCAGAGCGGATACTTGAAAATATTCCGGATATTCGTTTTGTCTATTTAAAACAAGCTGATGTTGTTCGACATACACTGGTACAACAAATTATTGAAGCATATGCAGAGGAAGACAACCAAGGAGCCAGCTAGTTATGGGAAAAAGCCAAAGAGCTTCTTTTTTTCAAGGACAGTGGAAAAGTCATTTTTCCATACAGATACTCATTTACGCGATCTTCGGGGTCGCGTTCTATTTGTTGTTGCTTCCACATGCCTTGCCGCAGTTTGTCGATATAAAAGTTGGGAAAATAAGTAGAGAAACGATTATTTCTCCTATAACTAAAATTGATGATACAGCGACAAAAGCAGCAAAGGATAGAGCAGCAAACTCTGTAGATCCTCAATACACAAAAAACGAAGAATTAACGAACAGTCAAATTGAAAAAATTGATTTGGTGTTTGCTGATGCAAGAAGGATCATCGGAGATAAAACGTTGAAAGAACCCGAAAAATTGAAAAGCTTAAAAGATGCAATTTCCCAAGAACTACCAGAAGAATTTTATATTAAATTAGTACGAACTTCTTTAACTGAATTAACAGATTTACGTCTAACTACCAGAGACATTGTGTCCAATATATTAGAAGAAGGAGTTCGTTCTCAAGAACTTGCCACGAAGAAAGATCAGGTAGACAGCATGTTGGTCACTTCATCACTATCGAGTAATTCACGCTATTTGGCACGTGAGATCACCAGATATTTTTTAATTCCTAATGAACTATATGACCAGAAGAAAACAGAATCCCTTCGAGAAGCTGCGAAAGATTCTGTTGAATCAATTCCGATCAAAAAAGGGCAAGTGCTCGTTTCTTCCGGGGAAGTTGTCACTCCTGATCAATATCGAAAATTAAAAGAAATAGGTTTGATACGCGAACAAACAAATGTCCTGCCTTATGTGGGTTTACTGATTCTTGTCTTGTTGGTTTTGGCTATCTTTCGGTTTTATGTGCAGCGCTTTCATTCCTTCCTGCATGCAGATAACAGCCAACTTTTATTGCTGGTATCGATCATGCTACTTACACTGATTGGGATGAAGATAGTTACATTAGGACAAAATTTAGAATGGAGTACAGTAGGTTTTCTCGCTCCTGTCGCGCTCGGAACGATGCTGATTACCTTGTTGTTAAATTCAAAATTATCTTTAGCAGCAAGTTTATTATTATGTTTAGCAGCAAGCATATTTTTTAACGGAGATAATCAGTTGTTGTTTGATTTTCGTTTTGGATTAGTTGCATTGATCAGTGGGATGATCAGCACCTTCGCCCTTGACGGTGTTAAACGAAGAAGTGCCGTGTTAAAAGCAGGTGTTTTAACTTCTCTTGTGAGTATGGTAGCTATTCTTGCTCTCTATACATTATGGCCAGCAGAACGTGATTGGGCGCAACTTTTTCAATCACTCTTGTTCGGCTTAATTGGCGGTATTTTCTCTGCTGTGCTCACGATTGGCTTTTTGCCCTATTTTGAAGCCATGTTTGGAATACTATCTCCTCTGCGTCTTTTGGAGCTTAGCAATCCTAACCATCCATTACTTAAAGATTTACTTTACAAAGCTCCTGGTACTTATCATCATTCCATCATAGTCGGAAACTTGGCGGAGGCAGCAGCTGAATCAATTGGTGCTGATGGTTTTCTTGCGAGAGTTGGAGCTTATTATCATGATGTTGGAAAATTAAAGCGGCCACAATTCTTTATCGAAAACCAGATCCATCGAGATAATCCCCATGATAAAATATCACCAAATCTGAGCAAAACAATTATTTTATCACACCCAAGAGATGGTGTAGAGATGCTGAAGGCTCATCGCATTCCAAAAGCAATCAAAGATATTGCTGCACAACACCATGGGACAACTTTGTTGAAGTTTTTTTATTACCGTGCACTAGAACAAAGCAATGGAACACAGGTTATTGAGGCTGATTATCGCTATCCTGGTCCAAAAGCACAGTTTAAAGAAGCAGCTATTGTCGGGATTGCCGATTGTGTGGAGGCTGCTGTACGCTCCATCTCCAAGCCAACTCCATCACGAATTGAAAATATGATTAGTAAAATTATCCGAGATCGTCTAGAAGATGGACAATTTCATGAATGTGATTTGACATTTAAAGAATGTAATTCTATCGCTAAAGCGATGGCAGCAACGTTGCAGGGGATTTTTCATTCCCGCATCGAGTACCCAGAGGATATACCAACAAAAGGGGCAAAATAGATGGTAACCATTGAAATAGAAGCAGAAATACCTCTGACAGAAGAGGAAAAAGCAGCGATTGACAGAGTGCAAGAAGTATTAGATAAAGTAGCTCAGATGGAAGAACTTCCAGAGGTTTCCGTATCGTTAACCTTAGTTAGTAAGGAAAGAATCCAAGAAATCAATCGAGAGTATCGGGAAAAAGATAGTCCTACAGACGTTCTCTCATTCCCGCTATTTGAAAATCGATCGGAATGGAGCAAAGAAGATTGGGAAGAAACGATTGAACTTGGAGATATTATTCTCAGTCTTCCTATAGCAAGTGTTCAAGCGATAGAATACGGTCATTCCTTACTGCGAGAGATTTCCTTTTTGGTAGTACATGGATTTTTGCATTTACTTGGTTATGATCATGAAACAAAGGAAGAGGAAGAAGAAATGTTCGGCTTGCAAGAGAAAGTATTATCCGAGTTAGATATTACGAGATAGGGAGAGATGTTTCATGTGGGTGACTAAAGTACTCAAAAGCTTTCGATACGCGATCGAAGGCTTAAAGTATGCGGTTGTCACCCAGCGCAATATGCGCATCCATTTTATTACGGCATTGGTTGTCTTATTATTAAGCCTTTGTTTATCTTTATCAAAGCTAGAAATATTGCTGTTGTTTGTCTCTATCACATTGGTATTGTTTGCTGAATTGATCAATACATCCATCGAAGCAGTAGTAGATATGATCACAGGAGAATTCCATCCGCTTGCTAAGATTGCCAAAGATGTTGCAGCAGGAGCTGTATTTTTAACAGCAGGACTTGCTTTTATTGTTGGGACTAGTATCTTTTTTCCTTATTTACGGTTTATTCACACCAGTATTTCGGAACATTCTCTCTATCCGCCAACGATTGGGCTTACAGCAATTGTATTAGTTACTTTTTTTGCAACTTTTTTGCTGAAAGCATGGGTTTCGAGATATTGGAAAGACTGGGAACCGAGTTTGATCATGTCTCTCACCTTTTGTGTAGCGACATTAATCATCTTGGTAATTTGGCAGCTTCCTATAAGTATCTTGGTGTTATTTTTAACGGGCATTGCCGTGCAGTCACGTATTAAAGAAAACACCAATTATCGATCGATGTATTTTGGTGCGCTTATGGGGATTGTCATAGCTGTACTCGGATTGCAGCTTTTGTAGGAACCACCAAATACAAAATGAGCTAATGTTCCCTGAGGGAGCAGCATTATTTTGAGCTATCGCACATAATCCTGTCTCGCCTTTTGTCGACATGTAGTAATAGAATGGTTTTTAGCTAATATGCCTGTAACTTTATACAATTTACAGGGGGAGTAAGCAAACGGGTAACGTTGCAGATCTGCTCCCTTTTGCTTTTCAAAAGGAGGATTTTTATGACAAATAAGTTCCGTTCCGGATTTGTGGCACTTATTGGACGACCAAATGTGGGGAAATCAACATTGATGAATGAAGCAATCGGCCAAAAGATTGCCATTATGTCGGACAAGCCTCAGACAACGAGAAATCAAATCAGAGGCATTTATACAGATGAACATGGTCAGGTTATTTTCCTTGATACACCAGGGATTCACAAACCTAAGTCTAAACTAGGAGAATACCTCGTTAAAACAGCGCAAAATGTGTTTACAGAAGTAGATCTTATTTTATTTTTAGTCGATGCAGAAGAAGGTTTAGGCGGCGGGGATCAATACATAATCGAACGTCTAAAAGGGGTTTCTACACCAGTATTTTTGGTGGTCAATAAAATTGATAAAGTTCATCCTGACAAACTTTTGCCATTTATCGAGCAATACCGTCAGCTTCATGACTTCGATGAGATTATTCCTATATCAGCTTTAAAAGGAAATAATACAGGTCGTTTGCTTGAGTTAATTTTAGAACGCTTACCAGAAGGCCCCATGTATTACCCAGAAGATCAAGTGACGGATCATCCTGAAAAATTCATCATGGGTGAGATTATTCGGGAAAAAGTGTTAGAATTAACACATGAGGAAATTCCTCATTCTGTTGCAGTAGTGGTAGAAGAGGCGAAGTTGAGGGAAAATCAACAAACTTTATATTTACGGGCTGCTATTGTTGCAGAACGTAAATCACAAAAAGGAATTTTGATCGGCAAGCAAGGCGCAATGCTAAAGCAAGTCGGTAAACTTGCTCGTACCGAAATGGAACGTTTATTTGGATATCGCATATTCTTGGATTTATGGGTTAAAGTGCGAAAAGATTGGCGCAATGAATCCCAATATCTGAGGGAATATGGCTATCGCGATGAGGAGTAAAAAATAACCAATAACTTTGTCTCATATAAATCATGCTCCTCGGTCATGCTAACTCTGAACCCCTCTCTAGAAAGGAAGAGACTCGTTGCGAAATTTCTCATGGAGCTGTTTTCAGGTAACGGGTAGCATCGATGCCTATCTTTTATACAAAGATATAGAGGCTTTAACAGTTGAGCAGGATGAAGAACAGTTAGAGGACGTTGAGCAAAAAGAAGAGGCCTAGTAGAAAGGACAGCAATGATTATCAAATTGCAAGGAATTGTCCTTCGAAATCAACCATATGGAGAAAGTGATCATTTGCTGTTTATTTTTTCCCGTGAACGAGGAAAAGTAAGCATGATCGTAAGAGGTTCCAAAAAACCAAGAAGCAGATTTGGTGCAGTGACAGAACCTTTTACGATTGCTGATTTTGTCTGCTATCAGCATAGTCCAACAAGTATGCCGTCCCTTTCTCAGGCAGATATCATTCATCACCATCAAACTATACGATCAGATCTTTTATTGACTGCTTACGGCGCATATTGGTTAGAATTAGTGGATCGAATTATCGTAGAAAAAGAACCTGCTCTAACTTTATATAATCAGCTTGGACTGTTGCTTTCTCAATTAAATGATGGCAAAGACCCAGAAATATTGACGCGTTTACTAGAACTCGCGATCCTAGCAGCGGCTGGCTATAAACCTGTATTTTCCGAGTGTGCTAAATGTGGGACTCCTTGGCAAAATGGAGAAGCAGCAGCCTTCTCGCTGACACAAGGCGGTATGGTGTGTACCAAGTGCATGACGCCAAGAGATATCAGCATTACCCCTGCAACTGCATACTACTTGCGGATTTTAAATGATATATCTGCTGATCAACTAGGAAATGTCAATATAAAATGGGAAACCAAACACGATATGGAGACGATATTGCAATTTTATTTAGATGCACAATTGGATATCAAGACCAAGTCAAGAGCAATCCTTCAACAATTGCGATCAACTTGGAATGGAAAATAACAAAGCAAACAATGGATTTTTTCTATTGTTTGCTTTTTCTTTTTTTATTAGGTTCTCTATGAAGGGTGTTGGCTGCATATGATATCCACATGCAACCAACTGGAACGATGAGACTACTTAGTTCACTCGTTCCAAGTGCCGAAGGGGTTCACTGGGGGCGGAGAGTCTTGGGGCTCGGACTTCTCTGGGTCCGCAGTGTTGTCACCCACGTCATTCAGGACTACTGGCAGCCCAGTAGGAGGAGAGGGTTCGGGATTGGATGTCATTTTTGACTCCAGTTCTCTATGATAGCACATCCAGTTGATGGACTATCTCTATTTTAATGAAAGGCAGGTTGATTGTAAATTAATTATTGAAATTTAGGAATACACAGTTAATTGGTCAGGAAAAACGAGAAATAAGGCCTTAGAAATTCTTCTACTTCTGATCAAGTAATAACGACGAAGAAAAAAGGGTAATTGCATAAACCTTTTCAAGTTCATTCTAATGTGATCCAAGGCAGCGGGTAAATACAAAATAAACTCACGAAACTATTTCAAAAAAGCGAGTTTTTCCAGCAGTAGTTAAGGGTATCCGTTGATTTTGATATCTCAAGAGGATATAGACAACTGATTTCCAAAAATAAGTGCTGCTCAATAGGAGTGGTCTGAATCCCTGAAGGGGAGTTTGCCATGGCAACAGAAGAAGAAGAGGAAAAGATTCTCGACAACGCGGAGAGGGTGGCCGCAGATGCCAAGAAGTCCGAAGACCCCTCCGCCCAGCGACACGGAGAGGCGCTTGAGAACAGCATGGATGCGATCAAGAAGCGCTTCGGACTCTGAGTTCTAGCTCAACCATGGTAAACGGTGGAGTTAGGTGATGGATACATGTATCATCTCCTAACTCCGCCTAGGTAAATAATTTTTTTAATAGATGTTTGATCATACACATAAGTATTATATTATGTTGATTCACAGTCTTAACATTGACAATTCCCTATTGCATTTGGTAAGCTAAAAAAAATTTGAAGTGCGATGACAGAAAAGTAGTAACGAATCCCCCACTTCCTAGCGAATCAGGGAGAGTGTGAGCCTGATAGTGGCATTCGTGAATAGGCGTTCTTGAGCATTAGGTTGAAACTGAAAGCGGACCAAAATGTGTTTTGGTCAAATAGGGTGGAACCGCGGGAAAAAAGCTTCTCGTCCCTATGTGATGTTTTTTATCATCACATGGAGACAAGAAGCTTTTTTGTATTTTTTGGAGGTGAACGTGTTGAATTTTCAACAGATGATCAAAGCACTGCAAGAATTTTGGAGTGAAAAAGGATGTATATTGGTTCAATCATATGATGTCGAGACAGGTGCTGGAACATTAAATCCGATGACTTTTTTGCGGGCGTTAGGTCCTGAGCCATGGAACGTGGCTTATGTCGAGCCATCCCGTCGTCCAGCTGACGGCAGATATGGAGAGAACCCAAACCGACTTTATCAGCATCATCAATTTCAGGTCATTATGAAGCCTGCACCAGACAATATCCAAGAGATATATTTGGATAGTTTACGGGTATTGGGATTGAATCCATTGGATCATGATATTCGGTTTGTAGAGGACAATTGGGAAAATCCTACTTTTGGTGCAGCAGGGCTTGGATGGGAAGTCTGGTTAGATGGGATGGAAATCACCCAGTTCACTTATTTTCAACAAGTAGGCAGTTTGGAAACAGAGTTGGTCTCCGCTGAGCTTACATATGGGTTAGAACGCCTAGCTTCCTATATTCAAGAAAAAGAAAACGTATTTGATTTGGAGTGGGTAGAAGGCGTCGCATATGGGGATATTTTCTATCAAGCAGAATATGAGCATTCCAAATATACCTTCGAAATATCGGATGAAGCATTTTTATTTTCGCAATTCGATGCTTTTGAGCGAGAAGCAGGCAGGGCTTTGGATCAATTACTCGTTTTTCCTGCATATGATTACATTTTAAAATGCTCTCATACGTTTAATTTACTGGATGCTCGTGGATCGATTAGTGTCACAGAAAGAACGGGCTATATCAAACGAGTTCGTAACTTGGCAAGAAGATGTGCGAGAGCATTTATTGAAGAGCGAGAAAAATTAGGATTTCCGCTGCTTAAGCAAGGAGGCGTTCAAAGTGAAGCATAGTTTTCTATTTGAAATTGGTTGTGAAGAGATTCCTGCTCGATTTGTTCGAAATGCAGCAGAACAATTCTCAGCAAAAGTCGAGAAATGGTTTGCGGAGCAAAGAATTTCCATCGGTGCTGTTCAAACCTTTGCGACGCCTCGTCGTTTAGCAGTATTGGTGAACGAAGTAGCAGAGAAACAAAGTGATCGCACGGAATTACTGCGTGGTCCAGCTGCGAAAATCGCCAAAGCAGAAGATGGCTCTTGGAGCAAGGCCGCGATGGGATTTGCCCGTAAAAATGGTGTGGAACTTTCTTCGTTAGAACTCAGGGAAGACAAGGGAACCGAATATGTCTATGCAATAAAACAAGAAGTTGGATTACACACAGAAGAAGTAATAATGAATTCTTTTGTGTCCATCTTAGAGAGTTTAACTTTTCCAAAAACGATGAGATGGGAAGCTACCAAGACGAAATTTATTCGTCCGATTCGCTGGTTAGTCAGTCTTTTCGATAATAAAGTGATTCCGGTTTCTTTTGCAGGAGTTACTGCTGATCGTATGACAAGGGGACATCGGTTTTTAGGGAAGGAAATCGCTATTTCTGAAGCAGAACAATATCCATTGGCTTTACGTGATCAATTTGTAGAAGTGGATATGGATACACGGCAAGAGAATATTCGAAACCAGCTTATCGAACTGCAAAAAGAACACAGTTGGGATATTCCGATTGATCTAGATCTATTGGAAGAAGTGACTCAATTGGTTGAGTATCCAACAGTAGTCAGTGGTCAATTTGCCACCGAATATCTGAACTTACCCAAAGAAGTACTCATTACCACAATGCGAGAACACCAACGGTATTTTCCTGTGCAAAATGAGTCTGGTGCTTTATTGCCGTATTTTGTGACGATACGAAATGGGGATAAAAATGGTTTAACACATGTCAGCCAAGGAAATGAAAAAGTATTGCGCGCAAGATTGGCGGATGCTCAATTTTTCTTTGCAGAAGATAAAAAGGTAACCATTGATCAAGCAAAAGAGAAATTAGCTAATATCGTTTACCAAGAAACACTTGGTTCAATGGCAGAACGTGTGGAACGTGGGGAAAAATTAGCCTTAGCTATTGGAGAGACAGTGGGTCTTTCGGAGCAAGAAAAACATCAACTAGCGAGAGCTGCTTTGATTGCAAAATTTGATCAAGCAATGCAGATGATCGGGGAATTCCCAGAGTTA
This sequence comes from Shimazuella sp. NTD248, assembly GCF_059510395.1. NCBI lineage: Bacteria > Bacillati > Bacillota > Bacilli > Caryophanales > Thermoactinomycetaceae > Shimazuella > Shimazuella sp. NTD248. Next base: position 33,685 of record NZ_JCAJZT010000001.1, on the reverse strand, counting down.
GAAGGTTATATGGGACGCGAATATGCCTTGCTTCAAGGAGAGATACCACAAGTAGCAGAGGCACTCTTCGAACAAGTACTGCCTCGCCAGACAGAAGATGAGTTACCTGTGAGTAATATTGGCTTCATTTTAGCTCTGGCTGATCGCTTAGATTCACTTGCTTCTGGATTTGGTATTGGGCTAACTGCTAGCGGTTCTCAAGATCCATATGGCTTTCGAAAAAAAGCATCCGCTATTGTTCAATTGTTGTTACAACGACCAAAAATGAACTTATCCTTAAGCAAATTAATTGAATTGGCACTGGCGGTTGTCGGAAAATCAGGTAGGCTCCAACGTCCTAACATAGAGGTTGCAACGGAACTATTGGATTTCTTTCGCTTACGATTGAAAGCACTTTTGTCTGAGCGATCGATTCGTTATGATGTGGTAGAAGCAGTGTTAGCAAGTGATATCGATAACCTTTCCAATGTGGTGCAAAAAGCAGAGGTATTGATGGAAAGTGTGCAACGGGAAAGCTTTAAGGTGGAAGTAGATGGATTCATACGGGTAGCTAATCTAGCTACAAAAGGTAAGCAACAAGTTGTAAACCAGTCCTTATTGGAAAAAGAGGAAGAAATAGCTCTGTTCCAAGCTTTTCAACTTTCTTTGGATGAAGTAACACAAGCTCAGGATGCATCATCTGTATACAGGGCATTGAAGAAGATCGTTCCTGCTATTCATACTTTTTTCGACCATGTGATGGTGATGGTGGATCGTGAGGACATCAAAGAAAATCGTTTGGCACTATTAAAAAGTATTCATCAACTAGTTCACTCTTTTGTTGCTTTTGAGCATATTGTATTTGAAGGGGAGTAATGAAATTTACCCTAGTTTAAGTAAATAGTAAGAAAAACCACATCATTAAGTGTTAGTACAGGGGATAATTTCTATTATCTTGATATAGGTTTTAAATCTGGACTGCGTCCCCTTTATTCAAAGGGGACGCAGTTACGTTACCTAAGCCCTAAAGAACAGGTAATGTTATTTGTCCCATTCTCCATGGATGGAGTTTAGTCTTGCAATTTCCTGATCGATCTGCTCTAGATCCGAATCGTCTAGTACATGAAGAATTCGAAGAGCCTCCAAATACCTTTGTACGGTTCGAAAGTCATCCCTCTCAATTTCCTGATCGATCTGCTCCTGAGCCGTATCGTCCAGTACATGACCAGCCTCCAAATGCATCTGTACGATTCGAATGGTACTCTTTACTCGAAGGTCAATTTCTGCTGCAGTCAACTGATGCAAATCTTCTATCTCCAATTGATACGCGAAATCCTTAACCTTTACTTCAGGTTGCCAAGGATTCCGGAGATAGTGCCGAAGATTTTGTCGATCAAGCATTTTCAGGTGAGTGATGAGCTGCCGACGAGTTTGGGTAATCATCTCAGAAGACAGCCTACCGCTTGCTGAACCCTGCACATGATGGAGAAGAGCTATTGCCAAGGACAGATTTTGGATTCTCTGTACAAGAACTTCAGGTGATAGTTCTTGCAATTTTCTTGTGTCCAAAAATTGCTTCTCGTAGAGTTGTACACTACTCACCACAGTATTATGATCGGCTTTGCCGAAGGCAAGTTCCCAAGCAGCATTATGTCTGCCGAGTTCCAAATCCTTATAACCACCACGGTTTTGGGTTCTGCTGGAGCCCCGCCTAGTCTTCAACCGAATAGAGAAGAGCAGAAATAGGGCGACTAGGAGCAGAGGAATAAGGGAGAGCCACATGTCAGCTTTCCAGATTCCCCACATGATCCCCGAATAAATGGTACCAATCACACCACCAATTTGACGGAGAAAACCATAGGTAGCAACTCCTGCACCTAGGCGTCCATGATATACCCTTGAATTGATTTCTTCTGACATACTCAGACTGCTGCTGGAAATCGCCATTCCAACCATCATCCCAGCCAGAAGAAGCAGCCAGAACTGCTCCCCAACTCGGATGAGAATCAAGCTTGCGGTCAAGAGGAAAATACTCCCCAACATAACGGGACGATATCCTTTCTTTACCACCCATTTGGGAACAAAAGTAGCAGAGGCTACCCCATTTGTCATGGTGGTCAAGAGAAGAATAGAAGCCGCTGATTCTCCACCGGCATAGAGCGCGAAATAGGTCAGAAAGGCTAGATAAACAGCACTGATTCCTAGACTAGGAAGTGAAATCAGAAAGGCATCTTTGTCAAACAGCCTCTTAGCTTCTCCAACAGAGTGGGAAACTGCCTTCCTGACCGACCTCAGCACCTTCTGTTTCATCGGAACCTGCTCCTGTGAATGGATCAGGGTCATACCCCAAAAGATCAATCCAGCAGAAAGCAGTCCCAAGATCTGTACAGTGAGCCAAAGTTTTCCCGCATTGTCTGAAAGCTTTAGGCCGAAAAACATCGCCAGACCTGCGCCCAGATAGGAACTTGCACTGGTGAAACCAGTGATTCTCGCCTGAACGTGACGACCACTAGGCATGCTCATTCGCATGAGTACGGATAGCGCATTCACGACAAGTGAATAGGCAATCGCATTCAAAATACGAACCGTCATGTATCCCCATGTTGTATTTGTAAGAGGATACAGGGTTAGCGTTCCGATCAAAGCGGGAAGAGATATGCTTAGTAGTTTCTTCGGTCCATATCGATCCGTCACCCTTCCAAAGAGAAGTCCACAAATGGCAAAAGTGAGGATAAATGATCCAATGATCTGCCCTACGGGCATTCCCTGCTTGTCGAGGATGACATGCAAAGCCTGATTGATCAGGTCAGGGATTGCCGCAACGGTGATCACCTGACCGATCATGAGCGGTACGAGCCAGAAGGGAAGCGACTTCGATCGGAAAGAAAACATGATATTCCTTTTTTAGGTAGAATGGGACTCTTTTATATACATTTTATTAATAATCTGAAATAAAGTAAATAATAAACGATATCAATGGTTTTGTTTGTGTTTATGGTTGTTATTACTTTATTTTTATAATAATCCTTTGTTTACATGGTGAAAGCGTTATTTACTTTAGTTTACAAAATCTGTAATAGCCTTATAATAGATAGTATCACTATCATCAAATCTCCATAGTTGGTATTCTGGGGAAAAACGGAATAGGAAACAAATAATATTATTTATAAATATTGAAATACATAGAAAACAAAAAACGATAGGCAAGGAAGAAAAAATATAGTATATACTATATAAGGAGATTATAATATAAGTATGTCACATTTGGAGAAATAGGAGGTGTAAAGACCATCGAACTTACGAAACGCCAAGAAACAATCATCGAAATTGTAAAAGAAAAGGGACCTATTACAGGGGAACAGATAGCAGAAAAGCTCCATTTAACTCGTGCAACTTTAAGACCAGATCTAGCCATTCTCACCATGTCAGGTTTTCTTGATGCAAGACCGCGAGTTGGATATTTTTACACAGGTAAAACTGCTAATCAATTATTAGGAGAGCATATCAAAAGTTTATCTGTGGGTGAATATAAGTCTGTCCCTATCGTAATCCAAGAGAACACATCTGTCTACGATGCAATTTGCACCATGTTCCTAGAAGATGTTGGAAGTATTTTTATCCTCAAAAAAGAAGGATATTTGACAGGTGTTGTATCCCGAAAAGACTTATTAAAAGCGGCCATGGGAAAATCAGAACTTTCATCGATTCCAGTAGGTGTGATCATGTCAAGAATGCCAAATCTGATAATTTGTCGAAGTGAAGATTCCTTGTTTGAAGCAGCTATGCAAATGGTAAACCATCAAGTGGATTCACTTCCAGTGGTTCGGCAGCATCAAGTATATCCCCAGGAATGGGAAGTAGTTGGCCGAATTACGAAAACTTCAATTGTCAAGGCGTTTGTTGAACTAGGACAAGCAATGAAAGTATAGGGAGGTGAACCACTTGCTCGGCCATTCCATTATATATTTGGTTTCCGATTCAATCGGAGAAACAGCAGAGGCAGTAATTCGTGCAGCAGCAAGCCAATTTGGGTCCAAATCTGTTGAGATACGCCGTGTTTCATATGTAGGTGATCGAAAAACAATTAAAGAAGTCATTGAAATCGCAAGAGAAGAAAAAGCTCTGGTCGTTTTTACACTAGTGGTTCCTGAAATGCAGCATTACCTCATAAGTGAAGCAGTGAGAAATCAAGTGCCTTATGTAGATTTGATTGGACCTGTGATGAATGGAATTAGTCGATTACTAGGAAAAGAACCAAAAAAAGAGCCCGGGCTTATCCATAAATTAGATAAAGAATACTTTAGAAAAGTAGAAGCAATTGAATTTGCAGTGAAATATGATGATGGAAAAGATCCTCGGGGTGTTTTACGTGCAGATGTAGTATTAATTGGAGTATCTCGTACTTCCAAAACCCCACTTTCGATGTATCTTGCACATAGAGGGTTGAAAGTGGCGAATATCCCGCTTGTTCCAGAAGTAGAACCACCTGATCAACTCTATTTGATTCCTCGTAAGCGTTGCATTGGGCTTATCATTGATCCTGAACATTTAAATAGTATTCGACGGGAACGCCTCAAAGCATTAGGGTTAACTTCCGAGGCTAGTTATGCGAATATGGGTCGAATATTAGAAGAATTAGAGTACGCTGAACAAATCATTCGTCGAGTTGGATGTCCTCAAATTAATGTGACCAATAAAGCGGTAGAAGAGACTGCAAATATCATCTTGGATATGATCAACAAACAGGGGTGAAAGCAATCCATGACAACAAAAAAAGTGTACTTATTTCCAGAAGGTTCCAAAGATCAGAAGTATCTCCTTGGCGGGAAAGGTGCAAATCTAGCGGAAATGACAAATGCAGGTTTGCCCGTTCCGGCAGGTTTTACGATTACGACGGAAGCTTGTCTCGATTATTATCGTGAAGGTGAACTTTTATCCAATGTGTTAATGGAACAAGTATACACTGCATTAGATCAGCTAGAGCAACAGACTCAGAAACAATTTGGCAACGACATAAATCCACTCTTGGTTTCGGTTCGGTCGGGTTCCGTTTTTTCTATGCCGGGAATGATGGATACGATTTTAAATTTAGGTCTTAATGATCAAACAGTAGCAGGCTTAGCGAATTTGACCAAAAATCCAAGGTTTGCCTATGATTCTTATCGTCGTTTTATCCAAATGTTTTCTAATGTAGTGTTAGGAATTGATCACTACTTTTTTGAAGATGTCATTGATGAGCTAAAAGAAAAAAGAGGTGTTTCGGAAGATACAGCTCTTTCTGCCGAAGATTGGCAAGAAGTGATTGGACGTTACTTAAAGATCGTTCAAACCAAGACGAATTCACCTTTTCCTCAGGACCCAAAAGTTCAGTTATCTCAAGCGATAAAAGCTGTGTTTCGTTCTTGGAACAACGCAAGAGCAAAAGTGTATCGCAAGATCAATAAAATTCCTGATGATTTAGGTACTGCGGTAAATGTGCAGTTGATGGTTTTTGGTAATTTAGGCGATGATTCAGGAACTGGAGTTGCCTTTACGCGCAATCCATCAACTGGAGAAAAGGAATTGTATGGAGAGTTTTTAATCAATGCTCAAGGGGAAGATGTGGTTGCAGGAGTAAGAACTCCAAAGCCAATTGCTGATTTAAAAGAACAGATGCCATCTATTTATAAAAAGTTTGTAGAATTATCTAGCCTATTAGAAGGACATTATGGAGATATGCAAGATATTGAGTTTACAGTGGAACGAGGAAATCTATATATTTTGCAAACACGGTCTGGTAAAAGAACAGCACAAGCAGCTGTCAAAATTGCTGTTGATCTTGTAAGTGAGGAGAAAATTAGCAAAGAAGAAGCGCTGCTCCGCATCGATCCAGATCAAATGGATCAAATGTTGCATCCTCGTATCGATCCAAATGTCACTTTACAAGTCATAGCCAAAGGTTTACCAGCATCTCCTGGGGCTGCATCTGGCAGTGTAGTATTTGATGCAGATGAAGCAGAGAAAATGACAGAAAAAGGACATAAAGTAATTCTCGTACGTCCTGAAACTACTCCTGAGGATATCCATGGTATCCTTGCAGCTCAAGGGATATTAACTAGTCGCGGGGGAATGACTAGTCATGCTGCTGTAGTTGCTCGTGGAATGGGCAAAGCCTGTATCTGTGGCTGTGAGCAATTAAAAATAGATTTGCGAAATGAATTGGTTGTAATAGGGAATCTCACGATTGCAAAAGGGGATCATATTACGATTGATGGAAGTACTGGTCAAGTAATTCAAGGAACAGTACCTCTGATTGATCCTAATCTTTCCACTGAATTTGAACAACTTTTGCTTTGGGCAGACGAAGTTCGTCGTTTGAGAGTTCGAGCAAATGCTGATAATCCAGTAGATGCGAAAAAAGCTAGAGAATTTGGAGCTGAAGGCATTGGACTTTGCCGGACAGAACATATGTTTATGGAGCCTGATCGAGTCCCGATCGTCCAACAAATGATTTTAGCAGACAATGAAGAAGAACAACAAAGTGCCTTATCCAAATTACTGCCGATGCAGAAAGAAGATTTCAAAGGAATTTTTGCGGCGATGGATGGATTACCAGTAAATGTTCGTCTTTTAGATCCTCCTTTACATGAGTTCTTACCAAATATGGAGGAGTTAGTAGTAGAGCTGACGAAAATGCAGTACGAGAAGACAAATCCGAAAGAGTATGTAGCAAAAGAAGCTTTGCTAAGGAAGGTTCGCGCACTGCATGAGTTCAATCCTATGTTAGGACATCGAGGCTGTCGGCTTGGCATGACAAATCCAGAGATTTATCAGATGCAAGTAGAAGCACTCTTTTTGGCTGTTGTAGAATCAAAACAAACCGGAATTACTGTAATTCCAGAGGTAATGATTCCTTTAGTAGGGCATGTGCAAGAATTAAAAGCTTTGCGAAGAATGGTTATCGCAGTTGGAGAAAATATTCAAGAAGAAACCGGAGTTTCTTTTGATTACACCATTGGTACGATGATTGAAATTCCTCGAGCAGCGCTAACTGCGGAAGAAATAGCAGAACAAGCTGACTTTTTCTCGTTTGGAACAAATGATTTGACACAGACTACCTTTGGATTTAGTCGTGATGATGCTGAGGGCAAGTTTTTGCACACTTATGTAGACCAAAAGGTGCTGCCAGAAAATCCATTTATTGTGTTGGATCAGGCTGGTGTTGGTTCCTTGATCAAAACGGCAACTGTAGCAGGGAGAAAGAAGAAAGAAGGGCTGAAAACAGGAGTATGTGGAGAGCATGGAGGAGAGAAAAGTTCCATCCAATTTTTCCACGACACAGGTTTAGATTATGTCAGTTGTTCACCATTTCGAGTTCCAATTGCAAGGTTGTCGGCAGCACAAGCACAATTAAACAGCTCTGTCAAAAAAAATTAAAGAATTAGACCCGGTGTTACCGGGTTTTTTTGTGGATTTTGTATGCGATAGGTAAATCTTACTAATCTAATTTTGTAATAAAATCTATTTTATAATTTGTATTTTTAGGGTATATTAATGATTGTATGTCCTAAATACGGGAAATTATTCAATTAGAAGGACTCTATACAGTTTTGTAGAATAGAGCATATAAGATTACTTCAAGTAAAATCCATTTTTTAGGAATCTTTTTGCATTACATCTCGATTCACTGCAAAAAAAGAGGAGATACATAAATCTTTCGTACATGTAAACATTACCAAATAAATTTCTAGTAATTTTGCAGGAGATTCTTTTTTTGCGGCGAACTATTCCAAGTGCTAATTCATCTTCGACAATGGTAACAGGTAGGGGCAGTGATGTCGATGGGAAAAATATCTTCAGAGGTCTTAGAGCGTATCCGCAAGGAAGTAGACATCTTGGATGTAGTAAGTCAGTATGTGAGTTTAAAGCGTGGCGGTCGCAATTACTTTGGTCTTTGTCCTTTTCACTCCGAAAGAACTCCTTCTTTTACTGTTGCAGCACATAAGCAAATTTATCATTGTTTTGGTTGTGGTGCTGGCGGAGATGTCATCCAATTTCTCATGGATGTCGAGCAGTACACTTTTCAAGAAGCTGTCATTCACTTAGCAAAAGAAAAAGATATTGCAATACCAGACAAAGCATACACTGTTTCGGATGAAGATCAAGTTATTAGTCGATTGCGTTTTGTACTTTCCACAGCAACAAAACTTTATCACCACTTATTATTGCATACCCCCTATGGAAGGGAAGCTAGAGAATATCTAGCGAACCGAAAAATAAGTTTGGAGACCATGAAAACATTTGAAATTGGTTATGCACCGTCTACCGAATGTTTGATACCCTTTTTTCAGAAGCGAGGAGTATCCATTGATTTATTGGTAGAAGCTGGTCTTGTCGTTGTTCCAGATGATAAAACTCGATCTGCTTATGATCGATTTCGTCACCGTATTCTCTTTCCAATCACTGATCCCCAAGGAAGAGTAGTGGGATTTGGTGGTAGAGCACTTGCGGATAATGGTCCAAAATACTTAAATTCTCCGGAGACACGCCTTTTTCAAAAACGGAATCATCTGTTCAATCTTTCTCGTGCCCGGAAACATATCCGCAAGGATGGACAAGCTATACTGATGGAGGGTTTTATGGATGTCATCTCACTTTGGCAAGCTGGGATTTCTCATGGGATAGCTCCACTTGGAACTGCTCTAACAGACACACAGGCCCGCCTTATTGGTCGAAATACGAACAAAGTAACACTTTGTTTTGATTCCGATGAAGCAGGGCAATCTGCAACTGAGCGTTCACTGGAAATGATGAAGGAACAAGGATTAAAAGCAAGGGTAGCTCAGATGCCGGTAGGTCTGGACCCCGATGATTTTTTACGAGAAAAAGGGGCCACTGCATTTCGAGAAGAAGTCCTCGGTGGTGCAAAACCGATTGCTCAGTTTATGTTGGATCGCATGAAACGAAGTTACAAGTTGACAGATGATGATGATCGTCTTAGTTATATTGCTGCTGCGATACGTTTTATCGCAGCATTGCCAACCGCTACTGAGCAAGATTTATATGCCAGACACCTATCTGAAGAGTTTCATTTATCATTCGAAGCAGTGAAAGAAGAACTGAGCAAACAAAAATTTCCCAAAAAGAAGAGCATACAGAGGGATAAAGAAAAAGTCAAGTGGAATAATGGTAATCAAACGGTGAGCAAACATACGCTTGGAATGTCGCCAGTAGAAACGGCAGAAAAATATTTAGTAGCACATATGATACAAAATAAGCAAGTAGCTGGCTGGGTGGAAGATGAGTTGAAGGATTATCATTTTAAAGGGGACTATGGGTCTTTCATTCCTTATTTATGTGCTTATTATTCAAAAGGAAATCAAGCTGGTTTTGTCCCCGTTATCCAATCGCTTCAAGACTCAGTTCTAGTAAAAAAGATTACTTCGCTTGGAATGTTAGAAATACCATCAGAAGTGAGTAAGGAAATGATAGGGAACTTAATAGATAGAATACGCAAATCTGATTTAGTTGAAGCGATAAAGCAGCAAGGAAAGCAAGTAAGACAAGTGGAAAACGCAGGAGAGCCATTAAAAGCAGCAGAGTTGGGATTACAAGTGATAGAACAACTTAGGAAAAAACAGAAAATGTTTAAGCAGTAGGAGGAAGGAGGAGTTAGATTGGCAAACGAATCGCATGTCGATGAAATTACATTGGATCAAGCCAAAGAACAGTTAATAGAGTCCGGGAAAAAACAGGGTGTTCTAACTTATAAATCGATTATGGAAAAATTGGCATCATTCGAACAAGACTCTCAACAAATAGATGACTTCTTTGAGGTGTTAACGGAACAAGGTATTGAAGTTATTAATGATGGAGAAGACGAATTTAACCATAATGATGATACGGAAAATGATAACTTCCTACAAAATGATTTGAGTGTTCCACCTGGCGTTAAAATTAATGATCCAGTACGGATGTATTTGAAAGAGATTGGACGAGTTCCGCTTTTATCAGCAGAAGAAGAAGTCGATCTTGCAACTCGCATTGAAGAAGGCGATGAAGAGGCAAAAAGAAGATTAGCAGAAGCTAATTTGCGCTTAGTAGTGAGTATTGCAAAAAGATATGTAGGACGTGGAATGTTATTTCTCGATCTAATCCAAGAAGGTAATATGGGTCTTATCAAAGCGGTAGAAAAATTTGACTACCGTAAGGGATTTAAATTTAGTACGTATGCAACTTGGTGGATTCGACAAGCAATTACGCGTGCAATTGCTGATCAAGCAAGAACTATACGTATTCCTGTTCATATGGTGGAGACCATTAATAAATTAATCCGTGTATCTCGTCAATTGCTTCAAGAATTAGGCAGAGAGCCCATGCCAGAAGAAATCGCAAAAGAGATGGGGTTAACTCCAGAAAAAGTTCGTGAGATCATGAAAATAGCTCAAGAACCTGTATCTTTGGAAACTCCAATCGGTGAAGAAGATGATTCTCATCTCGGTGACTTTATTCCAGATGATGATGCAACAGCTCCAGCTGAGGCTGCTGCATATGAACTCTTAAAAGAACAGCTTAAAGATGTATTAGATACATTATCGGAAAGAGAAGAAAATGTTTTGCGATTGCGTTTTGGATTAGATGATGGTAGAACTCGTACCTTAGAAGAAGTAGGAAAAGTATTTGGAGTAACACGTGAACGAATTCGTCAAATTGAAGCAAAAGCACTCCGCAAACTTCGTCATCCAAGCCGAAGCAAAAGGTTAAAAGACTTTTTGGAATAAAACACAACACGATTACTCACCAATCTACTCCCAGATTGGTGAGTTTTTTGTGCTCTCATTCTAACTCTATTCTAAGTCCAATGCAAATTAGCGAAGTGGCGAAATAAGCCTTTATCATCTGAATAAACAAAAAAATTGAAGAAAACAAACCTTCTCGCCTATAATAAGGTTGTAAGCGCTGTCAATAAGGGTTGTAGGGGGACAAAGAATGAACTTTGATCTTACGAAAGAGCAATCCATGATTCAAAAGTTGATGCGTGAATTTGCAGAAGAAGAAGTAGCTCCAAACGCAGATGAACGAGATATAACTGGTGAGTTTCCAAGCAGTATCTTTAGGAAAATGGCTGATTTATCATTAATGGGTCTTAACTTCCCAGAAGATTATGGCGGTGGTGGGGCTGATACTATTTCCTTTGCAATTGCAGTCGAAGAATTAAGTCGGGTTTGTGCCTCTACGGGAATAACCTACTCTGCTCATATTTCACTTGGATGTGCTCCCATCTACTTATTTGGTTCTGAAGAACAAAAAAAGAAATATTTGATACCACTTTGTAAAGGGGAAACATTAGGTTCCTTTGGTTTAACGGAACCTAATGCAGGTTCTGATGCAGCTGGAACACAGACATCAGCTGATAAATTAGCTGATGGATGGTTAATACAAGGTTCCAAATGCTTTATTACAAATGCATCATATGCCAAATTTTTAAGTTTAACTGCCAGAACAAACTTAACAAAGGATAAGCGTGAAATAACTGCTTTTATTGTTCCAACACATTTGAATGGAGTCACTATAAATGATAATTATCATAAATTAGGATTAAAAAGCTCAAATACAACAGAAATATTTCTAGACAAGGTTCACATACCGCTAGAAAATGTGTTAGGTGAAGTGGGAAATGGATTTCGTCAATTTTTGGTCACTTTAGATGGTGGGAGAATTGGTATTGGTGCGATGGCTGTAGGTATTGCCCAAGGTGCTTTTGAATTAGCAAAAAAATATGCTGGACAGCGGATGCAATTTGGACATTCGCTTTCTAAAATACAAGCAATTCAACATAAACTTGCTGATATGGCAATGGAAATCGAAATAGCTAGAAATTATGTTTATAAGGCAGCTTGGCTGAAAGACCAGGGCAGGAAATTTACAAAAGAGGCTTCTATTTGTAAATTATTTGCTTCAGAAGTTGCAATGCGAGTTTGCAACCAAGCTATTCAGATTCATGGTGGTTGGGGATACATTCATGACTTCAAAGTGGAACGGTTTTTTCGGGATGCCAAGTTAACAGAGATCGGTGAGGGTACTTCTGAAATACAACGAAATATAATTGCCCGGGAAATAGGATGTTAAGTTTTTTTCTATTCAAGCCACAACTTATGAAAAGTTGTGGCCTTTCCTTAAGAATATGAACGGTAGCATTTTCTCACTTTTCCAAGCAGCATGAGCTTTATCGCTATCTCATTATGACGATACATAAAACAAAAATCTTCCCAGTTGCAGTTAAGAACTGGGAATTCTAGTATATGGTATTGCAGTAAGGATTGATCAAATCATCATAAATTAATTTTTTCAAGATTGTAAAAATACTCTATTTTAAACGGATAAGTAACACGCTCATTAGTAAGAAACTTCTATTTCTGTAGGGGAAAGTGGTTCATTGACAATTTCTCCTTGTGTATGTAGAATCACATATGAGGGAGAGAAGTTATCGAGATGTTACCTATATTGGAAAATTTTCCCCATTCATTTGAGACAGAGCGATTATTTATTCGAATGCCGCTACCAGGTGATGGAGAAGTCGTTCATGAAGCAATGATGGAATCGATGGCAGAGTTGAAAGAGTGGATGCCATGGGCACAATCCTGTCCATCAAAAGAGGAAACAGAGGCGAATGTTCGAAAAGCCCATGCCCAATTTTTAGAACGGACCGATTTACGCTTTCACCTATTTGAAAAAGATACCAAAAAATTTATTGGTAGCAGTGGATTACATCGTATGGATTGGTCTGCCCGAAAATTCGAAATTGGATATTGGTGTCGAACATCCTTAACTGGAAAAGGATATATTACAGAATCTGTTCGGGGGATTTCTGTTTTTGCTTTTCAGATTTTAAATGCCAATCGAATCGAGATCAACTGTGATGAAAGAAACGTAAGAAGTAGAAAAGTTGCAGAACGTTTGGGCTTTCAATTGGAAGGTATATTACGAAATTATCAGTTAGGTGTAGATGGTCAGCTGGAAAATGTATGTGTTTATGCGTTAACAGATACTGATTTTAAAGAACTGAGTGAAAAATAATAAAAATAAAGCTAGATATCAGTATAGGAATGTTGTTTTTTGTTTGGAATTATTTTAATTATAAGATTATTAAAAAATTGTATAAATAGGTAGCTGAAATCAAGTCATTTCATAACATAATTATTAATAGATAAGAAATACGCAGGAAAAGCGTTTCGTTTTCTACATGTTTTTCTTCTATTTGGTAATCCTAATTTTTAGGTACCAGTGGAGGAGTGGAAAAATGAAACGTAAATTATTAGCTACTGTGCTTTTAGGAACAATAGTACTTTCTTTTTTATGTAATATAAACCAAATGTTTGCAACAGAATCAAAGACAAATAGGCCTACCTATCAAATTGATGCTACTTATTTAGAAAAAAAAGATATCGTAAAAGGACATATGTCTGTGACATTGCCTGAAATTCGAAATGAAATTCAAAACGAAGTATATTTTCGTTTGTATCCAAATGTTTTTCAGCATTGGAAATATGGTAAAGAAGCCAAACCATTAAAAGAAGGCCATATTGCCATTTCTCATGTAAAAGTGAATGGTGTAAAACAGAGTGTTAACATTAACGACACGGTAATGAAAGTAAGACTTCCTAAGCCATTACAAAAAGGAAGAAGTGCCAAAATAGAATTAGATTATGAGCTTTATTTACCTCATGGAGGTACACGATTAAACAAATATAAAAATACTGCTTTTCTGGCACAATGGTATCCAATGCTTGCTGTTAAAGATAAAGATGGATGGCATACAGAACCTTATACAACAACAGGTGATCCGTTTTATAGCACGATGTCTGATTTTGATGTGACATTCCATGTGCCCAAAGGTTATCAAGTTATTTCAACCGCGAAAGATATTCATCAAACCAAGGAAAATGTGCATTTACAACAGTATAATGTAAGAGATTTTGTTGCGGTTTTGACCAAAGACTATCACGTAATAAGCAAGAAATCGGGAAACACAAAAGTGAATTTATGGTATACCAATACTACAAAAGACGTTAGTGAGCCGCTATTGAAAGCTGCAGTAGATGGATTGCAATTTTATGGAAATCGTTTTGGCCATTACCCATACCAAGAAGTAGATGTAGTCTTAGGTGAAACTGGATATGGCATTGCAGGAATGGAATACCCAGGTCTTGTAACTTCACTTCCTAAAGTTCCGACATCAAATGGGATTTCCCCTGCAGTAAATGTAGTAGTCCACGAATTAGCTCACCAGTGGTGGTATGGAGTAGTAGGTAATAATCAAGCCAAGGAGCCTTGGTTGGATGAAGGTTTAACTACCTTTTCTGAGTTTCTCTATATGCAAAAGCGTATGAAGCAAGATGATGCACCTTGGTTAAAAAGAGTTGCTATCAAATCAGATGAAATACATCGATCAGCAGGAATTACGTCAGCTCAGCGTTTGTACGATTATCCTGACGAACTCTATGGAATTATGGTCTATTTACGTCCAGCAGCGATGATGTTTGCTTTAATGGATGAAATAGGAGAAGAGAAAGTCATGAAAATCTTAAATACGTACTATCATCAATATCAGTTTAAAATCGCAACCACCTCAGATTTTTTGCGTATTGCAAATCAAGTATCAGGGAAAAATTTAACTCCTTTTTTTGAGAAATGGTTGTATTTCAAAGGATGAGCATGAAAACGAGCACTTATGTTGCTCGTTTTTTCTTTGGGGTAAGATATAATAGAGTGAGGTGAAATAGGGCAGGTGGAAATGTGAAGGAAAAATTGTCAAAAAGATTAAAGGAAGTAGCTAAGTTTGTTCCTATTGATACTACAGTTGCTGATATAGGTGCGGACCATGGTAAACTATTGGTTTTTTTAGCACAGCACAATAAAATTGCCAGAGGGGTAGCGGGTGAACTAAACCTAGGGCCATGGAAAAATGCTACTGATTTTGTACATAGAAATGGATTTCAAGAAGTCATCGATGTAAGGTTAGGAGATGGCCTTGATGTCATTCATGAAGAAGTAGATGTTATCGTAATTGCTGGTATGGGTGGCTCTCTCATTACCAGCATTCTAGAAAAAGGACGAAAAAAGTTAGATGGAGTAAGCAGGTTAATTCTTCAACCCAATATTGGTGAAAATCGTATTCGAAAATGGTTGGATCAAAATAATTGGTATTTGGTAGATGAAGAAATCGTAGTAGAAGATGGGATCTATTATGAGATTATAGTTGCAGAACAAAATGAATCTGTTTCTGCATATCATCAGCTTCCACTTCAAAAAGAGCGGTTTTTTCAGATAGGACCACTATTATGGAGAAAAAAGCATACCCTTCTGATTCCGAAATTAAAATTCGAATTGCAAAGAAAGTTGGAAGTTCGCAAGCAGCTCAATAATGCCAAGTCAGAAGATGTAAAAGAAAAAATGGAGGAGATCGATTCTGAAATTAAAGATAAAGAGCAGGTGATACAATGGCTATCGATGGACATCAACTTATAGAAGTTTTTCAGCAGATGGTACCTCCTAATCTTGCATTAGAAAAAGATCGGATCGGATTCCAATTGGGAAATTTAGAGCGTAAAGTTACTGGTATTTTAGTAACACTGGAAATAACGGATGCAGTTGTCAATGAGGCAGTTGCTTTAGGAGCCAACTGGATTTTTACGCACCACGCTCTTATTTTTCAGCCGCTTGATTCTGTTCGTACGGATCAGCCGAGGGGAAAATTAATTGAAAAATTAATTACAAACCAGATTCAAGTATATGTAGCCCATACCAACCTAGACACGGTAAAAGATGGCGTAAATGATGTATTAGCAGATGAGATAGGTTTGCTGGAAAAGAAGACATTTCTCATCCATGGTAGTGATCCATTATTAAAATTTGTTGTTTTTGTACCTTCCAGCCATCTGGAAACAGTGAGAACTGCAATTGGTAATAATGGAGCAGGAGCTATAGGAGGATATAGTCATTGGACATTTGCAGGAAAAGGAACAGGAACATTTTTACCAGGTAAAGACAGCATTCCTTTCACGGGTATTCAAGGAGAGTTATCCAAAGTAGACGAATACCGATTGGAAACCATAATGCCAAAATCGCTGGAAGATCGGGTGCTTCAAGCAGTATTTGCTGCTCATCCTTATGAAGAGGTAGCCTATGATATTTATCCTCTTTCTCAAAGTGTTTCATATGGAATGGGTAAAGTTGGGAACCTCTTGGGAGAAATGACATTGGAAGATTTTGTCCTGCATCTGAAAAAAGCGTATCGATTGGATCATGTTCATGTTGTTGGAAACGGAAATGAAAAAGTAAAAAGAATAGCTCTTCTTGGTGGAGCTGGAAGCCGTTATGTAATGGAGGCAAAGAGACACGGGGCTGATGTTTACCTTACAGGAGATATCGATTATCATACTGCGAAACTTGCACTAGAAGAAAATATTTCTCTCGTTGATATAGGGCATGCCACAGAACAGCGAGTTGTCCCGCATGTTTGTCGTCAATTGAAAAACCTCTTAGAAGGAGATGCAAAAGTTTTTCCTTCTGAAGTCGATCAAAATCCATTTCGAGTACTATAAACTTGTTTCCCATCAAACAGGCAATGAATAAAATCTGTTTCAAAGTTATATTTTGCTATTGATTAAGTTTAGTACTTCTGTTATTATCTTATTTCATGGAAGTAAACAAAGCAATCGCCGGTGGATAACCGAAAGGTGCCACGGGAGGAAAGTCCGAGCTCCATAGGGCAGGGTGCCGGCTAACGGCCGGTGGGGGCAACCCTAAGGCTAGTGCCACAGAAATGAAGACCGCCGATGGAGGGAAACCTCACAGGCAAGGATGCAACGGTGCGGTAAGAGCGCACCAGCAGCATGGGAACATGCTGGCTAGGTAAACCCCACCTGGTGCAAGACCTGATAGAGAATCCGTATCTTTGGATACAGCTGTTGCCCGCAGTGATTCAGGGTAGGTCGCTGGAGTTAAGTAGCAATACTTGGCCTAGACAGATGATTGCTGCTCCATTTTGTGGGAGATATGACAAGCTATCGATTACCACTTGGAGAACAGAACTCGGCTTATTGGTTGCTTCCTACTTGCTTGTTTTAGACGCTGGGCGTCTTTTTAATATGAAAATACAAAGCAGAGACTAGTTCTTCGGACTAGTCTTTTTTATTCGTATAAATGGTATAGAAATGCTTATCCTATATAAAAAAGGTAGGTACTTATATGGAGGCATTTTCTACATACGAAGCTTATCTGAATCGTTATAAGACATATTATGATGAAGAAGGTGATGAAAGGCCTGGTATGATGACGAAGGAAGAGTTTTGTAGGCAGTTCAAACTATTACGAGAAAGTTACCGAGCTTATCATGATCTGATTCAAATGGGTCAAACTACAGAAGCATCGCAATATTATACGCAGATCATTAATCAACTTGAAAATCAGTTAGCAATTGCGGATGCATCTGATAATTTTAGACAGGAAATATACATCGGATTCAAAGGAGAGTAAACATGCGATTGTTACAACGATTAACAGAAGCAAATGGTGTTTCTGGGTATGAACATGAAGTGCGAGATATAGTAAGAGATGAACTGCAACAGTTTGATGTCCATATTGTAGGAGATGGTTTAGGCAGTATTTTTGGTGAAAAAAAAGGCATAGCAGATAAACCTCGTATTTTGTTAGCAGGTCATCTGGATGAAGTCGGTTTTATGGTTTCAGAGATTACAAAAAGCGGTTATTTGCGCTTTACACCTTTAGGTGGCTGGTGGAGCCAAGTTCTTTTATCCCAACGTGTGATCGTCTTGTCTGGAAATCGTAAATTTACAGGAGTTATTGGTTCTAAAGCGCCTCATGTCTTAACAGTAGAGGAACGAAATAAAGTTTATCCGATGAAAGAAATGTATATTGATATAGGAGCACACAGTGATAGTCAAGTTAAAGAATGGGGAATCCGAGTTGGTGATCCAGTTGTTCCCACCTGTCCTTTTGAAATTTTGCCAGACCAAGACACGATATTAGCAAAAGCGTTAGATAACCGAATGGGTTGTTATGTTGCAATAGAAGTATTGCGTAGATTACAAGTAGAGGAACATCCCAATACGGTAATAGCAGGTGCAACTGTGCAAGAAGAAGTGGGTCTTCGAGGGGCACAAACAGCAGCGTATGCGGTGGACCCAGACATCGCCTTTGCGATAGACGTAGGGATAGCCGAAGATGCACCGGGGCAGGAAAATTTGTTGCATCCTAAAATGGGTGAAGGACCGGTTATTACTTTTCTAGATGCTACTATGGTACCTAATATTGGTTTGCGTGATTTAGTATTGGATACAGCTTCAGAAAATAATATCCCTATTCAATCGGAAACCATGCTTGGTGGAGGAACAGATGCGGGAAGATTTCATATGAATCAACGTGGGGTTCCTTCTTTGGTAGTTGGAGTTGCAGCTCGTTATATTCATAGCCATGTTTCGATGGTGAGCAAAAAAGATGTTGAAAATGTAGTGGAATTAATGGTAAAAGTAATTCAAAAGATCGATGAGAAAAAATACAGAGAGCTTATATCTTTCTTGCATTAAAATAATGGGTAGAGGATATGGTAAATGAAACTTGTCAGTCGGCAAGTTTTCTTTATTATTTTGTGCAACTGCATTATTTGTGGTATTGTATATTTTAGCTAATAAAGCATTGTTAAACGGGGTTGTACCATGGATCAATGGTTGGTTGAGTTTCTACAACACTATGGATATATAGGAGTTTTTCTTTTTTTTGTACTAGGTATCGTTGGATTACCTCTACCCGATGAGATTATGATGACTTTTTTAGGATACCTCTCTTCCATCGGACAGCTGCATCTTATCTATACTTTCCTCAGCGCTCTTTTAGGCTCCGCGACAGGTATTACAATCAGCTATATTCTAGGTAGAAAGTTTGGATATCCTTTCTTACGGAAATATGGGAGTAAAATTTTTATCACGAGAAGAAGATTGCGGATTTCCCAGTTGTTGTTTCGTAAATATGGAAGTGCTCTTCTTTCTGTTGGTTATTTTATTCCAGGAGTTCGTCATGTAACAGCTTATCTTGCGGGAATTTCTTGTATGTCTATCACGAGATTTGCCTTATTTGCATATATAGGAGCAATTGTCTGGTGTGCAACTTTCATCGGTTTAGGCCATGTACTCGGTTCCAATTGGGAAATGTTATTTGAGTATATTCATCGTTTTGGTACGAAGGCACTCTACATCATAGTACCACTAGCTGCCATTTCATTTGGTTACTATTTTTGGAGTCAAAACCGTTCCGTCAATAAAAAATCATCCTAAATAAATGCTTGTTATCTCCCTTAAACAAAACAAACTTGCTATCCACTGAGAATAGCAGGTTTTTTATTTTTCCTTCGTGATTATTTTTTTTCGAATGTTTTGGTACCGAGATATATTGAGTAAGATTCCAGTTGCAATTAGTTGAAACATTAAGGATGAACCACCATAGCTAATAAAAGGTAGTGGAACACCTGTAACAGGCAGCAATGCTGTGACTACACCGAGGTTGAAAATCACTTGTATAGCAAAAAGACTGACAATACCAATACTGAGCAAGGTACCAAAAAGATCTTGTGCACGAGATGCGATCCGTATTCCTCGGATGACATATATACCAAATAAAACAATTAATGTTCCAGCTCCAATAAACCCAAGTTCCTCCGCAATAATGGAAAAAATAAAATCTGTATGTGCTTCGGGTAGATATGCCATTTTTTGAATACTGTTACCAAGACCTACGCCTGTTATGCCCCCTGGTCCAATAGCGTACAATGAATAAATAACTTGGTAACCATGATTCTGGGGATCACTAAATGGATTAAAAAGAGCCATTACTCGATTAACACGATATTGATCTAAGAAGAGAACAGCAACAAGAATGGGTATCCCCGCACTTGCAAGCAGGAAAAGTTGCCTAAGTTTAGCTCCGCCACAAAAAATGATAATCATACACGTGCTAAAAATAATGATTGTTGCACTATAGTGAGGTTGTATTACCAAAAACCCACAAAAAATAGTGATGATGGTAAGTGGAGGAAGGATTGTTTTCTTAAAACTGTCTAATACCTCTTGTTTTTTCACCATAATGGAGGACGTATATAAGATCATTACAATCTTTACAAATTCAGAGGGTTGGAATGTAAACGATCCAATGCTGATCCATCTTCTTGCGCCATTAGTCTCGCTGGCAAATAGCAAAACAAATATTAGCATAAACAAAGACACCAATAATAGCTTTCCTACATGCTTCCGATACCAATGGTAAGGAATATTGGAAAAGATAAAAAAAAGAACTAATCCAATTCCAGCAAAAATCAATTGTTTGTTGAAAAAGTAGTAGGCATTTTGGTAATCCAAAATTCCTTTATAATAGCTTGTACTAAAGACCATCACAAGACCATATCCAACTAGAATAAACGTCAATAGGATAAGCCAGAAGTCTGGCTTTGTTCGTTGCATTGAAAAACTCCTCATTTGCATCTTCTTGGATATCTTATCAAATGTAAAACCAAAGCTCTAGTTTTTTGCTTAAAGTGAGGTTAATCCGTTAAGTAAAATCTCTATATAACCCATATTTTCCATAGGGCATAAAAATCCTTCACCTGCACAAGATAGAAAGAGAAAGTAGGGGTAGGATATGTTTTTTGTATTGGACATTTTTGTCATGCTTGTTGCGGTTTTGATCACTATTTATGCTCAAATTAAAGTGAAAAGTGCTTTTCAGCGCTGGTCACAAGTAGCCGCTAGGTCTGGTTATACGGGCTTAGAGGTTGCCAGGCATATATTAGATCGAAACGGACTCCAACATGTCCAAGTTGAGCCTATTCGAGGTAGTTTTAGTGATCACTATGACCCAACGAGCAAAACAATACGACTTTCGGAAGCGGTATATGACAAATCATCGGTTGCTGCGATCTCGGTTGCAGCACATGAATGTGGACATGCTTTGCAACATCAGGAAGGTTATCGAGCTCTCGTTATTCGACATCGGTTGGTACCCTTTTTAAATTTCACTTCTGGTGCAGCACCGATTTTATTACTTATCGGTTTTTTTCTGCAATTATCCAATCTAATTCTAGTCGGTATTTTGTTTTATTTAGTAACAGTATTGTTTCATCTTGTGACATTACCAGTGGAGTTCAATGCTAGTTCAAGAGCCAAACATATTATTTTCTCGGAAGGCATCATTGCAAGAGAAGAAGAAACAGGAGTTCAAAAAGTATTAAATGCTGCGGCTTTTACTTATGTTGCAAGTGCATTAGTAGCCATTATTGAGCTAGCTCGATTTATTCTTTTGTATGTTTTATCTCAAAATAACGAGAGGTGATGGGTAATGCGGCAATTTCTATATGGTTTTCTAGTAATCTTAGCTATAGGTGTGATGGGATGTGCAAGATATCATTCTCAATCACCTGTACAAGAGCAAAATATGTTGCCTACAAGATATCAAACGAATATAGATCGCACAAATTCGCTGTATACCAAAAATGCCAATTTTGTTACACGCAAAACACCTTCCACAGGTGTAAGGATTGAAAATGAAATAGCTAAAAAAGTTTTAAAGGTATATCCTCAATTGCAGTCTGTTTCAGTTGTTATCATTAAAAATAGAGCTTATGTTGCTGTAACACCGAATTCCAAGATGTCTACATTAGGTCATTTGAGGGTTGGTATTCCTGCACTTGTGAAAGATATGGATGCAGCTGTTGAAAAAGTTTATGTTTCAGATAATCCCAGCTTTCGTAAAATGGTAGAACAACGCAAAAAATAAAATACACAAGATGGTCTCCTAAGCCATCTTTTTTTATGATTCAAAAAGTAATAGGAATAACCTTAATTACAGGAAAAAAACAGTCATGTTTGTCGATTCAGCATTGTAAAGCTTTTCAATTGACAAGTTTACTTTACGATAACCAAAGAATTCGTATATAATAAAAAAATGAAACGTTGATGTTGATAGGAGTGTCTGGATAGTGAAACGTTTAACACCGATGGAGATTTTTAACAAAGACTTTAAACAATCGATGCGTGGGTATGATGTAAATGAAGTAAATGAATTTCTTGACCTTGTTATCCGAAACTATGAAGAAATACTCAAAGAAAACGAGTATCTAAAGGAACAACTAACAACATCGAAGAAACATAATACAGCTAGACAGAAAGCCATACCTAATATGAGCGAGTATGACGCTGTAATAAATGAAATTTTGACAAGATTAGAACGAATTGAGAAAGTCATGCGGTAGGTAATAGATAACAACATAAAATATGTATGATTTTATCCTGATCTATAGAAACTAAGGATAGTTTCCATAAGGATCAGGAGGGTTATTATGACCAAAGAGAAAAAGAAGCGAAATAAGAAACACCAAGACACAGAAACTGCTGCTGAATTAACTCCAACTGGTGTAAATCCTGTTGATGCACACAGAGAAGAAAGAGAAGTACATGGTACAGGGATTGGTGTAACAGCATTGATCCTGTCAATACTAGCATTCTTTCTGTATCCATTTGTCTTATCTACTTTGGGAATTATACTGGGAATAGTTGGTGGACAAAGAGGTAGTGCTACTGGCTGGTGGGCAGTAGGAATTGGTGCTTTTGTTCTCCTCATCCGGATACTTGCTTTTCCAATACTAGCTATTTTTTAGCAGCCTCTCTATTTGAGAGGCTTTTCTTTCCACTCTAAATAATCTAGTATATAATAGGGAAACGGTATGGAGGTTCTAGTATCAAGATTTAAAATTGTAATCTCTAAGGAGCATCTAATGGATCAAACCAAGTATATCCGTGATCTATTTGTTAACGAAGATGATGTTTTAGCATCAATTGGTTCACGTTTAACTTCATTAGGACTGCCCCTTATTTCTGTACCATCTGAAGTTGGTAAGTGGTTGACAATGATGGTGCGGATGACTGGTGCAAAACAAATATTGGAAGTAGGAACATTGGCAGGGTACAGTACCATATGCTTATTACGAGGTTTGAATGAAGACGGACATTGTACTACAATCGAACTTAAAGAAGAACATGCTAAATTGGCCAAGGACCATCTAAATAAGGCGGGACTTCTTGATTGTGTAACGACTTTAATAGGCGATGCTTCCTTACAATTAGCAAAATTAATTAAAGAAGAAAAGAAGTTCGATTTTATATTTCTTGATGCAGATAAAGTGAACTATCCAACATATTTGGAACAAGTTATGCAGTTATCTCTACATGGTACTGTAATTGTTCTTGATAATTTGTTTTTGGGTGGTCGAGTTCTTGATGAAGAAGATCAACATCCAGCTCCAACTGCTGTTCGAAAAGTAACAGAGATGTTAGCAAGTCATTCTCGCTTAGAATCGATGTTGTTACCTGTCGGAGATGGGTTAGGGGTGGCCATAGTCCAATGAATCGATCTACAAAACAAGTTATGATAACTGTTGGTGGATATTTTTTTTTAATTCTAGGTGTGATTGGTGCAATACTACCTATTATGCAAGGATGGTTCTTTTTTCTAATCGGTTTAGTGATGTTATCCAAAACAACACCATGGGCAAGAAGGTGGCTTCACAAACTCCGGCTTCGCTTTCCAAAGCTAGCGTCGAAAGCGGATAAATTGGTTTCTAAATGGCGAAGAAATTAAGATTGTAACAGAGTACAAGATGAAGAATAGCGCTGCAAAGGGGAAAAAGATGCGCATTCAGACAATTCTCAGTACGGGCTGGTCAGCAGAATATATTCAAGTACCAGCAGTATTTTTTGAGTTTGGTTGGAACCTCTATCTGCCACAGGGAATGAATTCAGTTGTGCTGAGTGTTGTTGCTTTTATTTATCAAGGATACTCCAAATCAGAAATATTTTTATATATGGAACAAGAGGCAGAAAAGCTAGCTATTCAACCCTTTCCATTGGCTGAAGCACAAAAAAAACAAATATATCATCACTTGTTGCTTCGTGAACAATGGTGTGAATCTATATTAATTCGTTCTGATTTGACTTATCCAACGACAGTAAAGGAAATGATTCAGTTATTAATTGATATCGGTATTTTAATTGAGGTAAATCATCGAGAAAAAACTTATTTAGATTTGATTTTAAAGCCTTTTCCACGTCCAGAAGAGTCTTTGTTACTAACACCTGAAGAAAATGATCAAGCAATGAAACAAAAAGAGTTTTACCGACTCTCATAAGGAGGATTTAATTCATGGCTAAAGCAACTTTTGGTGCAGGATGTTTTTGGGGAGTAGAAGAGCTTTTTCGTAAAATACCTGGTGTTAATAGTACTTCAGTAGGATATACAGGTGGAACAAAGGAAAATCCTACTTATGAGGATGTTTGTACTGATAAGACTGGTCATGCTGAAGTGGTCGATATCGATTTTGACCCAAGTGAAGTTTCTTATCAAGAATTGCTAAAAATATTTTTCGAAAACCATAATCCTACTACATTAAACCGTCAAGGTCCCGATTTAGGTACTCAATATCGTTCAGCTATTTTTTATCATTCTGAAGAACAAAAACATCAGGCAGAACAGGTGAAGAAAGAACTCGATCAATCTGGGAAGTTCTCCAAACCAATCGTAACAGAAATTACAGTTGCAAAGTCTTATTATCCTGCTGAAGAGTATCATCAAAAGTATTTGCAAAAGCGAGGAAAAGACTCTTGTCATATCTAAGGCGAGTGAAAATCGCCTTTTTTTCTTACAGAGATTAGGCTTTTATTTGAAACGTTAGGACTTGCCAGCAGGCAAGTTTTCTTTCATATAACACAATCATTTTTTGTTTTTTTATCCTTATCTGATAAGATAAGATTTATCATATTTTTTGGGAAGGATTCGTTTTCATGCATTATCTTGATAACAGTGCTACTACTAAGCCATTTAAAGAAGTTATCGAAATGATGAGCCAAGTGATGGAACATACTTATGCCAATCCTGCATCTCTACATGGACTTGGGTTTGAAGCAGAAAAAATAGTTGAATACGCTCGTCATTTGATCGCGAATGAGCTAAATGCTATTCCTTCAGAAATCGTGTTTACTTCTGGAGGAACAGAAGCAAACAATCTTGCAATTCAGGGAGTTGCAAAAGCCTATCAAAATAGAGGAAGGCATATTATCACAACCAAAATAGAGCATGATTCTGTTTATGAAGTTTTTCGTGACTTAGAAAAGCAAGGATACTCCGTAACGTATCTTTCTGTAAACGAATCAGGTGAAATATCGTTGGAAGAACTAAAAGCTTCCCTCAGCGATAAAACCATATTGGTATCGATTATGCATGTGAATAATGAAATAGGCTCTATTCAATCTTTAGAGGAAATTGGACAATTACTAGCTTCCTATCCAAAATTATTTTTTCATGTGGATGCTGTTCAATCTTTCGCTAAGTTACCTATTGATGTTAATAAGATGAAGATTGACTTGCTCTCTTTATCTGCACATAAATTCCATGGACCTAAAGGTATTGGAGCTTTATATTTGAAAAAAAATAAATTGATCCAGCCGTTACTGATTGGCGGCGGACAAGAACAAGGATTCCGGTCGGGTACGCTTGCTGTTCCATTGATTGTAGGAATGGGGAAAGCTTTAGAAATTGCTTTACACAATAGGGATGTTTTTTATCAACAAGCGAAAAATTGGAAAAATGATTTGCTTTCTGTTTTATCCAATTTAAATGGGATTGTTTTAAATGGAACTAAAGGAGTCCCGTATATTTTGAATTTTTCCAGTCCAGGAATAAAATCAGAAGTACTGGTTAGGGCACTCGAAGAAAAAGGGCTATATGTTTCGAGTAAATCTGCTTGTTCTTCCAAAAAAGAAACTCCTAGTCGTGTACTTCTTGCCATGGGTAAAAAAAAGCCGGAAGCAATAAGCGGAATACGGATCAGTATGGGAATGCTAACAACGCCCCGAGATATAGAAGTTTGCAAGGAAGCAGTCGCAAATGTCATACCTACTTTACAACAATGGATAAAGGTGTAGATGATTCATGAATTGGAATGTTATTTTAATACGATATGGTGAAATTTCGCTTAAAGGCAGAAATCAAAAGTTATTTGAAGATCGTCTTGTTCAGAACATTAGAGAAAAATTAACAAATTTTGAAGGCGTTCATGTAACACGGGAACATGGCCGTATTTTTGTGGAACTTGGTAATCATTCTGCACCTCCCATTATCGAGACACTAAAAGATATTTTTGGAATTGTCAGTTTTAGTCCAGCTATTCGCATACATTCTCAAATCGAAGAAATAGAGAAGACTGCTGCTAATGTCTTTGCTTCTTATCCAGGAATTTCAACGTTTAAGATAGAGAGCAGACGAGCAAACAAACGGTTTCCAATACGTTCTAGTGAGATCAATCCACGTGTTGGACAATATATTTTGGATAAACTGCCACAGGCAAAAGTAGATGTTCATAACCCAGAATTAGAAATAAAAATAGAAGTTCGCATCAAAGGAACTTATATTTATGGAAAAGAAACTGTAGGAGCTGGGGGATTACCAGTAGGTACTAGTGGAAAAGTATTATTATTACTATCTGGTGGTATTGATAGTCCTGTAGCAGGTTATTTAGCTTTGAAGCGTGGGGTGGAACTACATGCTATCCATTTCCATAGTTATCCATTTACTAGTGAACGAGCAAAACAAAAAGTATTTGATTTATCCAAAATCTTGACACGTTTTGGAGGGAGAATACGACTGTATGTAGTTCCTTTTACCAATGTTCAGACAGAAATTCGAAAACATTGTTACGATAATTACAGCATCACTATTATGCGACGTATGATGATACGGATTGCTGAGCAAGTTGCGGAAAAATTTGATTTAAAAGCACTTATAACTGGTGAATCTCTTGGACAAGTTGCAAGCCAGACATTAGAAAGTCTTCAAGCAATAAATGATGTGACAAGTATGCCGGTTTTGCGACCTTTGATCAGCATGGATAAAACGGAAATCATGAAAATTGCCAATAACATTGGTACATATGAAACTTCTATTCTACCCTATGAAGATTGTTGTACAGTATTTGTACCAGAGCAGCCAAAAACAAAGCCGACAATCAAAGTATGTAATCGTGAAGAAAAGAAACTAGATGTGGAATCACTGGTAAACGAAGCAGTGGAAGGTATAGAATGCATTGATTTTCGATTAAAAACTTAAGGGGAATTTCCAGCTATGAAGTAGCGAGGAGAAGGGAAAGCTGTATTGTGTGCAGTTTTCTTTTTTTGTTGAACGAAGTTTAAATGATTTGCTTAAGTTGGAAGTTTTCATTATTGGTTATACCACTTGAGTATTTTACATAAATTGTCCAAGAGGACAAACTGGGGAAAGGAAGAAATAGATGGAATCTACATTTTGGATTAGTATGTTTACCATTGTCCTCTCCGATCTCCTGTTAAGTGGAGATAATGCTGTTGTAATAGGTATGGCAGCAAGGAGATTACCAAAAGAACAACGCAAACGTGCGATATTAATTGGTTCTGGTATTGCTGTTATATTGCGTGCGTCTCTTACAACCATAGCAGCTTATTTGTTGCACATTCCTTTTTTAATGACAGCTGGAGGATTGTTGTTATTTTTTATCGCAGGTAAATTAGTGGTTGGTGATAATCATGATATGACGCATGTAGAAGCTGGGGGTACTTTTCGCAGTGCGATTAAGACCATTATTGTAGCGGATGTTGTGATGAGTCTGGATAATGTGATGGCAGTAGCTGGTGCTGCCCATGGAAATGTGTGGTTAGTGCTATTTGGCTTAGCACTCAGTATCCCGCTCCTGATGTGGGGAAGTGGATTTGTTGCTCGATTTATCGCGAGATTCCCTTTTATTTTATATATCGGGGGGGCAGTACTCGGCTATATTGCAGGAGACCTAATTATTCATGACCCTTGGGTATTTCAATATGTGAGGGATATTGAATTTCTGGAAATCTTGCCATACGCAACTGCTATTCTCATCTTACTGTCTTCAGTTCCAAAACTGGTTCCTCATGTGAAAAAATAAATAGGCGCTCCTTTTGAGGAAAACGCCTTTTATAATTTATGCGAATGGCTGGGGAAGCAGGATTCGAACCTACGCATCACGGAATCAAAGTCCGTTGCCTTACCACTTGGCCACTCCCCATCACTAAAACTAGTATGAGATAGATGCGTTTTTTTATGCATTTTGTTATAAAAAAAGTTTTTTATTTAAGTTTACTATTTTTTTAATCAGGCATAAAATAAAGCTAGCCCCTTACGGCTAGCTCAAATAATAGCAATTTTAACTTACAAAAAATAGTTCCATTTAAGTGTGGATTGGCTCGCTTGTTGTTTTTCGCATATTAATCACCTCCTCTTTGGAGTTGGATACTCACAGATACCAAGCTGTTAACATAGTTTTGATATTGCTCACCATCCAAGTAAGTCTGACATTGGCACAGTTTGGTGAGTGAATCTCTTTCTTGTTTATACAGTTTGTGATCTTGAGCAATGTGCAGTGCTTTTTGTAGAGATAGAACAGCTTTCTCCGTAAAATCTAATGAAAGATATAGATCACCTAATGCATTGTATGCATCATATATTTGATCCATCCGACTCCCATCGGAGGTTTTAACGGCTTCTATCAAATGAGACTCAGCCTTTGAATGTTCTTTCATTTGGAGATAAATAAGTCCTAGTTGTAAGCGAATATAAGTAAACCAGTTTTCGTAACTTACTCTTGGTTTTAACCGTAGAGCAGTTTGGTAGCAGATAAGTGCAACAGAAAATTCTTCCTGTTCAAAAAATATATCGCCTAAGCTACTCCAAAGCTGGAATGATCGATCGTAACTCTGACTGATACGAGCAATCTCAATACCTATCTCAGCACTTTGAATTGCTTGAGTGTAGCATTTGTTTTCAATTAAAGCATTTACTTCCACGTTATAAGGGTAAATAAAACTTAGCCCCGTTTCCTGCGATCCAAGGTTATGTTTGCAATTTTTGACCATTTCCAAACTCTCTTCCAATTTATCTTGTCTTAACAAGTAGAGAGAGTGATTGGAAAGCAAAATAGCTTTGGTGTATTTTCTTGTGCCCTGCTCTACAAAAGAATCAATTCCTCGCTGATTATAGGCAATGGTCTCATCATAATTTTTTTCTTGGAAAAAGATACGTGCAAGTTCTCCAAAACAGGATGATTTTAAATTGGTAGATTCCCAAACTCCTAGATTTCGATCAATTAACTTGATTGCTTCAAGTAGAACATTTTTGGCTTTATCATAAGATTTTTTTTGATAATAAATCTTACCTCTTAAGAAGTTGACCATTGGTTTGACGTGAATTTTTTCATGTAATCCTGATGCTTTCAGCTGTTTTAAGCCTTCTTTTGCACCAACCAAATCAATAATGGTTTCTATTGACTTTAATTGAAGATGTTCAACTTGGGCGATATTATTTTCTTCTTCCAGCAACTCTTGCAGTTTTTCTGTACTGTAACCTAATTTTTCTAAGTAGTAAAACCGCTTGTGTTTGCTGACTGTTGGATCACCTCTTTCGATTTTACTAATCGTACCTTGGGAAATCTCTTTATCTTCAAAAAATTTCATAGGGAGACCGCGAGATGTTCTCAGTTTACGGACAATTTTGCCGAAGTCTAGCGAATTATATCGATCCATCTGGTTGATCCCTGCCTATAGATGTTATTTTGTTTGTTCAAAGATTCGATGTCAAATCCTGTTTTCCTTCTCCGAAACTTGGATTTTTCTGTCATTATTATGGAAAATATTAAATTGTCTCTTTTTGTGTGTTTTTGAGCGAAAAATTGTAAATTATTAGCGAATATACAGATGAAAATAGATTTTAATAATGATTGAGTACCGAGTTATTGGGCTTTATACTTAATTATGGGAAAGAAAGTTACGGATAAAGTTTACTATTCCGATGATTTAAAAAATAAGGAGTGTCACTTACTATGTTGACGTTGAGAGTATCAGGAAAAAAGGATCAACTACAAGCTTTTATGAAGCATTTTTCGGCACAACCCTATTACAAAATTATGTTGGATTCAGAATTAGGTACAGTATCCGTGGAAGAAGAAATGACAACACAATTCGAGTTTTTATCTTCATTACTTAAACCTAAAATTCGTAGATCATTGACTGTTTCCCTTACTACTACTGATGGTAAAGAAATTAATATTGATTTGCTCGATGGACAGGTAATCCAAGTAGATGATGAAACGACTTGTATCTATGGTAAAAACTACGACATATTTGCGTAATCAGGGGCCGAAATTCAGGCCTTTTTATTTTTGACTAAAAAATACTTTTTTTGACAAATTAAGAGGTTTAGGGGATGTATAAGTCGAAATAGGTATATACGTTCTGTTTGGAGGTGATATTTTGGATGTCATTGCGTTTGTTAACAATTTATTTTTTGAGGCAACATCTAATCGAGCTAGTGATATTCATATAGAGCCAGGTTGTGAGAATCTGATTATCCGTCAACGTATTGACGGTTACTTAGTAGAGACAAACCGTTTACCGCTTGAAGAGGCAAACGCAGTCATTTCTCGTCTGAAAGTAATGGGGCAACTAGATATTGGAGAAAGGAGGCTCCCACAGGATGGAGCAATGACGGTTGAAATGGGAGAAAAAAAGATAGAAGTTCGTTTAGCTACGATCCCTGTTCTATACGGTGAAAAGTTAGTATTGCGTTTATTGCCCAGTCAATTAGCAGTTAGTAACTTAACACATCTCGGCATGGAACTTGAAGAAGTCACTCGAGTATCGGATTTATTAAAAAGAACAGGATTGATAGTTGTTACTGGTCCGACAGGTGCTGGGAAAACAACAACACTTTATACATTACTTCGTTTACTCGATCATCATCAGCGAAATATTATCACTCTTGAAGATCCAATTGAGATACAACTATCTGGTATTAATCAAGTTCAGGTACATCACAAGATTGGTTTTACTTTCGCTAAAGGATTACGGGCAATATTGCGGCAAGACCCGGATGTCATGATGATTGGGGAAATACGTGATCAAGAGTCTGCGGAAATTGCAATTGAAGCAGCACTGACAGGGCATCTTGTCCTTACATCTTTACATACAACGGATGGATCAAGTGTCATCACTCGATTGATTGATATGGGAATACCAGCTTACCTTGTGGCCTCTGCACTCAGTGGAGTAATTGCTCAACGGTTGATTCGATTATCTTGTACGAAGTGTAGGGGGAAGGGGTGTCCTCGCTGTAAAATGAGTGGTTACTATAATCGATCAGGAATTTTTGAAGTGCTGTATTTAGATGAATCCGTGCAGAGTTTAATAATGAAAGAACCTTCAGTTGGCCAGATTAGACAACATTTTCAAAGGAAAGGTGTGCACATGTTGGAACATGCACTGCGTAAAAAATATGATTATGGATTAACAACAGAAGAGGAACTTAACTATTTGGCATTGGATGTGATGAAAAGTGGATAAATGGAGAGACGAGAAAATTGCGATGTTTAGTTACCATTTAAAAACAATGTTGGAAAATGGTATTTCCCTCGTAGAAAGTGTTCAAATGATTACTTCAGAGCAAATTATTCCAAAGAGAGATGGTAACTTACTTATTCAAATGATTCAAAAAGGAGAGAGTTTCTCTGCTTCTTTACAAGCAATCGGGTTTCCAGCAATTTTTTGCGCTTTCGTGAAGGCAGCTGAACATCATGGTGATGTTCTTTTTGCTCTAAATCAGTGTCATCGATATTATTTATCGAGATCCAAATGGTTTCGTAAGTTAAAACAAGTTACTTTCTATCCGTTCTTTATTCTTTGTTCTTTAAGTATAGGGTTAATTTTTTTATCCACGGTGATCTTGCCTGTTTTTTCTGAGTTATTTCAATCATTTTCATTGGAGTTACCGTATACTACTAAGTTGATTTTTACCCTATCGCGAATATTTCCATATATTTTTATATCTGGGTTTATTCTTTTGCTTTTTTGTATTTGGGGAAGAAGAAATCCGAGATTTCAACATGTTATGAAGCGGATTCCCATAATCACTATTTATTATCGGTATAGGTATACGCAATATTTATCTTTGCAGTTAGGTTCATTTATGACAGCAGGGGTACCTATGCTATCTGCTATTTCATTACTCGAGCAGGTAACGCCTTGGCCTGATTTATGTAAGTATTTAGAAAGTACGAAACGAAAACTTATCCATGGTGCTACTTTAAGCAATATTGTCCAAGAAAAATCATCTACTCTGCTTCCTGTCTTTTCTCAGACACTTATTTTGGGAGAAAAGACTGGAAAATTAGGGGAGATGTTAGTACAACTAGCTACTACTACCGAAGAGTGGTTAACAGAAAGATTAGAAAGATGGATGGCTTATTTAGAACCAATTTTAACACTTTCTATTGGATTAATTATGGCAGTTGTAGTCATCTCATTATTTTTGCCAATGTTCGGTCTCATCCAGGCAGTTCAATAGGAGGAAAAAATGAAAAAGGAAAAGGGTTTTACATTAGTCGAGATGTTGGTTGTTTTATTTATTATTGGCATTATCATTGCAATCGCGCTGCCCAATTTTATAGAAGCCAGCAAAAAGGCAAATGTACAGGCAGATAGAGCAAATCGACGAATGATTGGTATGCAGGTAGATAATTACTACTTGGATCATGGTATCTATCCTAAAACTATCCAAGATTTAGTTTCTCAAAAATATCTTCGTACCATCCCAGACTGTCCAGGAGATGCTGGGAAGTACAAACTA
This sequence comes from Shimazuella sp. NTD248, assembly GCF_059510395.1. NCBI lineage: Bacteria > Bacillati > Bacillota > Bacilli > Caryophanales > Thermoactinomycetaceae > Shimazuella > Shimazuella sp. NTD248. Next base: position 931 of record NZ_JCAJZT010000001.1, on the reverse strand, counting down.
GTATCAAAATCGGGAGAAATTCAAGTCGTATGCAAGTAAAAAATAGGAAAGAGGCCGGCTATACTTTGGTTGAGTTGCTGTGTACGTTAAGTATTATGGGGATGTTCATCTCATTAGCAGTACCAAATTTCTCTGCTTTGGTAGCTAAAGCTACGTATCTTCAACTTCGATATCAAATTATTTCACAATTAGAAGATGCACAACTAACTGCTATGGCGAGAGAAACAGAAGTATCTGTTTTGTTTTCCAATAGGACAATAACTACATGGATAGATGGGAAAACACAACATAAAACGATATTACCCGATGATCTGAAAATATCCAGTAATTTCAAGGAGAATCGAGTCTTATTTCGAAGGACTGGGCAAGTCCGAGGAGGAACGATCCACTTAAAGAAAAATGAAAAAAACTGGATGGATGTTGTGATCCAAGTAGCCAGTGGCACAACAAAAGTAATCTTTCATGTATAAAAGGGAAAAAGGATTTACTCTTGTAGAGACACTTGTTGCATTGATGGTAGGGACTACGCTAATTGGTTTTGTTGTGCCATTATACTTAACTGGGAAGATGTTTTTCCATGATCGCATGCTAGAAAACCAAGCCAGAATAGTAGCTCAAGAATTATTGGAAGAAAGGCTTAGCAGGTTACAGATTCGTAAAAAAACATGGAAAATGAGAGCATATACCATACAGGAAGAGGTGACTTACTCACAACGATTATGGAATCTAAAGATACTTGTCAAATGGAAAAATCAACAGGGAATAAGCCGTATGGTAAAACTCGAGACTCTTCGATTTCAGAATTAGGATTTACTTATATTGAAATGATTTTGTCTTTTGCGATCGCTACTACTATATTTCCACTATTCTTTGGATTATTCTACCAAGTCTTCAACAGTATTCATTCTCAGCTTGCAACTTATGCATTATT